>NZ_RCVJ01000065.1 GCF_003667505.1 Micromonospora sp. BL4
GGTGGCGGCGGTCGTCCGGCGGGTGGCGGTGGTCGTCCGGCGGGTGGCGGCGGTCGTCCGGCGGGTGGCGGCGGTCGTCCCGGCGCTGGCGTGTACGGCGGCGCTGGCCAGCCCGGTGGAGGCGGCCAGCCCGGCGGTGGTCGGGCAGAGCCGCCGCGGCGTGGTGGGCCGGAGCCGGACTACCGGGGTCAGCGGCCCGGTCGCCGGCGTGACGAGGACCCGCCTGTGGACCCGTACGGGCAGTATCCCGGTGGCGGGCGCGGCCACCGGGGCGACCGCTACTGACGCCTCCCGGACCGGTGGCCTGAACGGTTGCACCGCCGCTGGGCGGGCGCGGGTGAGTGCCGTGGGCACCCACCCGCGGACCGGTCAGATCCGGCGCAGCACCGCCACGACCCGGCCCATGATGGTGGCGTCGTCACCGGGAATCGGATCGAAGGCGGGATTCTGCGGCATCAGCCAGACATGCCCGTCGCGCCGCCGGTAGGTCTTGACCGTCGCCTCGCCGTCGAGCATGGCGGCCACGATCTCGCCCGAGTCGGCGGTGGGCTGCTGCCGGACGACCACCCAGTCGCCGTCACAGATGGCCGCGTCGAGCATCGAGTCGCCCTTGACCTGGAGCATGAAGACCTCGCCCTCGCCCACCAGCTCGCGGGGGAGGGGGAAGATGTCCTCCACCGCCTGCTCGGCGAGGATCGGCCCACCGGCGGCGATCCGGCCGAGCATCGGCACGTACGCCGGGGTGGGTCGCTGCGCGCGGGACAACTCGTCGTCGATGGCCTCGCTGGGCGCCCGGACGTCCACCGCGCGCGGGCGGTTGGGGTCGCGGCGCAGGAAGCCCTTCTTCTCCAGCTCCTTGAGCTGGTAGGCGACGCTGGACGGCGACACCAGGCCGACCGCCTCGCCGATCTCCCGGACGCTCGGCGGGTAGCCGTGGCGCTCCACCCACGTGCGGATGAACTCCAGGATGCGGCGCTGGCGGGCGGTCAGGTCGACCGTCGCCGGGTCGGGGAAGGTGCTGACCACCGGGGTGACCGCGCGCACGGCGGGCTGACCCGTCCGGCTGCGCGCGGCGCTGCGGCGTCGGGTGGCCGGCGGGCCCGCCTCGGTGATCTGCTGCGGGCTCTTCGGCCGGCTGGCCCGGTCCTCGGTCACGTCCGTCCTCCCTGGTCGGCGCTGGGTGCCTCGTCGGCTCGTGGTGCGTGCGGTGGTGCCACGACAGTGCTGAGGGTGGTGCGTCGCCGGGACCGGTGAAGATCCACCGCGCCCGGTTGTTCCTGACCGTATAGGTGAGATCGGTCATTTTCAAACATCTGTACGACCTCTCACCGGCGTGTCGGGGTGAAAAACAGCTCCTGTCGTACGGATGTTCTGATAAATGGTACGTCGGATAGCACGTGTGTTCGATCCTCGGCCGTTTTCCGGCCTGGTTCGGCCCGTCGGCCGGTAACTCCGGCGGGGGCTCGGCGTTGGGTCTTCCGGCGGAGCAGGTGGGTGCGGATGACCGGATGGTCCGTGACGCGCCGGACACGCCATCAACTTGACCCGGGTTCGCCAGCGACATACGGTCAACCCCTAGATGTAGTAGTGACACGGGCGTAAGTTGCCTACAGGTTGGGTCCGACTACCGACCGCACTCCCGTACCGTCGACCACGGCGGGGGCCGTCTCCGGATGGCACCGTCGTGGCGAGTCGTGCCCGGGAGTGCCCCGGCGGGCCGCAGTTGATCATGATTAGGAGGTAGGCGATGCGGTGTCCGTACTGCCGGCACGCCGACTCCCGCGTGGTCGACTCGCGCGAGGCCGACGACGGTCAGCTCATCCGGCGGCGACGGTCCTGCCCGGAGTGCGGCAAACGGTTCACCACCGTCGAGGAGGCGGTCCTCGCGGTCGTCAAGCGCAGCGGGGTGACCGAGCCGTTCAGCCGTACGAAGATCATCGGCGGGGTGCGCAAGGCGTGCCAGGGCCGGCCCGTCGACGAGGACTCGATCGCGTTGCTGGCCCAGAAGGTCGAGGAGACCGTGCGGGCCAAGGGCGCGGCCGAGATCCCCAGCCATGACGTGGGGCTGGCCATCCTGGGTCCTCTCCGGGACCTGGACGAGGTGGCGTACCTGCGGTTCGCCAGCGTCTACCGGTCCTTCGACTCGCTCGCCGACTTCGAGCAGGAGATCGAGACATTGCGGGCCGCCGCCCGCGCCCGGGAGGGCGCGGGCCAGGCCGGGGCGGCGGCGGGGACCGCCGGCCGTACCAACTGAAGTTTTGTGTTGCTGACAGGTGGAAGCGCGGCGGGTGGCCGCGTGGACGAGGGGGCGGATGAGATGTCGGGGGATGGTGTGACGACAAGCAGGTCACGGAGCAAGGCCAGCGCGAGTGCCGGGCTGAAGATCGAGCGGGTGTGGACGACCGAGGGGGTCCACCCGTACGACGAGGTCACCTGGGAGCGTCGCGACGTCGTGATGACGAACTGGCGGGACGGCTCGATCAACTTCGAGCAGCGCGGGGTGGAGTTCCCGGAGTCGTGGAGCGTCAACGCGGCGAACATCGTGACCACCAAGTACTTCCGGGGCGCGGTGGGGACCCCGGAGCGGGAGTGGTCGCTCCGGCAGTTGATCGACCGGGTGGTCAGCACCTACCGCACCGCGGGTGAGGAGTACGGCTACTTCGCCAGCCCGGCCGACGCCGAGATCTTCGGGCACGAGCTGACCTGGATGCTGCTGCACCAGGTGTTCAGCTTCAACTCGCCGGTCTGGTTCAACGTCGGCACGCCGTCGCCGCAGCAGGTCAGCGCCTGCTTCATCCTGTCCGTCGACGACTCGATGGACTCGATCCTCGACTGGTACAAGGAGGAAGGGCTGATCTTCAAGGGCGGCTCCGGCTCCGGGGTCAACCTGTCGCGGATCCGCTCGTCCCGTGAGCTGCTCTCCTCTGGCGGCAACGCCTCCGGCCCGGTCAGCTTCATGCGCGGCGCGGACGCCTCGGCCGGCACCATCAAGTCCGGCGGCGCGACCCGGCGGGCGGCCAAGATGGTCATCCTCGACGTGGACCACCCGGACATCCAGGAGTTCGTGGTCACGAAGGCGCGTGAGGAGGACAAGATCCGCGCGCTGCGCGACGCCGGGTTCGACATGGACCTCGGCGGCTCCGACATCGTCAGCGTGCAGTACCAGAACGCCAACAACTCGGTCCGCGTCTCCGACGAGTTCATGACGGCGGTGGAGAACGGCGGCGGCTTCGACCTGCGCGGCCGGCTCGACGGCTCGGTGATCGAGACCGTCGACGCCAAGAAGCTGTTCCGCTCCATCTCCCAGGCCGCCTGGGAGTGCGCCGACCCGGGCCTGCAGTACGACGACACCATCAACGACTGGCACACCTGCCCGGAGACCGGCCGGATCACCGCGTCGAACCCGTGCTCGGAGTACCTGCACCTGGACAACTCCTCGTGCAACCTGGCCTCGCTCAACCTGATGAAGTTCCTCCGCGCCGACGGTGGCTTCGAGGTGGAGAAGTTCGTCAAGTCCGTCGAGTTCGTTATCACCGCGATGGACATCTCGATCTCCTTCGCCGACTTCCCGACCGAGAAGATCGGTGAGACCTCCCGCGCCTACCGGCAGCTCGGCATCGGCTACGCCAACCTCGGCGCCCTGCTGATGGCCACCGGCCTGCCGTACGACTCGGAGCAGGGCCGCTCGGTCGCCGCGGCGATCACGTCCCTGATGACCGGCACCGCCTACCGCCGCTCGGCCGAGCTGGCCGGCGTCGTCGGCCCGTACGACGGCTACGCCCGCAACGCCGAGCCGCACAAGCGGGTCATGCGCAAGCACGCGGCGGCCAACGACGAGATCAAGCCGACCAGCCCGGTGGCCACCGCGATCGTCCGCGAGGCGACCAGGCAGTGGACCCAGGGCAACAAGATCGGCGACAAGAACGGCTGGCGCAACTCGCAGGCCAGCGTCCTCGCGCCGACCGGCACCATCGGCTTCATGATGGACTGCGACACGACCGGCGTGGAGCCGGACCTGGCGCTGGTCAAGTTCAAGAAGCTGGTCGGCGGCGGCTCGATGCAGATCGTCAACCAGACGGTCCCGCGTGCCCTGCGCAGCCTCGGCTACCCCGAGGAGCAGGTCGAGGCGATCGTCGAGCACATCGCCGACCACGGCCACGTGGTGGACGCCCCGGGCCTCAAGCCGGAGCACTACGCGGTCTTCGACTGCGCGATGGGGGAGCGGTCGATCGCCCCGATGGGCCACGTGCGGATGATGGCGGCCATCCAGCCGTTCGTCTCCGGCGCCATCTCCAAGACGGTCAACATGCCGGAGGCGGCCACCGTCGAGGACGTCGAAAAGATCTACTTCGAGGGCTGGAAGCTCGGCCTCAAGGCCCTGGCGATCTACCGGGACAATTGCAAGGTCGGCCAGCCGCTCTCGGTGGCCAAGTCCAACAAGGCCACCGAGCCGGCCGCCGTCGAGGCCGCCACGGCCGCGCCGGTCGTCGAGAAGGTCGTCGAGTACCGGCCGGTGCGCAAGCGCCTGCCGAAGAAGCGCCCGTCCGAGACGGTCTCCTTCTCCGTCGGCGGTGCCGAGGGCTACCTCACCGCGTCGTCCTACCCGGACGACGGCCTCGGCGAGGTCTTCCTCAAGATGTCCAAGCAGGGCTCCACCCTGGCCGGGGTGATGGACGCCTTCTCGGTGGCCATCAGCATCGGTCTGCAGTACGGCGTGCCGCTGGAGACGTTCGTCAGCAAGTTCACCAACATGCGCTTCGAGCCGGCCGGCATGACCGACGACCCGGACGTGCGCATGGCGGCCTCGGTGATGGACTACATCTTCCGTCGCCTGGCCCTGGACTTCCTGCCCTACGAGCGCCGCGCCGAGCTGGGCATCTTCACCGCCAGCGAGCGGGCCGCCCAGCTGCGGGCCGAGGCCGACGCGGAGAGCGCCGCCGTGACCGGTGCGGAGCTCACCGCGATGGCGTCCTCGGCGCCGGTGGAGGCCCCGGCCAAGCCGGAGGCCGTCGCCCAGCCGGCGCAGGAGATGGCCGAGGTGGCCGCCGCCAAGCCGGCTCCGAGCGTGGGTTCCAGCACCGAACTGCTGGAGGCCGTGATCGGCAAGGCCGCCGACGCGCCGCTCTGCTTCACCTGCGGTACGAAGATGCGCCCGGCCGGTAGCTGCTACGTCTGCGAGGGCTGCGGCTCCACCAGCGGCTGCAGCTGACCTACGCGACAACGGCGCTGCCCCGACCTCCTCATCGAGGTCGGGGCAGCGCCGTTTCCGGCCGTGTAAGCCTGGAGGACGACAGGTGTCGCGAGCCGCGTATACCTCAGAGGCATATTTATGACCCTGAGGTATACGCCTCACCGGAGTGGGCGCTCCCGAACGTTCACCGCTTGCCGGCAGGCCGGTCCGGACCCGCGCGGACGGTGAGTGGCATCGGGGACACGGGTGTGACGTGCCGGCGGATGGCTGCGACGATCGGGGGCATGACGACCGCCGAGGCGTACGACAGATTCGCCGGCCGCGAGGTGCGCGGGGTCTCGCCCGCGTACGAGCGGCTGTCCCGGGCGGTGTCCCGTGACGACGAGGTGCTCGCCCTGCTCGACGGGCTCCCGCCGGCCAAGCGGCAGCCGAACCTGCTGTTCGGCGTCGTCCGGTGGCTCGGCGGCCCGGTCGAGGACCCGGCCGCGTTCCACGACTACACCCTGGCGAACTGGCCGACCATCGAGGCGCAGGTGCGGGTTCGGGCCACCCAGACGAACGAGGCCGGCCGGTGTGCGGTCCTGCTGCCGGTGCTCGCCGCGCTGCCGCAGCCGCTCGCCCTGCTGGAGGTCGGCGCGTCCGCCGGGCTCTGCCTCTATCCCGACCGGTACGCCTACCGGTACGGCGAGCACCGGGTCGGCTCCGGCGAACCGGTCCTGGAGTGCGTAGCCAGCGGCTTCGCGCCGCCGGCCCGCGTACCGGAGGTGGTGTGGCGGGCCGGCCTGGACCTCAACCCGCTCGACGTGACCGACCCCGGCGACGTGTCCTGGTTGGACGCGCTGATCTGGCCCGAGCACGAGCACCGGCGGGCCCGGTTGCGGGCCGCGGCGGCGGTCGCGGCGGCCGATCCGCCGCTGCTGGTCCGCGGTGACCTGGTGGACGACCTGCCGGCGCTGGCCGCGCGGGCGCCCGCCGGCGCGACCCTCGTGGTGTTCCACACCTCCGTGCTCTACCAGGTGCCCACGCCGCGCCGGGAGGCGTTCGTCCGGCTGGTCCGGGGGCTGCCCGGGCACTGGGTCGCCAACGAGGCGCCGGAGGTGCTGCCGTACGAGGGGCTGCCGGAGCCGCCGGAGGAGGGGCTGCACAACGTCCTCGCCTTGAATGGGAAGCCGCTGGCGTGGACCCGGGGGCACGGCCAGGCGATGACCTGGTTCGCCTGACGCCCCCGGCGCGTCGATGCCGGATACGGGTCAGAGCGAACGGCTGAACTCCATCCGGTCGGCGAAGTTGTCGTAACCCGCGCGCTGAAATCCCTTGAACATCGCGATGTTCTGTACATCGCAGTCGCCGCGGATCTCTGTGGCGCCGTTCTCCGCCAGGATCCCCGTACCCCGTGCCACGACCGACGAGCTGTAGCCCTTGCCCCGGTGGGCGGGAGCGACACCGACGAAGCCGATCACGGGAAAGGCGGGGCTGTGCGCCGGGAGACTGATCACGGCCGGGGTGCCGTCGGCGTCGTACCCGATCTCCCACCACTGCGGCTCGTGGTGGAGTCCGGCTGATTCCTCGAACAGCAGCTCCGCGGCCTTGCGCTGGCCGTGACGGCGTACGTCTTCGGACAGCCGGGCGTCGGCGGTGTCGGCGAGCAGGGCCTCCAGCAGGTCGACGAAGGGTTCGGGGCCCAGGTCGGCGAGGGATCGGAATCGAAGCCGCCCGTCCTGTGCGGGCAGTTCCCCGCCGGCCAGCCAGCGGAAGCGCCGGCCGTCGCGGGCCACGGTGAATCCAGCCCGGCGCAGCAGTTCACCGCGCCGCTCGGGATGGCGCTGAAACTGTGGTGCCTGGGCCGGGGAATCCACCACGTGCCCCAGTTCCGTGGCACCGAGCGTCCTGGCCAGGGTGGCCATCTCCGCGAGCAGGGCGAGCCCGACGGTCAGGTCGGGGTCGTCCCAGGGGGCTTCCAGGAGCACGACATCGCTCGGCATGTCGTGGCCCGGCACGGTCCACCCGACGACGCTGCCGATCAGACGGTCGCCGTCCTCGGCCACCAGGCACCACTCCGGCCGCGTGCAGCCCTTGATGAGTAGGTCGGTCAGGTAGGTGCTGGTCGCGGCATTGCGTCCGGCATCGTTCGGGTACTGGACGAGCCCGGGGATTTCGTCGGAGCGGGCGGCACGGATCGTGGTCACAGGACGGGCCCTTCGGTGTGGGTGTGGGGCAGCTTACGCAAGTTTCGGATCGGCAGCCGACCGCGCAGGGCCCGGATGAACCAGTCCAGCGCCGGCGCGGTCTGCCCGCCCGTCGGCCAGCCGTTGACCACCGCGAGCAGGTCGAGGTAGCGGTCCCGGCGGGGATCGTTCGCGGTCTCCAGCCGGCTCAGCAGTCGACGCCGTAGATCGGCGCCGTCGGACTGGCCGCTGAGCTGCGCGTACCGGCCGGTGACGGTCGCCACGATGGCGTCGGCGGCCGGCGAGGTCGGGTCGACGCCGGCCGCCAGGGCGGGTGCCACGGCGTCCCGGACCACCGCGACAGCATCCGGGCGGGGCAGCCCCGGGACGTCTTGGTCGGCGGCGTACTGCCGCACCAGTCGCCGCATGCCGGCGCGGAAGTCCGGGTCCCGGGCCAGCTCGGCCAGCTCCACCCACGCCTGTATCTGCGCCGTGCTGGGCTCGTCGGGTAGCTCCGGGGTCAGCGATCGCATGATCCCCGGGTACACCGGCACGGTGGCCAGGCCGTCGAAGACGGCGTCGAGGAAGTCGTCGACCAGCCGGCGACGCTCCTGCCCGGAAAGCCGGGCCAGGGTGTGCAGCAGCTCCAACTCGTCGGCTCCGCCGCCGCGCCGGGTCGCCGTGGTGAGCACCGCGTGGCGTAGCCGCAGGACGCGGATCTGCACCGCCAACGCCTCGGCGTGTGCGGCGGCCACCTCTGCCAGCGGCACCTCATGGTCGACCACCCGACGGATGGCGGCGAGGTCCACGCCGAGGTCGCGCAGCGTCCGGACCAGCTCCAGCCGGGCGACCGCGTCGGAGCCGTAGCGGCGGTAGCCGGCCGGACTCCGGTCGGTGGGCGGCACGATTCCCCGGTCGGCGTAGTACCGGATGGTCTTGACGCTCAGGCCGGTACGCCGGGCCAGGTCGCCGATCGTGTAGCGCGTTTCCCCGTTCATGCCCCCACCCTGCTGTCTCCCCCCACTGGAGACTCAACCCGACACCGGCGCCGCCTGCGCTGACCCGCCGCCTGCGCTGACCCGCCGCCGGCCGGGCCCGGCACCGCGCGAGTGTGGTGCCGTCGGGCGCGGCGAAGGTGGCCATGAGTACACCCTCCCAGGACGGTTGGCCCGTGTGGAACCGTCCGGGCGACGTGGGTCAGCGGGCCCCCTCGTGGCACAGCAGGACGACGCCGTTGCCGAATACCCGGCTGCCGGGCGAATCGTCGGACCCTACGACGAAACCGTCGGATCCTTCGACGGCACCGGCGGCAGGTCCCGCATCCGGCGCAGCGGGGAGCAGACCACGAACAGGCACGCGGCCCAGGTGCCCAGCACGCACACCCACAGCGCCCCGCGCAGCCCCAGCTCGGTGCCGAGCGCGCCGCCGGTCAGCGCACCGAGCGGGATCACCCCGAGGCAGATCCACAGGAACGCCGCATTGACCCGGCCGAGGATCGCCGGTGGGGTGATCCGCTGCCGGTACGACATCGCCGCCACGTTGAACAGCACCGCGTTCGCCGAGAACGCGGCCAGCCCGACCCCGTAGACCAGCAGTCCCCAGCCGGGCCGCGCCAGCGGCATGAGCAGGTAGAACGGACCCGGTGCGGCCATCGCCACCCAGATCACCCGGGCCGAGCCGAGCCAGGCGGTCAGCCGGGCGGCCAGTACCCCGACGACCAGCCCTCCGACCGCGCTGACCGAGAAGACCAGCCCCACCTGCACCGGGCTGGCGTGCAGCTCCCGCACCAGGAAGGTCACCTCGATCGAGCCGGACGCCATCACCCAGAAGTTCGACCAGGTGGTGCATGCCAGGATGCTGACGAGGATCGGTTGCCGCCGGATGAAGGTGAGCCCGTCGGTCAGCTCCGCCCGCAGGGGCACCCGGGGGGTCGGCTCGCGGCGCACCGGCGCCTCCCGGATGAGGACCAGCGTCAGCGCGCTGACCAGGAAGGCGAACCCGTTGGTCAGGAACGCCCGGGCGGCGCCGACCAGTCCGATCAGGACGCCGCTGACCGTCGGGCCGACGAGTTCGGCGGCATCCTCGCTGATGGTGAGCTTCGCGTTGCCGTCGACCAGCAGGTCCGCCGGCACCAGCCGGGGCAGCAGGCTCTTGTACGCCACGGTGAACAGCACGGTCAGCACCCCGCCGAGCCCGACCACCACGTACAGGAAGGGCAGGGTGAGCTGGCCGACCAGGGCGGCCACCGGCAGCGACAGCATGAGCGCGGCCCGACCCAGGTCACACGCGATCATCAGCCGCCGCTGGTCGAGCCGGTCGGCGAGGATCCCTGCCGGCAGGGAGAAGAGCAGATACGGCAGCCAGGCCAGGACGGTCAGCAGGGAGACCTGGAAGACGCTGGCGTCCAGGACGTTGGCGGCGAGCAGCGGCACCGCCACGTTGGCGATCCGGGTGCCCAGCTCGCTGACCGTCTGACCGCCCCAGAGCAGGAGGAAGTTCCTGCTGCGCCAGAGCGACGGGCCGGGCCCGGTCGGGGTCGTTGGAGCCTGGGCCACCTGCTGGGTCACGGTCACAGCCTGTCTGTGCGGTCACGCGTGCCGCCGGCCGACGGCCCGGGGACCCTATCGGGGCCGCGTTCGCACACGACACCGCTTTTCGCGCCGCCCGGTCGGGTCCCCGGCCGGCTCGACGGAGCGGGTACGGTCCCAGGGCCGCCGGCCCCTCGACGGCGAAAGGAAGGTCCACCCGTGTCCATCGCCCTGATCACCCTCGGCGGCACCATCGCGATGGGCGGCGTCGACGCCGGCCGTCCGGGCGTGGTCACCCGGCTCACCGGCGCGGACCTCACCGCCGGCGTGCCCGGCCTCGCCGGGCTGGGCGTGCCCGTGGACGTGCGGGACACCCACGCGGTGCCCAGCGCCAACCTCACCGGTCGCCACCTGCTCGACGTGGTCGCGGAGGCGTCCCGGGCGGTGACCGGCGGCGCGACCGGCGTGGTGGTCACCCAGGGCACCGACACGCTGGAGGAGACGGCGTTCCTGGCCGACCTGGTCTGGCCGCACGCCGCCCCGCTGGTGTTCACCGGCGCGATGCGCAATCCCACCCTGGCCGGCGCGGACGGGCCGGCCAACCTGCTCGCGGCGCTTCGGGTGGCCGCCGCGCCGGCCGCCCGTGACCTCGGTGTGCTGGTCGCCGTCAATGACGAGGTGCACGCCGCCCGCTGGCTGCGCAAGACACACAGCACCAGCACCGCCACCTTCACCGCGCCGAACGCCGGCCCGATCGGGCAGGTCATCGAGGGGGAGGTGCGGGTGCTGACCCGGCCGCGGCGGTACGAGCCGCTGCCGCCGGTCGACCCGGCCCGGCTCGACGCGACCCGGGTGGCCCTGTACGTGGTGACGCTGGAGGATGACGGGCTGCTGCTGGACGGGCTGGCCGACACCCATCAGGGCCTGGTGGTGGCCGGCTTCGGAGTGGGACACGTGCCCGCCGCCCTCGCCCCGGTGCTCGGGGCCCTCGCCGACCGGATGCCGGTGGTGCTCACCTCCCGGTCCGGGGCGGGGTCGGTGCTGCGGCACACGTACGGGGCGGTCGGCTCGGAGACCGACCTGCAACGGCGCGCGCTGCTCAACGGTGGGTTGCTCGACCCGTACAAGGCGCGGGTGCTGCTGCGCCTGCTGCTCGCCGTTGATGCCGGACGGGACGAGGTGGCCGCCGCGCTGGCCCGGCACGGGTGAGGCGGGTGCCGATGCCACCCGGACGACGTCCCTAGACTGCTGCGGTGACCGGAGAGCGACGACCCCTGGCGGACCGGCCGCTCACCGAGCCGCACCCGTCCCGGCTGCCGCCCGAGCATCCCGACCGGCCCCGGATTCTCGCCGCGCACACGGCCGCGCTGGCCGCCGGAGAGGCCGGGTACCTCGACCCCGCGTCCGGGCTGTTCGTGCTCAGCGCCGGTTTCCTGGCCCGCCGGGGCACCTGCTGCGGACGCGGCTGCCGGCACTGCCCGTACGTGGACGACCCGCCCGCCGGATGAACATTGGTGGGCCGCCGGCGGACCCGCCGAACGAGGGCTTCCGCCGGGCCCGGACACCCCGTACGGTGTCCGACGGACATCCGGCGGGCACTTTCCGCCGTCGGTCGGCGAGAGGGTGGAGCGTGCGCGGGCGGATCGTGGTCGCCGGGCTGGCGGGGCTGCTGGTGAGCGGCTGCGCCGCCGAGGCCGAGCCGGTGGCGGTGCCACCGCCGGCGCCGATCGCGGTGGACGTGGCGGCGGCGTCGTCGGGTGGCGCCTGCCGCCTGCTGGACTTCACCGTCATCGAACAGCTGGTCAAGGTGCGCTTCGACGTGGCCGCCGCCAGCGAGCGGGGCGACACGTACACCTGCGTCGTCCGGACCGAACGCGCGACGCTGCCGGAGCTGACGCTGAGCGTGACCGACGCCAAGATCGACAAGACCACCTTCGGCGCGGACGTGATGCCCGACAAGGCGGCGAAGGTCACCGCGGTGGGTCAGCAGGCGTACCGGCGGACCCTCGCCGCAGCGAGCGGGCACGGGCCGGTCGCAGAGGTGGGGTGGCTGACCACCGAGGGACGGCTGGCCACGCTGAGCTGGACGGCGGCGCGCGGCGCCGAGCGTTCGGCGGTCGAGAAGGTGACCGGCGACCTGGTCGCACTGGCCAAGAAGGTCGACACCCGGGCGCTGTGACGCCCGGTGCCGGCCCTCCTGGCCGGCGGTTGGTCAGTTGGCCGCGACGAAGACCCGGGACGCGACCTCGCGGGGCAGCCGGACGCGGTCACCGGAGCGGTCGATCGACACCCCGTCGCGTTCCTGGGCCACGGTCACCGTGGCGCCCGGGTCGACACCGGCGGCGTGCAGCTGACGCAGCACGTCGGCGTTGGTCTGCACGCTCTCGCAGATCCGGCGCACCACGACCGGCCCGGAGAGGCCGGGGAAGGCGAGGTTGCGCTCACCCTCGCCGGCTTCGGTGGTCTCCGGCTCCGGCGAGCCCAGCTCCTCCAGCCCCGGGATCGGGTTGCCGTACGGGGAGCGGGTCGGCCGGTTGAGCAGGTCGTACACCCGCTTCTCCACGGCGTCGCTCATCACGTGCTCCCACCGGCAGGCCTCTTCGTGGGCCTCCTCGTAGGGCATCCCGATGACGTTGACCAGCAGCAGTTCGGCGAGGCGGTGCTTGCGCATCACGGACACGGCGCTGCCGCGACCCTGCGCGGTGAGCATCAGGTGCCGGTCGCCCTCGACGGTGAGCAGGCCGTCACGCTCCATCCGGGCGACGGTCTGGCTCACGGTGGGGCCGCTCTGCTTCAGACGCTCGGCGATCCGCGCGCGCAGCGGCGGCACACCCTCCTCCTCCAACTCGAGGATGGTGCGCAGGTACATTTCGGTCGTGTCGACCAGGTCGTGAGACTTCATGACGTCAGCGGCCCTCCGGTGCACGATGGTACCTCGCAGAACGGCGATCGACCGCCGCCGAGCCGCGAGCCGACGACCCGGATGGTGTTGGATGGTCGGCATGTCCGGTACCCAGGAGCCGCTGGTCGAGGCCGACCGGCTCGCCGCCGAGCTCGACCGCGCTGATCCGCCCACCCTGCTCGACGTCCGCTGGCGGCTCACCGGTCCGCCCGGCCGCGACGACTACCTGGCCGGTCACCTGCCCGGCGCGGTCTTCGTCGACCTGGACACCGCGCTCTGCGGGCCGCCCGGCGCCGGCGGCCGGCATCCGCTGCCCGACCCGGCCGCGTTGCAGGCCGCGCTGCGGGCCGCCGGCGTCCGGGCGGGTCACCCCGTGGTGGTGTACGACGGCGGCGACGGGTTGGCGGCCGCCCGGGCCTGGTGGACGCTGCGCTGGGCGGGGCACCGACCGGTCCGCCTGCTGCACGGTGGCTATCCGGCCTGGGTCGCCGCGGGTCAACCCGTCTCCACCGCGGCGCCCACCCCGGTCCCCGGCGACGTCGAGGTGCGCCCCGGCGACCTGCCGGTGCTCGACGCCGGGCGGGCCGCCGCGCTGGCGGCGGCGGACGATGCCGTGCTGCTCGACGTGCGGGCCGAGCCCCGCTACCGGGGTGAGGTCGAGCCGATCGATCCGGTCGCCGGGCACGTCCCGGGCGCGGTGAACCTGCCCGCCGGGACGTACGTCGGCCCGGACGGGCGATTCCCGGCGGCCGACGTGCTTCAGAAACGGTTCGCGGCCGCCGGGGTGACCGGGGAGCGGTCGGTGGGGGCGTACTGCGGCTCCGGGGTGACCGCCGCGCAGGCCGTGCTCGCCCTGCACCTGGCGGGCCGACCGGACGCGGCGCTCTACGTCGGATCGTGGAGCAACTGGGTGGCCGACCCGGACCGGCCCGTCGCCTCGGGTCCGACACCCGGCCGCTGACCAGCGCGTGCGGACGGTCCTCGTGCGACGATGGGCCCATGTCCGACGACACGGTGGTGGTGTGGGACGAGTCGCTGCTCGCCTACGACATGGGTGACCATCCGCTCGACCCGGTCCGGGTGGAGTTGACCGTCGCGCTCGCCCGCGAGCTGGGCATCCTGGACCGCCCCGGGGTCCGCCTGGTCAAGCCGGAGCCCGCCGACGACGCCCTGCTCACCCGGGTGCACCACCCGGCCTACCTGGCCGCGGTGCGCGCCGCGCCGCGCGACCCGCTCTTCGCCGGGTACGGGCTGGGCACCTCCGACAACCCGGTCTTCGACGGGATGCACGAGTCCAGCGCGCTGATCGCCGGCGCCACGGTGGCCGCCGCCGAGGCGGTCTGGCGGGGCGACGCCCGGCGGGCGGTGAACGTGGCGGGTGGCCTGCACCACGCGATGCCCGCCCGGGCCTCCGGCTTCTGCGTCTACAACGACCCGGCGGTGGCCATCGCCCGCCTGCTCGACCTGGGCGCCGAGCGGATCGCGTACGTGGACGTGGACGTGCATCACGGCGACGGGGTGCAGCAGATCTTCTGGGACGATCCCCGGGTGCTCACGGTCAGCGTGCACGAGACCCCGCTCGCGCTCTTCCCGGGCACCGGTTTTCCGGACGAGACGGGTGGGCCGGGCGCGCAGGGCACCGCGGTCAACATGCCCCTGCCGCCGGGCGTCGACGACACGGGCTGGCAGCGGGCGTTTCACGCGATCGTGCCGTCGGTGCTGCGCGCATTCCGGCCGCAGGTGTTGGTCAGCCAGTGCGGCGCCGACGGGCACCGGCTGGATCCGCTCGCCGACCTGAACCTGACGGTGGACGGGCAGCGGGCCACCTACGTGGCGTTGCGGGCGCTCGCCGACGAGCTGTGCGACGGCCGCTGGGTCGCCACCGGCGGTGGCGGGTACGCGCTGGTCGAGGTGGTGCCCCGGGCCTGGAGCCACCTGCTGGCCGTGGCCACCGGCGATCCGGTCGACCCGGCCACGCTCACCCCGCCGGCCTGGCGGGAGTTGGCCGCGGCCCGTCGTCCGGGTCGGGAGGTGCCGCTGCGGATGACCGACGACGCGGACCCGTCGTACGAGCCGTGGCAGCCGACGGGCGAGCCGAACGCGGTGGACCGGGCGATCGCGGCCACCCGCAAGACGGTCTTTCCGCTGCTCGGGCTCGACCCGCACGATCCGCGGGACTGAGCCGGGCCGGGGGGAGACCGCGCCGGTGACCACCGTGGACCAGCCGTTGGACGTGCTGCTCAGCGACGGCAGCACCGTCCAGTTGCGACCGATCGGGCCGGATGACGCGCCGGCCATCGTGGCGATGCACGGCCGGTTCTCCGAGCGCACCCGCTACCTGCGCTACTTCTCGCCGTACCCGCGTATCCCCGAGCGGGATCTGATCCGCTTCGTCACCGTCGACCACCGCGACCGGGAGGCGTTCGTGGTGCTGGCCGGCGACCGGATCGTCGCGGTCGGCCGCTACGAACGGCTGGGCCCGCAGGCACCGGAGGCGGAGGTCGCCTTCGTGGTGGAGGACGCCTACCAGGGCCGGGGCATCGGCTCGGTGCTGATGGAGCACCTGGCCGACGCCGCCCGCCGCAACGGCATCATGAGCTTCGTCGCCGAGGTGCTGCCGGCCAACGGGCAGATGCTGCGGGTCTTCGCCGACTTCGGCTACCAGGTCCAGCGTGAGTTCGCCGACGGGGTGGTGCACCTCACCTTCCCGATCGCGCCGACCGAGGCGACGTTGGAGGTGCAGCGCGGCCGGGAGCACCGCACCGAGGCGCGCTCGATCGCCCGGCTGCTCGCCCCGCGCGGCATCGCCGTCTACGGCGCGAGCGCGACCGGCCAGGGCGTCGGCGCGGCGCTGCTCGGGCACCTGCGCGACGGCGGCTTCACCGGCGCGGTGGTGCCGGTGCACCCGAGCGCCTCGACCGTGGCGGGGCTGCCCGCGTACCAGTCGGCGGTCGACGCCGGGGTGCCGGTGGACCTGGCGGTGGTGGCGGTCCCGCCGGAGGCGGCGACCACGGTGGTGGCCGACGCGGCGGCCGCCGGGGTGCACGGCCTGGTGGTCATCTCCGCCGGTTTCGCGGAGGCCGGCCCCGAGGGCGCGGCGGCGCAGCGGTCGCTGGTCCGCGCGGCGCACGCCGCCGGGATGCGGGTGGTCGGCCCGAACTGTCTCGGCGTGGCCAACACCGACCCGGCGGTACGCCTCAACGCCACCCTCGCCCCGGCGCTGCCGCCGGCCGGCCGGGTCGGCATCTTCAGCCAGTCCGGCGCGTTCGGGGTGGCGCTGCTCGCCGAGGCGGACCGGCGCGGCCTGGGGCTGTCCAGCTTCGTCTCGGCCGGCAACCGCGCGGACGTCTCCGGCAACGACCTGCTTCAGTACTGGCAGGACGACCCCGGCACGGACGTGATCATGCTGTACCTGGAGACCTTCGGTAATCCGCGCAAGTTCGCCCGGCTGGCCCGGCGGATCGGCCGCGCCAAGCCGGTCGTGGCGCTCGCCTCGCCGGCCCGCCCGGTCGGGGTGGGTGACACCGCCGGGCCGGACGAGGTGGCCGTGGCCGCATTGTTCGCCCAGTCCGGGGTGATCCGGGTGGACACCGTACCGGAGCTGCTCGACGTGGGGGTGCTGCTGGCCAACCAGCCGCTGCCCGCCGGTGGCCGGGTCGGCGTGGTCGGCAACTCCTCGGCACTCACCGGCCTGGCCGCCAGCGCCTGCGCCGGGCAGGGCCTCACCGTCGTCGACGGGTACCCGCGCGACGTCGGGCCGCGCGCCGGCGCCGCCGAGTTCGCGACCGCGCTGGCCGAGACGGCCGGCGACGAGCGGGTGGACGCCCTGGTGGTCGTCTTCGCCCCGCCGCTGCCCGGTCAACTGACCGACGTGGACGCCGACGTCACCGCCGCGCTGCCGGCGGTTCTCGCGTTGGGCAAGCCGACCGTGGCGACCGTCCTGGTCGGACGGCTGCCGGCGGGCGTGCCGGCGTACGGCGGCGTGGAAGAAGCGGTGCGGGCCCTCGCCCGGGTGCACCGGTACGCCGAGTGGCTGCGCCGACCGCCCGGGATGGCGCCCGAGCTGCCCCGGATCGACCGGGCTGCCGCGCAGGCCGCCGTGCGTGCCGACACCACCGACCCGGCCGCGCTGCTGGCCGCGTACGGCATCGACGTGGTGGCGTCGGAGCCGGTCGACTCGGTCGACGGTGCGGCCGACGCGGCGGCGCGGTTGGGTTTTCCGGTGGCGCTCAAGGCCGCCGCACCCGGCCTGCGCCACCGGCTCGATCTCGGCGCGGTCCGGCTCGACCTGGCCGACGAGCCGGCGGTCCGCCGGGCGTATGCCGAGATGGCGGCGGTCTTCGGCGCGGACGTGCTGGTGCAGCCGATGGTCGCGCCCGGCGTCGCCTGCGTGGTGGAGCTGGTGGAGGATCCGGCGTTCGGGCCGGTGGTCGGCTTCGGTCTCGGCGGCGTCGCCACCGAGCTGCTCGGCGATCGTGCCTGGCGTGCGGTGCCGTTGACCGACCGCGACGCCGCCGAGCTGGTCGACGAGCCCCGGGCGGCGCCGTTGCTGCGCGGGCACCGTGGCGCCGCCCCGGTCGACCGGGCGGCCCTGGCCGACCTGCTGCTGCGGGTCGGTCAGCTGGCCGACGAGCAGCCCCGGGTGCGTTCGCTGGTCCTCAATCCGGTGCTCGCCCGCCCGGACGGCATCTCGGTCCTGCACGCGCAGGTGGGGGTGGGCGGCGTGGTCGCCCGCCCGGACACCGGCCCCCGCCGCCTGTGAGCGTGGCCGGTCAGGCGCGGCTGGAGATCTGCTGGACGCCCCAGCTGTTGCCGTCCGGATCGGCGAAGAAGACGAAGCCGACGTTGTCCATCGGGTGCGGCGTGGGGCTCGGGTTGACGCCCAGCACCTGGATCTCGCTGACGTCCACACCACGCTCGACCAACTGCGCGCGGGCCCGCTCGATGTCGGGCACCACCAGTTGCAGGCCCTTGAGCGAGCCCGGCGGCATCTCCGGGACGGCGCCCTTGCCGATCACGATCGAGCAGCCGGAGCCGGGCGGGGTCAGCTGGATGATGCGCGCGTCGTCGCTGATCACCGTGTCGTGGTCCACCGCGAAGCCCAGCTGGTCGGCGTAGAACTTCTTGGCCCGGTCCAGATCGGTGACCGGCACGATCACTACTTCCAACGTCCAGTTCACGATTGCTCTCCTCGTTCCGTCATGGTCGTGTGCAGCACCTCGGCGAGCCGTGTGTAGCTCTGCCCGACGCCCCGGGTCATCGGGTAGCGCAGCACGGTGTCCCGCCCCTGGGGGGTGGCGTAGCGCAGTGTGGTGGTGACCGTCGTGCGGCCGGCCAGCTCGGTGAACTCGTGGCTGACCAGCGTCTCGCCGGGATAGGACTGGTCGTCGAAGAGTTCGGTGCAGACCAGCCGGTGCGGTGGCTCGATCCGCCGGTAGACCCCGGCCTGGACCATCCGGGCCCCTTCCGGGCCCAGTGACACGAACCGCCACCGCCCGCCGACCCGCAGGTCGACGTCGCACTGATCCAGCCGCCAGCCGCGCGCGCCGTACCACCGGACCAGCAGCGTGGGCTCGGTGAAGGCGGCGAACACCAGGTGCGCCGGCGCGTCGAACAGCCGACTCAGCACGATCTCCCGGTCGCCCACGGTGTGTACGACGAGCGGGTCGTCGACGCCGGTCATCCGCCGGCCCCGTCCCGTGGGGCGTGCCGGCGCTCGGCGTCGGTCCGCTCGACGGCCTGGAGTTCGTCGAGCAGGGCGTCGAGGCGCTGGTAACTCTCCGCCCAGTAGTCGCGGTAGTCGGCGAGCCAGGCCGTGGCCTCCCGCAGCGGTCGGGCCTCCAGCCGGCACGGCCGCCGCTGGGCGTCCCGTCCCCGGCTGACCAGGCCCGCCCGCTCCAGCACCTTGAGGTGCTTGGAGATCGCCGGCTGGCTCATCGTGAAGGGCTCTGCCAGCTCCGTCACGGTCGCCTCACCGGCCGCGAGTCGGGCGAGGATGGCCCGCCGGGTCGGGTCGGCCAGCGCCGCGAAGGTCGCGTCCAACAGTTCGGTGCCCACCGCGCATAACCTCCTGGTTTTATAACCGTGTGGTTTCTATCGCGGATCGGTCCCTCAGTCAAGCACCGGAACAGCATGAAAGGCCCCGGCGAACCGCCGGGGCCTTCCATGGGAACCGGTGCGTCAGCAGGCGTACGCCTCCAGGCGCTGGGCCCGCTCCGGCGCGCGCAGCTTCAGCAGCGTCACCTTCTCGATCTGCCGGATCCGCTCCCGGGACAGGCCGAACTCCCGGCCGACCTCGTCCAGGGTGCGCTGCCGGCCGTCGTCCAGACCGAACCGGAGCCGGATGACCGCCTGCTCCCGCTGGGACAGGGTCGCCAGCACGATGCTCACCTCGTTGCGCAGCTCGCCCTGCGCGGCCGCGTCACCCGGCTCGCCGCGCGGGTCCACCGCGGCCACGAAGTCACCGAGCGCGCTCTCGCCGTCGTCGCCGACAGCCTGGTCCAGACTGACCGGCTCCCGGTCGTACGAGATCAGTTCGATGACCTGGAACTCGGGGATGTCCAGCGCCCGGGCGACCTCGGCGACGTTGGGTTCGCGGCCCAGCGTCACCGCCAGCTCGCGGCGGGCGCGCACCATCCGGTTGACCTGCTCGACCATGTGCACCGGAATGCGGATGGTGCGGGCCTGGTCGGCCATCGCCCGCGTGATCGCCTGCCGGATCCACCAGGTGGCGTACGTGGAGAACTTGTAGCCCTTGGCGTAGTCGAACTTCTCGACCGCGCGGATCAGGCCGAGGTTGCCCTCCTGGATCAGGTCGAGAAACGCCATCCCGCGTCCGGTGTAGCGCTTGGCGATGCTGACCACCAGCCGCAGGTTCGCCTCCAGCAGGTGGTCCTTGGCCGCCCGGCCCTCGGCGACGATCAGCTCCAGATCGGATCGCAGCTCCGGCGAGACAGGGGTGCAGGTGGCGAGCTTCTCGTCGGCGAACAGGCCGGCCTCGATCCGCCGGGCCAGGTCGACCTCCTGAGCGGCGGTCAGCAGCTTCGTCCGGCCGATTCCGTTGAGGTAGGCCCGGACCAGGTCGGTGGAGATGCCGCGCTCGTCGGTGGCGTCCAGGTCGACGAGGACCTCGACACCCCCGTCGGTGCTGGTGCTGGCGGCCGGGCGCGTCCGGTTTTCCGTCATCTGCAGGACCATCTCTGTCTCTCCCCGTGTCCACGTCTGTGCCGTGTCTCCGGCCCAGTGGTGCCGGTGTGACACACAGCTTGGCGGGCGGGGCGTAAAACGGGAGTGAGGCGATCGGGCACCCGACAGGAATCCGGTCGGATCGCGGGCGCGGTGTGTGTCGCCCCGGTGTCCTTGCCCGCCCCGGTTACCGTGCCGACGGTCGGCCACCCACGGTCGGCCGTGACAGGAGATGGAGAACGACGTGGTCTTCAAGCGGCTCATGCAGGCGATGGGAGTTGGCGGCCCGTCGGTCGAGACGGTGCTGGCCAACGCGAACTGCCGACCCGGCGGCCAGTTGGAGGGCCGCATCCAGGTGGTCGGCGGTGACCACCAGGTCGACATCGACCACGTGGCACTGGGCCTGGTCACGCGGGTCGAGGTGGAGAGCGGCGACAACGACTACGACACCACCCAGGAATTCCACCGCCAGCAGGTCACCGGCGCGTTCCGGCTGGAGCCCGGGCAGCGCCACGAGCTCCCGTTCCGCTTCGACGTGCCCTGGGAGACGCCGGTCACCGAGCTGTACGGGCAGCACCTGCACGGCATGACGATGGGGCTGCGTACGGAGCTGGAGGTGGCCCGCGCCGTCGACAAGAGTGACCTGGACGCGGTGGCGGTGCACCCGCTGCCGGCACAGGAGAGGCTGCTCGACGCGTTGCTGCGGCTGGGGTTCCGGTTCGCTCGCGCCGATGTGGAGCGTGGGCACATCTACGGCGTCCGGCAGACGCTGCCGTTCTACCAGGAGATCGAGTTCAGCCCTGCCCCGCAGTACGCCCGCTCGATCAACCAGCTGGAGGTCACCTTCATCGCCGACCCGCAGCGGATGCAGGTGGTGCTGGAGGTCGACAAGCGCGGCGGTGTCTTCACCGAGGGCCGGGACGCCTTCGGCCGCTTCACGGTCGACCACGCCACCGCCGACCGCACCGACTGGACCGCCGAACTCGACGGCTGGCTCCGCCAGTCCCTTCAGCGCCGAGGCCTCTTCTCCTGACCCCCTGTCACAGGTCGAGCAGGATTGTGCGGGGGCCCACGTTGACGCTCTCGACGAGCATGTGGGCGCGGAAGCGGCCGGTCTCCACCTTGGCGCCGCGCTCGCGCAGCGCCTCGACCACCGCCGTCACCAACGGTTCGGCCACCTCGGCCGGGGCGGCGGCGGTCCAGGTCGGACGGCGGCCCTTGCGGGCGTCGCCGTAGAGGGTGAACTGGCTGACCACCAGGACCGGCGCGCCGGTGTCGGCCGCGGACCGCTCGTCATCGAGGATCCGCAGCTCGTGCACCTTGCGCGCCATCGTCCGGGCGGTCTCCGCCGTGTCGGTGTGGGTCACTCCGAGCAGCACCAGCAGCCCGTCCTCGATCGCGCCGACCACCACGCCGTCGACCGTCACGCTGGCCCGGCCGACCGTCTGCACCACCGCCCGCATCAGCCGGTCACCGGCTCGATGAGGCCCCGCTCCACCAGGTGCGCGACGATCGGCCCGGCCGCCTCGGCCAGCTCGTCCGGCTCGACCTCGTGGGCGGCGGCCAGCAGGGCGAGCTGGTCACGGAGCGGCAGCCGGCCGTCGGCCCCGCCCACCAGGGCGAGCACCAGCGGGTCGACCTCCTCGGTCCACCGCAGGCCGTGCGGCATCGCGAGAACCTGCCGGTCCACCGCCCAGCCCTCGTCGCCCATGGTGGCCTCCTGCCGCAGTTGAAGGCCGTCGGCGGCCCGGTAGCGCTCGGCGAGCAACGCCTCGGTGTCGCGTACCCGCAGGAAGTCCTGGCGGTCGAACCAGGCGGCGACCTGGTCGCCCAGCGGCGGCTGCACCCGCTGGCGCAGGTCCTCCACCCGAACCACCGGGTCGGCGTGCCCGCTGCGGCGCAGCGACACGATGCCGAAGCCGATCGCCTCCACCTTGTGCGCGTCGAACCAGTCCAGCCAGGCGGCCATCCGCTCCGGGTCGGCGCTCTCGCCGACGTCGGTGAGCCACAGGTTGACGTACGCCATGGGGTCGGCCACCTCGCGCTGGATCACCCAGGCGTCCAGGCCGGTACCGGCGAACCAGCCGGCGACCCGCTCTTCCCACTCCTCACCGGCGACGTGCACCCAGTTCGCCAGGTACTGCATGGTGCCGCCCTCGGTGAGCAGGCCGGGGGCGGCGGCGGCCAGTTCGGCGCCGATCGCGTCGCCCACCCGGCCGGAGTCGCGGTAGACGTGCGTGGTGGTGCCCGGACCGACCACGAACGGCGGGTTGCTCACCACCAGGTCGAAGCGGCGGCCGGCCACCGGCGCGACCATGTCGCCGCGCAGCAACTCCCAGTCCTGGCCGTTGAGGGCGGCGGTCGTCGCGGCGAAGCGCAGGGCCCGCTCGGAGAGGTCCGTGGCGGTCACCGAGTCGGCGTGGGTGGCCAGGTGCAGGGCCTGGACACCGGAGCCGGTGCCGAGGTCCAGTGCGGTCCCGACCGGCCGGCGGACGGTCGCGCCGATCAGGGTCTGGGTGGCCCCGCCGATGCCGAGCACATGCTCGGAGTGCAGCGGTCGGCCCGGTCGGGCGCTGGCCGGCACGTCGGCGAGCACCCACCAGTCGTCTCCGTACGGCTCCAGGTCGACGCCGGCGCGCAGGCCGTCGCCGTGCCGCTCGACCAGCCCGCCCGCCACCGCCTCCGCCACGCTCAGCGGCGCCAGCGCGGCGGCCACGGTCGCCTCCGACTCGGTCTGGTCGCAGATGAACACCCGGATCAGGGTGGCGAGCGGGTCGCGGTCCTCGGTGGCGCGCAGTGCCGCCCGGTAGTCGTTGCGCGCGACCCCTCCGGTGGCCTGCGAGCCGAGCCGGCCGGCGATGCCGTTGCTGGTGAAGCCGGCCCGGGTCAGCGCGGTGCGCAGCGCGTCGACGCCGGCAGGGGAGAGCAGCATGTCGTGTTCGTCCACGTCGCCATCCTGCCCCCCGCCGCGTTCCCCGTCGGCGCCACCCGCCGGATCGAACCCGGAGCGTCGGTGTTCACCCCGGGGCGGCGGCGGGGCAGGATGGTGACATGACGCTCGTGCTGCCCATCGACCCCGAGGCCAACCGGCTGCTGGAGCGCAGCCCGCTGGCCAGGCTCCTCGGCATGGTTCTCGATCAACAAGTGCCGATGGAGAAGGCGTTCTCCTCGCCGTACGTGCTGGAGCAGCGGCTCGGCCACGAGCTGGACGCGGCGGAGCTGGCCGGGTACGACCCGGAGGCCCTGGTCGCGCTCTTCGCCACCCCGCCCGCGCTGCACCGGTTCCCGAAGGCCATGGCGGCCCGGGTGCAGGAGGTGTGCCAGGTCCTGGTGGACCGCTACGACGGCGACGCCGCCCGGCTCTGGTCCGACGTCGCCGACGGGGCGGAGCTGTTCCGCCGGGTGGCCGAGCTGCCCGGCTTCGGCAAGCAGAAGGCGCAGATCTTCGTGGCCCTGCTCGGCAAGCGGTTCGGGGTGACCCCGCAGGACTGGCGGGAGGCGGCCGGCGGCTACGGTGACCCCGGCGCGTACCGGTCGGTGGCCGACGTCACCGACGCCGACTCGCTGCGTCGGGTGCGGGAGTACAAGCAGCAGATGAAGGCAGCGGCGAAGACCAAGGCCGCCGGCTGACCTGACGGGGTCGTCGCTCAGGCGGCGGTGGGGTGGGCCAGCGAGGCCAGCGCGCGCCGGACGTCGGCGAGCGAGACGGTGGCCGAGTCGTCCAGGTCGGCCAGGCCCGCCTCGATCCACTGCCGCATCAGCGTGGTGACCCCGATGCCCCGGGCGTCGGCGGCGGCCCGCACCCGCTCGTAGGTCTCGAGCGGCAGCCGGACCGACCGGCTCACCATCGGCACGTCGGTGTCGGGGGTGGGCAGGTCCACCGCCGGGCTCTCGTCGATCAGCTCGGCGATCCGGTCGTCGCCGCTGTGGAACTGCTTGGTCGCGTCGTTACGGTGCATCGTCACGGCCTCCTCATCGGCGAGATCTCCGCACGGCCTCGTCGTAGCGCTTGGACTCGACGTCGCTCAGCTCGCGGGCGGAGAGGATGTCCCAGTCGTTGTCGGTGCCGTCGGCCTCGGCGAGCAGCACCGCCAGTCGGCGGCCCCGCCGGGCGGCGGCGTAGACCACCATCACGTCGTCGCCCAGGTGGCGGATCACCCGTCGGGCGCTGTGCAGCGCCTCCCAGACTTCCCCGGGCGTGACGTCGTAGACCCTCAGGTTGGCCAACGCCTCGTCGGTGAAGCTGAACCTGCTGCCCACGTGGCGGAGCGTACCACGCGCGTAACACGCGGGGCGATGAGTCGAATTTCGCTGATCAAGCCTCCGCGGTGACAGGATGAGTCGTAATCCCCTTGAGGAGGTTCATGGTGAAGCGTCAGGCGTACCAGCCGATTCTGATCACCGACGCCTCGCGCAGCCAGAACGATCAGCTCACCAGCCGTCAGCGCCGCTATGTCCTGATGATGGGCATCCGCGTGGCGTGCATTGTTCTCGGCGCGATCCTGGTCGGCGCGAACGCCCCACTGCTCTGGCTCTGGCTGCCGCTGTGCGCCCTTGGCATGGTGCTCATCCCATGGCTGGCCGTGCTGCTGGCCAACGACCGGCCGCCGAAGGAGGAGCACCGGCTGGCCAACCGGTTCCACCACCGGCACACCGACGACACCCCGCCGATGAGCCTCACGGCCGAGGAACGCCCGCACAAGGTCATCGACGTCGAACCCTGACCCGCGAAACGGGCCAGGGTCCGAGCAGTCAGAGCCGTCGAGCGGTCAGGGCGGCGGCCGGGCGCCGACGGTGGAGACGGCCAGGGCACCCAGGTCGGTGGCGCGGTTCAGAGCGGCCGTCGGGGTGGCGCCGGCGAGCCAGGCGGTGAGCAGACCGGCCGCGAAGGCGTCGCCCGCACCGGTGACGTCCACCACCGCCACCCGCCGGGCCGGCGCCACGCAGACCGGGGCCGTGCGGTCCACCCAGACCGCGCCGGCAGCGCCGCGTTTGACCACCACCCGCCGGGCCGTCGCCGACAACGCCCGCCCCTGCGCCGCCGGGTCCAGCCCGCCGGCCAGCACCGTCGCCTCGTCCGCGTTGACCAGCAGCAGGTCGACGTCGCGTACCCAGCCCAGAAACGCCGCCGCACCGACCCGCCGCAGCGGCGCCGCGGAGGCCGCGTCGACGCTGGTGGTCAGCCCGCGCTCGCGGGCGGCCGCCAGCGCCCGCAGCCCGGCGCCGCGCGACCCGGCGTCCAACAGGGTGTACGCGGACAGGTGCAGATGCCCAGCGTCGGGCACCGCCGCGAGGGCCCCCTCGACATGCTCGACGCCGAGCCGCAGGTTCGCGCCCCGCTGGCTCACCATGGTGCGCTCGCCGTCGGTGGCCAGCACGATCACCGTGCCGGTCGGTACGCCCTCGACGCGGTCGATCGCGCAGTCGACACCCGCACGGTCGAGCTCGGCCACCCGGTCGCGCCCCGCGGCGTCGTCGCCGACAGCGCCGACGAGCGTGACGTCCACCCCCTGCGCGGCGATCCAGGCGGCCGTGTTGGCCGCCTGGCCGCCGCCGCCGAGGCTGATGTCGGCCGCGGTGTCCGAACCCGCCGCGAGCGGCCCGGACAGCACCGCGACCACGTCGGTGATCACGTCCCCGACGACGACCACCCGGGCCGGTCGGGTCATGCCGGGACGGCGCTGGCGCGGGCGGCGGCGACCGCGATCCGCGCGGCCAGGTCGGCGTTGCGCAGGATGATCCGGACGTTCACCGCCAGGCTCGCGCCCTCGGTGGCCGAGTGGAAGTGCGCCAGCAGGTACGGGGTGACGGCCTTGCCGGTCACCCCGTCCCGCTCCAGCAGGGCCAGACCGTCGGACAGGGTCCGGTCGTGCAGTTCCGGGTCGAGCTGCTCGTCGACCGGCAGCGGGTTCGCGACGATCAGGCCGCCGGCGTGCACGGCCTGCCGGTCACGGGCGGCGAGCACGGCGGCGACCTGCTCCGCCGAGTCGACCGACCAGTCCAGGTCGAAGCCGCCGTCGGTCAGGTAGAAGCCCGGGAACCGGCGGGTGCGGTAACCGACGACGGCGACCCCGAGGGTCTCCAGCCGCTCCAGCGTCGCGCCCACGTCGAGGATCGACTTGACCCCGGCGCAGACCACCGCGATCGGGGTCCGGGCCAGCGTGATCAGATCCGCCGACTCGTCGAAGGTGTGCGCGGCCTCCCGGTGCACGCCACCGAGCCCTCCGGTGGCGAACACCCCGATCCCGGCCGCGGCGGCCACCGCGCTGGTCGCGGCCACGGTGGTGGCGCCGTCCGCGCCGGTCGCCGCCGCCACCGCGAGGTCGCGGACGGAGAGTTTGGTCACTCCATCGACGGTGGCCAGGCGGGTCAACTGCGCGTCGTCCAGGCCGACCACCAGCTCGCCGCCGATCATGCCGATCGTCGCCGGGACCGCTCCCGCGTCCCGGACCGCCTGCTCGATCGCCCGAGCCACCCGAAGGTTCTCCGGCCGGGGCAGGCCGTGCGAGACGATGGTGCTCTCCAGGGCGACGACGGGCCGGCCGTCGCGCAGGGCGTCGGCCACCTCGGTGCCGTAGCTGATGCGAAAGTCAGTCACGGGGGGCCACGGTACGGGGTCGGGCCCGGGCCGGCCTCAAGTGGACCCGGCCGTGATGACCTGCCAAACTTGACGGTCGGAGGTGCAGACGTGAGCACAGAGGTTCTCGAGCGTCCGGAGCTGAAGGACGCCGACACCGGTCCCGAGATGTTCCACTACGTCCGCAAGGAGAAGATCGCCGAGAGTGCCGTGATGGGCACCTTCGTCGTCGCGCTCTGTGGGGAGACCTTCCCGGTCACCAAGGCGGCCAAGCCGGGTTCGCCGGTCTGCCCCAAGTGCAAGGAGATCTACGACTCGTACCGCGAGTGAACCGCGGCCGGCGTTCCGGCCGGCGACGTAGCCTGCGGCGGTGACCACCTCCACCGCCCTGCTCGTCGCCGACCTGACCGGGGTGGCGGTCTTCGCCGCGTCCGGGGCCTCGGCCGCGGTGGCCAAGCGGCTCGACCTGTTCGGCGTCGCGTTCGTCGGCTTCGTGGCCGCCCTCGGCGGCGGGATCCTCCGGGACCTGGTCATCGACGAGGTGCCGCCGCTGGCCTTCGCCGACTGGCGGTACGTGGCGACCGCCGCGGTCACCGCGCTCGCCGTCTTCTGGCTGCACCCACAACTCGCCCGGCTACGCACCACTGTCCTGGTGCTGGACGCGGCGGGCCTCGGGCTCTTCACCGTGACCGGCACGCTCAAGGCACTCGACGCGCGGGTGCCCGCGGTCGGCGCGTGCCTGATCGGCATGCTCACCGCGATCGGCGGCGGGCTCGGCCGGGACCTGCTCACCGCCGAGATCCCGGTGGTGCTGCGACGGGAGATCTACGCGGTGGCCGCCCTGGTCGGATCGGTCGCGGTGGTGCTGCTGTACGTCACCGGGCTGACCGGACCGGTACCGCTCACCGCCGCCGCCGTGCTGGTCTTCGGGCTGCGCCTGGTCGCTCTGCGCCGACGCTGGTCCGCTCCGGTGGCGACGTTGCGCCCGCCGCGTATCGGCGGGGCGGATCCGCGCACCAACCGGGAGTGGTGAGGCGATCCGGGACGGCTCGGGCGGGGGGTGGCGGATGTGACCAGCGTGGCGTCGCCTGGGCCGTTGGGCCCGCGCTGGTTATGCTGAGTCGGCCTTCGCGGCAGCTTCTGCGCGGAGGCGTTTTCATGGGCGGCGGTACTCGTGGCCCTCGCCCGGGGTCCGCCGTCGTGCGGTCGGAGAGGAGCTTCGCGTGGCAGCCCGGACGCCGGTGCTCGAGACGTTCCCGGCACTACGTGCCTGGCAGCGCAAGGCCCTGGTGGAGTACCTGCGCCGCCGCGGTGAGGACTTCACGGCGGTCGCCACGCCCGGCGCCGGCAAGACCACCTTCGCCCTGCGGATCGCGGCCGAACTGCTCGGTGACGGCACAGTGGAGGCGGTCACGGTCGTCGCCCCCACCGAGCACCTGAAGAACCAGTGGGCCGAGGCCGCGGCCCGGGTGGGCATCCAACTCGACGCCGCGTTCCGCAACGCCGACGTGCACTCCGCGGCCGACTTCCACGGCGCGGTGATCACCTACGCCCAGGTGGGGATGGCCCCGCAGGTGCACCGGCGGCGCACCATGACCCGACGCACCCTGGTCATCCTCGACGAGATCCACCACGCGGGCGACTCCCGGACCTGGGGTGACGGGGTGAAGGCCGCCTTCGAGCCCGCCGTACGCCGGCTGATGCTCACCGGGACGCCGTTCCGCTCCGATGACAACCCGATCCCGTTCGTCAGCTACGAGCGCGGCGGTGACGGGCTGCTGCGGTCCCGCGCCGACTCGGTGTACGGGTACTCCGACGCCCTGCGCGACGGCGTGGTCCGGCCGGTGCTCTTCCTGGCGTACTCGGGGGAGACCCGCTGGCGGACCAACGCGGGGGAGGAGTTGGCGGCCCGGCTCGGCGAGCCGATGACCCAGGATCTGGTGGCGCAGGCGTGGCGTACCGCGCTGGACCCGGCCGGGGACTGGATGCCCCAGGTGCTGCGCGCCGCCGACGCCCGACTCACCGTGCTGCGCAACGCCGGGATGGCCGACGCCGGTGGTCTGATCATCGCCACCGACCAGCAGTCCGCCCGCTCGTACGCCAAGCTGATCGAGCAGGTGACCGGCGAGAAGGCCGCCGTGGTGCTCTCCGACGACCAGGGCGCGTCAGCGCGGATCGCGACGTTCGCGGCCTCGGAGCAGCGGTGGCTGGTCGCGGTGCGAATGGTGTCCGAGGGGGTGGACATCCCGCGGCTCGCGGTCGGGGTCTACGCCACCAGCGCCAGCACCCCGCTCTACTTCGCCCAGGCGATCGGCCGGTTCGTCCGGGCCCGCCGGCCCGGGGAGACCGCGTCGGTCTTCCTGCCCAGCGTGCCGCACCTGCTCGGGCTGGCCAGCGAGATGGAGACCGAGCGGGACCACGTGCTCGGCAAGCCCAAGGAATCCGACGGTTTCGACGACGATCTGCTGGAACGGGCGCAGCGCGACGATCAGGCCAGCGGTGAGCTGGAGAAGCGGTTCGCCGCGCTCTCCGCCACCGCCGAGCTGGATCAGGTGATCTTCGACGGGGCGTCGTTCGGCACCGCGGCCCAGGCGGGGACCCCCGAGGAGGAGGAGTACCTCGGCCTACCCGGCCTGCTCACCGCCGACCAGGTCTCCCTGCTGCTGACGAAGCGGCAGGCCGAGCAGCTCGCCGCCCAGCGTCGCCGAGGCGCCGAGCGGGCCGCTCAGCCGGCCGGTGCGCCCGTCGCGGCGCCGCCGGCACCAATGAGTGCCGCCCAGCGCCGGGTGGCGCTCCGGCGGCAGCTGAACGCTCTGGTGGCCGCCCGGCACCACCGCACCGGCCAACCGCACGGCAAGATCCACGCCGAGTTGCGCCGGCTCTGCGGCGGCCCGCCGAGCGCCCAGGCCACCATCGAGCAGCTTGAGGAACGCATCGCCACCGTGCAGACCCTCTGACCCCACCGGCACCGTCCGTCCCACGCTCGACCCCGGGTTGGGCTTCGCCGGGCCGGGCGGGGTTGGGC
>NZ_RCVJ01000101.1 GCF_003667505.1 Micromonospora sp. BL4
CGACATGCCTTTGCTCTGCACCCGCCCATGCGACACGTACGGTCCGTAACTGGCGCACGGGCGGGTGCAGAGCAAAGGCATGTCGAAGTGCCATTGATCGGAGGCACGACCGGCCCGTTGGCGTGACGTTTGACCGATTCCGGCCCGGGTAGCTGATCGGCGTGAC
Source organism: Micromonospora sp. BL4 (assembly GCF_003667505.1). Classification (GTDB taxonomy): domain Bacteria; phylum Actinomycetota; class Actinomycetes; order Mycobacteriales; family Micromonosporaceae; genus Micromonospora. The sequence goes on from NZ_RCVJ01000101.1 coordinate 167, forward strand.
CGACGACGCATCCGTGGCCGGCGAGCCGGACACCCGGGCCCTCAACGACCTGCTCGACGACATCTACCGGGGTCAGGAGCGGGTCACCCAGGCGGACATCTACCGCCGTGCGGTGGCCGCCGACCTACCGGCGGACCTGCTCGCCCGGCTCGACTCGCTGCCCGAGGGCGAGTACGCGGTGGACGAGGTCAGCGACCTGCTGGGCGGGTCCGTCGGTTGAACGAGCCGCAGCGCATCCCGGGCCCGAGCGCGCCCGCTTCGCCGCCGACCGCAGAAGGGACACCGAGATGACACATCACGAGGACCACGACGAGAAGGTGCCGGCGCTGGGTCAGCCCCCGAAGGGCAGGGACACCACGCCCGAGCCGGACTTCGCCAACGAGCACGACAAGACGGCGGTGGATCGGGACATCATCACCGGGGCGGACGAGGACGAACGGGAGCCGGAGTCGCCGCACGGCTGGTCCGGCATGCAGCGCTGACGCGTACGGGAAGCGGGGGCCGGCAGAACGCCGGCCCCCGCTTCGTTTCGTCCGCGGATCAGTCGTCGTCGTGGCCGCCCTCGGCGGCCTGCTGCGCGCTCGCGTACGCCATCTGGAGGAAGTCGGACGCGGCGACCGCGGTCAGCGCGGTGGCCACCAGCCGGGTCAGCCGGGGCGCGAGCACCAGGCCGCCGGTCAGCCCGGTGGCCACCCAGACCGCCAGACAGAACGGGCAGCTCATCAGCTCGCCGATGGCGTGCCGGGTGGAGCTGCCCGAGTCGCGGACCTGCTCCATGACCTCGCCGCTGCCGATCGGGCGGTCGTAGCGGGTGAACGGCGCCCGCAGCGGGCTCGTCACCGCGTCCTTGGACAGCAACCGGCTGAGCTTGTGCGTGGCGATGGAGAGCAGCACCACGTCGGCCGGTGCGGGCCGTTCGGGCACCGGTCGCCCGGTGACCTTGACCAGTCCGGCGATGGCACCGGTCACCCCGGCGTAGGTGCCCATCGCCGCCAGGTAGCCGCCGAGCGGGCGGTGCTCGTGCGGCGCGTACGCCCGACGTAGCCGTGCCGCCTTCTGTCGCAGGCCAATGCCGGTCACCCGTTCTCCTCGCAGGTCGTGGTGGCGCGGGAGCACTCCTCCCGCGTGATCGGTGACGTCTCAGCCGGCCTGGAGGTTGTCGGCGACCTCGCGTACCAGGTTGCTCAGTGCCTCGTCGGCGAGCTGGTCCGGAGCCGCCCCGCCCGAGCCGTCGGCCAGGTCGAGCTGGATCCGGGCCCCGCCGGAGTCCGCCGGCTCCACCCGGATCTCCGCGGACCAGTCGGCGTCGTCACCCCAGCGCGCCCGCAGCTCCTCGCCGTTGATCTCGGAGGCCGGGCTGCCATCGCCGCGCAACGGCTCCGGCAGCCAGGCCGAGGCCCGGGCCGGATCGGTGGCCGTGTTGAAGACCACCTCGGGGGGCGCGGACATGCCACGCACAGCGCGCGCCGCCATCAGGCGTCCCGCAGGCGGCTCGGGTCCACTTCCCGGCCCGGGTGGCGGGCCAGGTACTCGGTCTCGAGCTCCGCCGTGCGGCGCAGGTGGTTGGCGAGCGCGGAATCCGCCGCGTGCCGGAGGGTGTCCAGCCGGGTGCGGTGCAGGCTGTGCATCTCCCGGATCAGGTCCTCGTCGCTCAGCTCCGTCGGGTCGACGCCGAGCACGTCACCGTCGAAATCCGCACCGGCATCCGCCGGGTCGGCGAGGTGGTCACCGCCCCACTCGGGCACCCGCTGCTCCGGGCTCATGTCCGTGCTGCCACTGGTGTCCGTGCTGCCACTGGACGGAAAGCCGTCCTCGCGTACCGATCCGGTCATCATCGCCCCCCTGGTCTCGTTTGGGCTGGCGTCTAGACGGATGCCCACACCGGGTGACGCCAAACCCTCCCCGCCGTGCGACAACTACGACACGGTGTCGGAGAGCGGCCCGGTTCCCGGTACCCTCGACGCCATGAGGTGGCTCTGGACCCCGGCGTGGATCGCGCGTCACGTGGCCATGGTCGTGCTGGTCGTGGGCTTCCTCGGGTTGGGCTGGTGGCAGGTCAGCCGCGCCACCGCCGGCAACAGCATCAGCTGGGGATACGCGGTCGAGTGGCCGGTCTTCGCCGGCTTCGTCGTCTACGTGTGGTGGCGTGAGGTGCGGTTGGCCCGCCGGAAGGCGGTGGCCGCCACCGAACCGCCGGGCGACCCCGCCGACGCGCCGGCCGCCGACGCGGCTCCGGCCGCGGCCGCCGGGTCCCGACCGGCGGTACGCCGACCGGTCCGGGTGGCCCGGGTCCGGGCTGCCAGCGGGCCGGTCGAGGACACGGAGCTGGCCGCCTACAACGACTACCTGTCATGGTTGAACGCCAATCCGGGCGCCCGGCCCGGTGACTATCCCGGCTGAGCCGGGGCTCGGAAGGACGGACGAAGGTGGGCGCAGCCCTTACCCGGTACCGCGTGATCGCCTGGATCGTGGGCGTGGCGCTGATCCTGCTGGTCGTGATCGGCATGCCGCTGAAGTACGGGTTCGACAACCCGGTCGTGGTGGAGACGGTGGGGCAGGCGCACGGCTTCCTCTACATGGTCTACCTGCTGGCCGCGTTCGACCTGAGTCGTCGGGCCGAGTGGCCGCTGAAGCGGATGCTCCTGGTGATGCTGGCCGGCACCGTGCCGTTCGTCTCGTTCTACGCCGAGCGGCGGGTCACCGGGTGGCTGGCGCGCCCCGCGGAGCGTACGCCGGAGCCGGTCGCCAGCTGATCGGCGAACCGTCGGCGCCACGGCCCGGCAAGGCCCGTGGCGGGTCGGCGCACGTCAGCGGCTGGGCCGCCACGGGTTGGCCGAGGCGAGCGGATCCGCCCAGCCGCCGTACCGGTTGACTTCCCGGGCTCGCAGCAGTGCGCGGGTGACCTGGCCGAACTGCCGCTCGTCGTCGGCGCTGAACAGCAGCACCTCCGCACCCCGGTGCCACCCCCACAGCTCGTGCGGGGGCGGCCGCCAGCGATCGCCGATCAGGGCCAGCGCCGCCGGCAGCAGGAACACCGCCCCGAGAATGAGGTACGCCCCGGCGGTCAGCCGCTGCAGGCCGCCGGTGAAGCCGAGCAGCAGCCCGACGCCGCCGAGCATGGCGGCCGTGATCATGACCGCCCGGACGGCGATCCGGTCGTGTGGGCCACGGGTGGTACGCAGGTGGGTCAGGTCGGCGATCCGGTAGCTGTTCCGGCCGACGGTGAACCGGTCGACGGTCACGATGATGCCGGGCCGCGCGTACAGCAGGGTGGTCCGGGCGCCGGGCACCGTTCGCTGCGGTCGCTTCGTTGCGCCTTCACGATTCACGGTTCCTCCCGTGGGGCGGTTCGCCGGGTTGGCCCGCAGGTCACAGGCATCGCTGCCTGTCGACGGGATTCCCGGCTCCGGTGTTCATTGTGTTGCGGCGGCGCCAGCCCGCCGGGCCAATTACCGGCTTCCGACAGCTCGCCCGTGCGGCGGACATCGTCGAGAAACAGCATCCATTTCAGGTTTTATCGGTTATGGAGCGCAGGTATCCGGCGGCATGCGCCCGGAACGACGAAAGCCGCACAACCGTCAATTGCCTACAAGACGGACGCTATGGCTCGTCCGTCGAGCGTCGGCAGCCACGCGGAATGTCAGCGGGCGCAGCGGCCCTACCGGCCACAACGCCAACATTCGCCCCTACTTCAACTGCGGACGACAGCCGTCCCGGGTTAGGTTGGGCGAGCCGGTCCGGCCCAGTGCCGTCCGCCCGGGTGGCCCCGGCCGGTGTCGCCGAGGGCATCAGCAGCCCGCCGGCGGCCTTGGGAGAGGGGCCTTCCGCTCTTGTCATCCCTGAGAAACCTGCTGCGCACCATGGCGCTGGCCGGCATGTCGGCCGCGTTGCTCGCCCCGACGGCGGTGGCCCACGCCGAGCCGTCCCCCGCCGACCTGACCCGCCGGATCGAGACGTCCTCGGCCCAGTTGGAACGGGTCGTCGAGTCGTACAACAAGCTCACCGAGGAGATCAAGACCAACAAGAGCGCCGTGGCCCGATTACAGGCCCGCATCGGCCCACTGGAACAGCAGGCCGAGCAGAGCCGGGCCGACGTCGCCCAGCTGGCCAACACCGCGTACAAGAGCGGCGAGCTGCAGACCGCGGACGCGCTGCTGCGTACCGGCGGCTCGGCGGCGCTGCTGGATCGGCTCGGCGCGCTCGACCAGCTCACCCGTCAGCGGCAGGAACGCATCTCCGGCTTCACCGCGAACCAGCGACGGCTGCTCGACGAGAAGCGCCGCCTGGACGCCACGCTGACCCGGCAGGCCGCGCAGGCCCGCCAGCTGGCGGTGGGCAGGAAGCAGATCGAGAGGGATCTGGCCAAGCTGTACGAGCTGCGCCGGCAGGCGTACGGGGCGCCCACCGAGCAACCCGCGCCCAAGGCGCCGGCCGAGGCCGGGAAGGCACCCGCCGTCTCGGGTGCTGCCGGCACGGCGGTGCGCTACGCCTTCGGGGCGCTGGGCAAGCCGTACGTGTGGGCGGCCGACGGGCCGAACGGCTACGACTGCTCCGGGCTGACCTCAGCCGCCTGGCGGGCGGCCGGAAAGTCGCTGCCGCACAACACCCGGATGCAGTGGGGGGCGGTCGCCCACATCGGCCGGGGTGACCTGCGCCCGGGAGACCTGATCTTCTACAACGGGCTCGGGCACGTCGCCCTCTACGTGGGCGGCGGTCAGGTGATCGACGCACCGAGCGCCGGCCGCAACGTCCTCAAGCGGGGCATGAACATGATGCCCATCCAGGGCTACGGTCGGGTCCGCTAGCCGCCAGCAGATACGGCGAACGGCCGGCGTCCCCCTATCGGACGCCGGCCGTTCGCCGTCATTGCTACCAGGTCAGGCTGCCTGCAGCCCCTCCGCGCGGGCCAGCTCACGGAGCCGGCCGAGGGCCTGGATCTCCAGCTGCCGGATCCGCTCGCGGGACAGCGAGAACCGGGACGCGACCTCGGTGAGCGAGTGCTCGCGGCCGTCCTCCAGCCCGTAACGGGCCCGCATGATGCCGGCCGAACGGTCGTCCAGGTGGTTGAGCAGCCCCTCGATGCGCTGCCGCTCCAGCCCGGAGAGGACGATGTCCTCCGGCGACGGGGCGTCGGTGTCGGCGACCAGGTCGCCGAGCTTGGTGTCGCCGTCGTCGCCGACCGGCGTGTCCAGCGAGACGGTGTCCTGCGACCAGCGGCGCAGCTCGTTGACCCGCTCAACGGTGACGCCGAGCGACGCCGCGATCTGCTCCGGCTCCGGGTCGCTGCCCAGCTCACGGGTGAGCTGGCGCGCCACGTTGCGCATCCGGTTGACGTCCTCCACCAGGTGCACCGGCAGTCGGACGGTGCGCTCCTGCTGGGCGATCGCCCGACTGATGGCCTGGCGGATCCACCAGGTGGCGTAGGTCGAGAACTTGTAGCCACGCTCGTAGTCGAACTTCTCAACCGCCCGGACCAGACCGGTGTTGCCCTCCTGGATCAGATCCAGCATGGGCATGCCCGAGCGCACGTAACGGCGGGCGATCGACACGACCAGTCGCAGGTTGGCACGGATGAAGAGGTCCTTCGCGTGCTCCCCCTCGACGACCAGCCGCTCCAGGTCGGCCCGGTCGACGCCATCGGGGACGCGGTCCTCACCGAGCAGGTGCTCGGCGTAGAGGCCGGCCTCGATCGCCTTGGAAAGATCGACCTCCCGGGCGGCGTCCAGCAGTGGCGTCCGGGAGATCTCGTGCAGGTAGACGCCGACGAGGTCGCGCTCCTCGGCGACCTGATCGGTTCGCATGCCGATGTTCTTGTCCACGTTGCCCACGGTCCCCTCGCTCGCGCCGGTTGCCCGGTTCCTTGCCATCCCCACGTCCGTCAGCCCCCCGGTAACTTCCGCTGTGCCCACCGGTGCTGACACCTACACAACAGATGAGACGTGTCGGGGATTCCATGTCGTGAGTCGAAAGTGTCACGAATGCCTGAGTAGTAGCTGAGAGCACGGTCCATGTTTGCTGTCAGCACCCCGTCGGGTGGCTCGCCGCTGGGCACCACGTACGGGTTGGCGGGTCGGCGAATCGCCGAACGCCCGCACCAATGGCAACACCGCCCGCCGCGGGGGCACAGCGACCCGGGTCACCACCGCGCTGCGATCCTGGTCACTGCCAGATACGCACCGGTGGACCGGTCGGTTCATCCACGGGGGTGTTATTACCCCCCGCCCCGATGAACAATCCGGAGCCTCATTCGCTTCCCGCCGGCGAGGCGGGCGGGTGGCGTCAGGTGGCGAGCAGGGCGAGGGCGCCGCGTACCTGGTCGGCGGAGCGGGCCAGCGCGGCCCGCGCGGCCGCGACCTCGGCGCCGGAGACCAGCGCGACCAGGGCGGTCTTCAGATCGCCGTCGGCCTCGTTGAGGGCCCGCCGGGAGACCTCCTCCGAGCAGCCGGTGGCCTCGACCAGGATCGAGATCATCCGCCCGCGGAGCTTCGCGTTGGTGGCCACCATGTCGATCATGAGGTTCGAGTAGACCCGACCCAGGCGCACCATGACGGCGGTCGAGAACGCGTTGAGCACCAACTTCTGCGCGGTGCCCGCCTTCATGCGCGTCGACCCCGTGACGACCTCGGGTCCGGTGTCCACCCCGATGAACACGTCGACCGAGCCGGCCGCCTCCGCCTCCGGATTGGCGCAGAGCAGCACCGTCGAGGCGCCCTTGGCGCGGGACGCGGCGAGCGCCCCGAGGACGTACGGGGTGCGTCCGCTGGCGGCAAGACCGACCACGAGGTCACCCGCGCGCACACATCCGGCCGCATCGGCCGCGCCGCCCCGGTCGTCGTCCTCCGCGTCCTCCACGGCCTGCCACATGGCGTCCGGCCCGCCGGCGAGGTGGGAGCAGAACCAGTGCCGAGGCGAGTTGAAGGTGGGGGCCAGCTCGGCCGCGTCGAGCACAGCCAGCCGGCCCGAGGTGCCGGCCCCGAAGTAGTGCACCCGGTGGCCGCCGCGCAGCGCCGCGACCGCCAGGTCGACCGCGGCGGCGATCTCGTCGAGCACCGCGGCGACCGCGGTGGGCACCCGCCGGTCGGCCTCGTTGATCAGGGTGAGTACGTCCCGGGTCGACATCAGGTCGAGGTCGGCGCTGAGCGGGTTGCGCCGCTCGGTGGGGGCGCCCACCCGGACAGTCGGGCGGGCGGGGGGTGCTGGCATGTCCTCGTCCGGCTCCACCGCACCGGCCGTCATCCTCGCCTCCGGTTCGCACCCACCCGGTGCGACAGGACGGCCTCGGCGGTCGCCTCGAGAGCCTTGCGCGCCCGGGACCGGTTGCGGGCGGCCACCCCGACGAACAGGCAGTCGACCACGGTGAGTTGGGCCAGCCGGCTGGCCGTCGCGCCGGAGCGGTAGGTGGTCTCCCGGGCCGCGGTGGTCAGCACGAAGTCGGCCACCTCGGTGATCGGCGAGCGCGGGAAGTTGGTCAGCGCCACGGTGACGGCGCCCCGCGTACGGGCCTGCTCCAGCACCTCGATGACGTCGGAGGTGGTGCCGGTGTGCGAGATGCCGATCGCCACGTCGCCACGGCCCAGCAGCGCGGCCGAGGTCAGCGCGGTGTGCACGTCGGGGAAGTAGAAGGCGATCCGGCCGATGCGGTGCAGCTTCTGCTGGAAGTCGGACGCGACGAACCCGCTGGCGCCGGCGCCGTAGATGTCGATCCGGCCGGCGCTGGCGATCGCCTCGACCACCTGCTCGCAGACGGCCGGGTCGAGCTGTTCGGCGGTCTCCTCGACCGCGCGGGCGTCGTTGAACGCGATGGTGGCGATGATCTGGGCGAGGTCGGCGCCGGGCGGGATGTCACCGCCGACCACCCGGGCGTCCGGCGGTTCGACCCGGCGGGCGGCCTCGGCGGCGAGCCGGATCCGCAGCTGCGGATAACCGTCCATGCCGACCGACCGGCAGAACCGGATGACCGTCGCCTCGGATGTCTCGGCTGCGGTGGCGAGATCGGTGATCGTCCGGCGGGCGGCGGCAGCCGGGTCGGCGACGACCAGCCGGGCGACCCGCTGCTCAGCGGGCGACAGCGACGGCAGCAGCCCGCTGATGTGGACGATCAGCCCACCGGGCTCGTGACTCGCAGAAATCTTCGGACTCTTCGCCACGGATGAAACTTACTTTCACGAGGCGTGAGCGTCAACCATGACTCCACGTGTTGGGCAAAGTACCGCCGATCGGGCGAGCCCGTGAGGCCAAGCGTGCCACCGCCGGAACCGGGCCACCTCCCCCGCCGGGCCGGGTCGGCCTGCCGGTCGGCTCCGGGCGCGCGACGTCCGGGTCCGGCCAGACCGTACGGCGTCGCCGAGCAGCCACGCCGGGCAGGGCTCCGCCGACGGCGCGTCGACCCGACCCGACCGGGCGGTGCGGACCCGACGAGGCGGGTCGGGGCGGTGCGGACCCGACGAGGCGGGTCGGGGCGATGCGGACCCGACGAGGCGGGTCGGGGCGATGCGGACCGGACGAGGCGGGTCGGGGCGGTGGCGATGCCGCGGCGGCGCTAGCGTGTGCCGCATGGTGGAGCGCAGTGTGCTGGTCACCGGCGGCACGGGCGGGTTGGGCGGGGCGGTCACCGACGCCTTCCTGACGGCCGGCTGGCGGGTGGTCGTACCGGAGCGGGGAGCTCGGCCCGGGTCGGAGCCGGCTGCCGACGGGCTGGTCCGACTCGTCGCGGACCTGACCGATCCGGCCGGCGCGGCGCGCGCGGTCGAGGCCGCCGCCGGCGAACCGGCGGCGCCGCTGCGGGCGGTGGTCAACCTGGTCGGCGGCTACGCCAGCGGCGGGCTGGTGCATGAGACACCGGTCGAGGAGTTCGAGCGGATGCTCACCGCCAACCTTCGGCCGACCTACCTGGTCACCCGGGCCGCGCTGCCGCACCTGGTGGCGGCCGGCGGCGGCGCGGTGGTCTGTGTCTCGGCCCGCGCGGCGGTCACCCCGTTCCCCGGTGCGGCCGGCTATGTCACCGCCAAGGCCGCGGTGCTCGCGTTCGCCAACGCGGTGGCGGTCGAGTACCGGTCCCGCAACGTGCGCTGCAACACCGTGCTGCCGAGCGTCATCGACACCCCGGCGAACCGTGCCGCGCAGCCCGACGCCGACCACTCCCGCTGGGTGGCCCCGGCCGAGATCGCCTCGGTGATCCACTTCCTCGCGTCGGCGGAGTCCGCGCCGACCAGCGGCGCCGCCGTCCCGGTCTACGGGCGGGCCTGAGCCACCAGCGGGCCGCCAGCACTGCGGCTGGTCCGCTGGTCCGCCGCAGCGGCGGCCGTCGTGCCGACGGACGGCGTCGACACCGGCGGGGGCAGCACGGTCGGCGGCGGGGGCAGCACGGTCGGCGGCGGCGACGCCGGCGCCGGCGCCGGTTCCGGCACGTCGACCGGCGGCGGCCCGGCGGGCGGACGGTCCGGATCGGGACGGGCGGACGGCGGCAGCCAGGTCGCCAGGTGCGCCTGGATCTGCTCGGTCACCTCCTCGGCCGGGCGGCCCGCGTCCACCAGGACGAAGGTCGGATACTCGGGCAGGGCGCGGTAGGCGGTGTCGGCGGCGGTCAGCCAGCCCATCGTCTCGTGGTCGGTGCCCCGCTGCTCGATCCGCCGGTACGCCTCAGCCGGGTCGACGGCGAGCAGGAAGGTCACCTGCGGCGTAGGAAAGAGTCGGTAACCGGCCCGGGCCAGCCGCTCCCAGCGGTGCCCGCCGTGCGCGCGGATGCTGGCGTACTGACAGGCCGAGTAGCGGTCCATCACGGCCGTCCGGCCGGTGAGCAGGCAACTGAGCAGGGCGGCGGCGATGGCGAGCCAGCGCAGCACGGATTCCACCGCCAGCACGCCGTCGCGCCCGACGAGGCGCTGCGCGTCGGAACGGCCGAGTCGGTGGGCGAGCCGGCCGAGCCAGCGACGCCCGCTGGCGTTGCGGCGGTAGGTGGCCGGGCGGCCGGCGGCGGTGAGCGCGTCGGCCAGCCGGTGTGCCTGGGTGGTCTTGCCCGAACCGTCGATGCCGATCAGGGCCACGGTGCGCAACCGGGTCCTGCCGCGTCGCGTACCCGATGATCTGGCCACCCTCGACAGGTTATCCGACCCGCGCTCCGGCACGCGCAGTTTGTGGTGCTTGATCCCTGTTCGCACCCACCCGCGACCCGGCCAGGTGTGGGCGACCGGAATGCCGGGTACGGGAGTTCGAAATCCAACCGCCTGTCCACCAATACGACCGACGGGAGAACCAGATGGCTGAGCGCGGGGACGAGAGTCTGGTGCACACCCTGAAGAAGGTCGCCGCCGTGCTCAAGCAGTCCGAGATCCCGTTCGCCCTGGGGGGCAGCTTCGCGGTCTACGCCCACGGCGGCCACTCCAGCGATCACGACGTCGATTTCCTGATCCGCGAGGCCGACGTCGAGCAGGCCCTCGAGGCCCTGGTGGCCGCCGGCTTCGTCGCCGAGCGTCCACCCGAGGACTGGCTGGTCAAGGTCTTCGACGACGGGCGCATGGTCGATCTGATCCACCGGCCGATCGAGACGCCGGTGACCGAGGAGACGTTCGCCGACACGGTCGTCCGCCCGGTGGACGCGATTCACATGCCGGTCCTGTCCGCCACCCAGCTGATGGTGCACAAGCTGCTCAGCTTCTCCCAGCACTACTGCGACTTCGCCCGCGGCCTGCCGTTGGCCCGGTCGCTGCGGGAGCAGATCGACTGGGAACGGGTACGCAAGGAGACGCAGCACTCGCCGTACGCCGAGGCGTTCCTGGTGCTGCTGGACCGGCTGGAGGTGGTGCCGGAAACCGGCACCCAGGCAGGAGAGGGGACACCGTGAGCCACCATCGCGACAGCGGCGCCGGGCCACCCGACGAGTACGTGGAGGCCGAGATCCACCGGCTGCTCGCCGAGGATCCCGCCGTCGCCGAACAGGGCATCACCGTGGTCCGGCGGGAGCGCGCCCTCGTGCTCTACGGCGAGGTGGAGAGCCCGCACCGGCGTGCGGAGATCCTGCGCCGAGTGGCCGAGCGCTTCCCGGACGTGCCGATCACCAGCGACATCGGGGTGATCCGCGCCCAGGCGCCCACGGAGATCGAGCAACTGCCCTGAGGGAGGTTTCATGGTGATCCGGATCGCCGCCGTGGGCGACGTGCATCTGGACGAGGACGTGGTCGGTCGGTTCCGCCCGGCGTTGGAGGAGCTGCCGGACTGCGCCGACGTTCTCCTGCTGGCCGGTGACCTGACCCGGCACGGCACCGAGTCGGAGGCGCGCTGCGTGGCGCAGGAGTTCGGCGGGCTGGGCGTGCCGGTGGTGACGGTGCTCGGCAACCACGACCACCAGTGCGACCAGGTGCCGCAGGTGGTCAAGGTGCTCGAGGACGCGGGCATCACCGTGCTGGAGGGCAACGGCGTGGTGCTGGACTGCGCGGGCGGCCGACTCGGCATCGCCGGCGTCAAGGGCTTCGGCGGCGGGTTCGCCGGGCGGTGCGCGAGCGACTTCGGCGAGCCGGAGATGAAGGCGTTCGTCCGCACCACCAACGAGAGCGCGGAGAGCCTCGGCAAGGCGCTGCGCTCGCTCGACTGCGACATGCTGGTCGCGCTCACCCACTACTCACCGGTGCCGGACACGCTGGCCGGTGAACCGTTGGAGATCTACCCGTTCCTCGGCTCGTACCAGCTCGGGCAGGCGATCGACTCGGCACCCACCGCGCTGGCCCTGCACGGGCACGCGCACGCCGGCACCGAGCGCGGCACCACGCCCGGTGGTGTGCGGGTACGTAACGTCGCGCACCCGGTGATCAAGCAGGCCTACAGCGTCTTCCATGTCGGCGATCAACACGACTCCGACCAGGTTTCCCCGATCGGACGCTCGGGTAGTCAGAGGTCATGGAGCTGATTCTCTGGATTCTCGCAGTCGTACTCGTGGTCGCCGGCATCCTCGCGCTGTTCCGCCGGCAGGTCCTGTGGGGCATCGTCCTCATCATTGTCGGGCTGTTGGTCGGCCCGGGTGGTGTCAGCATTTTCAATTGACGCTCGTAGGTAGCAGTACCGGGACCCGCCGGGGTCGCCGCGACCGGAGCTCCGTCCTCCCGACAGGAGCACCGGCCGTGGCGATCCCGGCGCTGTTTTGTCCGCGGGTCTGATCCTTCGAGACAGCTGGTTTGACCGCCGATCAGGCGGAAATATCTCGACCGTGGAGATATCGCGGGACGGGCCACCAACCTCCGGCCGACGGTCGCGCTGGGCGCTGGCCGGCTTCGCGGCCGCGGTCTTCGTGGCGGCCGCGATCGGTGGGCTGGGGGTGCAGGGCACCACCGACGAGTACGCCAGCCTCCGGCAGCCCGGCTGGGCGCCGCCCTCGTGGCTGTTCGGCCCGGTCTGGACGGTGCTCTACGCGCTGATCGCGGTGGCCGGCTGGCTGGCCTGGCGCCGGGTCGGCTTCGGGCCCGCGCTCTGGGCGTGGACCGCCCAGTTGGTGCTCAACGCGATCTGGACCCCGCTGTTCTTCGGCGCGGGGCAGTACGGGCTGGCGTTCGCCGAGATCGTGGCGATGTGGCTGGCGATCGGGCTCACCGTGGCGTTGTTCGCCCGGGTCTCCCGGGGCGCGGCGGCGCTGATGCTGCCCTACTGGGCCTGGGTCACCTTCGCCGCCGCACTGAACCTGTCGATCTGGCGGCTGAACTCCTGACCGACAGATCCCCGGCGGCGCCGCCCGCCGGGAACCGTGGTCGTCAGGCGACTCAACAGCGGGGCACGCCCGGGATGTAACCGTCGTGTCCGGTGTACACGTACGCGTCGGCGATGAAACGGCCGGTGCCGATCCGGTCCCAGATCGAGCTGGTGCCGTAGGTGCCGGTGACCGTGGTGCCGCTGGTCTGGCAGGCGATGGTCACCCGCGTGCCGTCGGCGACGGTCCCGACGGAGGCGTACCCGGTGCCGGGGCCGGAACGGACGGTCAGCGGGGTGCCGCTGGTGTCGACCGTGCCGTTGCCGCCGCCCGAGCCGCACCCGTTGTCGCTGGTATAGGTCTTGGTGCCCCAGTACAGACCGAGGGCGCCGTTGAACCGGACCTGGATGTCGTTGCCGTTCAGGCGCTGCTCGTAGTGCAGGTGCGGGCCGGTGGAGCCGCCCGTGCTGCCGACCCAGCCCAGCACCTTGCCGTAGCCGACGGTCTGGCCGACGGACACGTTGAAGCCGTTGAGGTGGGCGTAGTACGTGCTGTAACCGCCACCGTGGTTGATCCGGACGTATTTGCCGTAGCTGGTGCCGCCGAGGTCGGTCACCCGGTCGACGGTGCCGGGGGCGCTGGCCACCACCGGGTCGCCGAGGTCGTCGGTGCGGTTGAAGTCGACGGCGTTCGCCGGGCTGTGGTTCGACCGGGTCTGCCCGGACCAGGACTGGCCGCACGGGAACGGCACCTTGAAGGTCGGCGCGGCCAGCGCCGGGCTCGCCGGAGTCAGGACTCCCCCGACGAGCAGGCCTGTCACCAGCAGGCTGATCCACCGCTTACGCATACAGCTCCTCCTATGTCGAAAACCTTCGATGTGGTGCCCTCAGCCTGACAGATATCGTCATTCTTCGAAAGAGTCGGAGACCCGGCCCGGGAGCGCGCCCACGGGGCGGCCCGGAGGTTTCCGGATTGTTACTCGCTCGTGTCTGGCAGGGGCTGGACCGGACCGGATGCAAGCGCTTACATGTGTGCACGCCCATCGGGACCGGCGCCGCGCCATCGAGCACGACCGCGCCGGCTAGAAAGGAGGACGGCATGGCGGTCTTTACCAGACCACGCCAGGCCTTCGTGATCGCCGGCGTACTGGGGCTGGCGCTCAGCGCCACCGCTTGCGGTACCGGCGACGACAAGAAGAGCAGCAACGCGAGCTCCGCGGAGTGCGCCGCATACGACAAGTACGAGGGCCACGACGGCAAGAAGGTCTCCATCTACGCGTCCATCCGTGACGCCGAGGCCGACCTGCTGGAGCGGTCCTGGTCGCAGTTCACCGACTGCACCGGCATCGAGATCGACTACGAGGGCAACGCCGAGTTCGAGGCGCAGCTCCCGGTCCGGGTCGACGGCGGCAACGCGCCCGACCTGGCGTTCGTGCCTCAGCCGGGTCTGGTCAAGCGGTTCGCCGACGCCGGCAAGCTGAAGTCCCTCGGGGCCGACACCAAGACGATGGCCGAGCAGAACCTGCCGGCCGACTGGCTGAAGTACGGCACCGTCAACGGCACCCTCTACGGCGTGCCGCTCGGCGCCAACGTGAAGTCCTTCGTCTGGTACTCGCCGAAGCTCTTCAAGGAGAAGGGCTGGACGGTCCCGACCAGCTGGGACGACATGATCAAGCTCAGCGACACGATCGCCGCGAGCGGCATCAAGCCGTGGTGCGCCGGCATCGAGTCCGGTGACGCCACCGGCTGGCCGGCCACGGACTGGATCGAGGACGTGGTCCTGCGGACGCAGGGCCCCGAGGTCTACGACCAGTGGACCACCCACGCCATCCCGTTCAACGACCCGAGGATCGTCGACGCGGTCAACCGCGCCGGCGCCATCCTGAAGAACGAGAAGTACATGAACGGCGGCTTCGGCGGTGTGAAGAGCATCGGCACCACCGCCTTCGGTGAGGCCGGCCTGCCCGTCACCACCGGCAAGTGCGCGATGCACCGGCAGGCGTCGTTCTACGCCAACCAGTTCCCCGAGGGCACGAAGGTGGCCGAGGACGGCGACGCGTTCGCCTTCTACTTCCCGGCCATCGACTCGGCCAAGGGCAAGCCGGTGCTGGGCGCGGGCGAGTTCGTCGTCGCGTACGCCGACCGTCCCGAGGTCCAGGCGGTGCAGACCTACCTCGCCTCCAGCGAGTACGTCAACAGCCGCGCGAAGCTCGGCAACTGGGTCACGGCGAACAACAAGCTGGACATCGCCAACGTCGCCAGCCCGATCGACAAGCTCTCCGTCCAGATCCTGCAGGACAAGACCGGCACGTTCCGCTTCGACGGATCCGACCTGATGCCGGCCGCCGTCGGCGCGGGGACGTTCTGGAAGGGCATGGTCGAGTGGATCAACGGCAAGGACACCGCGTCGGTGCTCCAGGGCATCGAGAGCAGCTGGAAGTGATCTGAACGGTGGGCCGGTCCGCACCCGCGGACCGGCCCACCGGCGGATCTGGACCTGGGAGGGTCGATGGAGTTCGACTTCGCGGAGGAACAGCCGAAGTTCCTCATGCTGATGTACGGGCTGATCGCTTTCGTCGCGGTGGTGGGCGGTCTGCTCCTGCTCCTCGACGTGGTGCCGGCCTGGTTCGCCCGCCGTCGGGAGGCGCAGCTCGTCGCCGCGTCCGCCAGCGGCGCCCCGCTCCCCCGGCGCCCGAAGCAACGGGAAGGGCTCTTCGCGCTCTTCTTCATGCTGCCGACGGTGCTGCTGCTCACCATCGGGCTGGTCGTGCCGGCCATCCGCACCACGTTGCTCTCCCTGATGGACAGGGACAGCAACGAGTGGGTGGGCCTGGCCAACTACAGCTGGATGTTCTCCGAAAGCTCGATCATCCGGGTGCTGACCAACAGCCTGATCTGGGTGATCCTGGTCCCGCTGGTGGCGACCGGCTTCGGCCTGATCTACGCCGTGCTGGTGGACAAGGCCCGGTTCGAGGCCGTCGCCAAGTCGCTGATCTTCCTGCCGATGGCGATCTCGTTCGTCGGCGCGAGCATCATCTGGAAGTTCGTCTACGCCTACCGCGGCGACGGCGACCAGATCGGCCTGCTCAACCACATCGTGGTCAGCCTCGGCGGCGAACCCAAGCAGTGGCTGCTCGAGTCGCCGCTGAACACGCTGCTGCTGATCGTCATCATGATCTGGATCCAGGCCGGCTTCGCCATGGTGGTGCTCTCCGCCGCGATCAAGGCCATCCCCGGCGACATCGTGGAGGCCGCCCGGCTCGACGGAGTCAGCCCGTGGCAGATGTTCTGGCAGATCACCATGCCGACCATCCGACCGGCGCTGATCGTGGTGGTGGTGACCCTCTCGATCGCCACGCTCAAGGTCTTCGACATCGTCCGAACCGCGACCAACGGCAACTACGACACCAGCGTGATCGCCAACGAGATGTACAACCAGGCCTTCCGGTACGGCGAGAACGGGCAGGGCTCCGCGCTCGCCGTCTTCCTCTTCATCCTGGTCATCCCGATCGTGATCTACCAGATCCGCAACCTCCGTCAGCAGCGGGAGGGCTGAGATGACCACTACCACGCCCACAGTCGCCGTCGGCACCCAGCAGACCGACGGGCCGAAGACCACCGCCGGGCGGGTCCGCAAGCGGCTGAACAGCCGCACCGCGACCCTCGTCTCGATCGTCATCGCGGTGGTCTGGACCATCCCGACCTTCGGCCTGTTCATCTCCTCGCTCCGGCCCGAGGACGAGATCAAGACCACCGGCTGGTGGACCGCCTTCACCAAGCCGCAGTTCACCCTGGAGAACTACCAGCAGGTCCTGTTCGGCCGGTCATCGTCGTCCGGGCAGCTGGCCAGCTACTTCATCAACTCCCTGGCGATCACCATCCCGTCGGTGCTCTTCCCACTCGCCTTCGCCTCCCTGGCGGCGTACGCGCTGGCCTGGATCAACTTCCGGGGTCGGGACTGGGCCTACATCGCGATCTTCGCGCTGCAGATCGTGCCCCTGCAGATGGCGCTGGTGCCGCTGCTGAAGTTCTTCTCCACCGGTGTCACCGTCGCCGGCGTCACCCTGATGCCGGCCTGGGACCTGGTCGACGAACAGAAGTTCGCCCAGGTGTGGTTCGCGCACACCTGCTTCGCGCTCCCGTTCGCCGTCTACCTGCTGCACAACTTCATCTCGCAGCTACCCGGAGACCTGATGGAGGCGGCCCGGGTCGACGGCGCCGGCCACCCGAAGATCTTCCGCACCATCGTGCTGCCGCTGATCACCCCGGCGCTCGCCGCGATCGGCATCTTCCAGTTCCTCTGGGTCTGGAACGACCTGCTGGTCGCGCTGATCTTCGCCGGTGGCGGCGACGAGACCGCCCCGCTCACCGTCCGACTGGCCGAGATGGCCGGCACCCGGGGCAACGAATGGCAGCGGCTGACGGCCGGGGCGTTCGTGTCGATCGTCGTACCGCTCATCGTGTTCCTGTCCCTGCAGCGCTACTTCGTGCGAGGCCTGCTCGCCGGCAGCGTCAAGGGCTGACCCGCTTGCCCGCCGCCGCCTGGCCCCTCGGGCGGCGGCGGGCGCCGGGTACCGAGCGGGGGAACCGTGACGAAGATTGATGATGTCGCCCGGCTGGCCGGAGTGTCGACGGCCACCGTTTCGCGGGCGCTGCGCGGGCTGCCGACGGTCTCCGCCGCCACCCGGCGCCGCGTCCTCGCCGCCGCCGAGCAGCTCGACTACGAGGTCTCGCCGAGCGCGTCCCGGCTCGCCGGTGGCCGCACCGGCACAGTCGCGGTGGTGGTCCCCCGGATCACCCGGTGGTTCTTCAGCACGGTCGTCGAGGCGGTCGAGGCGTTCCTCCACGAGTCCGGCTACGACCTGCTGCTCTACAACCTGGGTGGTCGGGAGCAGGTCCGCCAGCGGGTGCTGCGCACCGCCAACCTGCACAAGCGGGTGGACGCCATCATGCTGGTCGCCACGCCGCTGCGCCCGGCCGACCTGACCGCGCTGGCCGCACTGGACCTGCCCGGGGTGACCATCAGCTCGGGGACCAGGGTGCCCAACTGGCCGTGCGTGCGGATCGACGACGTGGCTGCCGCCCGTACCGCCACCCGGCACCTGCTCGACCTCGGCCACCGCCGGATCGCGCACATCTCCGGCGACCCCGACGACGAGCTGGCCTTCACCACCCACCTGGACCGACGCCGGGGCTATCAGGAGGAGCTGCGGGCCGCCGGCATGCGACCCGACCCGAGCCTGGACGTCGAGTCGACGTTCACCATCGACGGCGGCAACCGGGCCACCGCCGAACTGCTCGCCCGGGGAGAGCCGCCGACCGCGATCGTCGCCGCCTGCGACGAGATGGCGATGGGCGCGATGACCGCGCTGCGCGACGCCGGGCTGCGCGTACCGCAGGACGTCAGCGTGGTCGGCATCGACGACCACGACCTGGCCGGCGTGCTCGGGCTCAGCACCATCGCCCAGCCCGCCGCCGAGCAGGGTCGGCTGGCCGCCCGGATGCTGCTCGACCCGCTCGGGGTCCGGAGCCTGGGCCCGATCGTGGGTCAACGGACCCCCGGTTGCGACACCCCGGTGATCCTGCCCACTCGGCTGGTCGTCCGGGACTCGACCGCACCACCCCGGGCACACTGAAAACTCCAACCATCCGCCGCCGGCGGCTGGCGGCGACGCGGCCGGCAGCAGCATCCGGCAGTCCACCCACAGCGCGACACGGGAGACGACCCTGAACACCGATCCGATGCAGCAGACCCCCTCCGGTCACCCGGTCACCGGCTGGTGGACCGAGGCCTCCATCTACCAGATCTACCCCCGCTCGTTCGCCGACTCGGACGGGGACGGCGTCGGCGATCTGCCGGGCATCACGGCCCGCCTCGACCACCTGGTCGAGCTGGGTGTGGACGCGGTGTGGCTCTCCCCGTTCTACCCGTCGCCCCAGGCCGACGCCGGCTACGACGTAGCCGACTACCGGGACGTCGACCCGCTGTTCGGCACCCTCGCCGACGCGGACAAGCTGATCGCCGAGGCCCGCTCCCGCGGCCTGCGCGTGATCGTCGACCTGGTGCCGAACCACACCTCCTCGGCGCACCGCTGGTTCCAGGCCGCCCTGTCCGCCGCGCCCGGCAGCGCGGAGCGCTCCCGGTACATCTTCCGCGACGGCCTCGGCCCGACCGGCGACCAGCCGCCGAACGACTGGCAGAGCGTCTTCGGCGGCCCCGCCTGGACCCGGACGGTCGACCCCGACGGTCAGCCCGGCCAGTGGTACCTGCACCTGTTCGACACGGGCCAGCCGGACCTCAACTGGGACAACCCGGAGGTGCACGCGGAGTTCCTGGACGTGCTGCGGTTCTGGCTCGACCGCGGGGTGGACGGCTTCCGGGTCGACGTGGCGCACGGTCTGGTCAAGCAGGCCGACCTGGCCGACTGGCAGGAGCCGCAGGAGATCCTGTCCGGCAACGAGGTGGACAAGCCGCGCCCACCGATGTGGGACCAGGAGGGCGTACACGAGATCTACCGTCAGTGGCGGCAGCTTCTCGACAGCTACCCCGGCGAGCGGGTGCTGGTCGCCGAGGCGTGGGTGGAGCCGGCCGAGCGGCTGGCCCGCTACGTCCGCCCGGACGAGATGCATCAGGCGTTCAACTTCGAGTACCTGCTCGCCGCCTGGACCGCACCGGCCCAGTACGCGGTGATCACCCGCTCGTTGGAGGCGACCGACTCGGTCGGCGCGCCGACCACCTGGGTGCTGTCCAACCACGACGTCGTGCGGCACGCGTCCCGGCTGGGCCTGCCCGTCGGCACCGCCCGGCCCAACGGCATCGGCATCGGCGACCCGCAGCCCGACGCCGCGCTCGGCCTGCGCCGGGCCCGGGCGGCCACGCTGCTGATGCTCGCCCTGCCCGGCTCGGCCTACCTCTACCAGGGTGAGGAGCTGGGCCTGCCGGAGCACACCACGCTGCCCGACGAGGCCCGGCAGGACCCGACCTGGGCGCGCAGCGGACACACCCAGCGCGGCCGGGATGGGTGCCGGGTGCCGATCCCGTGGGAGGCGGACGCGCCGTCGTACGGCTTCGGGCCGTCCGACGCCAGCTGGCTGCCGCAGCCCCCGCTGTGGGCGGAGTACGCGCTGGACCGCCAGCGCGACGTGCCCGGGTCGACGTACGAGCTGTACCGCACGGCGTTGCGGCTGCGCCGCGCCCACGGGCTGGGCCGCGGCACGCTGGAATGGCTGTCCTCCGGCGACGAGGTGCTGACCTTCCGCAACGGTGAGCTGACCGTGCTGACCAACTTCGGCGCCACTCCGGTACCGGTTCCGGCCGGCGCCGAACTGCTCGCTTCCAGCGCACCGCTGCACGACGACGGGACGGTGCCGACCGACGTGACGGTCTGGGTACGCGCCTGATCCCCGCCTGTCCGGCCCGTCCCGCCGCCCCTGCTCCTGAGCGGGTCGGCGGGACGGGCCGGGGTGCTGTGGAGCTGATGTCGCAGACGAATCGCTGCGCGCACCCGCACCTCGCGGTCAGAGGCGGTCGGCGCGGGTGTGCAGGAGGTCGTGCACGTTCTCGATGTCGGCCGGTGAGGTCCGCGAGGCGAGCCAGTACATGATGCCGGTGGGAATGAAGAAGAGCTGGAACGCGGCCAGCCCGACGGCGTAGTTCAGCGGCGGCGGGAACGCCGCCTTCAGGCCCTGGAACGCCGCCCCGACCAACCCGTTGCCGGCCGCCCGGCCGACACCGTTGACCAGGTTGCCGAGGCTGTACACGGTGCCCCGGTGCTCCGGCGGGTTCACGTCGGCGATCAACGCGAACCAGTTGGGCGAGTTCGCCGACGTCAGCGCGAGCGCCAGTACGGCCGTGAGCAGGCTCAGCCCGACCGACGGCTCGGTGAACACACTGGACAGGATCGCGCCGATCACCGCGCCGCCGCTGGCGCCGTCCGGCACGTCGATCCGTATCGGCACGAAGAACAGCACCAGGTAGAACGGCAGCGCGGCGAGGATACCGACCGCGGCGACCAACGCCCGGCCCCCAGGGTTACGCCGCTGCACCGCGTCACCGATCAGCCCGCCGACGATGGAGAGCACCCCGCCGAGCTGGAACAGCGTGGCGAAGACGCTGCCCACCACCACCGCGGTCGACTCCGAGTAACCCTGCGCCTCGGCGCGCTCCGCGAAGAGCACCGGGAGCCAGACCAGCGAGCCGAAGGCGGCCTGCGCGGTCAGGCCCTGCAGGATCAGCCACCGGTTGGTCCGCCGGGCCAGGATCCGCGGCAGGTCGGCGCGGCTGATCCGGTAGTCGTACTCGGCCCCCTCGTGCAGCGCCGGGGCCAGCTCCGGCTCGCTCTGGCCGCGCCGGATGTCGTAGGTGAACAGGTAGGCCAGGGTGGCGGCCAGGCCCACGCCGGTCAGCACCAGGAACGGCCGCCGCCAGTCGCTCGCGCCGAGCAGCCCGCCGACCAGCGTGCCGGCCAGCGTGCCGACCCCCTGGGAGAGACCCCAGAAGCTCATGACCAGCCCTCGGCGCGTCGGTGAGATGAGGTCGGTGACCACCGAGAAGCCCACCGAGCCGACCGCGCCGAGGCCGACCGCCGCGACCAACTGCGCGACCAGGAACGTCAGGTACCCGCCCGCGAGGGCGCTGCCGCCGGTGCCCGCCGCCCAGATCAGCGTGCCCACCATGAGCAGCGGCTTGCGGTTCGTGCGGTCGCCGACGTACGCCCAGCCGACCGCGGCCACCGCGCTGACCAGGAAGCTGACCGCGGTGACCAGACCGAGCAGTCGCCCCGACACGTCGAACGCGTCGGCGATCGGCCCGTACAGCGGCGGGACCAGCCCGATCGCCACGTTGTCCAGTGAGGCGAGCAGCACGAACACCACGACGCTGTACAACCGGTGCGTCGGGCCGCCGCCACGGGCCCGCCGGAGGCGGCCCCTGGAAACTGTCATGACCGGCAGCCAACCAGAGGCGGATAACGACGCCGTACGTGGGTGCTCCCGTCACCCGTCCGTACGCAGGGCGGCGATCGGCTCGACCCGGGAGGCTCGCCAGGCCGGGTAGATCCCGGCCAGCAGGCCGACCACGGCGCCGAGCAGCGCCGAGCCGGGTGCCAACCAGGGCTGCATGACCGGCGTCCACTCCCGGACGTAGCTCACACCGACCACGGTGAGCACCCCGCCCGACGACCCCAGTACGCCGCCGAGCAGACCCACCAGGGCGGACTCCACCATGAAGAGCGCGGCTACGGATGCCCGAGTGCCACCCAGGCTGCGGCGCAGCCCGATCTCGCCGGTGCGTTGCAGCACCGACACCAGCATCGTGTTGGCAATGCCCACCGCGCCGATGACCAGGGTCACCAGGGCCAGTGCCAGGAAGAGCGCCTGGGTGTCCGCGGCGACCTTCGCCCGGGTGGCGTTCGGCTCGGCCGGACGTTGGGCGATCAGCGCGTCCGGTTGCTGAGGGGCCAGTGCGAGCGGGGCCTGCGACGCGACCACCGCCGCGGCCCCGACGCGTGTCCTCAATACGACGGACAGCGGGGCGGCCAGCCTGAACCGGGCGTGGGCGACCCCGTCCGGCATGATCACCGCGTCCAGGAGCGCCGGTGACCGCTCCACCGACACCAGGACACCGATGACCGAGAACGGCACGTCACCGACGAAGACGGCCGGGGACTGGCCCACGTCGGCCAGGTGCAACCGCTCGGCCAGTCGGCCACCCAGCACGACCACCCGGTCGCGCCGAGCCTCGTGCCCGCGGTCGTATGCGCGGCCGACGGCCACCCTCGCCTGCACGGCGTCGAACAGCCCGGGCGACGCGGCCACCAGCGGGGGGCGGACGACGTCGCTCGCCAACGGATCCACCACGGTGGTGGCCCGTACCGGTGTCTCCGGCAGGTCGAGAGTGCTCATCGTCCCAGCGGCGACGACCCCGGTCAGTCGGCTCGCCCGCTCAGCGGCGTCCCACGGGATGAGGTTCTCCGCCCGCTGCGGGCCGGCGTCAGGCGACGGAAGCACGGTCACCGACGTCGCCGCCAACTCGTCGAAGTGCGAGACGATCCGGGCGCTGGCGGTCGCGGCGAGGCCCAGGGTGGCCACCAGGGCCGCAATGCCGACCACCACGCCGAGCGCTGTCAGCACGGTGCGGTTGACCCGGGCGCCCACCCCCGCCAGAGCTTCCTCGACAAGGTCACGCATCCGGACGTACCTCGCGTACGGTGCCGTCGACGACCTGCACCCGGCGGGCGGCCCGGGCCGCGATCTGCGGGTCATGGGTGACCATCAGAACTGTCTGCCCCTCCGCGTGCAGCCGCGCGAAGAGCGTGAGAACCTCCTCGGCCGTCGCCGAATCGAGATTGCCGGTGGGCTCGTCGGCCAGCAACAGGTCCGGTCGGATGGAGAGCGCGCGGGCCACCGCCACCCGCTGACGTTCCCCGCCGGACAGCGTGTTCGGCATCGCCCCGACCCGGCCGCCCAGACCCACCCGGTCCAGTGCCTCCGCGGCACGAGCGGCCCGGAGCCGGCGGGGACAGCGGTTGTACATCAGCGCCACCGTGACGTTGTCCAGGGCCGAGCGGTGCGGCATCAGGTGGAAGGCTTGAAAGACGAAGCCGATCCGAGACGCGCGTAACCGGGTGCGTTCCCGATCCGAGAGACCGGCGACGTCCGCACCGTCGAGCAGGTACGCCCCCGAGGTCGGCCGATCGAGCAGGCCCAGGATCTGCAGCAGAGTGGACTTTCCCGAACCGGATCGACCGGTGATCGCCAGCCAGTCGCCGGACCGGACGGCCAGGTTGGTGGGTCGGAGTGCGGTCACCGGGCGGACCGCTGGATACACGCGCTCCACTCCCCGGAGCTCGACCAGCGCCGTCACGACCGTTCGCCGACGACGACCAGATCCGCCTCGGCCAGGTCGCCGTCCGCCACCCGCACCTCGGCGAACCCGTCGGCGGAGAGCCCGACCGTCACCGGGACGTCCCGGGCCCCCTGCGCGCTCGAGACCCGTACCCACGTCGCCCCGGAGGCGTCGGAGACCAGCGCCGCCAGCGGAACGGCGAGCACTGCGCCGCTGGTCGTGGAGATCGGGACACGGACCCGGACGTCTCGGCCGGGCAGGTTGGCCGGCACCGAGCCGACCGGTTTGACGCGCACCAGGTACTGCCCCTCGGGCACCCCACCGGTGCCGGGCTTGTCCGCCACGTGGGAGATCTCCCCGCGAAACGTGGCTACGCCGTCGCCTTCGTCCAACTCGACGCGCTGCCCGACCTTGAGCAGCCCCTGCTCCTCCGCGGTGACCGCACAGGTCACTTCGAGCGCCGCCGCCGTCAAGCTCAGCACCTTGCCGTCGGCCTGCCGGCCGAGGGCGGTGTCGACCCGATCGACCCGCCTGGGCAACGACGGAACGAAGGCGATCTCGCCGCGCGGGATGCGGACTCCGACCGCGTTCCGCAGTGTGACCAGCGCACTGCGGGCGGCGGACAGCCGCTGCTCGGCTTCGGCCACCCCCCGCTGCGCCGACGACACGTCTTTCGAGTCGGTCAGGTCGGCCAGATCGGACCGAGCCATCGCGATCTCCACCTCCGCTGCCGCCACCTCCGCGGTGAGCCTGCTGACCGTCGCGGCGGGCGCACCGGCCGCGACCGCGTCATCCCGCTCCTGCGCTGCGGCGTCACGCGCGGCCACCGCGCTGTTCACCCGGGCACGGGCCACCGTGAGTTGGGCCGCAGGCGGACCTTCGCGGGCGGCGGTCAGGGCGGAACGAGCCGCAGCGACGGCGGTGCCCGCGGCAGAGACACGCTCTCTGCCGGCCGCGAGCTGCTGCTCCTGCTCCGCGGATGGCGCGACCGGGGCGTATCCGACGGCGCGGTAGAGCCGGTCCACCGCGGTCGAGGTACGGGAATCGTAGGTGTCGTCCGGCGTGGCGGTGAGATGACCGAGCCGGGCCAGTGCCCGTTCGAGCTGCCGGACGTCGGGACCGCTGCTGCCCTGCGCGAGGGCGCGGTACATCGGAATCACCCCGTCCAGCACGATCACCGGACGGCCGGACACCTGCAGCGCCACATCCCCTTCGTCCAGCGCGGTTCCGGCGCGGGGCACGGCGCCGGTGACGACCAGCTTTCCGAGCCGGCCGTCGCCGAGGTCGGCGTCCACAGTCAGCGCCTGCGGCTCAGCGAAGCCGAGGGTGCCGCGGACGACCACCGAGGTGGCGACGACCCGACGCTCGACGGGCACGGTGACCGGCCCGGCCGCGGGGGCGGCGGCATGGCGGGCGACGTCCGACGGGGATTCGACCGACCGGCCGAACCACCAACCCGCCGCTGCCGCCAGCACGGCCACCGCGACGAGCGTCGAGAGTGGACGTGAGCGCGGCACACCTACCGCTCGGCGGAGAGCCCCGAGCCGGAGCCGTGCGGGTAACGTCGGGCTCACAGCTCACCAGCCAACGCCTTGTCCAGGTATTCCTTGTAGACCTGCTTGTACAGATCGTCGTAGGGCCACTGGCAGGGCTCGGTCTGTCGGGCCTCGGCAATCTCCCGCGCCTGCAACCGTTTGAGCTCGGCCAGCTCACCGGCGGCGAAGACGTCCTCCAGCCGTAGACCGGAACTGTCCCGGCCACTTCCCGCCGCCGTCTCGACCGCCCGCTCGAAGCCGTCGCGGAACCGTTCGGCAGCCTTCGACAGGGCCAACGATCGCTGGTCGGCGCTGTCGAAGCCCTTCTCCCGCAGGCAGCCGGCCCGGGTCTTGAGTGCCTCCACGACCCGTTGGTCGGCGTCCACGGAAGCGTAGATCTTGTCGCTGCGTGCCGACTCCTCGGCCGAGAGCGTGAGGCTGGCGATATTCGGGGCCGGGCCGAACTGGCGCTCGGCGTCGCGCTGGCAGACCATCAACCGTCGCTTCCACCCCCCGGCCTGGTCGGCTGGCATCGCGCGCAGCTTCTCCCGATTCGGGTCGACCCTGGCCGTTCCCTGTGGCAGGTAGTCGATCAATGTGGTCAGGCCGTAGCCGTAGCGTTGGACGAATTGCTCCCGGCTGAGGCCGAGCGCGACGCGGCGGTCGACCGCCGCCTGGTCGATGTATGGCAGGTACTCGTAACCCTCAGCCTTCATGCACTCGGCGAGCGCGGCGTTCACCTTGTCCCAGTGGGCCACCACCTCGTCGCGTGTAGCGTCGCCACGCTCCAGGACCTGCTCCATCACCCGCTCGACCGACGCCGATTCGGCGGCGCCTGGATCCTCCGGGCCAGAACAGCCGGACACCAGGACGCCGGCCAGGAGCACCATCACAAGCCTTGTCACACGCATTTCCACCCCATCCACCGAGGTGGCCCGTGGCCGGACGCCGAAGACGTCGGTCACGGGCCGTGGGCATCGGTCAGTAGGCGCCGTGCTCGTAGAGCGGGCTGAGGGCTCCGGTCGAGACGAGTTGCCCCCGGAAGCCGGCGATGGTGTCGCCGTTCTGGTCCCAGAAGGTGTAGTTGTAGCCGGCCGAGTCGCAGCTGGTGCCCTGGGTGCCGACGTAGCTGGGGTCGTAGTAACGGATGGAGAGACACGAGCCGTCGGTGTAGGTGTCACTGATCTTGCCGTAGTAGACGCCGTTGCGGTTGCAGGTCTCCGGGGAGCGAGTGTTCTCGACCCCGCGCTTGACGCCACCGATGTACACCGACACCGATGCCGAGTAATTGGTCTCGTAGCAGACTGCCTGTGCGGGCGACGCGGCGACGGTGACGCCAGCCAGCGGCACTGCGGTCATGGCGAGCGCGACCAGGCTCGCTCGCCGTTTGGTGGCACCTTGGCTCTTCTTCACATCGACTCCTCCCGTTGGGTGTCCGAACCCTAGGCGATCGATGAGCGTCCACGCAGCCCGTTCGTCAGCCGCCGTTCCGTGTCAATGGATCACCGCGTGACCGACGGTCACCAGCATCCGGTGTGTGGACGAAACGGTGACCGTGGCACTCGCCAGGAGCAGCCATGATGATCGATTCGAGGTTGACCCAGCGCCATCCGAGCAGTGACCAACCGTGAGGCTACGAAACGGTAACGACCGGGACGGTGGAGACCTGCGGGGTCAGCGCCGGTCGAGGACCATCCCGCGCGCGGAGGCGTACTGGTCACGGACGGCGGGGACGGGCTCGGCCGCGTACTCCTCGGTGCCCTGGACCGTCCACCGCGGTGGCGCGTCACCGCCCAGGGCGACCCAGGCGGCCTGCCGGGCGGCGCCGTCGGCGACGTACTCCCCGGCCGGCGGGACGACCACCGGGCAGCCGAAGACCTGTGGCGCGATCCGGCGCACCGCGGCCGAGCGGGCTCCGCCGCCGACCAGGATGACCCGGCGGACGGTGGCGCCCTGCGCGGTCAACGCGTCGAGGCCGTCGGCGAGCGCGCAGAGCATGCCCTCCACGGCGGCCCGGGCCAGGTGCGCGGGCGTCGAGGTGCGCAGGGTCAGCCCGTGCACCGCGCCGGTGGCCAACGGGCGGTTCGGGGTCCGCTCCCCCTCCAGGTAGGGCACCATGACCAGCCCGTCGGCGCCGGCCGGCGCGGAGAGCGCCAGCTCGGCCAGCTCATCCAGGCCGACCCCGAGCATCGCGGCGGCGGCGTCCAGCACCCGGGCCGCGTTGAGCGTGCAGACCAGCGGCAGGAACCGGCCGGCCGCGTCGGCGAAGCCGGCCACCGCGCCACTGTCGTCGGCCGCCGCCACGTCGGCGACGCTGAACACCGTGCCGGAGGTGCCGATCGAGACGACCACGTCACCGGGGCCGGCGCCGACACCGAGCGCGGCGGCGGCGTTGTCGCCGGTGCCCGCGCCGAGCAGCGCGCCGCCCGACCCACCCAGCTCCCCGGCCGCCAGCGTGCCGGCCGACTCGGCCGGACCGAGCACCTCGGGCACCGCCAGCCGCCGACCGAAAGCCCGCTCCAGCAGGTCCAGCCGGTATCCGCCGCTCGCCGGCGACCAGTAGCCGGTGCCGCTGGCGTCACCCCGGTCGGTCCGCAGCGCGGCCAGCCCCGGCGCGCCGGCCAGTCGCCAGGTCAACCAGTCGTGCGGCAGGCAGACGGCGGCCACCCGGGCCGCCAGCTCCGGCTCGTGCCGGGCCAGCCAGCGCAGCTTGGTGACGGTGAAGCTGGCCACCGGCACGCTGCCGGTGGCCTCGGCCCAGAACCGACGCCCGGCCGCGCCGCCGCCGGCCTCCTCGACGAGATCGGCGGCGGCGTCGGCGGATCGGGTGTCGTTCCACAACAGGGCCGGGCGGACCACCCGACCGTCCTCGTCGAGACACACCATGCCGTGCTGCTGGCCGGCGACGGAGACCGCCGCGACGTCGGCCAACCCACCGGCCTGGTCTGCGGCGCGGCGCAGCGCCTGCCACCAGGCTTCCGGGTCGACCTCGGTGCCGTCCGGGTGGGGCGCCCGGCCCTGCCGGAGCAGGGCACCGGTCTCCGCGTCCCGGATCACCACCTTGCAGGACTGGGTGGACGAGTCAACGCCTGCGACCAGCGGCATGGCGGGGCCTCAGCGGGCGCCGAGCAGGTGCTCGACGGCGAGCTGGTTGAGCCGGACGAAGCCGAAGCCACGGGCGGCCACCGCGTCGACGTCGAACTCCTCGAAGGAGGACCGGTCGGCAAGCAGCCCCTCATAGCCCTCACCGCTGTTGAGCGTCGGGGCGCTCAGCTCGCCGACCTTGCTCGCGGCCAGTGCCTCGATCACCTCGGGGTCGGCGCGGAACGCCGCGGCACGCTCCTTGAGCAGGAGGTACGTGGCCATGTTGGCCGCCGCCGACGCCCACACCCCGTCCATGTCCTCGGTCCGGGAGGGCTTGTAGTCGAAGTGCCGAGGGCCGTCGTAGGTCGGGCCGCCGTTCGGGCCGCCGTTCTCCAGCAGGTCCACCAGGGCGAACGCGTTCATCAGGTCGCCGTGGCCGAAGACCAGGTCCTGGTCGTACTTGACGCCGCGCTGGCCGTTGAGGTCCAGGTGGAACAGCTTGCCCTGCCAGAGCGCCTGGGCGATGCCGTGGGCGTAGTTGAGACCGGCCATCTGCTCGTGGCCGACCTCCGGGTTGAGGCCGACCAGCTCCGGGTGTTCGAGCTGGGAGATGAAGGCGAGCGCGTGCCCGACGGTGGGCAGCAGGATGTCGCCGCGCGGCTCGTTGGGCTTGGGCTCCAGCGCGAACCGCAGGTTGTAGCCCCGGTCGATGACGTACTGGGTGAGCAGGTCGACCGCCTCGCGGTAGCGGTCCAGGGCGGCGCGGACGTCCTTGGCGACGTCGTACTCCGAGCCTTCCCGGCCGCCCCACATCACGAAGGTGCTGGCACCCAGCTCGGCGGCCAGGTCGACGTTGCGCAGCACCTTGCGCAGCGCGTAGCGGCGGACGTCGCGGTCGTTGCTGGTGAAGCCGCCGTCCTTGAAGACGGGGTGGTTGAAGAGGTTGGTGGTGACCATCGGCACCACCAGGCCGGTCTCGTCGAGGGCCTTGCGGAACCGGGCGATGTGCTGGTCGCGGGTCGTGGCGTCGACTCCGAACGGGACCAGGTCGTCGTCGTGGAAGGTGATCCCGTACGCGCCCAGCTCGGCGAGCCGGTTGACCGCCTCGACCGGGTCCAGCTCGGGGCGGGTCGCCTCCCCGAACGGGTCGCGGGCCTGCCAGCCCACGGTCCAGAGCCCGAAGGAGAACTTGTCGGCGGGGGTGGGACTGGGT
>NZ_RCVJ01000118.1 GCF_003667505.1 Micromonospora sp. BL4
CGCCGACGGCAAGTGTCACGTCGAATCACGCTGACACAAGGTCCGGCCGGCCGCCTCCGCTGCGGCCGCCATGGTGACCGGTCCCACCAGCACCGACGCCGTCCACGCGGGCCAGCTGAGATCAGAGGCGGACGGAATCCGACAGACCGCGCCGGCGCGGTGGACAACCGTCGATCGGTCCCATAGCGTCCAACGGGTATGCGCAGGACCCTGCCGGCCGTCACGACGGCCCTGCTGCTCGCCCTCACCTCCTGCACCACACCGGGGTCCGGAGGGCCACCGCGCACCGGGCCGCCGCCGGTTGCCGGGGCCACGCCGACCGCCTCCCGGCAGGACGCCGCCCAGGCCGAGCAGACCATGGCCAGCCTGCGCCGGGTCGACGACCTGCCGCTGTACGAGATGACCTACGTCGGGGCGTACGACCCGACGGTGGGCACCGACGCGACCCCGCCCAGCCCGTTCGGCTGCTCGCTGTTCGTCGCCGCGGGCGATCCCGCCCGGCCCCTGTTCGCCCGCAACTTCGACTGGGACGCCAACCCCGCGCTGGTGCTGCGGACCGATCCGCCGGACGGCTACGCGGCCATCTCGCTGGTCGACATCTCCTACCTTGGGGTCGGCGCGGACCCGGCCGGTGACCGGCGGCTGCTCAACGCGCCGCTGCTGCCCTTCGACGGGATGAACGAGCGGGGTCTCGCGGTGGGGCTAGCCGCCGACGACGCCGCGACGGCCCGCCCCGACCCCGGCAAGCCCACCGTCGGCTCGGTACGGATCCTGCGGCTGGTGCTGGACCGGGCCGCCACCCTCGACGAGGCGATCGCCGTGTTCACCCGGCACAACCTCGACTTCGACGGCGGGCCGGCACTGCACTACCTGCTGGCCGACGCGACCGGCGCGTCGGCCGTGATCGAGTTCGTCGACGGTGAGCTGCGGGTGGAGCGGGGCACGGGCGGTTGGCAGGCGCTGACCAACGTGCCGGTGGCCGGGGTTCCCGAACAGCGCCGGCGCGAGGACCGTCGGTACGGGCAGATCGCCGGCGCGCTGACCGAGGCCGGCGGGGTGCTGGACGCCCCGGCGGCCCACCGGGTGCTCGCCGCCGTCCGCCAGGGGCACACCCGCTGGTCGGTGACGTACGGCCTGCGCAGCGGCGAGGTCCGGCTGGTCACCGCGACCGGCGGCGGCGAGCGGCGCTACCAGCTGCCGATGAGCTGAGGTCCCCGGCGCATGCGCCCTGCGACGTGGCCGGGCCCGGCCCCCGGAGATCGGGGACCGGGCCCGGCGTCGTGCTCGGTGCCTGTCAGTTCAGTGCTCGGCGCCTACCAGCTCAGGTAGCTGGGCTGGGTCTGCACGTTGAGCTCCTTGTACTTGACCAGCTTGGCCGACCAGGTGCGCCAGTCGTTCAGCTCCAGGACGTCCAGGCCCTTCACCATGTCGTTCGAGTAGATGTGTCCGTTGTAGTAGTACGCGGACCAGGTGCCGCCACCGACCATCTGGTCGGCCGAGAGCGGACCGCGCTCCCAGAAGGCGATCTCCTTCGGGTTGGACGAGTCGGTGAAGTCCCAGACCGAGATGCCGCCCTGGTACCACGCCTGGACCATGATGTCCCGCCCGAGCACCGGGATCAGCGAGCCGTTGTGCGCCACGCAGTTCTCGGTGTCCGCGTTGTTGCGGGGGATCTTGTAGTAGCTGCGGAAGTGCATCGTCCGAGCGTCGCCGCGACCGGCGATGTCGTAGATGGCGTCCGCACCCCGGTTCGGGCCGATGGCCTCGTTGCAGGTCGCCGCGCCGCCACCACCCAGCTCGTCGGTGAAGATCACCTTCGTGCCCTTGTTGTTGAACGTGGCCGAGTGCCAGAACGCGAAGTTGACCGTGTCCCGTACTCGGTTGATCACCCGGGGCGCCTCCCGGTTCTTGATGTCGAGCAGGATGCCGTCACCCATGCACGCGCCGGCGGCCAGGTCCTTGGCCGGGTAGACGGTGATGTCGTGGCAGCCGGTGGTCGCCGATCCGGTGCCGCTACCCGGGAAACCGCCGTCCGGGAACAGGTTCGGGGCGGCGATCACCGAGGCGTCGGTCGGCTTATGCACCGGCACCTTGATGATCGAGATCGAGTCGTGCGGCGGCTGGCAGTCCGGGAACTCGGCCCGCGGGCTGTACGACGAGACGTACAGGTAGACCGTCTTGCTGCTCTTGCCCGGCACCAGGGTGTGGGTGTGCGAGCCGCAGGCCGTCTCCACGGACTTGACGTACCGCGGGTTGGCCTTGTTCTTGATGTCGAAGACCTTGATGCCCTCCCAGGACCCCTTCACATCCGCGCCCTGCGCCGTGCTGTTGCAGGAGTCGTCGCTGCGGGACGAGTCGGTGGAGAGGAAGAGCAGGTCACCGTGGACGGAGATGTCGTTCTGCGACCCCGGGCAGAGCACCCGGGACACGACCTTCGGCGCGCTGGGCCGCGAGATGTCGTAGATGACGAAGCCGTTGTAGTTGCCGGCGAACGCGTACTTGCCCTGGAAGGCGATGTCGCTGTTGGTCGAGTCCAGGGGAGCCACCTTGGGCAGGTTGGCGATCTGGCGCAGGTTGGGGCTGCTCACGATCTCGTCGACGCCGGGGATGGTGTTCGCGGCGGCGGTGACCGGGGCCGACTGCGGCACGGTCTGAGCGTTGCTTGCCGGCGCGACGAGGACGCTGGCGACGAGCAGCCCGGTCGCGGCGAGGCCCACGATCCGGAGTTGTCGTAACCGTGGCATGTGGAGTCTGATCATCGGCGAGGCCCTTCGCAAGGGGGAGACGATGGTCGACACCTTACCGCCCGATGAGGAGCATCGATGTGATCTGGGTCACATCGAATCGTTCTCCTCAATGGATAACATCGCGATGACCTCGACCCCAGGGAGTGGCCCATGACCAGTCGGCGCACGCGGACCCTGGCACTCGTCACACTGGCGCTCGTGCTGCCGCTGATGGCCTTCATCCTGGCCCGTGCGGGCGGGGACCCCGAAACGGGCGCCGCGCAGCCGGTCTCCGCGCCCGCCACCTCGACACCGGCGGCCAGCCCCGTTCCCACCGACCTGACCGTCATCGTGCCCGGCCGACCGGGCGAGTCGGCGGCCACCCGCCCGGCCCACGAGGTCCGCGACGCCGGCCCGGCCCCGCACAACTCGTTGGACGTCATGTTCGTGCGGATGATGATCCCGCACCACGCGCAGGCGCTGGAGATGGCGGAGCTCGCCCCCGACCGGGCCACCGACGCGGACATCCGCGCTCTCGCCGACCGCATCCGGGCCAGCCAGGGCCCGGAGATGGGGTTCATGCGCGGCTGGCTGCAGACCCGCGGCCTCACGGCCGAGCTCCAGGGGCACGACCACAGCGCTATGCGGGGCATGCAGTCACCGGAGAAGATGCGGCAGTTGGCCGCCGCGCGCGGCGCCGACTTCGACCGGCTCTTCGTCCAGATGATGACCGAGCACCACCAGGGCGCCATCGCGTTGGCCACCGACCTGCTCACGGTCGGCTCCGACCTGACGCTCAGCGAGTTCGCGAACTCGGTCGCCACCGAGCAGACCGTCGAGATCGACCGCATGCGCGAGGTCCTCGGCAACTGAGCCGGCCCGCCCGGCAGCTCCGGCCCGACAGATGAGGCCGCTCGACACGTACGCTGGGTGACCGTGAGACGCACGATGTTCGGTCGCCCGCTGCGCGCCGTCGCCTTCGACGTGGCCGTCTCCGGTCTGGTGCTCCTCGTCGGCGTGGCCGGAGCGGCGAACCAGCCGGGCGGCTGGGCCGCCACCCTGGTCGGCGTGGGGATGGCGGTGGCTGTGCTGTTCCGCCGCTCCCGTCCGGGCGCGGTGACCGTGGTGGTCGCGGTGCTCGCCCTGGTCCAGGTGGCCGCCCAGTGGGGGCCGCTCCCGTACGACGTCGCCGTTCTGATCGCGCTCTACAGCGTGGTGAAGTACGGCGAGCGGCTGCGTGACGGCGTACTCGCCGGTGCGGTCGCGGCCGTGGGCGTGGTGCTCGCCGCCGTCCAGACCCGGAACGTCGTCAACTGGTGGGCGATGGCGCTGTGGTACGCGCTGGTCACCGGCGCGGTCTGGCTGGTCGCGCTGAACGTGCGGACCCGCCGCCTCTACGTGCTCACCCTGGAGGAGCGGGCCAGCACCCTGGAACGCGAGCGGGAGGCCGAGTCCCGGGCGGCCGTCGCCGAGGAGCGCACCCGGATCGCCCGCGAGCTGCACGACGTGGTGGCGCACAGCATGGCGGTGATGATCGTCCAGGCCGACGGCGCGCGGTTCATGCTGGACCGCGACCCCGAGCAGGCGCGTACCGCCGTCAAGGTCGTCGCCGACACCGGCCGGCAGGCGCTGGAGGAGATGCGCCGGCTGGTCGGCGTCCTGCGCGACGCCGGCCCGGCCGGCGCGGGCGGGCCCGCGGTGGGCGCCGACCCGGAACACCGCCGGCTGGCCCTGGCCGAGCTGCCCGACCTCCTGGCCCGGTTCCGCGACGCCGGGCTGCGCATCCGGCACACCGTCGACGGCGAGCCGCCGGCGCTCCCACCCGGTTTGGAGTTGACCATCTACCGCGTGGTGCAGGAGGCGCTGACCAACGCCCTCAAGCACGCCGGCGTCGGCGCCGAGGTCGAGCTGACCGTCGCGTACACCACGGAAGCCGTCGTGGTCCGGGTGGTCGACGACGGCCAGGGCCGGCCGGTGGTCAGCCCGGCGCCGACCGGCGGTCACGGTCTGCTCGGCATGCGCGAGCGGGTCACGGTGTACGACGGCAGCCTCACCGCCGGCGCCCGTCTGGCCGGGGGCTG
Source organism: Micromonospora sp. BL4 (assembly GCF_003667505.1). Taxonomy (GTDB): domain Bacteria; phylum Actinomycetota; class Actinomycetes; order Mycobacteriales; family Micromonosporaceae; genus Micromonospora. The sequence goes on from NZ_RCVJ01000118.1 coordinate 4,808, forward strand.
GCAGCTCGAAGTCCGGCTGCCGCTACCGTCGGAGCCCGCAACGGAGGTGATCGCGGCATGACGGTCCGGGTGGTGATCGTGGACGACCAGGCGCTGGTGCGCGCCGGGTTCCGGATGGTGCTGGACTCCCAGCCCGACCTGGAGGTGGTCGGGGAGGCCATCGACGGCGCGGACGCGCTGCGGGTGCTCGCCCGCACCGAGGCCGACGTGGTGGTGATGGACATCCGGATGCCGACCATGGACGGGGTGGAGGCGACCCGGCGGCTCTGCGCCGACCGGCCCGCCGGCCCTCCCCGGGTGCTGGTCCTGACCACCTTCGACACCGAGGCGGACGCGTTCGCCGCGTTGCAGGCCGGGGCGAGCGGCTTCCTGCTCAAGAACGTCCCGCCGGAGGAGTTGCTGGCCGCGATCCGGGTGGTCGCCGAGGGCGACTCGGTGGTCGCCCCGTCGATCACCCGGCGGCTGCTGGACCGGTTCGCCGGCCAGTTCGGCGCCGGCCCCACCGCCGACCCCCGGCTGGCGCAGCTCACCGAGCGGGAGCGGGAGGTGCTGCTGCTGGTGGCGCAGGGGCTGTCCAACGCGGAGATCGCCGCCCGGGTGCACGTGGCCGAAGCCACGGTCAAGACCCACGTCGGGCGGATCCTGGCCAAGCTCCAGCTGCGCGACCGGGTCCAGGCGGTGGTGCTGGCGTACGAGAGCGGGCTGGTCACGCCCGGCGGCTGACCCCGCGTACGACCTGAGTCGTACCGGCGGGCGGGCGCACCGCGACCCGGGACGCACCCAGGTCGAGCGCGCAGGTGGAGATCGACTGACCCGCGCCGGCCATAGCGTCGGAAGGGTCCGATCCGCACCCTGACCGGGGAGCCCACATGTCCCTCGCACCTCCCGACCACGCCGGCAACGGCGTCGCGGTCACCGCCCGTGGCCTGGAAAAACGGTACGGCAGTGGCCCCGCCGCGGTCGTCGCGCTCGACGGGGTCGACCTGGACGTCGCCGCCGGGCGGTTCACCGCCATCATGGGTCCGTCCGGCTCCGGCAAGTCGACGCTGATGCACTGCCTGGCCGGACTGGACCGGCCGAGCGCCGGCTCGGTCGGGATCGGCGCGGCCGACCTCGGCCAGCTCGACGACCGGCGGCTCACCCTGCTGCGCCGCGACCGGGTCGGCTTCGTCTTTCAGAAGTTCAACCTGCTGCCGGCCCTGACCGCCGAGGAGAACATCGTGCTGCCGCTGGCCATCGCCGGCCGGCGGCCCGACCCGGCCTGGCTGCGTCAGGTGGTGGCGGCGGTGGGGCTGGCCGACCGGCTCCGGCACCGGCCCGCCGAGCTCTCCGGTGGTCAGCAGCAGCGGGTCGCGGTGGCCCGCGCCCTGATCACCAAGCCGTGGGTGATCTTCGCCGACGAGCCGACCGGGAACCTGGACTCGCGCTCCGGGGCGGAGGTGCTGCGGCTGCTGCGGGAGGCCGTCGACACCCTGAACCAGACGGTGATCATGGTGACCCACGACCCGTTGGCCGCCGGGCACGCCGATCGGGCGGTCTTCCTGGCCGACGGGCGGCTGGTCGGTGACCTCGCCGCGCCCACGGCCGAGCAGGTGCTGGACACGCTGGCCGCTCTCGACCCGGCCCGCCCCGTGCCGGCGCGGGGGCGGTGACCGCGATGATCCGCCTGACCCTGCGCTCACTCCGCGCCGAAGCCCTGCGCATGCTGCTGTCCGCGCTGGCCGTCGTGCTCGGTGTCGCGTTCATCGCCGGCACCCTGATCCTCGTCGACGGCATGCGTTCCGGCGCGTACGACCGGGCGGGCACCTTCGACCGGCACACCGACCTGGGCGTCTACCCGACCGGCGACCGTCCGCTGCCCGCCGGCCTGATCGACCGGGTCCGGGCCGTCGACGGGGTGGCCGCCGCCGCTGGCGAACTGACGGGCACCGGCGGGATCGTCGGCACCGACGGCCGGCCGGTCCTCGGCTTCGCGGTGCTCGCCGCCATCCCCACCGAGGACGCCCTGCGCTCGTACGACGTGGTCGCCGGCCGGCTGCCCGACCGCGCCGGTGAGGTGGTGCTCGACGCGCCGACGGTCGCCGAGGAGGGCTTCACCCTCGGCGCTCCGGTCCGGATCGGCGGCACCGGCGGCGCGGCCCGCCCGTACACCCTGGTCGGCACCGTCGACGTGGCCGACACCGCACGCGACATCGGTGGTCCGTTCATCGGCCTGGTCGGGCCGGACGCGCTCGCGGTCACCGGCGAGCGCGGGTACGGCCGGATCATGGTGGCGGCCCGGCCCGGGACCTCCGCCACGGCGGTGGCCGACCGGGTGCGCAGCGTCGCGGGAGGCGACACCACCGTGAAGAGCCGGTCGCAGATCCTCGACGAGGCCGTCGACGACGCGGTTCGTGGCCTGGACCAGTTCACCATGTTGCTGATGATCTTCGTGGGTGTCGCCGTGGTGGTGGCCGGCTTCGTGATCGCCAACACCTTCGCGATCGTGCTGGCGCAACGCACCCGGCGAACGGCGCTGCTCCGGCTGGTCGGCGCCACGCGGGGGCAGGTCTTCCGGTCCACCCTGCTGGAGTCGGCGGTGGTCGGGGTGGTGGCCTCCGCGCTGGGGGTGCTGCTCGGGTTGGCCCTCGCCGGCGGGATGCGGCTGCTGCTGTCCCGGCTGGACGTGCCCGTCTCCGGCGGGTTGACCGTGGCCGGGTCGACCGTGCTGACCAGCCTGCTGCTGGGCACCGTGCTCACCGTCGGCGCCGCGCTGCTACCGGCCTGGCGGGGCACCCGGGTCGCTCCGGTGGCCGCGCTCACCGACGCCGCGGTACAGCCCAGCCGGGGCGCCGGTCGGCTCCGGCTGGCCCTCGGCGCGGTGGTGCTGGCCGCCGGCGTCGCCGCGCTCGCCGGCGCCGCCAGCGCCGGTCAATTGCTGCTGGTGGCCGTCGGCGGGGTACTGGCCTTCTTCGGGATCGTGCTGTTCGGGCCGGTGCTCGTGCCGGCGCTGGTGCGAATCCTCGGCTGGCCGGCACGCCGCCTGGCCGGGGCGACCGCCGGGCTGGCGGTGGCCAACGCGGTCCGCAATCCGCGCAGGGTCGCGGCCACCGCCACCGCTCTGGTGATCGGGATCGGACTCGTGTCGGCGTTCGTCGTCGGCGCGCGCAGCACCAAGGACGGCATCGAGCGCAGCGTGGACGCCCAGATCGGAACCGACTTCGTGGTCAGTGGCATCGGCCAGGACCTGCCCGCCGCGCTCGCCGGTGAGCTGGCGGCCCGCCCCGAGCTGGGCGTCGTGCACGAGCAACGCAGCACGGTGACCGCCGGCGTCGAGGTCCGCGCCGCCCACCCGGCGCTGGTCGGTCGGACGTTGACCGGCGTGCTCACCGGCGACGTCGGCCGACTCGGACCGGGGCAGGTGCTGGTGCGGCGCGAGCTGGCCCAGGCGCGCGGCTGGCAGGTCGGCTCCCCGGTCACCGTCCGGGGGCGACCGTTCCGGGTGGCCGCGGTGGTCACCGACGACACGCCCGCCAGGGGAGTGCCCGCCGGACACGTCATCGACATGGCCGACGCGGACTTCGCCGTGCTCTTTCCCGGTCAGCGAGGCTTCCTGGCCGAGATCGACCCCGCCGCCGGGGTGGGCGCCGAGCGGGCCCGGGACGCCATCGAGGACGTGCTGGGCCGCTACCCGACGGTGAACCTGTTGGACCAGGGCGCGTACAAGAAGATGCTCACCAGCACGGTGGACATGCTGCTGGCCTTCGTCACCGCGCTGCTCGGCCTGGCCGTGGTGATCGCCCTGGTCGGTGTGGCGAACACGCTGAGTCTCTCGGTGGTGGAGCGCACCCGGGAGAACGCGGTGCTGCGGGCGGTCGGGCTCACCAGGGGTCGGATGCGGGTCATGCTCGCCGTGGAGGCGGTGCTGATGACGTTGGTCGGCGCCATGCTCGGGATCGGGTTGGGCACCGGGGTCAGCGCGTCCGCGATGGCCCTGCTGGCCCGCCTCGGCGGCGAGTTCCACGTGGTGCTGCCGATCGGTCAGCTCGGGCTGATCCTCGGCGTCGCGGTGCTCGCCGCCCTGCTCGCCTCGGTGCTGCCGGCCCGCAGGGCACTGTCCCGACCGGTCGTCGAGGCGCTCGACGACCAGTGACCGGCGCCGGCGCGGACGGACATCCGCCGGCCGGCCCCGCCGTCTTCCCCGGCGGCGGGACCGGCCAGCGGTGCCGGGTCTACAGGCGCTCGACCACGGGGCCGGCGCACCGGTTGCGGGTGTCGAAGACGTAGCGGGCGTGCCGGACCACCAGGTCGTAGTCGAAGCTGTCGTGGTCGGTGACCACCACCACCGCGTCCGCCGCCTGGACCTCACGCTCGGTCAGCCCGACCACGGTCACCCCGGCGGGGATGTGGTGCGCCTCGGCGTACGGCTCGACCGCGTGGACCTCGGCGCCGAGGGCCTGCAACCGCCGGGCCACGTCGACCGCGGGGGAGTCCCGCATGTCGCCGGTGTTCTTCTTGTACGCCAACCCGAGCAGGAGCAGCCGGGCGCCGCTGACCGACCGGCCGCCCCGGTTCAGCCCCGCCATGATCCGCTGCGCGACGTGTTCGGGCATCTCGTGGTTGACGTCGTTGGCCAGCTCGATGAACCGGAACTGTCGGCCGAGGCGGCGCTTGACCTGCCACGACAGGTAGCACGGGTCGATCGGCAGGCAGTGCCCGCCGACGCCGGGCCCGGGGCGGAACGGCAGGAAGCCGAACGGCTTGGTCTCCGCCGCGTCGATCGCCTGCCAGACGTCGATGTCCAGGTGGTGCGAGAGCATCGTCAGCTCGTTGATCAGCGCGATGTTGACCTGCCGGAACGTGTTCTCGATCAGCTTGGTCAGCTCGGCGACCCGGGTGGAGTCCACCGGTACGGTGCGCTCCACGAGACGCCGGTAGAACCCGTCCACCCGGGCCAGCGACGCCGGGTCCACGCCGGACACCACCTTCGGGGTGTTCTCCAGCCGCCAGGTCGGGTTGCCCGGGTCGATCCGCTCGGGGCTGTAGCCGAGGTGGAAGTCGCCGGGGCTGTGCAACCCGCTGGCCGACTCCAGCAGGGGCCGCAGCAGCTCCTCGGTGGTGCCTGGGTAGGTGGTGGACTCCAGGATCACGGTGCTGCCCGGCCGCACGTACGGGCCGATGCCGATACCGGCCTGCTCGACGAAGCTCAGGTCGGGCGTGCCGTCGCGCAGCGGGGTGGGCACCGTGATGACGCAGATGTCGAAGCCCTCGGCGTCGGTGTACTCGGTGCTCGGGTGGTACCGGCCGCTGCCCAGCGCCCGGCCCAGCCGGTCGGTCGGGATGTCCTCGACGAACGACTCGCCGGAGGCGAGCCGCTTCACCCGGTCGGCGTCGACGTCGAGGCCGACCACGTCCAACCCCGCCTCGACGGCGCGCATGGCCAACGGCAGTCCGACGTACCCCTGGCCGATCACGACCAGCTTCTCAGCGCTCACCCGGGCTCCCGCGGCAGATGGTGGAAATGACCTGCTGAGAGCCTAGAGAGGTCTTCGGCGACGTAAGTCCGTTTTGGGGAAATCGGTGCTGGTGGGGCTCGCGCACCAGGCGGATCCGCTCGCCGCCTCGGCCGGGGCGAAGCCGGTGGTGAACAGCGGGCGGCGCCGGCCGGCTCAGCCGGCCGGCAGCGCCTCGGGGTCGGCCGGCGGGCTCGTGGTGGTGGGCGGCGGGTCGCTCGGGGGCGGCGGCTCGCTCGCCGGCGGCTCGCTGGGTGGCGGCGAGCTGGGCGGCGCGGTGGTGGCGCTCGGGGCCGGTGACGACGGGCTGGCCGACTCACTGGGCTGCGCGCTCGGCGTCGCGCTGACCGAGGCCGACGGGGTGCGGGCGGGGGCGTTCGGTCGGTTCGGCCGGACCGGGTCCACAGTGATCTGTTCGTTCGCCACCGGCGGCAGATCCACCTGACCCGTCATCTCCGCCGTCGGCGAGGTGGTCGGCAGCTTGACCGCCGGGTCTTCGCCGGCGTTGCGCGCCGCGCCCAGGGCGGCGCCCAGGCCGACCAGCGCGACCAGCGCGACCGCGGCCGCACCGACCAGCGGACCCCGGCGGCGCCGACGGCCGGCCACCGCCGCGCCCAGCGGCACGTCGGTGCGGGTGCCCGGTCCGGCGTTGCGCAGCGGCGTCGCCGCCACCATCGCGGTGGGCGGCTCGCCGCCGGTCACCGCCGTCCGGGCCGCCTCGGCCATCGCCGCGCCGCTGCTGAACCGATCGAGCGGATCCTTGGCCAGTGCCTGGGACACCAGGGCGCGGACCGCCTCCGGGATGTCGTGCGGCAGCTCCGGCGGCTCGTCGTCCAGGTGCCGGACGGCGACCTGGAGCGGGTTGTCGCCGGTGAACGGTGGGCCGCCGGTCAGGCAGCAGTATGCGACCGCGCCCAGGGCGTAGATGTCGGTGGCGCCGCTGACGGGCCGGCCGGCAGCCTGCTCGGGCGCCATGTAGAGGGCCGTGCCCGGCACCGCGTTGGTGCTGGTGATGCTGGTGACATTGGTGGAACGGGCCACGCCGAAGTCCACCAGGACGACCGTGCCGTCCTCCTGCACCAGCAGGTTGCTGGGCTTGACGTCGCGGTGCACGATGCCGCCGCGGTGCGCCGCGTTCAGCGCCTGGGCCGCCTGGGCGACGATCGACATCGTCTCGGCCACGTCGAGCCGGCCGGCCGCCTCGATCCGCCTGGACAACGGCTCGCCGTCGACGAACTCCATGACCAGGTAGTCGGCCCGACCGCCGTCGGGCAGGTCGTCCTCGCCGCAGTCGTAGACCTGCACGATGCCCGGGTGCCGCAGTGCCGCCATGATCCGCGCCTCGGCCCGGAACCGGGCGATGAAGTCGGGGTCGGAGACCAGCGCCGGCAGCAGGACCTTGACCGCGACCTGCCGGCCGAGGACCAGGTCGGAGGCACGCCAGACGTCGCCCATGCCGCCGGTGGCGACACGTTCGTCCAGGCGGTACCGCCCGCTGAGCACGACCTCCGATGACAACACAGCATTACCGTACCCAGAGCGGCCCGGATCGGTGCGCCGCGGCTGGTCGGCCGGGTGGCCGTACCCACCGGTCCATCCGGTCTGACCTGTGTGGACATGGACCGGTGTGTGACACTGCGGCAACAGCCTGTGACGAAATCCGACACACGGCGGCGCACACCTGCCCGGCGACGGCGGGGAAGCGCCGATCTGCGCACGGAGCGTCCGCTGGTCACCGCCCGTTACGGCGACGCGCCGTCCGTCGGGTTGGATAATTGTCACTCTTCCGTGACGTGGTGCCGACTTGTCGCCCCCTTCGGTTCCCTCCTAGCGTTAGCCCGGCTCGGGCCAGCCGGGGGGCAGCGCGTAGAGAACCGACCGCCGTGGCGCTGGTCCGGACATCCCGCCCCCGAGTCACCAGGGCGCGGGCGTGATCACGTTCGGGCGGAGGGGCGGGGCGGTGCGGGAGCTGGTCGGGTCGACGGTTCACGCCGCCTGGAATGCGCCGGTCCGGCGGATCAGGCCGGGGCGTCCCGATCGATCCGTGGCGCGCGCATGACCAGCGAGCTGTCGGAGGCGGTCACCGCAGCGCAGGACGGGGACGAGGACGCCTTCCGCTTTCTCTACCGCAGCCTGCAACCCGGCCTGCTGCGCTACCTGACCGCCCTGGTCGGCGCGGACGCCGAGGACGTCGCGTCGGAAACCTGGCTGCAGATATCCCGCGACCTGCCCAGCTTCACCGGCGGCGAGTTCCGCGCCTGGACCGTCACGATCGCCCGCAACCGGGCGATGGACCATCTGCGCCGGCTGCGGCGCCGGCCGTCGCTGCCGGTTCCGGTGCAGGCGCTCGCCGAACTGGCCGGCGACGCGGACACCGCCGAGCGGGCGGGCGAGACGATCGGCACCGAGGCGGCCCTGGCCCTGATCGCCACCCTGCCGCCCCGCGAGGCCGAGGCGGTCCTGTTGCGGGCCGTGATCGGCCTGGACGCGGAGTCCGCCGGCCGTGTGCTCGGCCGCCGGGCCGGCGCCGTCCGGACCGCCGCCCACCGAGGCCTGCGACGGCTCGCCGCCCTGCTGGAACGACAGGAACCGGTCGCGCCGCCGACCGACGCCGCGCGGGCCACGCCGTCGCCGGGCACCGAGGGTGTCGTGCCGTCGGCGGGCACCGAGGGTGTGACGCCGCCCCGTCCGCGCACCGGCCGGTCCCCGCGGACGTCGCACGCTGAACCGGCGGACGGCTGACGTGAGGGGATTCCGGATGAACCCGAACCGGCGGGCCGAGCGAGCCGAGACCGAACGGCTGCTCGATGCGACCGGTGACCCGGACATGACCGTGGCGGACCCGGTGGCCCGGCTGCTCGCCGCGGCCGCCGGCCCGACCCGGCCCGGCGAGCTGACCGGCGAGGATGCCGCACTGGCCGCGTTCCGGGCCGCTCGCGCCAACCCGACGCCGATCGCGGCCGCCCGGCCGCACCGCCGTCGGCTGACCACCGGCGCGGTGGCCTGGATCGGCGCGCTGGCCGCCACCGCCACCGCGGGCGCCGCGTTCGCGGCGGTCACCCTGGAACGGGCGCCGGACCCGGTGCCGGTGCCCCCCAGCAGCCCGTCGCCGACGCCCGGCGACGTCGGGACGACCCCGTCCGGCGACCGCACCGCCGCGCCCGGCGAGCCGACGCCCGGCACGCCGTCCGCCACCACCGCGCCCTCTGCCACCACCGCGCCGTCCGCCACCGGCACACCGACCGTCACCGGCACACCGTCCGCCGGTGCGGCGCCCGCCGGCCAGTTGCACGGACTGTGCCGCGCCTGGCAGGCCAAGAAGCCCGAGCAGCGGGACAAGGCGCTGCGGACGCCGGCGTTCCAGAAGCTCGTGACCGCCGCCGGCGGCGCCGACGAGGTCGAGGCGTACTGCGAGCGGTTGACGCCCAGAGCGAAGCCGTCCACATCGGCGAAGGTCAAGCCGTCGCATCCGGCGACGGGCCGGCCCGCCCCGCAGTGACCTTCCGACGGCCGGGGCCGTTCGTTCCGCCCTGCACCGGGAAATTCGTCTGTTAGACAGAGGTTGGTGGCGCCGTCGACGGCCCCCGACGGTGTCGGTGGGTGGGTTTACGGTGGCACAGTGTTCCGGAGCCGGCGCACGGATAGGGGGCCCGACCGTTGGTGACGTCGCCCGAGCTGGACCGCAGCGCGATCCTCCGCGAGTCCGGTGCCGCAAACCGGCACCTCGCCCGGATCTGTTTCAAGACCGGCCCACCCACCCGCACCGGCGTCGAACTGGAATGGACCGTGCACGACGCCGCCGATCCCGCCCACCTTGTCGATCCGGCACGGCTGCGGGCGGCGCTGGGGCGGCACAGCCCCGTCACGCTCGAGCCCGCCAGCCCGGCCGAGCCGCTGCGACACGGCGGCACGGTGACCGTGGAGCCGGGCGGCCAGCTTGAGATCTCCACCCCACCGCGCTTCTCGATCGCCGCGTTGATCCAGGCCACTGAGGCCGACATCGCCCAGGTCACCGACCTGCTGGCCGCCGCCGGGTTGATCCTCGGGCGCAGCGGCATCGATCCGCACCGTCGGCCCCGCCCGGTCCTCGAAACTCCCCGCTACCGCGCCATGCGCGGCGCTTTCGACCGGCAGGGTCCGGCCGGCCGGACGATGATGTACAGCACCGCCGGCCTGCAGGTCTGCCTCGACGCCGGCGAACCGGACCAGCTCCCGGCGCGCTGGGCAGCGGCCCACGCGGTCGGCCCGCCGCTGCTCGCCGCGTTCGCCTCCGCCAGCCGGCATGCCGGGCGGCCCACCGGCTGGGCCTCCGCCCGGATGGCGGCCTGGTTGGCCATCGACCCCGCCCGCACCCGCCCGGTCTGGGTACCGGGCCGCGCCGACGAGGATCCGAGGGCCACCTGGATCCGGTACGTGCTCGCCGCGCCGTTGCTCTGCCTGCGCCGGCACGGCCCGGACTGGTCCCCGCCACCCGGGGTGACCTTCGCCGACTGGCTCGACGGCGCGCTGCCCCGTCCACCCACCACCGACGACCTCGACTACCACGTCAGCACCCTGTTTCCGCCGGTGCGTCCACGCGGCTACCTGGAGCTGCGTTACCTGGACGCTCAGCCCGGCCGGGACTGGCGGCTCCCGACGGCCGTGCTGGCCGCCCTGTTCGCCGATCCGGGCACCGTGCGCGCGGCGTACGCGATCGGCGCGCCGGTGGCGCACCGCTGGTCGGCCGCCGCCCGGCACGGCCTGGCCGATGCGGCCCTGGCCGCCGCCGCGGCGGCGCTCTTCGACCTGGCCCTGACGGCGCTGCCCCGGCTCGACCTGCCGGCCGGCACCCACGACGAGATCCAGCGTGACGTACGGCGGCGGCTGGCCGCCGCAGAGAGGGGAGACCGGTGAGCGCGAGGAGTGAGCCGGGGTTGCGAGCCCCGCAGTCGGGAACGGACGGCGGCGCGGTGAGCGCGAGGAGTGAGCCGGGGTTGCGAGCCCCGCAGTCGGGAACGGACGGCGGCGAGCAGTTGCGCGCCCGGATCGCGGCGGAGCTGGCGCGGGCCCGCGACCGCACCACGCTGCTGACCGAGGCGGTCGACGACGCCGACCTGATGCGCCAGCATTCGCCGCTGATGTCGCCGCTGGTGTGGGACCTGGCGCACGTCGGCAACCAGGAGGAGCTCTGGCTGGTCCGCGACGTCGGGGGCCGCGAGCCGGTCCGGTGCGACATCGACGAGCTGTACGACGCGTTCAAGCAACCTCGCCGGGACCGCCCCGCGCTGCCGTTGCTGCCACCCGCCGAGGCGCGCGCCTACCTGGGTACCGTCCGGGACAAGGTGCACGACCTGCTCGACGCGGTGACCTTCACCGAGCGGCCGCTGGTCGCCGACGGGTTCGCCTTCGGCATGATCGTTCAGCACGAGCAGCAGCACGATGAGACGATGCTCGCCACCCACCAGCTGCGCTCGGGGCCGGCGGTGCTGCACGCGCCACCTCCGCCGGAGCCGCCCGCCGGGGTCGCGGGGGAGGTGCTGGTGCCGGCCGGCCCGTTCACCATGGGCACCGACACCGACCCTTGGGCCCTGGACAACGAGCGCCCCGCTCACCGCGTCGACCTGCCCGCGTACGTCATCGACGCCGCCCCGGTGACCAACGGCCAGTACCAGGCTTTCATGGCCGACGGTGGCTACACCGATCCGCGCTGGTGGAGCCCGGCGGGTTGGGCGCACCGGCTCCGGGAGGAGCTCCGCGCGCCGATGCACTGGCGGCCGGACGGCGACGGCTGGTCGTACCGGCGGTTCGGCCGGTGGGACCGGGTCCGCGCCGACGAGCCGGTGGTGCACGTGTGCTGGTACGAGGCCCAGGCGTACGCGGCGTGGGCCGGCAAGCGGCTGCCGACCGAGGCGGAGTGGGAGAAGGCGGCCCGTTGGGATCCGGTGACGGGGCGGTCCCGCCGCTACCCGTGGGGTGACGACGACCCGACCGAGGCTCACGCGAACCTCGGCCAGCGTCACCTGGGGCCGGCCCCGGTGGGCGCGTACTCGGCCGGCGCCTCACCGCTGGGGGTGCACCAGCTCATCGGTGACGTCTGGGAGTGGACCTCGACCACCTTCCGCGGGCATCCCGGCTTCACCGCGTTCCCGTACCGCGAATACTCGGAGGTCTTCTTCGGCGACGACTACCGGGTGCTGCGTGGCGGCTCGTTCGGCACCGACCGGTCCGCGTGCCGGGGCACCTTCCGCAACTGGGACTATCCGATCCGGCGGCAGATCTTCAGCGGCTTCCGCTGCGCCCGCGACGCGCGTGCGGACGAGTCGCACCGGTGATCCGCCGAAAGTCCGGCGAGACGGCCGACGGGGTGCGCTGATGTGTCGCCACCTGGCCTATCTGGGGCCGCCGGTCACCCTGGCCGAGTTGTTGTTCGATCCTCCGTACTCGTTGGTGCGGCAGTCGTGGGCGCCCCGCGACATGCGCGGCGGCGGCACGATCAACGCCGACGGGTTCGGCGTCGGCTGGTACCCGGGTGACGGCGATCCGGTGCGCTACCGGCGGGCCCAGCCGATCTGGAGCGACCCGACCATCGCCCAGCTCGCGGCGGTGACCCGCGTCGCCGCGGTGCTCGCCGCGGTCCGCTCGGCGACCGTTGGGATGGCGGTGCTCGACGGCGCCGCCGCGCCGTTCGCCGAGGGGCGGTGGCTGTTCAGCCACAACGGGGTGGTGCGGGGCTGGCCCGACACGGTGGTGCCGCTCGCCGCCGGCCTGCCGGTGCGCGATCTGCTCACGCTGGACGCCGTCACCGACTCGGCGCTGCTCTGGGCGCTGGTCCGGCAGCGGCTGCGCGCCGGCGCCGATCCGACGGAGGCGATCGGGCGGACGGTGGTCGACGTCGCCGCGGCGGCGCCGGGGTCACGGCTCAACCTGCTGCTCACCGACGGGCGTCGGGCGGTGGCCAGCGTGGCCGGGCACGCGTTGTCGGTACGCGCGACGGCCGACTCGGTGCTGCTCGCGTCCGAGCCGCACGACGACGACCCCGGCTGGCGGTCGGTTCCGGAGGGGCACCTGGTGACCGCCACCGCGAGCGAGGTGCGGGTGAGTCCACTGCCGACCCGGTGAGCCGCACCGGTGGGGCACGCAACGGTCGACCGAGCAGAGAGGCGATGTGATGACGGCGGAACCGCTGGAGATCTACCTCGAGGAGCAGGACCTGGAGCGGGGGCTGCGCCGGGACGTCCGGGCCGGGCTGAGCGCGGAGCAGAAGTGGTTGCCGCCCAAGTGGTTCTACGACGCCCGGGGCAGCGAGCTGTTCGAGGAGATCACCCGCCTGCCCGAGTACTACCCGACCCGCGCCGAGCGGGCCGTGCTGGCCGAGCGGGCTCCCGACATCGCGGCGCTGACCGGGGCCAAGACCCTGATCGAGCTGGGCTCCGGCTCGTCGGAGAAGACCCGGCTGTTGCTGGACGCCTTCACCCAGCGGGGCGGGCTGGGCACGTTCGTCCCGCTCGACGTGTCGGTCAGCGCGCTGAGCGGGTCCACCGCCGAGATCGCCGCCGACTATCCGGGGCTGCGGGTCCGCGGCATCGTCGGGGACTTCACCCGGCACCTGGACCGGCTGCCCACCGGCGGTCGGCGGTTGGTGGCGTTCCTCGGTGGCACCATCGGCAACCTCCTGCCGGCCGAGCGGGCCGAGTTCCTGGCCGCGATGCGCGATGCGCTGGAGGTGGGCGACTGGCTGCTGCTCGGCACCGATCTGGTGAAGGATCCGTCGGTGATCGTTCCCGCGTACGACGACGCGGCGGGCGTGACGGCCGAGTTCAACCGGAACGTGCTGCACGTGATCAACCGGGAACTGGGCGCCGACTTCGATCCGGAGGCGTTCGAACACGTCGCCCGGTGGGATCCGGACCACGAGTGGATTGAGATGCGGCTGCGGGCGACCCGGCCGATGCGCGCCCGGGTGCTGGACCTGACCGTGGAGTTCGCCGCGGGGGAGGAGCTGCGCACGGAGATCTCGGCGAAGTTCCGTCCGGCGGGGGTCGCCGCCGAACTGGCCGTGGCCGGGTTCGCCGCGGCGGAGTTCTGGACCGACCCGGGAGGCCTTTTCGGGGTCACCCTGGCCCGGGCGCGGTGAGCCGCTTCACCCGCCCCGGCCGCCCGGAGGGTGATCGGCTAAGCTGGTCGCGCGAAGGGGAGTAGCCCCCAATGTCGTGGTCGACATACTGGTGCGTTCCGCATCCGGCCACGCGGCCCCGGTCTCCGGGGCGGGCGAGACCTTCGACTCAGGCTGTTGTAGCCGGGTCGAGGGCGCCCCTGCACCTTCTCCCGGCGTGAACGGGAAGGGTGTCATGGAAGGATTCTTCGCCGCGCTGGTCATCAGCTTCGGCGTCATCTTCGTCGCCGAGCTGGGGGACAAGTCCCAGTTGATGGCGCTGACCTTCGCCACACGGTTCAAGCCGGTGCCGGTGCTGATCGGCATCACCGTCGCCACGGCGGTGGTGCACCTGGCGTCGGTCGCCATCGGCTCGGGCCTCGGCGCCGTCCTGCCCACTGAGTGGATCACCCTGGTGGCTGGTCTGGCGTTCCTCGCCTTCGGCGCGTGGACCCTGCGCGGGGACAGCCTGACCGACGAGGAGAAGCGCAAGGCCGAGAAGACCAGCAAGTCCGCGATCGTCGCGGTGTCGGTGGCGTTCTTCCTGGCCGAACTGGGCGACAAGACGATGCTTGCGACGATCACGCTGGCCACCAAGTACGGCTGGTTCGGCACCTGGCTCGGCTCCACCATCGGCATGGTGGCCGCGGACGCGCTGGCCATCATGGTCGGCCGCATGCTCGGCCGCCGCCTGCCGGAGAAGGCCATCAAGTACGGCGCCGCGGTGCTCTTCGCCATCTGCGGTCTCTGGCTGATCCTGGAGGCGGTGAGCCAGTTGACCTGAGTGCCGACTATCCGCCCCGGTGGCGGGTAACGGCCCCGGGTGGATGCGGCGGAGCTACTGCGCCAGGGCGACGAGGTGCTGGTCGCCGTGGTGGAGGTCGCGGGGGCTCTGGTGATCTTCGTCGGGGCGGTCTGGGCGGCGGTGCGGTTCGTGGTCGAAGGGCTACGACACCGCACCGCCGCCGTCTTCACGCCGATCCGCCTCACCCTGGGCCGGTTTCTGACCCTCGGCCTGGAGTTCCAGCTGGCGGCCGACGTGCTGCGCACCGCGGTGTCCCCGTCGTTCACCCAGATCGGCCAGTTGGCCGCGATCGCCACGATCCGGACGGCGCTGAACTACTTCCTGGGCCGGGAGATCCGTCAGGAGCAGCGGCAGGTGGCCGAGGGGGATGGCTCCCCGTGATGAACGCGCTGGTGACCACGGTGACCACGCTGGCCCTGGTCGCCGGTGTGGTCACCTTCCTCACCTCCGGGGCCGGCCGGACCGCCGTCCGGGTGCTGCTGGAGCTGCTGACCGCGGCCGGGCTGCTCCGGCTCGTCGGCGATCCGAGCTGGACCACCCTGGCCGGCTCGGCGGCGATCGTCGCGCTGCGCCTGCTGCTCGGCGCGGCCCTGGGCGCCGCACCGCCGTGGTCGTGTCGACAATCCCGGCCGCCCTGCGCCGCGGACGATCACCACCTACCGTTGGCGGTACGAGACGAAACCGGCGCGAGCGGGAGGACGACCCCATGAGCAGGCACGACGAACCGAACGAGTACGGCTTCGCCGGCGGTGCCACCGCTCCCGAGCCCCAGCCCGGCGGGAAGCCCGACGAGCAGGACCTCGCCGAGGAGGTGGCGGTGCCCGGCGACGACCTCACCGAGCCGACGGCCGAGGCGCTGTCCGAGGAGACCGAGGAGCGCCGGCCCGTCGAACGAGGCCGCTGACCCGGCGGCGGGGCGGGATCGACCGCGGCCGCCGGGACGGGTGAGCGGTCAGCTGTCGGTGGACCCCTGGTAGACGTCGGGCACGCCGTCGCCGTCGGCGTCCAGCCGTTCCCGCTCGGCCACCCGGCGGTACACGCCGTTGCGGCGGACCAGCACGGTGGCGGCCAAACCGGCGGAGATCACCGAGCCGGTCAGCACGGCCGTCTTGACCCGGTCGTCGGCCGTGCTCCCGGCGCCGAACGCCAGGTCGCCGATGAGCAGCGACACGGTGAACCCGACGCCGGCCAGCAGC
Source organism: Micromonospora sp. BL4 (assembly GCF_003667505.1). Taxonomy (GTDB): domain Bacteria; phylum Actinomycetota; class Actinomycetes; order Mycobacteriales; family Micromonosporaceae; genus Micromonospora. The sequence continues at coordinate 20,432 of NZ_RCVJ01000118.1, forward strand.
GCGATCCCGAGCAGGTCCGACCAGGTGATGTCTTCGTCCAGCTCGGCGCGGGTGAACCGCGCCAGCAGGAAGGTCGACCCGAAGATTCCGATGCTCTTGCCGAGCACCAGACCGGCGACGATGGCGATCACCACCGGGTCGGTCAGCAGGGCGCCCAGGTCGGTGCCGCGCAGGGTGACGCCGGCGGCGAACAGGGCGAAGATCGGCACCGCGAAACCGGCCGACACCGGTCGCCAGCGGTGTTCCAGGTGCGCGGCGAGTCCACCGGCGTCCCGGCTCGCACCGGCCGCCGGTCCGCCGGCGGCCGGCGCGCCGCCCGCCCGGCGGCGGGCGGTGAGCACCGGCACGGTGAAGCCGAGTAGGACGCCGGCCACCGTGGCGTGCACACCGGAGGCGTGCACCAGGGCCCAGGTGGCGACCGCGAGGGGGATCAGGGCCCACCACCAGGTACGCCCGCGCTGCACCAGCAGGGCGAAGAGCGCGATCGGCGCCAGCGCGGCGAGCAGCGGCACGGGGTGGAAGTCGGCGGTGTAGAAGATCGCGATGATGGTGATCGCGAACAGGTCGTCGACCACGGCGAGGGTGAGCAGGAAGGCGCGCAGGCCCTGGGGCAGGTGTGAGCTGACCACCGCGAGCACGGCCAGCGCGAAGGCGATGTCGGTGGCGGTCGGGATCGCCCAGCCGCGCAGCCCCTCCCCGCCCGCGGTCAGGACGACCGCCACGTAGATCAGCGCGGGCAGCAGCATTCCGCCGAGCGCGGCCACCACCGGCAGCGCGGCGCGCCGCGGGTCGCGCAGCTCACCGGCGATGAACTCCCGCTTGAGTTCCAGGCCCACGACGAAGAAGAAGATGGCCAGCAGGCCGTCCGCGGCCCAGGCGGCGAGGTTCAAATCGAGATGCCAGGCGGCGCCGCCGGGCCAGGGCACCCAGTCGCCCAGCCGCGCGTACGCCTCGGACCAGGGGGAGTTCGCCCAGAGCAGCGCGAGCACGGCGCCGAGCAGCAGCAGGGCGCCGCCGACGGTCTCGGTGCGCAGCACGTCGGCCAGGTGCCGGGCCTCCGGCCAGGACGATCGCGAGAACAGCCGTGCCGGTCGGGACCGGTCGGGCGGTGGGGTGCGGTCGGTCATCGGCGGTGCTCACCTCGGGATGTCGGACAGCAGGAATCCACTCGCCGACCAGGCTTCCCGGCACACCGCTGTCGACCCTATCCGGGCTCGTGCGTGCCGGCGACCGCAGGGGCGATCCGCATGCCAGCCGATCGGCTGCCGACTTTTCCCCGATGTCACCGCTGCCGATTGGACGTTTGTCGGGTTGGGCATGCGGACGCACTTGTCACCGCTGAAAATACATAACTCCGGACATAAGCCGTATGAGCGGCTTTAATGGTTTCACGAGTTTGCAAACGACCTTGGGGGTTTTCGTGAAGTTCTTTGGCGTAACCGGACCGGCACGGAGGCGCGCCTGATGGACCTGCTCCGCCAATTGCGCCACGTGCGTCGGCACTGGTGGGTCGTGCTGGTCACCGTCATGGTGGCCCTGGGCGTCTCGGCGTTTCTGACCGTACGGGCCCAACCCCGGTACGTCGCCTCGGTGACGTTCTTCGTCACCACCCCCAACCAGGGCGTCAGCGACGCCTATCAGGGTGGGCTCTTCCTTCAGCAGCGCGTCAAGTCGTACGCCGACCTGCTCAGCAGCGACCGGCTGGCGCAGAGCGTCGTGGCCGAGAACCCGGTCGGCCTCACCGCGGACGAGGTGCAGCGCCGGGTGAGCACTTCCACCGAGGCCGGCACCGTCCTGCTGCGCGCGTCGATCACCGACACCGACCAGAGCCGGGCACTGCGGGTGACCGAGACCCTCGCCGCGAAGTTCGTCGAGCTCGTGCAGCGGGTTGAGACGCCGCCCGAGGGCAAGGCGCCCATCAAGATCGAGGTGGTCAGCGGTCCGCGCGTCAGCGCCAACCCCGTCTCGCCTCAGCCGGTACGCAACATGACCCTCGGCGGGCTGATCGGTCTGGTGCTCGGTGTCGGCCTGGCGATCCTGCGCGGGGTGGCCGACGTGCGGCTGCGCGACGCCGCCGGTCTGCAACGTGCCACCGGCAGCCCGCTGCTCGGCGAGATCCCGTTCGAGAGCGGCGCCCGCTCCGCACCGCTGATCGTCGGCGAGGCCGCGACCTCGGCGCGGGCCGAGGCGGTTCGCAAGCTGCGTACCAACCTGCGCTTCGTGGACGTGCACGAGCCGGCCCGGGTCATCGCCGTGACCAGCGCCCTGCAGGGCGAGGGCAAGACCACGCTCTCCTGCAACCTGGCGATCGCGTTGGCGGAGGCGGGCTGGCGGGTCCTGCTGGTCGACGCGGACCTGCGCCGCCCCAAGGTCGACGAGTACCTGGGGCTGGACGCGGGCGTCGGCCTCACCGACGTGCTGGTCGGTGACGTCCAGGTCGGCGACGTGGTGCAGCGCTGGGGCGACAAGTCCCTGCTCGTGCTGCCCAGCGGCTCCGCCCCGCCGAACCCGAGCGAGCTGCTCGGCTCCAAGGCGATGGCGGACCTGCTGCTGGCGCTGCGCGAGTCGGCGGACATCGTGATCATCGACACCGCGCCGCTGCTCGCGGTGACCGACGGTGTGGTGGTGGCCGTCCAGGCCGACGGCGCGCTACTGGTGACGCAGCAGGGCCGGACCTCCCGGACCCAGGTGGCCGCGGCGGCCCGCTCCCTGCACTCGGTCTCCGTCCGGTTGCTCGGCTGTGTGCTGAACATGGCCAAGGTGGCCAAGGCCGAGGCGTACCAGTACGAGGCCTACCGGGTGGTCGCCTCCACGGCCACACCCTCGGTGCCGACCGACCGGGCGACGTCCGCCCGGCACAGCGAGAGCAACGGGGTCAACGGCGTCAGCGACCGCACCCAGGAACTCACCCGGCTGCCCCGATGAGCGCGGCGAGGGGTCGTAGCGATCGTTCGATCTCCTCGGCGCAGCGTCGAAAGTCGGCGGCGGTGCCGCCGATCGGGTCCCGTAGGTCGTCCGCGTCCGGGGCGGCGGGTTGCAACCGCCCCCGGGCGTGGGCGGCGGCGGCGATCGCGGCCCGCAGCGAGTCGTCGGTCGGCTCGGCCTGCGGCTCGGCCGCCTCGGCCAGCCGTCCGAACTGGCGCAGGGTGAACGTCCGGTGCAACGCGGCCGGCGCCAGCGCGGTACAGACCGACCGCTGGCGCCGGGTCGCGGTCAGCACCAGCGTCGCGTCGGCCAGAAACTCGGGACGCAGCCCCCGACTACGGAACGCCGCCGGGTCCGCGCCGCCCTCGGCCGCGATCTCCATCGCGTACGGGTGCATGGCCAGGCCGTCCATCGCGTCCGTGCCGGCGCTGGCCACGGTGACCGGCCGGTCGGCCAACAGCCGCTTGGCGAGGTACTCGGCCATCGGCGACCGGCACAGGTTGGCGTGGCAGACGAACAGCACGCGGTCGACCATTGGTGCCCCTTTCATCGGTACGGACGCGGGCGGCCGCACCGCTGGCGCGGTGCGTCGACGCCGGTGGCCGCGCGGGGAGGGGTTGTCGGCATCGTACGCGGACCGGACACCCGCCGGACGCGGTGCCGCGCCGACCGAAGTCGATCCGTGGCCAACGGCGGTGTCCCGGTGAAGATCGGCATCCTGTCGTACCACTTTCCGCCCGAGCCGGCGTTCATCCCCGGCAGCCTCGCCGAGGAGCTGGCCGCGCGCGGGCACGAGGTTCGGGTGCTCACCGGGTTCCCGGACTACCCCGGCGGGCACGTCTACCCGGGATGGCGCCAGCGGTGGCACCACGAGACGCACAGCGAACGGCTGTCCGTGCGGCGGGTGCCGAGGTACTCCAGCGGCGCCACGTCCACCGGCGGCAGGATGGCCAGCTATCTCTCCTTCGCCGGCAGCGCGACACTGACCGCGCGCCGTTTCCTCGGCGACGTGGACGCGCTCTACGTCTTCCAGCTCCCGGCCACGACGTTCGCCGCCGCCGGAGTGCTCCGGCTGCTCGGCCGGGTGCCGGCGGTGCTGCACGTGCAGGACGTCTGGGCGCGCGACGGCGCCGACGACGCGGGCGACGGGCGCTGGGCGGCACGGATGGGCGCGGCCATGGCCCGCGTCTACCGGGCCGCCGCGCGGGTCGCCGTGGCCGCCCCGTCGATGCGGGACCTGGTGGTCGCGGCGGGCGCCGACCCGGCCCGCGTCCGGCTGGTGCTGAACTGGACCGACGAGAGGATCTTCCACCCGGCGACGCCCGGCGCCGCGGCCCGCCAGCTGGTCGGCCGCAACGGTCGGTGCGTGGTGATGCACGCCGGCACCATCGGCGCCCGGCAGGGACTGGAGACCGCCGTACGGGCCGCCGCCGCGCTCGACCGCACGATGGAGCTGGTTCTGGTCGGCTCGGGCGCCGACGAGCGGCGGGTGCGGGGGCTCGCCGCCGACCTGGGCGCGGGCAACGTCCGCTTCGTGGAACGACGGTCCCCGGTGGACATGCCCGAGCTGTACGCCGCTGCCGACTACCAGCTCGTCATGCTGCGTGACCTGCCGGAGCTGCGGGGCATGGTGCCCGGCAAGCTGCAGGCCGCGCTCTCCTGCGCCGCACCGGTGGTGGCCTCGGCCGGCGGGGACACCGCCGAGCTGGTGGAACGCGCCCGGGCCGGGTTGTCCTGCCCGCCGGAGGACTGGGCCGCGCTCGCCGACCGGTTCTGGTTGGCAGCCACCATCCCACCGCCCACGCGGGCGGAGATGGGCCGCCGGGGCCGGGAGGCGTACCTGCGGGAGATGTCGTTGCCGGCCGGGGTGGACCGGATCGAGCGGCTGCTGCTCGAGGCGGCCGGCCGGGTCACCGAGCCTGTCGAGCAACGAAGAAACCTCGCGTAAACGACGAGAAATGCCATAACGGTACGAGACGCCCTGACACGTGCTAAGAACGTCAGGGATATCGGACCTTCTGTCCGATTCCACGAAACGGGAGTGTGGTGTGACGGAGGAGAGCGAACGACCGCGCCGGCGACGTAGCCGGTCCAGGCGCCGCCGACGGGCCCGACTGCGACGGGCCCTCCTCGGTGCCCTGGTGGTCGGCTCGTTGCTGCTCGCGACCGGCGGCTGGATCGGTTTCCGCGGCTGGCAGGCCCGAGCCCACCTGATCAACGCCGCTGGTCTGGCCCGCGAGCTGAGCGCCCAGGTGGTCGGCGGGGACACCGACCGTGCCCTGCGGACCCTCGCCGCTCTCCAGGAGCAGTCCGGCGCGGCCCGCGCCGCGACCGACGACCCCAGCTGGCAGCTCGGTCGGCGTACCCCGATCGCCGGAGACGACCTCGGCGCGGTTCGGCAGATCGCCGTGGCCATCGACGAACTGGCCCGGCAGGCGTTCCCCACTCTCCTCCGGATGGACCTGACCAGCCTGGTGCCGACCGAGGGTCGGCTGGATCTGGCCCGACTCACCGGGGCCTCCGCCGAGCTGTCCCGAGTGGACGGTGCGGTGCAGCGCACCCGCCGCGACCTGGCTGCGGTGCCCGCCGACCGGCTGGTCAGCCAGATCCGGCAGGCGTTGACCGACCTGCGTGGCGAGATCGACCGGCTCGCCGGCCTCACCACGGCCGCCGACCAGGGCGCCCGACTGCTGCCGCCACTCCTCGGCGCCAACGGTCCGCGCCGGTACCTGCTGGTCTCGCAGAACCTGGCCGAGTTGCGTGCCACCGGCGGAATGTTCGGGGCGTACGCGATGATCGAGGCCGAGAAGGGCGAGGTCCGGATGGGCCGGCAGGGCAGCAGCGCCTCCCTTGGCCGATTCACCCCCGCGCTGAAGCTGCCCGCCGAGATCAGGGCAGTCTGGACCGACCTGCCGGGCATCTATCCCGCGGACGTCAACCTGACCCCGCACTTCCCGACCGCCGCCGCGCTGTACCGGGAGATGTTCCGCCGCAAGACCGGCACCAAGGTGGACGGCGTCCTCGCCGTCGATCCGGTGGTGCTGTCCTACCTGCTGAAGGCGACCGGCCCGGTTCTGGTGCCCGGCGGCGTCCCCCTGGCCAGCGAGAAGGTCGTGCAGACGCTGCTCAACGAGACCTACCAGCGGTTGGACCTCAAGCAGCAGGACGAGTTCTTCACGGCGTCCGCCGCCGCGGTGTTTGACGCCTTCTTCAAGAAGAATGTCAACCCACGGGTGTTGTTGTCCGCATTTGACCGTGCTATCACCGAACGCCGGATATTGTTCTGGAGTGCCCGACCTGAAGAACAGCGGACATTCGGCGACAGCCGGATGGCCGGGACGCTTCCGGAACAGGACACCGTGCCGACGGTCGGCGTGTTCCTCAACGACGGCAGCGGCGCGAAGCTCGGCTACTACCTGCGGCCGACGGCGAACCTCACGGTCGGCGAATGCCGGCCCGACGGCCGCCGTGAGCTCCGGCTGCGGGTGACCCTGCGCTCGACGGCGCCGAAGTCCGGTCTCAGTGAGTCGGTCCTCGGCCTCGGCCTGGCGGGGGACCCGTACACCATCCGCACGCTGGTGTCGATCTTCAGTCCGGCGGGCGGAAGTGTGCTCGACGCGCGCCTCGACGGTACGGAGATCGCACTGGGCAGCGGCACCGAACGACGCCGCCAGGTCGCCACGGCCAACGTCGAGGCGAGCCCCGGCGCCGAACGGGTCTTGGAGGTCACCGTGTTGACCGCGAAGACCGGCGTCGGACAGGCCGAGCTGTGGCTGACCCCCACCGCCAGCCCTTGGACCACCCAAGTTCATTCCGCACCAAGCTGTGACCAGTAGGAGGGAACCAATCATGCGGCTATCCCGCATCATCATGGCGCTCACGGTCGGCCTGGCCGTGGTGGCCGTGCCGACCGCGGCGGGGGCGGCACAGCCGCAGCCGCAGCCGTCGCCGACGATCACGGACACGCCACAGCCACCGCCGTACGTGCCCGCACCCCCGTCGCTGACCGTCAACCGGCCGACGATCTTCCTCGGCGAGACGGTCGTGCTGACCGGTACGGGCTTCGGTCCGAACGAGACCGTCGACATCGTCGTGTCGGTCACGCCGCTGGCGGCCCCGGCTGCCGGTCAGGCACCGGCCCGACGCAGCGACGGCAGCACCGTGGCAATGGCTCCGGTGGCGTACCAGGCGAGCGCGCCGCTGAGCTTCACGGCGCGCACCAACGCCGCGGGCCAGTTCACCCGGAGCTACCGGCCGTCGGTGACGGGTCTGCTGACCTTCACCGCCACCGGCCGGGAGTCCGGTCGGACCGCCAGCGCCGAGCTTCGGGTGCTGCACAAGAAGCAGCCGCTGCCCGTCACGGGTAGCAGCCTCAGCACGCCCATGAAGCTCGGCGGTGGCCTGGTCGGCGCCGGCGCGGTCATGCTGCTGCTGACCCTCGCGTGGCGCCGTCGCCAGCGCTTCGGTGGAGCCGCGCACTGATCCGCACCACCGACCGGGCAGGGCCCGGGTAGTACACCAGGCTGGCGCCCGTCGGAATGTCCGACGGGCGCCAGCCACGTCTGTCCCGTGACGTCGGGGCGGCTCCGCGGCGTGCGTCCTTCCGCGGGGCTGACCTGGCCTGCCGTCCGTGCGGGGTCAGCCGGGGCGTGCGGGATCGGCGGGCGGGTCTGGGATCTCTGCCTTGGGCTGCCGGTCAACTCTGCTGTGGGGTTTGGCCTGTCGTCTGTTGTGGCTCGATCGGGGGTGCGGGGCG
>NZ_RCVJ01000132.1 GCF_003667505.1 Micromonospora sp. BL4
GAGCTGCCGGGCGGGCCGTTGGACATCCGGTTTTCCGGGGTGCGGTTCGCCTATCCCGGTGGGCCGCCGGTGCTGCAGGACATCGATCTGGAGATCCCGGCGAAGAGCCGGGTGGCGGTGGTCGGGGAGACCGGCAGCGGCAAGACCACGTTCGCGAAGCTGCTCACCCGGTTGATGGATCCGTCGGGGGGCGCCGTGCTGCTGTCCGGGGTGCCGCTGTCGGAGGTCCGTTTCGACTCGCTGCGCTCCCGTGTGGTGATGGTGCCGCAGGACGGGTTCCTCTTCGACGCGACGGTGGGGGACAACGTCCGGTTCGCCCGGCCGGAGCTGACCGACGAGCAGCTCGGTGTCGCTTTCACCGAGCTGGGCCTGGCGGACTGGCTGGACGGCCTGCCGGCCGGCCTGGACACGCCGGTCGGCGAGCGCGGGGAGGCGCTCAGCGTCGGGGAGCGGCAGCTGGTCGCGCTGGCCCGGGCGTACGTGGCCGACCCGGACCTGCTGGTGCTGGACGAGGCGACCAGCGCGGTGGACCCGGCGACCGAGGTGCGCCTGCAACGCACCCTGGACGCGGTCACCCGAGGTCGCACCACCCTGGCCATCGCGCACCGGCTCTCCACGGCACAGGCCGCCGACGAGGTGATCGTGGTGGACCGGGGGCGGATCGTGCAGCGTGGTCCGCACGACGAGCTGGTCCGCGACCCCGATTCGACCTACGGCCTGCTCTACGCCTCCTGGCTGGAGCAGACCCGGTAACGAACCGGTGTCCACCTGCGCGGGGATGGCTGGACGCCGTCGGCCGGGTGCTCTACGCTCCGGGTTAGGTAAGCCTAACCTCTAAGGAGGTCGCGTCATGCGGCCCAGCCCCGCCGAGATCGTTCGTACCCTCGTCGCTGGCCGACTGCCCGGTCTCGTCCACCTGGCCCACCGGCCGGGCCCGCACCACGCCCGGCACGTGACCGACCCGGACGGCCGGGTGCTGCTGCTGGTTCCGGTGGCCAGCCACCTGGCCGCCGCGCTGCGGCCGGCCGCCGGGGGCACCGACGTCGCGGTGGTGCTCGACGTGCTCGACCTGCCACCCGCGGCCGGCGCCCCGGGGCTGGGACGGGCCTGGGTTTCCGGCTGGGCCGCCGAGCTGCACGGCGCCGACGCCCGTCGCGCGGCCGTCGACTTCGCCGCGGTGGAGCCGACCGGCGACCTGCTCGACCTGGGCGTCCGGTTCCGGCTGTTCCGCTTCGAGGTGGTCGAGGTCCGTTGGGAGCGCGCCGCCGTCGTGCACCGGATCGACCCGGGGGAGTACGCCGAGGCCGAACCGGACCCGGTGCACCCGGTCGAGGCGCGGCTGCTGGCCGACCTCACGGAGCGCGACGCCGGCCAGGTGACCGAGTACCTGCGCCGGCAGCTCGGGTTGACCGAGCAGACCCCGGACGGGCCGCCCCGGGTGGTACGCGTCGACCGCTACGGGCTGGTGGTCGCTCTCGGTCGCCCCGGCGCCCGGCGGCGGGTCCGGCTCGCCTTCCCGTGCCCGGTGGCCGACCCGGACGATCTGCTCCGGCTGCTGCCGCCGCTGCGCCGCCGAGCCGAGGCCCTCCCACCGGGCTGACCGCTCGCCGGCTTCGACGGTCGGTTCTGCGCGCGCTACGTCGACAGCGAGCCGGTCAGGTACCGCTGCACGGTCGGTCCGATGGCCGCGACCAGCGTCTCCGGGTCGGTGGACGCCACCGGCTCCAGTCGGATCACGTGCCGCATCATGCCCAACCCGATCAGCTGGGTGGCGACCAGCGAACCGCGCAGCGGCAGCTCGACCGGGTCGACCTCGAGTTGGTCGAGCACCCGGCGCAGCACCTGCGTGGTGATGAACTCGCGCAGCAACCGCGCGGTCCACTCGTTGCTCACCGCGGAGCGCAGCAGCGCCACCCCGGCGCCGCCGACCGGCGAGTCCCAGACGCCGAGGAAGGTGCGGACCAGCCGCTCGCCGATGCCGTCCTGGCCACCCGCGAGCACCCTCGGCACCACCTCGCCCGGGTCGACGGGAAAGTTCATCGCGGCCAGGAAGAGCTGGTCCTTGCTGCCGAAGTAGTGGTGCACCAGCGCCGGGTCCACCCCGGCGGTGCCGGCGATGGCGCGGATCGACGCGGCGTCGAAACCACGCTCGGCGAACGCCGCCCGCGCCGCGTCGAGGATCGCCTCCCGGGTGCCCTGGTTGCCGGGTCGCCGGCCCGTCCGCCGCGCCATCGCCGCCCTTCGTCCGCCCGCCGGTCAGCCGCTGCGCCGGCGCAGGGTGGCCGCCGCGAGCACCAGTGCCAGCACCACCGCGCCGAGCACCACCACCACGTCCCGCCACATCGTGCCGGTCGGCTCGGCGTTGGCGCCGACCTCCTGCAACGCCTCGATGGCGTACGACAGGGGGAAGGCGTCGCTGAGCGCCTGGAGCCAGCCGGCCATCTGGTCGCGGGCCACGAACAGCCCACAGAGCAGCAGCTGGGGGACCACCACGACCGGCAGGAACTGTACTGCCTGGAACTCGGTGCGGGCGAAAGCGCTGCAGAACAGCCCGAGGGCGACGCCGAGCACCGCGTCGATCACGGCGATCCCGATCACCAGCCCGCTGCTGCCGGCGGTGTCCAGATCGAAGATCCAGTACGCCACACCAGCGGCGACCGCGGCCTGCACGGCGGCGGCCAGCCCGAACGCGATGCCGTAGCCGAAGAGCAGGTCGAGCTTGCCCAGCGGGGTGGTGAGCAGCCGCTCCAGGGTGCCCGAGGTGCGCTCGCGGAGCATGGCGATGCTCGTCACCAGGAACATGATCACGAAGGGGAAGATGCCGAGCATCACCAGCGCGATCCGGTCGAACGTCGACGGCTGGCCGGGCGGGGTCGGCTGGTCGGCGTACATGAAGTAGACCAGGGTGAGCAGGGCGGACGGCACCACCACGAGCAGGGCGATGGTGCGCCGGTCGTGGCGGAGCTGGCGCAGGATGCGGCCCGTGGTGGCCGCCAGGATCCGCGGGTTCATGACATGCCTCCGGTTCGCGACCGCGGGAATCGCCGGTCGGGTTCGTTCCTCGCGCTCACGACGCCTCCCGTCCGGCCGTCGCGGGGCCCGGCTCGCCGGCCCGGATCAACCGCAGGAACGCCTCGTCGAGGTCGTCCACCCCAGCGGCGGCGCGGATCGCGGCCGGGCTGTCGTCGGCGATCAGCCGTCCCTCCCGGATCAGCAGCAGCCGGTCGCAGCGGGCCGCCTCGTCCATCACGTGACTGGACACCAGGAGCGTGGTGCCGGCGGCGGCCATCGCGTGGAACCGGGCCCACAGATCGGCCCGCAGCACCGGGTCCTGACCGACGGTCGGCTCGTCGAGGATGACCAGCTCCGGCTCACCGACGAGGGCGCAGGCCAGAGACGCCCGGCTGCGCTGCCCGCCGGAGAGGGTGCCGACCAGCTGGCTGGCCGCCCGGGCCAACCCGACGTCGCTGATCGCCTGGTCGGCCTCGGCGCGGCCCCGCCCGTGCAGGGCCGCGAAGTACCGGGCGTTCTCCCGCACGGTCAGGTCGGCGTAGACGCTCGGCGCCTGGGTGAGGTAGCCCACCTGGCGCCGCAGCGCGGGCGTGCCGGCCGGCTCGCCCAGCACGGTGACCGTCCCTCCGGTGACCACCTGCACCCCGACGACCGCGCGCATGAACGTCGTCTTGCCGCTGCCGCTCGGGCCGAGCAGCCCGGTCACGGCACCGCGCGGGACCGTGCAGCTGATGCCGTCCAGCACCCGCCGCCCGCCCCGGTCCACGAGCAGATCGCGGACCACGATCGCGTCGTCCATTCCGCACCTCCGGCGAAACTCATCAGCTGTTGAACTCAACGCTAGATGAGATACGCGCACCGGCGCAATGGTCGACCTTGGCCGATCGCCGCACAAGACGCGACAACGGGCAGTAGCCTCCGGACCGGACACCAGGTCCGCCAACGGGCATTGCGTACCGATGGGGCGTACGGCACGATGGCGCCGTGGGTCACGCTCCGTTACCGGACAGCGGGTTTCTTGAGGACTGGGCCGCGCGGTTGCGGCAGGCGGCCGAGCGACCCGTCGTCGGCATCCTGCTGCGCGGCAGTCACGCCCGACGGGCCGCCACCGCGCACAGCGACGTCGACCTCGACGTGCTGGTCGGCGGCGCCCCGTACGAGGCCCGCCGTGCGTACCTGACCGAGTCCGCCGGCCGGCTCACCCACGTCTCGGTGGCCGCCCGGGACGTCCGCTCCTGGGTGGACCGCCTCGGCGAGCCGGCCGACTGGGCCTTCGGGCTGCCGGTCACCGCACCGGCGCGGCTGCTCTGGGCCGACCCGCACTGGCGGCGCCGCATCGACCTGCCGGTGCTCTGCCAGCCCGCCGAACCGCCCCGGCTGGAGGAGCTGATCGCCACGCTGGGTAAGGCCGCCGCCGCCCGCGTCGCCGACGATCACCTCGGGATCCGGCTCGCCGCGGCCGACCTGGCCCGGCTCTGCCCCTCGGTGCTGCGCCCGGCCAACCCGTCGGTACGGGTGTTCTCCCGCCGGGCGGCCTTCGCGGCGGCCCTGGAGCTGCCCGTCGCCCCGCCCCGCTACCGGCAGGACATGCTGCTCTGCCTCGGGCTGCGCCCGAGCTCCACCGGGCAGCTCTGGGCCGCCGCCGTGCGGCTGGTCGCCGGAACGCTGCCGCTGATCCGCCCGTACGCCGAGGAGATCGCCGAAGCCGCCGGCAGCGACCTGGCCGACGCCCTGGTCGACGGCCGGCTGGACCGCTACGTCGCTCAGCTGGCCCGGCCCGCCAGTGATCCGCCGCCGCCTCGGCGGGAGCCGTCGCCGGTACCCGCGCCGCGTGCGGGACAATGGGTCACTGTGCCCGTACCTGACGCGCCGGTGACCGGCGTTCCCAGCGATCCGACCGGCCCGACGGCGTCCGTTCCGGCCCGCCCGTCCCAGCTCGACCCGGCCATCGCGGCCCGCCTGCGCCGCACCGCCGACGGCCTGGTCGCCGCCGTGGTCCGCGCGCACGACACCGGCGAGGTGCTGATGGTCGCGTGGATGGACGACGAGGCGCTGCACCGCACCCTCACCACCGGGCGGGCCACCTACTGGTCGCGCAGCCGGCGCGAGTACTGGGTCAAGGGCGCCACCTCCGGGCACCACCAGTACGTCCGCTCGGTCGCGCTGGACTGCGACGGGGACGCGCTGCTGGTCAGCGTGGACCAGGTCGGCGCCGCCTGCCACACCGGTCACCGGACGTGCTTCTACACCGAGCTGCCGGTCACCGGTCCGGAGGCACGGTGAGCGCGAGCAGCGCGGCGCGGCGGAGCCCGGCAGTCGCGAACGAGAGGCAGGCCCAGCCATGACCGACGGCGCGGTGAGCCCCGAGCTGGCCACCTTCACCGAACTGGCCGCCCAGTGGCGGGTCGTGCCGGTCACCCGGCGGCTGCTGGCCGACGCGGAGACCCCGGTCGGTGTCTACCGCAAGCTGGCCGGCGGGCCCGGCACGTTCCTGCTCGAATCCGCCGAGCAGGGCGTCGGCTCGGCCGGCATGGCCTGGTCGCGGTACTCCTTCATCGGGGTACGCAGCAGCGCCACACTGGTCGAACGGGACGGCGTGGCGACCTGGCTCGGCCAACCGCCGGCCGGGCTGCCCACCGACGGCGACCCGGTGCGGGTGCTGCGCGAGACCGTCGCGGCGCTGGCCGGCCCGACCGGGGACCCGTCGAGCGGGCTGCCGCCGCTGACCGGGGGCATGGTCGGTTACCTCGGCTACGACCTGGTCCGCCGCTTCGAGCGGCTGCCCGAGCTGACCGAGGACGACCTGGGCGTGCCGGAGCTGGGCATGATGCTCGCCACCGACCTGGTGGTGCTCGACCACTACGACGGATCGGCCCTCCTGGTCGCCAACGCGGTGCTGCCGCCGCTGGACGCCCCGGACCGCGCCGCGGAGGTCACCGCCGCGTACCACCACGCGGTGGGCCGGCTGGACGCGATGACGACCGCGCTGTCCCGGCCCATCCCGCCGATGATCTCCACCGTCGAGCGCCCGCCGACCGGTGAGGTGCTCTGCCGCACCCCCGACGGGGGCTACCCGAAGGCGGTGGAGGCGGCCAAGGAGGCGATCCGGGCCGGCGAGTGCTTCCAGATCGTGCTCTCCCAGCGCTTCGAGCGGCCCACGCACGCCGACCCGCTGGACGTCTACCGGGTGCTGCGCACCAGCAACCCCAGCCCGTACATGTACCTGCTGCGCTTCGACGGGTTCGACATCGTCGGTTCGTCGCCGGAGGCGCACCTGAAGGTAACCGGCGGTACGGACGGGCGGCGCCGGGCCCTGCTGCACCCGATCGCCGGCACCCGGCCGCGCGGTGGCACCCCGGCCGCCGACGCCGGGCTCGCCGCCGAACTGCTCGCCGACCCGAAGGAACGGGCCGAGCACGTGATGCTGGTCGACCTGGGCCGCAACGACCTCGGCCGGGTCTGCCAGCCGGGCAGCGTGGAGGTGCCCGAGTTCGCCACCATCGAGCGGTACAGCCACGTCATGCACATCGTCTCCACCGTGACCGGCACGCTGCGTGACGATCGCAGCGCGTTCGACGCGCTCGCCGCGACGTTCCCGGCCGGCACACTCTCCGGTGCGCCGAAGGTGCGGGCCATGGAGATCATCGAGGAGCTGGAGCCGGTACGCCGCGGCCTCTACGGCGGCACGGTCGGCTACTTCGGCTTCGGCGGCGACCTGGACATGGCGATCGCCATCCGGACCGCCCTGATCCGCGACGGGCGTGCCTACGTGCAGGCCGGCGCGGGGGTGGTCGCCGACTCGGACCCGGCCGCCGAGGACCAGGAGACCCGCAACAAGGCCGCCGCCGTGCTGGCCGCGATCGCGGCCGCCGAGACGTTGCGGCCCGCTCGATGACCGGCCAGACGCAACCCCACGAACGGTCCGCGGCGGGCCGGCGTCAGCTGACGTACGCCGTGCTGCTCTGCCTCGCCGGCGCGGGCCTCGCGCTCTGGGCGTCGACCCGGAGCTGGTCGGTCGAGCTGACCGTGCGCCCCGCGCCGCTGCCGCCGGTGCGCGACGCCCGCAGCGGTGCCGCCCTGTTGCCGTGGCTGCCGGCGCTGGCCCTGGTCACGCTGGCTGGCGGGGGAGCGGTGCTGGCCACTCGCGGCCGGCTGCGGCGGCTGCTGGGCGTGCTGCTCGGCGCGCTCGGTCTGGCCGTGGCGGCCGGCGGCGGGTACGGGCTGGTCACCGACCTCGACGGCGTGGTGAGCCGGCAGTGGCCGGCGCTCTGCCTGCTCGGCGGCCTGCTGGCCGCGGCGGGCGGCGGGTGGACAGCGCTGCGCGGCGGCGACTGGCCGGCGATGGGCGCCCGGTACGAGCGGCCGGCACGGACCGCCCCGCAGAGCCCGCCGCCGGAGGCCGGACAGACCGGACCGGCCGGACCGATGGCGGGGCGGCGGACCACCGAGGCGTGGGACGCGCTGGACCGGGGCGAGGACCCGACGGCCGGCTGACCCGACGGCTGGCTGACCCGACGGCCGGCTGGCCCGACGGCCGGCTGGCCCGACGGCTGGCTGGCTTGACGGCCGGCTGACCCGACGGCCGGCTGGCCCCGACGGGCCGGTGGGGCCGGGGGGTGTCAGCCGACCGGTTGGCGCTCCCGCTGCTGGCGGCGGGCGGCGGCGCGGGCGGCGGTCAACTCGGCCACCAGGCGGTCCAGTTCGGCGCGCCGGTCGGCGCGGGCCCGGTCGGCGCAGACCGCCTCCCAGGCGTTGCCGCGCGCGGTCCGCATCCGCCCCTCGCCGACCATGGCCCGCTCCAGCGTGTGCACCACCCCGACGGCGAGCGACGCCACGGTCCGCGAGACGGTGGTCAGCCCGATGCTCGGGGTCGGCTCGGAAATGCTCATGGTCACCTCGCACGAGGAGTTGGCGACGGTCGGGCAGGCGCGCCATCGAGTCTGCCCGAGGACGATGCTGGCCGGCTGACGTTTCGCCGGGGTGACCGCCCGGTCAACTGTCCCGCCTCGGGCGTGACCAGGCACCGGCCGTTCGGCCTTGAGCTTGCTCACAGCATCGACAGGTTTCACTGTCATCTCGGGCCGCGTGGCATGATCGGTGGATCGGCCCGGTCCGCCGGGCTGCCAGGCTCTCGTCGTACGACTCTGGTCGATGCCGGAGGTGGCACTGGGTGACATCCCGTTCACGGCAAGTCGGCCATTATGCCGCAGGCCTTTTCGTGAGCAGCGCCATACCCCCGGCTCCCGGCTCCGGTCGGCTGCCCCTAGCATCGGCCCATGACACCCGGAGAGGGGAGTCCGACGGTGACTGATGAGCATGCGCACGCGGAGGGGGACGAAGCCGGTCAGGCGGCGTCCGTAAGCGTGCTCGACGAGATCCTGGCTGGCGTACGCGAGGACGTCGCCCGGCGCCAGGAGCAGGTTCCGCTGGAGCGGATCCGTGAACTGGCAGCGGCGGCGCCACCGCCGCTGGACGCGTACGCGGCGCTGCGCAAGCCCGGCGTCGCGGTGATCGCCGAGGTGAAGCGCTCCTCGCCGTCCAAGGGCCGTCTGGCCGAGATCGCCGATCCGGCCGACCTCGCCGTCGACTACGCCTCGGGTGGGGCGCGGGCGATCAGCGTGCTCACCGAGGGGCGCTGGTTCGGCGGTTCGCTGGACGACCTGGCGGCCGTCCGTGCCGCGGTCTCCGTGCCGGTGCTGCGCAAGGACTTCGTGGTCTCCAGCTACCAGATCCACGAGGCGCGCGCGCACGGCGCCGACCTGGTCCTGCTGATCGTCGCCGCACTCGAACAGAACGTCCTGATGGGCCTGCTGGAGCGGATCGAGTCGCTGGGCATGACCGCTCTGGTCGAGGTGCACGACGAGGAGGAGGCCGACCGGGCCCTGGAGGCCGGCGCGCAGGTGATCGGGGTCAACGCCCGTGACCTGCGTACCCTGGAGGTCGACCGGTCGGTGTTCGAGCGGATCGCGCCCGGCCTGCCCAGCAGCGTCGTCAAGATCGCCGAGTCTGGCGTCCGCGGCCCGCACGACCTGATCCGGTACGCCTCCGCGGGCGCTGACGCGGTCCTCGTCGGCGAGGGCCTGGTCACGCAGAAGAGCCCCCGGGAGGCGGTGGCCGAACTGGTCAACGCCGGTAACCACCCGGCAACGCCCCGGCCGGTGCGCTGACCTCGCACCGGTCCGACGCCCCACCGAGAGGATGTCCGATGAGCGCCGACGCGCTGGCCCCGGCGGCCGGTACGCAGCCCGACTCCGCCGGCCACTTCGGCCGTTTCGGCGGTCGATTCGTGCCCGAGGCCCTGGTGGCCGCGCTGGACGAGCTCGACGGGGCGTGGCGCACGGCGATGGCGGACGAGTCGTTCCGGGCCGAGTTCGGCGCGCTGCTGCGCGACTACGCCGGTACCCCGTCGCTGCTGTACGAGGCCCGGCGGTTCTCCGCGAAGGTCGGCGCGCGGGTGCTGCTCAAGCGCGAGGACCTCAACCACACCGGGGCGCACAAGGTGCGCAACGTGCTCGGCCAGGCGCTGCTCACCAAGCGAATGGGCAAGACCCGGGTGATCGCGGAGACCGGAGCGGGCCAGCACGGCGTGGCCACCGCGACCGCCGCCGCCCTGTTCGACCTGGAGTGTGTGGTCTACATGGGCCAGGTCGACACCGAGCGGCAGGCGCTCAACGTGGCCCGGATGCGGATGCTCGGCGCCACCGTCGTCCCGGTGACCACCGGCTCGCGCACCCTCAAGGACGCGATGAACGAGGCGATGCGCGACTGGGTGGCCAACGTCGACGAGACGCACTACCTGATCGGCACCGCCGCCGGTCCGCACCCGTTCCCGGCGATGGTCCGTGACTTCGTCCGCGGTATCGGCGACGAGGCCCGCCAGCAGTGCCTGGATCTCACCGGCGCGCTGCCGGACGCGGTCACCGCCTGCGTCGGCGGCGGCTCCAACGCCCTGGGCATCTTCCACGCTTTCGTGGGCGACGAGGACGTGCGGCTGTACGGCTTCGAGGCCGGTGGCGACGGGGTGGCGACCGGCCGCCACGCGGCCAGCATCACCGGCGGGTCGGCCGGCGTGCTGCACGGCACCCGCACCTACGTGCTGCAGGACGCCGACGGGCAGACGTTGGAGTCGCACTCGATCTCCGCCGGGCTGGACTACCCGGGCGTCGGGCCCGAGCACGCCTGGCTGCACGACACCGGCCGGGCCAGCTACCAGCCGGTCACGGACGACGAGGCGATGGCCGCGTTCGAGCTGCTCTGCCGCACCGAGGGGATCATCCCGGCGATCGAGAGCGCACACGCGCTCGCCGGCACCGTCGCGCTGGCCCCGAAGCTCGCCGCCGAGCTGGGCCGGGAGCCCACCATCGTGGTCAACCTCTCCGGGCGGGGCGACAAGGACGTGCACACCGCCGGTGACTACTTCGGCATCCTCGACAAGGAGCGGTGAGATGAGCCGGATCGGGGTGGCCTTCGACAAGGCACGAGCTGACGGGCGGGCCCTGCTGGTCGGCTGCATGCCGGCCGGGTTCCCGACGGTCGAGGGCAGCATCGCGGCGATGATCGCGATGGTCGAGGCCGGCGTCGACGTCATCGAGGTGGAGATTCCGTACTCCGACCCGGTGATGGACGGGCCGGTCATCCAGAAGGCCAGTGACATCGCGCTCGCCGGCGGGGTACGCACCGCGGACACGTTGCGCATCATCGAGGCGGTGGCGGCCACCGGTGCCCCGGTGGTCACGATGACCTACTGGAACCCGATCGAGCGCTACGGCGTGGACGCGTTCGCCCGCGATCTCGCCGCCGCCGGCGGGACCGGCCTGATCACCCCGGATCTCATCCCCGACGAGGCGGACGAGTGGCTGGCCGCCTCGGACGCACACGGCTTGGACCGCACGTTCCTGGTCTCGCCGTCGTCGACGGACGCCCGGCTGGCGATGACCGTGGAGCACTGCCGGGGCTTCGTCTACGCCACCGCCGTGATGGGTGTGACCGGGGCCCGGGCGCAAACCTCCGACGCCGCTCCGACGCTCGTCTCCCGCGTCCGCGCGGTCACCGACCTGCCGGTCGGTGTCGGCCTGGGCGTAGGCACCGGTGCACAGGCCGGCACCGTCGCCGGATACGCCGACGGGGTCATCGTCGGCAGCGCACTGGTCCGCTGCCTGCTCGACGTGCCCTCCGAGGCCGACGGCCTGACCGCCCTGCGCACCCTGAGCGCCGAACTCGCCGAGGGCGTCCGCACACCGACCCGCTGAACCGCCGGCGCGGTCGGACCTTTCCCCCGGCCGGTCTCGCACCCTCCCTGGTTACTGTCCGTCCCGTCGGTCCGTGGCTCGGCGTCCGTAGCGATGGCGAGGCGGCTGGCTCTCGCACCGGGGCGCGTGGTTCGGCGAGTCGGCGTGGCGCTGAGCCGGGCATCTTCCTGCTTCGAGCGGTATACCTCTGAGTCATAAATATGACTCAGAGGTATACCGCTCAATTGAGTGATGCCGCCGTGCGGGCGGTGGCGAATCGCGCAAGGCTGCCTCAGTTGGCCGTAGTGCGCGGAACCATCCGTCGACGCTTGATCCACCGGTCGTGGTGATGGCCCCGGCACGGTCAGGGCCGGAGTGACTCGTCCGGCGCCCCGCCACGTTGCTCCGGTGGCTGCCCCACGCCCGGCCGCCCCTCTTGGTCGGGTCCAGACCGGCCGTCGTGGCCGGGCGGTGGTCCGCCGTCGCGGTTGATGTCCCGCCGGCCGTCCCCGTCTGCGTGACCAGCGATCGGGCGTGGTGCGGGATCGACGGTGTGTGGCGTCCACCCGGCGTCGCGCAGCACGCCGGAGCGGCCGGCGGCGGCGTCGGTGACGGCGGCTCGGGTGAGTGGGGTGACCGCTTCGGGCAGTGCGGCAGGGGCGTGCCAGGACAGCCGGCAACCCGGCGGCGGGTCGGCGGCCGGTTGGACCTCGGCCGCGCGGGCCCGGAACACGTGCACCAGGACGTCCGGCAGCGGCCCCGCGCGCCCGGCCGGCGTGCTCGCCGCAGGGCTGGTCAGGTGGTAGACGCCGACCAGGTCGACCAGCTCGATCTCCCAGCCGGTCTCTGCGCGAATGTCCCGCAGCGCCGCCTGGACCGGGCTCTCCGCCGGGCGCAGCCGCCCACCGGGCAGTGCGTACCGGCGCTCGCCCCGGCCCTGCCGGCAGAGCAGCACCCGGCCGGCGTCGTCGGTGACGACCGCGGCGACCGCCCAGGTGAGCGCGCTCATGGACAAAGAGCGTACGGCGGTGCAAACCAGAAGTCACCGGGATGCGTGGGCAACGGCCCGGGGTGCCGCTTCGGGGGTGCACAGCGGTAGCGTGTGCACCCGTGACCCTCGCCTCGCTGTCCCCCCAGGCGGCCCTGCCCAGTCCCAGCACCGCCGTCTGGCAGCTCGGGCCGGTACCGATCCGGGCGTACGCACTGTGCATCATCCTCGGCATCGTGCTGGCCTGCTGGGTGACCGAGCGTCGCCTGCGCCAGCGCGGTGTCGCGCCCGGCGCGGTGCTCGACATCGCCGTCTGGGCGGTGCCCACGGGCATCATCGGCGCCCGGATCTACCACGTGATCACCTCCCCCGAGAAATACTTCGGCGCCGGCGGTGACCCGATGAAGGCGTTCGCCATCTGGGAGGGCGGTCTCGGCATCTGGGGGGCGGTCGCCGGAGGCGCGCTCGGCGCGTGGATCGCGGCCCGGCAGCTCGGCATCCCGTTCAGCGTGGTGGCCGACGCGCTGGCCCCCGGGCTGCCGCTGGCCCAGGCCGTCGGCCGGGTCGGCAACTGGTTCAACAACGAGCTGTTCGGCGCCCAGACGACCCTGCCGTGGGGCCTGAAGATTCACCGGATGGACCCGGACAACCCGGGGCACGCGCTGCGCGACGACGCCGGCCAACCGATCCTCGAACCGGGCCTGTACCAGCCGACCTTCCTCTACGAGGCGCTGTGGAACCTCGGCGTGGTCGCCCTCGTCCTCGTCCTCGACCGGCGACTGAAGCTGGGCCGGGGCCGGGCCTTCGCGCTCTACGTGATGGGTTACACCGTCGGCCGGTTCTGGATCGAGCTGATGCGCACCGACGAGGCGAACCAGATCCTCGGGGTCCGGCTCAACGTGTGGACCGCCGCCCTGGTCTTCCTCGGCGCGTTGATCTACTTCGTGCGGGTCCGCGGCCCTCGGGAGTACCTGATCCCGCTCGGCGCTGCGGCGACCCCGCCCCCGCCCACCACCTCCGACCTGTCCCAGGTCGACCTCTCCGAGCGGGAGACCCCCGCCCGGGCCTCCGCGCCGGAGGGCTACCGGGTGGTCAGCGAGGAGCAGTACCAGGCCTGGCAGGACAGCGGCGTGGTGCCGCCCGAGCCGGCCACCGGGGACGACGACCGGCCCGTCGACGCTGAGCCGCTCGACCCGGCGGCGCCCGGCGATGAGCCGTCGGCCGACGAGCAAACGACGGACGGTACGCCGGAAGCCCGCGACGACCGGGCGGACGCCGCAGGCGTGCGCCCCGCCGACCGGGACAGCTGAGCGGGGGCGGCACCGATGCGAAGCGCGGTGGTGGTCGGCGCGGGGGTCGGTGGCCTCGCGGTCTCCGGCGCGCTGGCCCGTTCCGGCTGGCAGGTCACCCTGTTGGAACGCGCCGAGCGGGTCCGTCCCGAGCCGACCGCCGTGGTGCTGTGGCCCAACGGTGTCCGCGCGTTGCAGGCCCTCGGCCTCGGCGCCGGTCTGGCCGCGATCGCCACGCCGTTGCCCGACGGCGGGGTCCGGCGCCCGGACGGCCACTGGCTGGTGCAGCCCCGGCCCATCCCGGCCGATCGGATGCCGGTGGTGGTGCACCGCGAAGACCTGCACGACGCGTTGATCGCCGGACTGGGCGAGCGGGTGGAGCTGCGTACCGGGGTGACCGTGCGCCACGTCCGGGTCGAGCCGGGTGAGCGGCCGGCGGTCGGCGACGGGCGGCACACCATCGAAGCCGACCTGGTGATCGCCGCCGACGGCACGGACAGCGCGATCCGCCGCCAACTCGCCCCCGAATCCGGGGTGGTCAGCTCCGGCTGCGCCGCCTGGCGGGCCGTCATCCCGTGGTACCGGGCGCCCCGGCTGCCCGCCGACCAGCCGCTCGCCGGTGAGGTTCTCGGCGCGGGCTACCGGTTCGTGGCCGCCTCGCTCGGCGAGCGCGGCTCCTCGGGCGGCTCCAGCCGGGGCGGCATCTACTGGGTGGCCACCGCCGCCGGCGCGCCCCGCCCGGAGCCGCCGGAGACCCAGCTCGCCCTGCTGCGCCGCTGGTACGCCGGCTGGCCGGAGCCGATCGGCGAGCTGCTCGACGCCACCGACCCGGCGGACCTGGTCCAGCAGGAGGTCCGCGAGCTGCGCCCGCTGCCCCGCGCGTACGGCTTCCCGGTCGGGCCGGGCGGCGTGGTACTGCTCGGCGACGCCGCGCACGCCATGCCGCCGCATCTCGGCCAGGGCGCCTGCCTCGCCTTCGAGGACGCCGCGACGCTCGCGTCCCTGCTGCGCGAGGCACGGCTACCCGACGCCGTGCAGGCGTACGACCGGGTGCGCCGCCCCCGGGCGGCGACGGTGGTCCGGCAGACCCGGCGGATGTCGGCGGTGCTCCAGACCCGGGGCCGGTTGGCGCTGCGCGCCCGGGACGCCGCGCTCGGCACGATCAACTCGCGGCTGCTCTCCAGCGCCGCCGCCTCCGCCGCCCAGTGGCGTCCACCCGCCTGATCCAAGGCGCGGGTCGACCCGGCCGATGGCCGGGGGAGGCGTCAGGGGATGAGCGCGGCGGGCTCGGCGATGCAGGCGGTGCCGATCCGACGGAAGCCGACCCGCAGGTAGACCCGGGCGATCTCCTCGCTGCCCGCGGAGAGGAAGACCACGTCGGTGCCCGCGGCCAGCAGTTCCCGGGCGATGGTGGCGGTCAGCGCGGCGCCCAGCCCGCGCCGCCGGGCGGCCGGCAGGGTGGCCACCCCGGCGATCTCGGCGACGTCGTCCACCCGCATCGCCATGCCGCTGGCCAGCGCGCCCTCGGTCGGCGTGCCGGCCAGCGCGGAGATCCGCCGGCCGTCGGCGACCCTGGACCGTTCCTCGTCCAGCGCGGCCAGCTCCAGCTCGCTGATCGCGGCGTCCCGCTCGGCCGGGCCGGCGTCGCCCCGCGCGGTGCCGGCGGCGGCGAACGACACCGCCGCCACCGCCCGCCGGGCCGCCACGTCGGCGGCGAAGCCCGGTGAGTCCGCCGCCAGCACCCGCACCGGTACGTCGGAGAGCGTCGCCGGGTCGGGCAGCGCGGTCGGGTCGAGGACCATCAACGGCGCCTCCAGCACGCTCAGCCCCGCCGAACGGGCCACCGCCAGCAGCTCCGGGGTCGTCTCGTGCACCCACTCGAAGGCCTCGGGCAGGCCCAACTCCCGCTGCCGCTCGCGGACCGACGTGATGTCGGCCAACGACGGCGGCTCGGTCGCGTCGAGGCGGGGCCGGGCGTAGAACGGCCAGCCGGCGCCGTCGCGGACGAACAACACCAGACCGCCATGCTCCTCCACGCCGGCGACGTCGCGGGGCACCGCGTCGTAGAAGCGTTCCAACCGGTCGAAGACGTCCTTGTGCAGCGGATCCACCGCGCGAGACTACACGTCCCAGACTCTGGACGGTGTGATCAATCTTGAGTGGCCTTGCGGACCGCGCCCTAACGTAGACTCAATAGACCCACGGGCCGACGTCGTCCCCACCATGTTCCAACCTGAGTGACGACAGGAGGCCCGGTGGCTCAGCCGTACCCGCACAAGTCACAGCCGTACCCGCACAGCCCGCAGGCGTCCCCGATGCCTGGCCTCCGCCCGCCCGCCCAGGGCCTGTACGACCCGGCGCTGGAGCACGACGCCTGCGGAGTGGCGTTCGTGGCGGACCTGCACGGCCGGCGTTCACACGCGGTCGTCGCCAACGGGCTCGGCGCGCTCTGCCGGCTGGACCATCGGGGCGCCCGCGGCGCGGAGCCCAACACCGGCGACGGCGCGGGCATCATGCTCCAGGTCCCGGACGCGTTCCTGCGCGCGGTGGCCGACATCGCGCTGCCACCGGCGGGTGAATACGCCACCGGCCTGGTCTTCCTCCCCGACGACGACGACGCGGAGGCCCGCGCCCGCCGGGTCATCGAGAAGTACGCGCTCGTCGAGGGGGCGGACCTGCTCGGCTGGCGGGACGTGCCGACCGACCCGACCGGGTTGGGCGAGACCGCCCTGGCGGCGATGCCCCGGGTCCGGCAGCTCTTCCTGGCCGCGCGCCGGCTCACCGACTCGCCCGCCGGCCCGGCGGGTTCCGCGCTGCGCGGCATCGAGCTGGACCGGGTGGCGTTCTGCCTGCGCAAGCAGGCCGAGCGGGAGACCGCCGAGCGGGGCGTGCCGGCGTACTTCCCGTCGCTGTCCAGCCGGACCATGGTCTACAAGGGGATGCTCACGCCCGACCAGTTGCCGGCGTACTACCCGGACCTGCGCGACGAGCGGGTGGACAGCGCGATCGCGCTGGTGCACTCCCGGTTCTCCACCAACACGTTCCCGTCCTGGCCGCTGGCGCACCCGTACCGGTTCATCGCGCACAACGGCGAGATCAACACGATCCGCGGCAACCGCAACTGGATGCAGGCCCGCGAGGCGCTGCTGCGCTCGCCGAACGTGCCGGGCAACATCCGGCGGGTCTTCCCGGTCTGCACCCCGGGCGCCTCCGACTCGGCGAACTTCGACGAGGTCCTGGAGTTGCTGCACCTGGCCGGGCGGAGCCTGCCGCACGCGGTGCTCATGATGATCCCCGAGGCGTGGGAGAACGACCCCGGCATGCAGCCGGACAAGCGCGCCTTCTACCGCTTCCACGCCAGCCTCATGGAGCCGTGGGACGGGCCGGCTTCAGTGGCCTTCACCGACGGCGAGATCGTCGGCGCGGTGCTGGACCGCAACGGGCTGCGTCCGGGGCGCTGGTGGCGTACGGCTGACGGGCTGGTGGTGCTCGGCTCCGAGGCGGGCGTGCTCGACCTCGACCCGGCCCGGGTGGTCGCCAAGGGGCGGCTCCAGCCGGGGAAGATGTTCCTGGTCGACACCGTCGCCGGCCGGATCGTGCACGACGAGGAGATCAAGTCCGAGTTGGCCGCCGCGCAGCCGTACGGCGAGTGGCTGCACGCCGGGCTGATCGAGCTGGACGACCTGCCCGCGCGCGAGCACACCGTCTACACCCACGACTCGGTGCGTCGCCGCCAGCAGACCTTCGGCTACACGCAGGAGGAGCTGAAGATCCTGCTCGCGCCGATGGCCCGCACCGGCGCCGAGCCGCTCGGCTCGATGGGCACGGACACCCCGATCTCGCCGCTGTCCACTCGACCGCGGCTGCTCTACGACTACTTCCATCAGCTCTTCGCCCAGGTCACCAACCCTCCGCTGGACGCCATCCGCGAGGAGTTGGTGACCAGCCTGGGGTCGACGATCGGGCCGGAGGGCAACCTGCTCGACCCGGGCGCGGCGAGCTGCCGGCAGATCGTGCTGCCGCACCCGATCATCGACAACGACGAGCTGGCGAAGATCCTGTCCATCGACGAGGACGGCGACCTGCCCGGCTTCAAGGCGGTCCGGGTCTCCGGGCTGTACCGCATCCGGGAGGGCGCCTCCGGCATCAAGGCGCGGCTGACCGAGATCTGCCGGCACGTCTCCGAGGCGATCGAGGACGGCGTACGCATCCTGGTGCTCTCCGACCGGGACTCCAACGCCGACCTGGCGCCGATCCCGTCGCTGCTGCTCACCGCCGCCGTGCACCAGCACCTGGTGCGGGAGCAGACCCGCACCCAGGCGGCGCTGATCGTGGAGTCCGGCGACTGCCGGGAGGTGCACCACGCGGCGGTGCTGATCGGCTACGGCGCGGCGGCGGTCAACCCGTACCTGGCGTTCGAGTCGGTGGAGGACATGATCTCCACGAAGGCGCTGGTCGGGGTGGAACCGGCCGCCGCGGTCCGCAACTACGCGAAGGCGCTCGGCAAGGGCGTCCTGAAGATCATGTCGAAGATGGGCATCTCGACGGTCTCCTCGTACTGCGGAGCGCAGGTCTTCGAGGCGGTCGGCCTGGACACCCGGCTGATCCAGCGCTACTTCCGGGGCACCCCCAGCCGGATCGGCGGGGTGGGGCTGGCCGGCGTTCACGCCGAGGTGGCCGCCCGGCACGCGCTGGCCTGGCCGCCGGCGGGCACCCCCGCCTCCGACCGGCTGGAGGTCGGCGGCGAGTACCAGTGGCGCCGCGAGGGTGAGCTGCACCTGTTCAACCCGGAGACGGTCTTCCTGCTCCAGCACGCCACCCGCAGCCGGCAGTACGACATCTTCCGGCAGTACACGGCGAAGGTCGACGAGCTGGCCGCGCGGGCCGGTTCGCTGCGCGGGCTGTTCACGTTGCGCACCGGCGTGCGTCCGGCGGTGCCGATCGAGGAGGTCGAGCCGGCCACCGAGATCGTCAAGCGGTTCGCCACCGGCGCCATGTCGTACGGGTCGATCTCCGCGGAGGCGCACGAGACGCTCGCCATCGCGATGAACCGGCTGGGCGGCAAGTCCAACACCGGCGAGGGCGGCGAGGACGTCGAGCGGCTGCACGACCCGGCGCGCCGCTCCGCGGTGAAGCAGATCGCCAGCGGCCGGTTCGGTGTCACGAGTGAGTACCTGGTCAACGCCGACGACCTTCAGATCAAGATGGCCCAGGGCGCCAAGCCCGGCGAGGGTGGGCAGTTGCCGGGCAACAAGGTCTGGCCGTGGATCGCCCGGACCAGGCACGCCACCCCGGGCGTCGGTCTGATCTCCCCGCCGCCGCACCACGACATCTACTCGATCGAGGACCTCGCCCAGCTGGTGCACGACCTGAAGTGCGTCAACCCGGCCGCCCGGGTGCACGTCAAGCTGGTCAGCGAGGTCGGCGTCGGCACCGTCGCCGCCGGGGTGGCCAAGCTCAAGGCGGACGTCATCCTGATCTCCGGCCACGACGGAGGCACCGGGGCGTCCCCGATGAACTCGCTCAAGCACGCCGGCACCCCCTGGGAGCTGGGGTTGGCCGAGGCGCAGCAGACCTTGCTGCTCAACAAGCTGCGCGACCGGGTCACCGTGCAGGTCGACGGTCAGCTCAAGACCGGCCGGGACGTGCTGGTCGCGGCGCTGCTCGGCGCGGAGGAGTTCGGCTTCGCCACCGCGCCGCTGATCGTCGCCGGCTGCGTGATGATGCGGGTCTGCCACCTGGACACCTGCCCGGTCGGCATCGCCACGCAGAACCCGGTGCTGCGGGAGCGGTTCACCGGCACCCCGGAGTTCGTGGAGAACTTCTTCCTGTTCCTCGCCGAGGAGGTCCGCGGGTACCTGGCCGAGCTGGGCTTCCGGTCGATCGAGGAGGCGATCGGCCAGTCCGAGCTGCTCGACGTGGCCCCGGCGGTGACGCACTGGAAGGCGCACGGGCTCGACCTGGCCCCCGTCCTGCACCTGCCGGAGCTTCCCGCCGGCGCTGCCCGGCGCGGCGTGCGCGCCCAGGACCACGGCCTGGAGCACGCCCTGGACAACGAGCTGATGGCGCTCGCCGGCCCGGCGCTGACCACCGGCGCGCCGGTCCGGGTCGAGGTGGCGGTGCGCAACGAGCACCGCAGCGTCGGCGCCATGCTCGGCGGCGAGGTGACCCGCCGCTTCGGCGGCGCCGGCCTGCCCGACGACACCATCGAGTTCGTGCTGCACGGCACCGCGGGGCAGTCGTTCGGCGCGTTCCTGCCACGTGGGGTGACCCTGCGGCTGCACGGCGACGCCAACGACTACGTGGCCAAGGGTCTCTCCGGCGGGCGGATCATCGTCCGTCCGGACGCCGCCGCGCCGTTCCTCGACGCCGACGCCGAGCCGGGGGAGCGGGCTGAGGACCAGATTATCGCCGGCAACACCATCCTGTACGGGGCCACCGCCGGTGAGGTCTTTCTGCGCGGCCGGGTGGGGGAGCGCTTCGCGGTGCGCAACTCCGGCGCGGTCGCCGTGGTCGAGGGTGTCGGCGACCACGGCTGCGAGTACATGACCGGCGGGACGGTGGTGGTGCTCGGCGCGACGGGCCGCAACTTCGCCGCCGGGATGTCCGGCGGCACGGCGTTCGTGCACCAGTTGGACCGGGCCCGGGTCAACGCGGAGCTGGTCGACCTGGCGCCGCTGGGCGAGCAGGAGCAGGTGCTGCTGCACGAGCTGGTCCAGCGGCACGTGGCCGAGACCGGGTCGGCGGTCGCCGAGGAGCTGCTCAAGCGCTGGCCGGATGCGGTGACCGAGTTCACCGCGGTGGTGCCCCGCGACTACCGCCGGGTGCTGGAGATCATGAGGGCCGCCGAAGCCGCCGGCCGCGACGTCGACGACGCGGTCATGAGCGCGCTCAGCGCGCCACCGGCCGCGCCGGTGCCGCCCGCCCCGCGGGTGGCCGCCCAGGAGGTGGCTCGTGCCTGACCCGAACGGTTTCCTGCGTTACGACCGGCGACTGCCGGCCCGCCGCCCGGTGCCGGTGCGGATCAGCGACTGGCGTGAGGTGTACCCGCCGGCCGGCGAGGAACTGGTCCGCGAGCAGGCCACCCGTTGCATGGACTGCGGCATTCCGTTCTGCCACGACGGCTGCCCGCTGGGCAACCGGATCCCGGACTGGAACGACCTGGTCCGCACCGGCAACTGGGACGCCGCGGTGGAGTCGTTGCACGCCACCAACAACTTTCCGGAGTTCACCGGCCGGCTCTGTCCGGCGCCCTGCGAGGCGTCCTGTGTGCTGGGCATCGCCGGCGGCCAGCCGGTCACCATCAAGCAGGTCGAGGTGGAGATCGCCGATGCCGCGGCGGCGCGCGGGTTCGCGCCCCGTCCGGTGCCGGCGCCGTCCGGTCGGTCGGTCGCCGTGGTCGGTTCCGGGCCCGCCGGCCTGGCCGCCGCCCAGCAGCTGGTCCGCGCCGGTCACGCGGTGACGGTGTACGAGCGCGACGACGCGATCGGTGGTCTGCTCCGGTACGGCATCCCCGACTTCAAGCTGGAGAAGCGGCACATCGACGCCCGGCTGGCCCAGCTCGTCGCCGAGGGGGTGCGCTTCCGCACCGGGGTGAACGTCGGGGTGGACGTCACCGCCGAGCAGTTGCGCGCCGAGCACGACGCGGTGCTGCTGGCCTGCGGCGCTCTGCAGGGCCGGGACACCCCGGAGACCCCGGGCCGGGAGCTGCGCGGCGTACACCAGGCGATGGCGCATCTGGTGGCCGCGAACCGCGTGGTCGCCGCCGCCGGCGATGGTCGCCCGTCCGTCGCGGTGCTGCCGGACGGCACCCCGATCGACGCCGCTGGCAAGCACGTCGTGATCATCGGCGGCGGTGACACCGCGGCCGACTGCCTCGGCGTCGCGCACCGGCAGGGCGCGGCCGGTGTGCACCAGCTCGACCTGTACCCGCAGCCGCCGAGCGAGCGCGACGAGGCGCGGGATCCGTGGCCGACCTGGCCGTGGATCCTGCGCAGCTATCCGGCGCACGAGGAGGGCGGCGAGCGTGTCTTCGCCGTGGCGGTGCAGGAGTTCGTGGACGACGGCACCGGTCAGGTGCGGGCGGTGCGGATCGCCGAGGTGACCGTGGAGAAGCGCGACGGCCGGCGAGTGGTCACCGTGGTGCCCGGCTCGGAGCGGGAGCTGCCGGCGGACCTGGTGCTGCTGGCGATCGGCTTCGAGGGCACCGAGCAGCAGCCGCTGCTGGCCCAGTTCGGGGTCACCCGTAACCCCCGGGGCGCCGTCGACGCGCGTGACGACTGGCAGACCGACGCCGACGGCGTGTTCGTCGCGGGCGACATGCACCGGGGCGCTTCGCTGATCGTCTGGGCCATCGCCGAGGGGCGTGCGGCGGCCGCCGCCATCGACGGTCACCTCGGCGGTTCCGGCGCGCTGCCGGCGCCGGTCTCCCCGGCCGCGCAGCCGCTCGCCGCACGCTGACCCGACGGACCGGAGCACCTGGCCGGCGCGGTGGTATATCGCGCCGGCCGGCCCGGGCGGACCGGTGAGGCCGGTCACGAGTGTGGGCAGATCGGTTCAACTGCCGCAAGACTTGTCCGCTGCCGGGCCGCGCCGCGATCGGCGTGCTCATCATGCTCGATCGCATCGGAGGGTTCGTCGTGGCCAGAGGTGCCACCTTCGCCGCGCTGCGCCACCGGAACTACCGGATCTGGGCGCTCGCCGGGTTCGTCTCCGTCATCGGGACCTGGATGCAGGTCCTCGGAGTCAACTGGTACGTGCTGAAGGAGACCGGCTCGGCGACCTCCATGGGGTTCGCCGTGCTGCTCCAAGCCGCGCCCACGCTGCTGCTCAGCCTCTGGGGCGGCGTGCTGGCCGACCGGCTCCCCGCCCGCCCGCTGCTGATCGCCGCCCAGGTGGCCCACGCCACGCTCGCCGCGGGGTTGGCGGCGGTCGCCCTGACCGGTGTCGGCGGCCTGCCGCTGATCTTCACGATCTCCCTGCTCAGCGGTGCCGTCTCGGCGATCGAGGGCCCGGTGTCGGGTCGTTGGTCCTCCACCCTCGTGGACCGGGAGACGCTCGGCAATGCCCTGGCGCTCGGCTCGCTCACCAACTCCGCCGGCCGCATCCTCGGCATGAGTCTCGGTGCCGTCGTGGTGGCCGCCGTCGGTCCCGCGCTGCTGTTCGGCATCAACGCGGCGAGCTTCGTCGCCGTGGTGGTGGCGCTCTTCGGCGTACGTCAGGCTGCGTTGCACGGTCACCAGGTGGCCGCGCCGGACGGCGGCCGGAGTCGCGGCGGCGTCCGCGCCGGGTTCGCCTACCTGCGGGGGCAGCCGGTGCTGCTGCTCGCGCTCGCCCTGGCGTTCGTGCTGGGCAGCCTGGGACGCAACTACCAGGTGACGATGGCGGCGATGAGCGACGGGCCCCTCGACGCCGGGGCGTCCGGCTACGGCCTCCTGTCGACCGTCTTCGCGGTCGGAACGGTGCTGGGCGCGCTCGCCGCCGCCCGTCGACGTGACCTGGGCTACCGGACCCTGGTCACCGCGGGCCTGCTGGCCAGCACGTTGCAGATCGTCGCCGGTCTTGCGCCGGGCACCTGGAGCTTCGCGGCGGTGATCCTGCCGATCGCCGCCGCCGCGGTGGTCATCGACACCACCGTCGGCACCCGCGCCCAGCTCGACACCGACGGCGCGATGCGGGGTCGGGTGCTCGCCGCGCTCGCGGTCACCGGCTCGGTCTCCGCCATGGTCGGCGCGCCGTTGCTCGGCTGGCTCTCCGAGCACGCCGGGCCCCGGCAGACGCTCGTCCTGGCCGGATCCGTCGCGGCGGTCGCCACCGTCGCGGCGGCGGTCGCTCTGGACCAGCAGCGCGGTCGCCGGCTGCGCCGAGGGCACACCCTGGCGCTGGTCGTGCCGCCGCTGCGCAGGCCGGTGCCGGCAATGGCGCGGACGGCGGCTCGCATCGTCGGGCCCGCCGCGGTCGGTGGTCGCCACCTGACGCTGCGGCCAGGGCTGGCGAGCCGGGTCCGGCCGGGACGTCCCCGGTACTGCCCCGTCTGCTCGCCGCTGGCGGCCCACAGCCGACCCGCGATGTCGGCGGGCAGCGGCCGGCACTCCGCCGGGTGCGTCCGGCCGCTCTGACCGCTCCCCGTGCCGCGGCCAACGCTGAGACAGCGGTCACCCCGGACGACCGGCCTTCGGGGCCGAAGCAAATGAAGATCATCGCTACGCTCCGATCATGGACATTGAGGAGCGGCTACGGCGAACCCGCCGGTGGCTCTGGGTCGTACTGATCGGGCTATTCCTGAGCGGGGTGACCGCGTTCCCGCTGGAGATCGAGGTGCGCTGGCTGCTGCGCGCGCTCGACCCGCTCGCCGGCCATGTGCCGGCGCTGGTCGACTGGGTCGAGCGGGTGCACACCGGGCTCGTGACGGCCGGCGAGGACTACCCGTTCCTGCTCTACGGCACCGACTGGCTGGCCTTCGCCCACCTGGTGCTGGCGGTGGCGTTCTGGGGACCGCTGCGCGACCCGGTGCGCAACGTCTGGGTGGTGCAGGTCGGCATGATCGCCTGCGCGGGGATCGTCCCGCTGGCGCTGATCTGCGGCCCGATCCGGGACATCCCCTGGTTCTGGACGCTGGTCGACCTGTCCTTCGCGGTCGGCGCGTTCCCACCGCTCTGGTTCGCCTACCGGCACATCCGCGCCGTCGAGGCGAGCACGGCCGAGACGGTGGGTGCGCGGCCGGTGCCGGGGTCGGCGGCGCGGGCGTCCTGAGTCGCGGCGGGCCGCCCCTGCGCGCTCGGGGTCGGGCGGGCCCGCACCGGTTCGCGGCGGGCCGGCGCGGCGCGCTCGGGTCGCGTGGGCCCGCACCGGTTCGTGCCGGTCGAGCTGCCCCGGATCCGGACCGGCGAATCGTCCGTCGCCTACGAAAGCGGCCGGGAGGGTCGCCTACGAAAGCGGCCGGGAGGCTCGCCGTTGAGTGGCGGGCCTCCCGGCCGACGTTCGCTCAGTGCGACAGCAGCCGGTGAGCCTCCTGGATCTTGGCCCAGGACTTCGGCTCGACGGGCGCGGCGGCGGCCTTGCGCGCGGCCGTGGCCACGTCGGGCCGGCCGGCGGTGAACAGCCAGGTGGTGAATAGCTCGTCCAGGTCGAGTCCGGAGATCTCCTCCGCCAGGGCCTGGAACTGCGCGATGGTGCCGTTGCCGTACCGGTGCGCGGCGGTCCAGGCCGGCAGGATCTCGAAGAACGCGTCGTCGCCGACGGCCAGCCGCAGCTGGTGCAGCGTCATCGCGCCCCGGTCGTAGACCGCGTTGTCGAAGACCCGCCCGGCGCCCGGGTCACCCGGCAGCACCTGCCAGAACGCGGAGTCGGCCGGGTAGCTGGCGTAGGTGAAGTCGAAGACCTCCTGGGCGGTGCCCTCGCCCTGCTCCTCCGACCAGAGCCACTCGGCGTACGAGGCGAAGCCCTCGTTGAGCCAGATGTTGCGCCATTCGGCCACCGAGACCGAGTCGCCGAACCACTGGTGGGCGTTCTCGTGGGCCACCACGTACGTGTTGGCGCCGCGCCGCCAGAAGCCCGGGCCGTACACCGGTCGGGTCTGCGTCTCCAGGGCGAAGCTGATGCCGTCCACCGGCCCGGCCACGCCGCCCTGCGCCTCGAACGGGTACGGGCCGAAGATCCCGCTCTCCCAGTCGACGATCTCGGCGGTCCGCTCGATGCTGGCCCGCGCGGCCGGCCCGAGCTCGCCCAGCGAGGTGCTGTACGCGTTCACCACCGGCTGGCCGCCCGGCGTGGTGTCGGTGACGATGTCGTACTGGCCGATGGCCATGAAGGCCAGGTAGGTGGCGGTGGGGGAGGTGGTCCGCCAGCTCCACCGGGTGCGGTCGCCGGGCTCGGCCAGCGGCGGCCGCGGCTGCACGCCGTTGCTGATCACCTCGACGCCGGTGGGCACCGACACGGAGATGTCGAAGGTCGCCTTGTCCAGTGGGTGGTCGTTGCTCGGGAACCACCACCACGCGGACTCCGGCTCGTTGACCGCGAGGGCCCCGTCGTCGGTACGCGTCCAGCCGGTGTAGCCGCCGACCAGCGTCTCGGACGGAATGCCGTCGTAGCGCACCACGATGGTGAGCTGCTGGCCCCGGGTCACCGTGCGGGACGGGGTGACCACCAGCTCGTGCGCGCCCGCGGTGCTGGTGCTCGCCGCCCACCCGTTGACCCGCACCGACTCGACGTCGAGCAGGAAGTCCAGGTTGAACCGGGAGAGATCCTGAGTCGCGGTGGCGAGGATCGTGGTGGTGCCGGTGAGTCGGTCGGTGGCCGGCTCGTAGCGCA
Source organism: Micromonospora sp. BL4 (assembly GCF_003667505.1). GTDB lineage: Bacteria > Actinomycetota > Actinomycetes > Mycobacteriales > Micromonosporaceae > Micromonospora. Next base: position 25,827 of record NZ_RCVJ01000132.1, read on the forward strand.
GCCGGACGTCGTAGTGCGAGACGTCGTAGCCGCCGTTGCCGTAGTCGGGGAAGTAGCTGTCGCCCAGCCCGGGGGCGCCGGGTTGCGGCGCGAGCGTGACGGTTGGCCGGCCCCAGGCCGTCGGGGCGGCCTGGCCGGGAGCGCCGGCGAGCATGGTGCCGGCGGTGGTGAGGGTCAGGGCGGCGGTGGCCGCCGTGAGGACTCGTCGCACGAGGTGGACTCCCTCCATCGGGGTGTTCGCCCCGCCAACCTAATCGACAACGGTGATCGCCGCGGGCCCGGCGCGCGGGTTGACCGTCTATTCCATCGATCTATGTATTTCGATAGCATTACCGCCTGGTAACAAACCGTTCCACCCCTGGCCACGCGCGCGGTCGCAGGATCCCACCACCCCTGTCCTGTGGAGGTCCGTCATGCCCCACCGCCCGCTGGCCCGCGCCCTGGCCGCGCTGGTCGCCGTCGTCACCGCCGCGTTCGGCGCCGTGCTCGTCCCCGGCACCGCCCAGGCCGCCGCCGTCAACTACGTCGCGCTCGGCGACTCCTACTCCTCCGGCGTCGGCGCCGGCCCGTACGACTGGTCCACCTGCCTGCGCAGCCAGAAGTCGTACGCCCCGCTCTGGGCCGCCGCCCACGGCGTGACCAGCTTCAGCTTCCCGGCCTGCGGCGGCGCGGTCACCGCCGACGTGCTCAACAACCAGGTCAACGCCCTCAGCAGCGCCACCACCCTGGTCACCATCACCATCGGTGGCAACGACGCCGGCTTCGTCGACGTGATCACCAGTTGCCGGTTCGGCAGCACGTCGTCCTGCACCAACGCCGTGAACACCGCGAAGGCCTTCGCCACCTCGACGCTCCCCGGCCGGCTCGACGCCACCTACGCCGCCATCCGCAACCGGGCGCCGAACGCGCGGCTGATCGTGCTGGGCTACCCGAGGCTGTTCGAGACCACCTCCTGCGGGTGGTTGGCGATGAGCACCTACAAGCGCACCATCCTCAACGAGGCGGCCGACGTGCTCGCCTCGGTCATCTCCGCACGGGCCACCGCCGCCGGCGCGACCTTCGCCGACACCCGGCCCTACTTCGCCGGTCACGGCGTCTGCGCCGGCGACCCGTGGATCAACGACGTCAGCGGCCTCATCGAGGCGTACCACCCGGACTCCGACGGCTACCGGTACGGCTACCTGCCGGCGCTGAACGCGGTCACCGGCTGACCCGCACGCCCTCGCGTGACGCCCGACGGTCCACCCCGGACCGTCGGGCGCCGCGCGTCGGGTCGCGTCGGTACTGTCCCGGTGTCACCGCCTTCCGTTAGGGTTTCCGCGAACCGGACAGCCGTGGCGTGGGAGGCAGAGCGTGAGCAGGCTCGCGTCGGCGTACGGGCAGGCGGTCAGCTCCCACCGGGCGGCCCGGGCACACCTGGACGTCGCCCGGGGCGCGCTGGGCACGGCGCCGGCCCCCGCCGCGCCGGTCGGTGCGGGCGACCTGGTGGCCCGACTGGCCCGGGTCGGCGGCGCGCTCGCCACCCCCGCCCCGGGCGCCACCCCGCTCACCGACGCGCCGGCCGCCGTCCGGATCGGCGAGGCGTCCACTCCCGACGGTGGCTTCCCGGTGCTGCTGCCGCTCGGCGGCGGCCACCACCTCGCACTGGACACCGACGCCCGGGATCCCCGGGTCGCCGGGCTGCTGCGAGCGCTGGTGCTGCGGCTGGTCGCCACCGCCCCGGCCGGTCACGTCCGGGTCGCCGGCATCGACACCGCCGCGCTGGGCGCCACCTTCGGTCCGCTGCGCCCGCTGCTCGACGCCGGGGTGCTCGACCCGCCGGCAACCGGCGAGGCGGAGGTGGCCGCGCTGCTGGACGCCGCCGAACAGCACGCCCGCGCCGCGCAGCACGCCGACCCCGACGCCCGGCAGCTGCTCGTGC
>NZ_RCVJ01000136.1 GCF_003667505.1 Micromonospora sp. BL4
ATCGAGCGTCGCGGATCGCACCGTCCACTGTGGGCCGTTTTGCGCTCGCATCCGGCGTGGACGACACGCTAGATCCGCACGGGCCCGCGTGTCCAGTCCGGAACCGGACGGTATCGGACAGCCGGGCCCTCGCCGGACGGGGACCTCGGTCGATCCGGTCGCCCTCGCGTCAGCCGATCCGGAAGCCGAGCGCCTGCGCGATGACCACGGCCTGCTCGGCGTCGACGATGGCGCCGGCCCGCTCGACGACCGTCGGGTCGAGCGCGGTCAGGTCGCTGCCGCGCAGGTCGGCGTCGCCGAGCCGGGCGCTGTGCAGCTGCGCGCCGGAGAGGTCGACACCGGTCACCGTGGCGCCGGTCAGGTTGGCGCCGGTCAGGTCGACCTCGCGCATCCGCACGTCGGTCAGCCGGACCCCGCGCAGGTCCGCCCCGGGCAGCGCGACGAACGACCAGTCACCGCCGGCCACCGTCAACGGGCGCAGGTCGCACTGGTTGAAGGTGCTGCCGACCAGCTTGCACCCGGTGAACTCGGCCTCGAAGAGGTTGCACCGCTTGAAGACGCAGCGGGTGAAGGCAGAGTCGACGTGTTGGGAGGCGTTGAACAGCACGTTGCCGAACGTGCAGCCGGTGAAGACCGCGCCGCGGCTCACCGCCTCGGTCAGGTCCACGTGGAAGAACTCGCAGCCCACGAAGTGCCGGTCGGTCAGCTCCTCGCCGTACCAGTCCTCGTGGCGGAAGGTCACGTCCTCGGTCAGCTCCGGCATCCGGCCAGGCTAGTGCCGGCCACCGACAGCCGGCCGACCGGTGGCCGCCCCTACCGCTATCGGCGTACCGGCTAGTAGGTTCGGCGGCGTGAGTGTGGCGCTGAGCAAGGACCCGGATCAGATCGGCTTCGACCCGGCGCGGCTGGCCCGGATCGACGAGCACTTCGGCCGGTACGTGGACGACGGCCGGCTCGCCGGCTGGCAGGTGGTGGTCACCCGGCGCGGCGAGGTGGCGCACTCCTCGACGTACGGCCTGCGGGACCGGGAGTCGGGCGCTCCGGTCGAGGCCGACACGCTCTGGCGGATCTACTCGATGACCAAGCCGGTCACCTCGGTCGCGGCGATGATGCTGTGGGAGGAGGGCCGCTTCGAGCTGACCGACGAGATCAGCCGCTGGCTGCCGGAGTTCGCCGACCTGCGGGTCTACTCGAAGGGGTCGACGCTCAAGCCGTACACGGTGCCGGCGATCGAGCCGATCCGGGTCTGGCACCTGCTCACCCACACCGCCGGCCTGACGTACGGCTTCATGCAGACCTCCGTGGTCGACGGGCTCTACCGGGCGGCCGGCTACGACCTGTACCCGCCCGAGGACGTCGACCTGGCCGGCGCCTGCGCGGCCTTCGGCGAGCTGCCGCTGCTGTTCCAACCCGGCACCGCCTGGGGCTACTCGGTCGCCACCGACGTTCTCGGCCGGCTGGTCGAGGTGGTCTCGGGGCAGAGCCTCGACGCGTTCTTCGCCGACCGGATCTTCGGCCCGCTGGGCATGACCGACACCCGATGGTGGGTCGAGGGCGACGAGGCCGAGCGGCTGGCCGCGCTCTACGTCCCCGAGCCGCGCAGCGGCCGGGCGGTCCGCTACGACAGTCTCGGCTCGCTCGCCCACCGCAAGCCCGCCCTGCTCTCCGGTGGCGGCGGCCTGATCTCCAGCGCCGCCGACTACCACCGCTTCACGCAGGTGCTGCTGCGCGGCGGCGAGCTGGACGGGGTACGCCTGCTCGGGCCGCGCACGGTGCGCTTCATGACCCGCAACCACCTGCCCGACGGTCAGGACCTGGGCACCCTGTCCACCGGCGGCTTCGCCGAGACCACCCTGGACGGGATCGGCTTCGGCCTCGGCTTCGCGGTGGTCGACGACCCGATTCCCAGCCGGGTGCCGAGCAGCGTCGGCGAGTACTACTGGGGTGGGGTGGCCAGCACCGCCTTCTGGGTGGACCCGGCCGAGGAGATCACCGCGCTGCTCTTCACCCAGCTGATGCCGTCGAGCACGTACCCGCTGCGCTCACAGTTGCGTCAGCTCGTCTACGCCGCCCTGGTCGACTGACGGGATCGTCGTTCCACCGGCGGGCGGCTGGCCCAGTCCCTAGCCTGGGCTGGTGAGCACCATCGTCGTGTTTGGCGCGGGCGGCACCGCCGGGTCGCGGATCGCCGCCGAGGCGGTCGACCGGGGGCACCGGGTGATCGCCGCCGTCCGCCGTCCGGAGGCCACCTCGTACCTGCCGGCCGGCGTGCGGACGGTCACCGGCGACGCCACCAGCGAGCGGAGTGTCCGGGAGTTGGCGCCGGACGCGGACGCCCTGGTGGTCGCGATCGGCGGTGGTGAGCGCGAGCTGTGGCGGAACGCGGCGGAGAACCTGGTGACCACGCTGCGCGGGATGCCGGCCGCGCCGCGGATCATCCACCTGGGCGGCGGGTCGACGCTGCTCACCCCACGTGGCACCCGCATCCTCGACGAGCCGGACTTCCCGGCACAGTATCGGGACTCGTCGCTGGGCCAGGCCGACGCCCTGGACTACTACCGCACCGCCGCCGACGGGGTGAGCTGGACGTACGTCTCGCCGCCCCCGCTGGAGTTCCACCCCGGCGAACGCACCGGGCACTACCGCACCGGCACCGACGAGCCGGTCACCGACGATCAGGGCCGCTCGGTGCTGACGTACGAGGACCTGGCGGTGGCGATCGTCGACGAGATCGAGCAGCCGCGGCACCAGAACGCCCGGTTCACCGCCGCGTACTGACTCCCGGCGCCGTCAGTCGGCGAGCCGGGCGGGGAAGCCGCCGGTGGCGATCGGGCCCCAGGCGTCGATGGTGACCCGGATCAGGGACTTGCCCTGGCGCACCATCGCCGCCCGGTAGTCGTCCCAGTCCGGGTGCTCGCCGGAGATGCTGCGGAAGTAGTCGACCAGGGGCTCCAGCGCCTCGGGCAGGTCCAGCACCTCGGCGGTGCCGTCGAGCTGCACCCAGGGCCCGTTCCAGTCGTCGGAGAGCACGCAGGCCGAGACCCGCGGGTCGCGGCGGATGTTGCTCACCTTGGCCCGCTCGGGGTAGGTGGAGACGACCAGCCGACCCTGCCCGTCCACGCCGGCGGAGACCGGGGAGGACTGCGGGCGACCGTCCGCCCGGGTGGTCATCAGCACGACGCGGTGTCGCGGCCGGAGGAAGTCGAGCAGGGTGTCCCGGTCGACCCGGGTGTTCTTCGCGATGCTGCGCGCCATCACTCCTTCCTACCAGGGCGGCGGCGGGTCAGCCGGGCCGGGCCGCGCGGTGCGCCGCCTGGGCCGGCACCCGGGGCCGACCGGCCGGGCGCCAGGCCCGGCCGTTCGCGTAGATCACCCGGAAACCGAGGTACGAGGCGAGCGGCGCCCAGTGCGCCGAGCCCATCCGCAGTTCGGCGGCATTGTGCCGCTGACCGTTGGCCAGCACGTCGAGCAGCACGGTTTCGAAAGCGGCCGATTCGACCCAGTCGACTTCCCGGGTGAAACCGCAGATCAGCGCGGCTCCGGTGACTTCCAGGAACTCGCGCAGCACCGCGTCGGAGGCGCGCAGCACCGAGCAACTGCCGAAATAGAGCCGGCGCCCCTCGCAGCGGCCGGCCATCAACTCGGCCACCTCGTTCAACTCCACGGACTGCCAGTCGGTGAGGCAGAGTCGGCTCGGCTCGCCGTGCATGGCGAAGAAGCCGACCCGGTGGTCGGCGTACTGCTTGAGGAGCCAGCGGTCCAGGAAGTAGAAGAGCTCGTCGCGGGTGGCCGCGTCCTTGTGGATGAACCGGATCTTGCCGAGCCGTTCCAGCAGCTCGAGGGTGGGCAGCACAGAACCCCGCTCGTTGAGGTCTCGGTGCCACTGGCCCTCGACACAGAAGACGCCACCGCGTGCCACGTGCACCTCCGCCAGTCCGCCGCCCGGGCTGACGTTACCGGCCCCCGACGGCCAAGGAACATCACCCTCGGTGTGGCTGATTGCGACGTTCGGTGTGGTTGCCCACCGGCGGGGCGATCGGGGGCAAATGGCTGTTTCGCAAATCAGCCGAATTCACAGGCAATACCCAAGGAAGACCAATCGTGAGGACAATTCTCGTTATTGCCGCCAAGCGCGCTGATCGGTGCGAGGGTGGAAATCACGGGACGTCTCGGTCGATGTCCTGGAGCCACCCCATTCGCTCTCCTATCGGGAGGACTTCTGTGCGCGTAAACACCTTGAAGCGAGCTGCCGTCGCATTCGCTCTGGCGCTGCCCGGGGCCGCGATCGCCTCGGTGGTCGCCGCACCCGCGGCGCACGCGGACGGCTGCTACACCTGGAACCGCACCCTGTCCCAGGGACGCTCGGGCAGCGATGTCCGCCAGTTGCAGATCCGGGTGGCCGGCTGGGCCGGATACCGGGACATCGTGGAGAACGACGGCATCTACGGACCGAAGACCGCCGCGGCGGTCAAGCGGTTCCAGCAGGCGTACGGGCTGCGCGCCGACGGAATCGCCGGCCCGCAGACCTACGCGAAGCTGTACCAGCTCCAGGACAACGACTGCACGCCCGCGCACTTCAGCTACAGCGAGCTGGACAACGGGTGCGGCGGGAGCGGGTGGAGCGGCGGTCCGCTGTCGGCGAGCCAGACCAAGCAGAACGCGCTGCGCACCATGTGGAAGCTGGAGGCGCTGCGCAAGGGCCTCGGCGACAAGCCGCTCTACGTCTCGAGCGGCTTCCGCAGCAGGAGCTGCAACAACCAGGTCGGCGGCGCGTCCGACAGCCAGCACCTGTACGGCAACGCGGCCGACGTCACCTCGCGGACGTCGTCGCTGTGCCAGGTCGCCCGCAGCGCGCGTAACAACGGCTTCAGCGGCCTCTACGGGCCGGGCTACCCCGACCACGACGACCACGTGCACGTCGACTCGCGGCGGGAGAACAACAGCGACGACAGCTCGAACACCACGAGCTGGTCCGCGCCGGACTGCGGTATCGGGGCCGGCAACGACTGACGGCTCGGGCAGCACGACGCCGGCCCGGCGCGGGTGGGGAACCTCCGCGTCGGGCCGGCATCGTGTCGCCCCGGGTCGGGCAGTCGGGCGGGGGGTGGCGCCGGTCAGCTCGCCCGGGGCCAGCGCGGCGCGGTGACGGGGGGAGTCACCGGCCGGCCGGGAGCGGTGGGTCGTACCCCGGGTGGGACGACCCGCGCGGCCGGGTGTCGCGCCGTCAGCCCGTTGGTACGCGCGGCCTGGGCCGAGTAGCCGGCGGGACGGGCGGACGACGGCCCGGTCGCGGTGAACGGGAAGGGCACGTGCACGAAGGGGTTGCCGTGCCGGATCAACGCCTCGATCTGCCGCTCGTTGAGCCCGTGTGTCTCAAGCACCCGCCGCCCCCAGCGGTGCAGCCGGCAGGGGTAGGAGGCGCCGTCGTTGCGGCACAGTGGCCCGGTGGGCCACTCCTCCGCGGCATGCACGACCACCGCCCGGACCGCGAGCCGGACGTCCTCGGGGGTCAGCGGCGCCGGCACCGGCACCTCACCCAGAACCTGATCGATGGGATCCGTCGACTGCTCACCAACACGCACGGCAGGCCTCCCGCAGTTCGGCAGCGGTACGGCGGACCTACCGCACCGACATCCTCGGCCAGTGGTACGGCCGACACCGGACGAAAGTTCAATTCCGGTACGCGGTAAGCAGATCGTCCGGAGACAACACGGGTATCCCCTCGACGGCGGCGCCGCTGCGCGACACGGCCAGGGCCGGCACCGTCTCGTCAGCGCCGGGCAACCGGGACCGGTGTAAAAGCAGTCGGCCCAGGTCATGCGCGTCGAAGGGGCGATTCTCCTGCCACTTGACGGAGCCGACGAAGCGGATGCGACCGGCGACGGGCCCACGATCGGCGCCGACGACGTCGATCTCCGGGTCGTTGGTCCTGGTCCAGTAGCCGCCGATCACCGCCGCCTCCGCGGGCAGGCGGTCGCCGGGTAGCCGGCGGAGCGCCTCCCGCACAACCGGCTCGATCACCCGCCCCCGCCAGGATCCCCATGACGTGACGATCCGGTTCAGGGTCAGGTCGCCCCGGCCCCGTTCGATCTCGGAGAGATGGGGCCCCAGGAACGACAGCCAGAAACGCAGGTACGGATCGGCCACCGCGTACCGGGTCTCCCGGGACGGCTTCGTCGACAGCGGAACGCTGACCTCCACCGTGCGCTTCTCGGTCAGCAGGCGCAGCGCCCGGGTCAGCGACGCCTGTGGAAGATCGCCGGCCGCCCGTGAGATCAGCGAGAAGGTCCGCTCGCCGGAACCGATGGCCCGCAGCACCAGACCCGCCTGCGACTGGGGCGGGAACTCGGCCGCCAACGCGCGCTCACCGCTGACCAGCAGGGCAGAGGTCGGATCCCGTACCGCGTCGGTCAGATACTCGCGTACCGGTGCGCCGGGCGGCCACTCGTCGAGGATCAACGGGAGACCGCCCGACACCAGGTAGGCGTCGAACGCGTCAGCGGCGGAAAGGTCGAGCATGTCGCGGACGTCGGCCGGGCTCAGCGGTGGGATGACCATCTCCGTGGCACGTTGGTGGAACGGCCGGCCGTAGTCGTTCAACGCCTCCATCATCGCCAGGTCGGATCCGACACAGATCAGCAGGACCGGCCGCCGGGACAGCTCGCGATCAAAGACCTTCTGCAGCGTCCCCTCGAAGCCCGGGTCGCTCCGGATGAGGTACGGCATCTCGTCCAGGACGACGACACTGGGCCGGTCGGTCGGCAGCGCGGCGGCGAGCAGGGTGAGCGCCGCGTCCCAGGTCCGTGGTTGCTGCTCGCTGAGCAGCTGGGCGCCCGGCAGTGTCGACGTGGCCGCCGCCTCCACGAAGAGCGCTAGATCGGCGGCGACGGTCGGCTGCGCCGAGGCGGTGAAGAAGAGGTGCGGCACGTCCGCCCGCTCGACGAACTCCTCCACCAGTCGGGACTTGCCCACGCGACGGCGACCCCGCATGAGGAGGGCGCGGCCTGGCCGTCCAGCCCGACCACCGCGTTCCACTCGGGAGAGCATGCCGTTCAGCAGCGACAGCTCGCCGTCCCGACCCACGAAGCCGTCCACGCGATCACCCCTGACACACCCAACGATGGAACACTCAAAAATGAGTGTAACCGTATCGGTGCTGGCAGGGCTCGATCGCTCCGATCGGCGTGTTGCGCTCAGACCAGGCCGGCGTCGTGCACCAGCAGGGCCACCTGGACCCGGTTGTTGAGATCGAGCCGGGTCAGCAGCCGGGAGACGTACGCCTTCACCGTCGCCACGCTCATGAACAACTCCCCCGCGATCTCCGCGTTGGTGCAGCCCCGGCCCAGCGCGACCGCCACCTGCCGCTCCCGCTCGCTGAGCCCGGTGAGCAGCCGCAGCGCCCGCTCCCGGCGCGAATCGGGGCTGGCCGGCCCGGGGGCGGCGGTCACGTGCGCGATCAGCGTCCGGGTCACCGTCGGGGAGAGCGTCGCCTCGCCGGCCGCCACCCGGCGCACCGCGTGGACGATGTCCACCGGCGGGGTGTCCTTGAGCAGAAAGCCGGCCGCGCCGGCGCGCAGCGCCCGCAGCACCTGCTCGTCGGCGTCGAAGGTGGTCAGCACCAGCACCTCCGGCGGGTGCGGCTGGGCGCGCAGCGCCTCGGTGGCGGTCAGCCCGTCCACCCGCGGCATCCGGATGTCCATCAGCACCACGTCCGGGGCGTACGCGGCGACCGCGGCCGGCACCTCACCGCCGTCGGCCGCTTCACCGACCACGACCAGGTCCGGCAGGCCGCCGAGAATCATCGACAGACCGGCCCGGACCAGGGCGTCGTCGTCCACGATCAGCACCCGGACCGGAGTGACCTCCGCTCCCACCCCGGTCTCGCCGGGTGGGCCGGTCACGCCGGCCACGGCAGCCAGGCGGCCAACCGGAAGTCACCCCCGTCGTCCCGGCCGTACGCCAACCGGCCGCCGGCGAGGGTGACCCGCTCGGTGATGCCCACCAGGCCGGTGCCGGCGCCCGGTAGCGCAACCTCGGTCGGGGTGCCCACCGGCCACCGGTTGCTGATCGCCACGGTCAGCCCGGCTCCCGGACCGCCGGCTAGATCCACGGTGACGGCCGCGCCGGCCGCGTGCTTGCGGGCGTTGGTCAGCCCCTCCTGCACGATCCGGTACGCGGCCCGCCCCAACGCCACCGGCACGTCCTGGGCCGCGGCGACGCTGTCGGTGACGTTCACCCGCACCCCGGCCGCCCGCGACTCGGCGATCAGGGCGGGCAGGTCGGCGAGGGTGGGCTGCGGAGGCTCCGGGGCCTCGCCGTCGCCCTCCGCCCGGAGCACGCCGATCACCTCGCGCAGGTCCTGAAGAGCGGCATGTGCGCTGCCCCGGATCACCCCGGCCGCCCGGGCCACCTCGTCCGCGGGCGCGTCCGGGCGGAATTCCAACGCGCCGGCGTGCAGGCTGAGCAGCGAGATCCGGTGGGCCAGCACGTCGTGCATCTCCCGGGCGATCCGGGTGCGCTCGAGGTGGCGGGCCTGAGCGACCCGCAACTGCTGCTCCGCCTCGGCGCGCTCGGCCCGCTCGCGCAGCGACACGATCAACTGACGGCGGGCCCGGACGAACATCCCCCAGGCCAGCACGGCGAAGCTGAGCACCACGCCCCACGACGCGGTGGCCCAGTACGACATGTTCGGATCCGGGCGCAGCCAACTGAAGACCATGTTGGTGACCAGGCCGGCACCGGTGACCGCGATCGCGACGGCCGTCCGCCGGTGCACCACCACGGTGAAGTAGAGGATCACCAACGGGATTGCGGCGGCCATCGAGAACAGCGTCAGCGGTGTGGTGGCCACCACCAGCCCGAGCGGCCACCGACGGCGCAACCAGAGCAGCCCGCAGCAGACCAACCCGATCAGGGCGTCGGCGCCGGTCATCCAGCCGTGCGGGAGCGGCGTGGTCATCGACGGGTCGGGCGACAGGGCGTCGGCTGTGGCGAAGAGCACCCAGAGCAGGGAGACCAGGAAGGCCAGCGTGTCGACCGCCCAGTCCCTGGTGGTGCGGCGCGGCCGGCGGGTCGCCGCGGCCGGGTTGGCCGCGTCGGCCAGCGCCCCGGGCAGCAGCCAGGGGTGTTCCGGCACGGCGAGGCTGGTCACGAGGCAATGCTAGGCAGCCGACCGGCACCGCGACCAGCTACCAAAGTCGAGACCCAGACGTCGACCAAGGTCGGTGCGGCGCCGACCGGTGGCCGCAGCGGATGGCCGGGCGGCGCGGGCAGGCTCGACGACATGATCACCGTGGAGAACCTCACCAAGCGATACGGGCCACACCCGGCGGTGGACGACGTGTCGTTCCAGTGCGAGCCGGGCACGGTCACCGGCTTCCTCGGCCCGAACGGCGCCGGCAAGTCCACCACCATGCGGATGATCTGCGGGCTCACCGCACCGACCGCCGGCCACGCCACCGTCTCCGGGCGCCCCTACCGGGAGCTGCCCAACCCGGGGCGGGAGGTGGGCGTGCTGCTGGACGCCTCCGCCCAGCACGCCGGGCGGACCGGGCGCGAGGCGCTGACGCTGTCCGCGTACACCATGGGGTTGGACCGGCGGGAGGTCGCCGCGAAGCTCGACCTGGTCGGGCTGAACGCGGTGGCCGCCAAGCGTCGGGTCCGGGCGTACTCGTTGGGCATGCGCCAGCGGCTCGGCCTGGCACACGCGCTGCTCGGTGACCCCCGGGTGCTGATCCTCGACGAGCCGGCGAACGGCCTGGACCCGGAGGGGATCTTCTGGATGCGCGGCCTGCTGCGCGACTTCGCCGACCGGGGCGGCACCGTGCTGCTCTCCTCCCACCTGCTGCGCGAGGTGGAGGCGGTCGCGGACCGGCTGGTGGTTATCGGGGGCGGCCGGATCGTGGCCCAGGGCAACAAGGACGAACTGCTCGCCGGCGGCGGCACGCTGGTCCGGGCCCGCGACGGCGCGGCGCTGCGCCGGGCGCTGGACGCGGCCGGCCTGACCGCGGCCGACAGCACCGACGGGCTGCTGGTGCAGGCCGACGCCGAGGCGGTCGGCCAGGCCGCCGCGAACGCGGGCGTCGCGCTCGCCGAGCTGCGCCCCGCCGACGGCGGTGGCCTGGAACAGCTCTTCCTCACCCTGACCGCCGGCGAATCCACCAAGGAGGCCGTCCGATGACCACCACCACCGCGCCCGCCGCCGGCGCCGTCGCGCCCCGGCAGCACGCTCCGGTACGCCGCCCGTCGCTGCTCCGGCTCACCGCCGTGGAGCTGCGCAAACTCGTCGACACCCGGGCCGGCCGCTGGCTGCTGATCACCATCGGCCTGATCGCCGCCGTGGTCGTCACCCTCCAGTTGATCTACGCCAACGACGCCGACCAGACGTTCTCCAACTTCTTCGTCCCCTCGCTGCTGCCGGTGGGAGTGCTGCTGCCGGTGCTCGGCATCCTCTCCATCACCAGCGAGTGGTCGCAACGGACCGCCCTCACCACGTACGCCCTGGTGCCCCGCCGCGAGCGGGTGGTGACCGCGAAGCTGGTCGCGGTCATGGTGGCGGCACTCGGTTCGGTGCTGGCCAGCCTCGCCCTCGCCGCCGTCGGGACGCTGGTGGCCTCCGCCACCGGGGGCGCGGGCAACTGGCAGCTCGACGGGTCGCTGATCGTGAACGCGGTGATCCTCCAGGTCACCAGCGTGCTGATGGGTGCCGCCTTCGGTCTGCTGCTGCTCAACCCGCCGCTGGCGATCGTCGGCTACTTCCTGCTGCCCACCGTCTGGGGGGTGCTGGGTGAGATGGTCCGGCCCCTGCGCGGCCCGTCCGAGTGGCTGGACACCAGCAAGACCATGGAACCGCTGTTCAGCAGCGACGCGCTCACCGGCGAGCAGTGGGGGCGGATCGTGGTGTCCCTGCTGGTCTGGATGGTTCTCCCGCTGGCCGCCGGCCTGTTCCGGACGCTGCGCCGCGAGGTGTCCTGACCATGGACGTCGCCGGTCACCGACCCCGCACCGTGGTCAGCGGCGGCCCGCTGGAGCTGGCAGTCCTGTGGGGCGGCTTCCCGCTGCTCGGCGCCGGCGCCGGATGGCTCCTCGCGGCGGCGACGGGCTGGCTCGTCCGGCTGCCCTGGGTGCCGTTCAGCGGCCTGGTGGAGTGGCTGGACCGGTTGCCCGAGCCGCAGGCCACCGTCGGCACGATCACGGTGGGCGTCCTGGCCGGTCTGGTCATCGCCGGGATCGGCACCGCCGAACGGCTGATCGTCACCGTCGACGCGGCGCAGGTCCGGCTGCGCCGCTCCGATCAGGACCGGACCGTCGCACGGGCCGACACCCGCGTGGTCTTCCTCGCCGACAAGCACCTCGTGCTGCTCGACACCGACGGCGCGGAACTCGTCCGGGAGCCGACGGACCTGCCGGCCACCCAACTGGCTGCGGCGTTCCGCGCACACGGCTGGGGCTGGGCGGACGGCGATCCGCACCGGCCGGCGTACCGGCTGTGGGTGCCCGACCTGCCCGGGCTGCCCGCCGGCGCGGACGCCCTGCTGCGGGCCCGCGAGCGGGCGATCCAGCGGGATCGCCGCGACGATGCCCGGGAGCTGCGGCGGGAGTTGGGCCGGATCGGGGTGGTGCTGCGCGACGAGGACAAGCGGCAGTACTGGCGGCTGACCGGGCGGGCGGTCACCCCCGGGGCGGAGGAGCCGACTTCGGCCGAGCGGGGGCCGGACGGGCGGTAGCGTCAGTCCCAGGAGATCCTGGGAGCGCGCGATGACCGAGCAGCAGCCGTACCGGGTGGTGTCTCGACACCCCGGCTTCGAGCTGCGCCGGTACCCGGCCCACCTGGTGGCCGAGATGCAGATCCAGGCGTCGTTCACCCGGGCCCCGATGGAGGCGTTCCGGCCGTTGGCCGCCTACATCGGGGGCGCCAACCGGGCCCGGCACCCGATCGGGATGACCGCTCCCGTGATGCAGGAGGCCACCGGCACCGAGAAGATCGCGATGACCGCTCCGGTGGTCCAGGAGGAGGGCGAGCAGCCGGGCGCGTACCTGGTCCAGTTCGTCATGCCGGCCGGCTTCACCGCCGCCACCCTGCCCGAGCCGGTGGACCCCCGGGTGCGGATCCGGGAGGTCCCGGCGCAGCTCGCGGCGGCGATGCGCTTCTCCGGACGGTGGACGGAGAAGGCGTTCGGCGAGCGGGCCACCATGCTCGGCCGGTCGGTCACCGCGGCGGGGCTGCAACCCACCGGGGCCATCCGGTACGCCCGGTTCGACCCGCCGTGGAAGCCGTGGTTCCTGCGCCGCAACGAGGTCGTGCTGCCGGTGGTGGAGTGAGGCGGGCCGAGCAGCGGCCGATTGACCTTCGTCGTTTTCAGGAGTAACAGTGACGGCACGGACCGCGCGGGGGCGCGGTCGGAAGGAGGACGACGATGACCTCCACGGGTGCCAGTTCCGGCGGCAGCGGGGTGTTCCGTCGCAAGCCGGTCGAGGACATCGCGGACGCGAGCGAGGAGGGCCTGTCCCGCTCGCTCGGGCTGTGGCAGCTCACCGCCATCGGGGTGGGCGGCATCATCGGCGCCGGCATCTTCGCCCTGGCGGGCGCCGTGGCCAACGAAACCGCCGGCCCGGCGGTGCTGGTGTCGTTCCTCATCGCCGGCCTCGCCAGCGCCGCCGCCGCGCTGTCCTACGCCGAGTTCGCCGGCATGATCCCCAAGGCCGGCTCGGCCTACACCTACGGGTACGCGGTGCTCGGCGAGGCGGTCGGCTGGTTCATCGGCTGGGACCTGTTGCTGGAGTACACCGCGATCGTCGCGGTGGTGGCGATCGGCATCTCCGGCTACTTCGGTTTCCTCGTCGGCGAGTTGGGCGCGGAGCTGCCGGCCTGGATGCTCGGCGCCCCGGGCACCGGGGACGGCCACGTCGTCGACCTCTTCGCGGTGGCGCTCTGCCTGCTCATCGCGTTCCTGCTCAACCAGGGCATCAAGACCGCCGCCCGGTTCGAGACCTTCGTGGTCGGGCTGAAGGTGGCCGTCGTCCTGCTGGTGATCGTGGTCGGCTTCTTCCACATCCGTACGGCGAACTACTCGCCGTTCTTCCCGTTCGGGTTGAGCGGGGCGTTCACCGGCGCGGCCACCGTCTTCTTCGCCGTCTTCGGCTACGACGCGATGAGCACCGCGGCCGAGGAGTCCCGGGACGCCCGTCGCCACATGCCGAAGGCGATCATCTGGTCGCTGGTCATCTCGATGGTGCTGTACGTGCTGGCCACCTTGGTGCTGACCGGGATGCAGAACTACCGGAACATCGACGCGGAGAGCGGCTTCTCCTCGGCGTTCGAGTCGGTCGGCCTGTCCGGGCTGGCCAGCGTGATCGCGGTCGGCGCCATCATCGGGATCCTGACCGTCATGTTCACCTTCATGCTGGGCGTGACCCGGGTGTGGTTCTCGATGAGCCGTGACGGGCTGCTGCCGGCGTGGTTCAGCAAGCTGCATCCGGTCCGCCGGGTGCCCACCCGGGTCACCTGGATCGTCGGTGGGGCCTCCGCGCTGATCGCCGGCTTCCTGCCGATCCGGGAGGCGGCGGAGCTGACCAACATCGGCATCCTGCTCGCCTTCGTGGTGGTCTGCATCGCGGTGATCGTGCTGCGCTACCGCCGACCGGACGCGCCGCGTACCTTCCGGCTGCCGGGGATGCCGGTGGTGCCGGCGGCCGGCGCGCTCTTCTCGGTCTGGCTGATCACCTACCTGGCCCCGGAGACCTGGCTGCGCTTCGCCGTCTGGTTCGTGATCGGCCTGCTGATCTACGCCTTCTACGGTTACCGGCGCTCCGCGCTCGCCGGCCGCCCGCCGGCGGGACCGGCCGGGCCCTCCGAACCGAGCGGCCGGAGCGGCCCCGACGGATCGGCGCGGTAGCCCAGCGCGGGCGGCCAGGCCAGCAGCAACCCCATCCCGAGCCCGGCGAGCAACCCGATCAGCGAGTACAGCACGTCGGAGTCGGCGGCGTTGATCGGGCTGTTGCCGGCCAACGCCGTGAACATCGCGCCGACCGGCAGCAGCACGATCATGACGATGGCCACCACCAGCAGCAACACCGTCGGACCCACCAGCGCGGCGAGGGCGGCCACCGCGTGACGCCGCCACGACGGCCGCCCACCAGGCCAGTCCCACGCCAGCAGGGTGACCCCGGTCAGCAGCACCGCCCCGAGGGCCAGCTCCGGCAGGGCCCGCGGGCCGGGCGGGATCGTCCGGATCAGTCCGACGCCGGCCACGGCCGCCACGCCGAGCCCGGCCGCCAGCACGCAGCGGGCCCGGGTCCGGGCCGGGGCCGCCGCCAGGGCCGCGCCGATGGTCAGGGCGACCAGCAGCACGCCGGTGGCGAAGGCCGCCGGGTTCAGCTCGGGCTCCCGGTCGGTCGGTGACTCGATGCCGGTGGCCACCATCGTCAGCACCCCGGCCACGCAGGCCGCGCCGGTCAGCGCCCACCGGTCCGTACCCGCGCCGGTTGCGTCGCGCTCCCGCCACCACGGGACCGCCGCCACCGCGCCGAGCACCGCGCAGCCGACGGCGGCGAGCAGCACCGTCGGCCCCGCACCGGTCGGGTCGGCCCGGTCGATCGTCACGTCGGCGGCGAGCCAGAGACCGCCGAGCAGCACCGCCGGCCCGGTCCACCGCAGGCGCCCCCGGCCGGCCAGCACCAGCCCGAGGACCACCGCGACGATCGCCGTGAACCGCAGGTCCCGTGCCCAGTAGGCGTTGTTGCCCGGCAGCCGCTCGGACCAGGGGCCGATCGGCTCGGTGAGTGGTTGCAGCACCGTCATGCCGATCGCCCAGAGCAGCGCGGCGGCGGCGGACAGGAGCAGCCCGACCGGGCGCGCGGATCGCATCCGTGGACCGTAGCGCTGCGAGGGCCGCGGCGGCGGCCCTCGCAGCGGGACGGGTCATCCGGCGAAAGCGCCGATCGCCGACCGGGCGGGCTAGTGGCGCAGCAACCGCCACGTCGGCAGCACGCTCGCCACCACCGCGAGCAGCAGGCACAGGCCGACCACCCCGCCGATCACCGACCAGGGCACGGCGAGGTCCACCGGCACGCCGACCTGCTCGGCGAGGCCGGCGCGGATGCTCAGCAGACCCGCGAACGCCACGCTCCCGCCGAGTAGCGCGCCGATCAGCACCACCAGGGCGGACTCGGCCGTGACCAGCCAGAGGACCTGCCGTCGGGTCGCGCCGGCCAGCCGGATCAGCCGCAGGTCGGCCGCCCGGCCGGCGGCAGCCAGCAACAGCGTGTTGGCCACCGCGATGGCCCCGTAGCCGGCGGACACACCGATCAGCAGCAGCGTGAACAGCCAGACGAGGCGGTCCTCGGCGGCGTCCGCCTCGGCCGCCCAGGTGGCGACGTCGACGATCCGCGCGCCGACCGGCGGATCGATCCGGTCGCGGACGTACACCGTGGAGGTCAGCGCCGACGGGTCGTGCGTTCGCACCACGGCCCGGGGCACGAGCAGGTCGCCGGGGAGCGAGTCGTCGGTGACCACGGCCACGACGCGCAGCGGCACCAACGTCCCGTCGGCGAAGACCAGCTCGTACGCCTCGGATGGCAGCAGGTTCGTCGAGGCGGTGACCACCACCGTGTCCTCGCCACGTAGGTCGTTCAGGGAGCCGGCGACGACGGTGAGCGCCCGGTTCGCGGCGGCGAAGCCCGCCGGGTCCACACCGAGCGCGGTCAGTGGCCGGTTCTCCGGCAGCGTTCCGGGGTCGGTGCGGAAGACCGTGGTCGGCAGGAGGGCGGTGCCACCGGCCGCGGCAACGGCCTGGTCCGACAGACCGGGTCCCCCGTCGGGCACGACGATCCAGCCGGCGTTCACGTTGTCCGCCCGGCCTGCCGCGTACGCGGCGGTGGTGGTGCGCACCATCCCGGACACCAGCACCGCGAACGCGACCGTGAGCAGCACCGGCGCGGCGAGGGACGCGGTCCGCCGGGTGGCGGTCAACGCGCCACCCCGGACCAGCATCCCGATCGCCCCACCGGGCCGTCGCACCGGAGACCGCAGCAACCGCACGACCGGCCCGACCACCGCCGGGGCGAGCACGGTGGCACCGGCCACCAGGGCCATCACCGCGTAGAGGGCGTACTGCGCGGCGACCCGGGCTTCGTCGGCGGTCGCCGTACCGACGCTGAGCGCGGCCCCCACCGCGACGAGAAACGCCCCGGTGGCGACCCGCAGCCGCCCGATCGGTCGCTGCTCCACCGCGGCCTCGCGCAGCGCCTCCAACGGGCGGACCCGGGCCGCTCGGCGGGACGCCGACCAGACGGCCAGCAGAGCGATCACCGGCCCGGCGACGAGCGAGACCGCGACCGGCCAGAAGGCGTAGCGGACCGCGAAGGTCGCCGGCTCGAAGCCGACGTCGACCAGCAGTCGACCCAACCCCGGGGCGAGTGCCGCGCCGACCAACAGGCCGACGAGCCCGGCCGAGGCGCCGACGGCGAGCGCCTCGGCGTACACCATGCGGCGGACCTGGCGTCCGGTGGCGCCCACGGCGCGCAGCAGGCCCAGCTCGCGACGGCGTTGCGCGATGGTGAACGCGAAGGTGGAGGCGACCACGAACACCGTGACGAAGCCGGCGAGGGCCGCCGTGGCGGTGAGCACCTGCATGCCGATCCAGCGGGTACGGGCGTCACCGCGCGGCTCCAGCGCGCCGCGTTCGTCGCCGGTCAGCACCTGTCCATCGCCGCCGACGACACCGCGAGCCGCCACGGCGACCCGTTCCGGGTCGGCGCCGGGCGCGAGCAGCAGACCGATGGCCCGGACGCCGGGCGCGAGCACGGCGGCGACCTCGTCCGCGACGTAGACGCCGGGCGCGTCGACCAGACCGCTGACGGTGTACGGCTCCGGACCCGCCGCCGTGAGAAGGGTGACCGGCACGCCGGTCCGCAGCCCGAGCGCACGGTCGACGACCACCTCGCCGGCCTTGCGGGGCGGCTCGCCGGCCGTGCGGCGCAGTCCACCCAGCTGGGCGCTGGACCAGCCGTGGCCCTGGTGGGCGTCCTCCCGTCGGGCATCAGCGGCCGAAGGACGGTCGCCGACGAGCGGCTGGGCGTAGAAGGTCCGGTCCGGAACCGCCGCCGCGACGCCCGGCAGACCGGCCAGCCTGCTGGTGAGCTCCGCCGCCGCGGTGGCGGACCAGGGTCGGGTCGGCACGAAGGAGTCAGCCTCCGTACCCGCCTCCGGACTCTGCACCACCACCGCCGCCTGCGCCAGCCGGTCCGGGACCTGCGGACGCCCGGAGGCGAGCAGCAGGGTGGCCGTCGCGACCAGCGCGACCCCGATGGCGACGGCCACGAACGCGCTGGCCGAACGCCGGATGCTCAGCACGACAGCCCCTCGGTGGTCTCCGCGGCGTGCCGGGACGCGCCCACGGGATCCGCCTCACGCTCGGCGATCCGGGCGGCGACGGCAGCGGCGGTGATCCCGCCGGTCAACTCGTCGACGACGCGGCCGTCGGCGAGCAGGAGGACCCGATCGGCGTACGCGGCGGCGCTGGGATCGTGGGTCACCATCACGACGGTCTGCCCGTGGTCGTCGACGAGCGCGCGCAGCAGCCGGAGCACCTGCCGCGACGCCGCGCTGTCCAGTGCCCCGGTCGGCTCGTCGGCGAAGAGCACCGCCGGACGGGTGATCAACGCTCGGGCCACGGCGACGCGCTGCTGCTCGCCACCGGACAGCTCACTCGGCCGGTGTCCGGCCCGGTCGGCCAGTCCGACGGCGTCGAGCGCGGCGGCGACGTCCCGGGCCGGTGGGCGGCGGCCGGCCAGGCGCAAGGGCAACTCGACGTTCTGCGCGGCGGTCAGCGTGGACACCAGGTTGAACGCCTGGAACACGAAGCCGACGCAATCGCGCCGCAGTCGGGTCAGCTCGTCCTCGCCGAGGTCGTTCAGACGGATGCCGTCGATCGTGACGATCCCCTCGGTCGGGCTGTCCAGCCCGGCCGCGCAGTGCAGCAGCGTGGACTTTCCCGAGCCGGAGGGGCCCATCACCGCCGTGAAGGTGCCGCTCGCGAAGCTGGTCGTCACACCGTCGAGCGCCGTCACC
Organism: Micromonospora sp. BL4; assembly: GCF_003667505.1. Taxonomy (GTDB): domain Bacteria; phylum Actinomycetota; class Actinomycetes; order Mycobacteriales; family Micromonosporaceae; genus Micromonospora. The sequence continues at coordinate 18,071 of NZ_RCVJ01000136.1, forward strand.
GGCCGATCCCGGGTGCCGTACACCGCTCGTACCCCCGTCAAGGTCACCGTGTCTGTGGTCATGGCCGTCACGGTGCCGGCTCCGGCAGGTGTCGCGCGTCGTGCCAGCACGGACACTTTCCGGCCCGCCCGTGGGCGGAGTCCGCGGGCGACCGGTGACCAGGCGTCGTACCCGAGGATGACGGCCCACGGGTGGACGCCCCCACCGCGGCTGGCCGATACCGTTTGTCGGGTGATCGCTCTCCTGCTGTCCCGGCGACTGCGGCCGATGGATCTGTACATCCTGGACGCCGTCCTGGCCGTGGCGGTCGGCGGGCTGCTCTGCCCGTACGCGGCGCTCGAGTCGCCGCTGCACGGTGGCGTACGCGAACCGCTCTGGGTGTCCGTGCTCGTCGGAATGACTCTCGGGCTGCCGTTGGCCGTCCGGCGACGGTGGCCGGTCTCGGTCGCCGTCGTGATCAGCTCGATCAGCACCGTTGCCCTGGTCACCGGCGTGATTCCCAACTTCGCGGCTGCCGCGCCGGCGTTCGCCATCGGCCTTTCCTTCTACACGGTGGCCGTGTCGACGGCCACGCGCCGATCGATGATCTGCGCCGCCGGTTGTCTCGCTCTGGTGAGCGTCGCGCTGGTGCTGACCGCGGGTGACCTCTGGTCGCGGACCGGGGCGGTCGCCTACGCCGCCGTCATGATCGCGCCAGCCTGGCTGATCGGCTGGCTGATCCGGGAGCGACGCGCTCTCGCCGCCCGGCAGGGCGAGCATCTGATCCGCCAGGCCACCACCGAGGAGCGGCTGCGGGTGGCCCGGGAGCTGCACGACGTGGTGGCGCACACGTTGAGTCTCATCGTGGTGAAGGCGGCCGTCGCCAACCACGTCGCCGAGGCCGACCCCCGCGAGGCGGGCGCCGCGCTGCGGGTGATCGAGGAGACCGGCCGGACCGCGCTGACCGACATCCGCCGGGTGCTCGGCGTGCTGCGGGAGGAGACCTCGTACGCGCCGGCGCCCGGGTTGGACGAGCTGCCCGGGCTGGCCGAACGGGCGACCATCGGCGGCGTCGACGTCCGGCTGGACATCCGGCGGGAGGAACCGGACGGCGCGGTCCCGGAGTCGGTGGGCCTCGCCGTGTACCGGATCGTGCAGGAGGCGGTGACCAACGTGGTGAAGCACGCGGCGCCCGCCGCCTGCCGGGCGACCGTGACCGTCACGCCCGGTGAGGTACGGGTGGAGGTGATCGACGACGGTCGGCGGCCGATCGGGGTGATCGGGGAGGGGCACGGGCTCGTCGGCATGCGCGAGCGGGTGGCGGTGCACGGCGGCGACTTCCGCGCCGGGCCACGTGCCGGCGGTGGTTTCGCGGTGACGGCGCGGCTGCCCTACCGGGTCGCCGCATGATCCGGGTGCTGATCGCCGACGACCAGGCGCTGCTGCGCGGCAGCTTCCGACTGCTGGTGGACCTGGCGCCCGACTGCACCACCGTGGGTGAGGCGGGCACCGGCGTGGAAGCCGTCGCGCTGACCGCCGAGCATCGGCCGGACGTGGTGCTGATGGACGTACGCATGCCGGAGATGGACGGCATCGAGGCGACCCGGCGGATCTGCGCCGACCCGGCGATGGCGGCCACCCGGGTGCTCATCCTGACCACCTTCGACCTCGACGAGTACGTCTACGGCGGACTCCGGGCCGGCGCCAGCGGCTTCCTGCTCAAGGACACCCCACCGGCGGAGCTGCTGACCGGCATCCGGGTGGTCGCCGCCGGTGAGGGGCTGCTCGCGCCGACGGTGACCCGCCGGCTGATCGACGAGTTCGCCCGGCGGCCGGAGCCGGCCCGACCGCTGCCGCGCCGGCTGGACGGGGTGACCGAACGGGAACGGGAGGTGCTCGCGTTGATCGCCCGGGGCCTGTCCAACGCCGAGCTGGCCGCGCACCTCACCCTCAGCCCGGCCACCGTGAAGACACACGTGGGGCGGCTGCTGACCAAGCTGGCGGTACGCGACCGCGCGCAGCTCGTCATCGTCGCCTACGAGACCGGCCTGGTGGGTCCGGGCGGACCGGGTCCGGTCGGCCTACGCTGACCTGGTCGGCCCGGTGATCGAGGAGGACCCCATGACCCGGTACGTCGCCCTGCTGCGCGGGGTCAACGTCGGCTCCACCCGGCTCGCGATGGCCGACCTGCGCCGCCTCGTCACCGATCTCGGGCACGAGGACGCCCGGACGTACCTGCAGAGCGGCAACGTGGTGTTCGGCAGCACCGTGCGCGACGCCGAGAAGCTGGCCGGCGGTATCGAGCGGGCGCTCGCCGACGAGCTGGGGCTGAGCGTGCCGGTGCTGGTGCGCAGCGCCCGGGAGCTGGCCGCGGTGGCCGGCGGCAACCCGTACGCCGAGCGGGAGGACGACCCGACGAGGCTGCTGGTGGCCTTCCTCGCCACCGCCCCGAAGCGGTCCACTGTGGACGCCCTCACCGTGCCCGGCGGCGAGAACGTGGCGTTCACGGTGACCGGTCGGGAGGTTTACCTGCACTTTCCCGAGGGCGGCTACGGGCGGTCGAAGTTCACCAACGCGTACCTGGAGAAGAAGTTGGACGTGGTGGCCACCACCCGGAACTGGAAGTCGGTGCGCGCCCTGGCGGAGTTGGCCGCCGGCTGACCCGGCGGGGGTCGCGACGCCCGGGCCGCGACCGCCGCCGAGGCCGGTCAGAAGTGGTACGCGGTCTCGTACTCGGGCACCAGCACCCGGCTGCGCGGCGAGATCCTGCGCACCGCCGCGATCATGTCGTCCAGCCGGACGCGGTCGGCCGGTGCGACGGGCGGCGGGTTCCGCAGCTCGGTCTCGAAGTTGTCCCAGTGCACCGGCACCACGACCTTCGGGTAGTCCAGGCCGGCCAGCAGCCGGGGCAGGTAGTCGCCGGTGGTGGTGGCGCTCTGCATGGCCACCATGGCCACGTCCGGCGCCAGGCCGGTGAGGTTCCGCTCGGCGACGTCGCTGGCCCCGGTGAAGTAGACCGACGGCCCGCCGTCGACCCGCAGCAGGTAGCCCAGGGTGTCCCCCTCCGGCAGGTCCGCGATGGTCGCCGGCCGCGGCGGCGGGCTCACCCGCACACCGGGAAAGGCCACCGAGTACGAGGGGTTGCGGCTGTGCAGGGAGCCGACCACCTCGATCGTGTGATCGCCGAAGTCCAGCACCTCTCCGCCCTTCACGGGGCTGAGCTGCGTCGACGGCATCCCGTAGGCCAACCCCAGGTGGTACGCGGTCAGCGTGCCGAACACCCGCGCGCCGGTGCGGCCGGCGATGTACGGCACGTCCATGAAGTGGTCCCAGTGGGTGTGCGTGACCAGCACCGTCGCGGCCCGGTCGACGCGCGGGTCGATCACGTCGGTGCGCACGGTCAACCCGGCGGCCGGGTTGAACGGGCCGGTGAACAGGCCGGTGTCGATCCGGCTGAGGTACGGGTCGACCAGCACGGTCCGGTCCCTGATGTCGACGCGCCAGCCGGCCGTGCCCCACCAGCGGAAGCTGACCGCTCCGGCGCGACGGGTGGCCGGTGCGGAGGCGGCGGCCGTCGGCGCGGCGTGGGCCGGGGTGGCGGAGGTAGCGGCGAGGCCACCGGCGGAGACCAGGGCGGTGGTGGCGGCGGCGTCGCGCAGGAAGCGACGACGGTCGAGACTGGGCATGACGGATCTACTCCCCGTGGTCGGGCGGTTGGTCGATCCGAGCCAACCAGCGCCACCTCGCCCAAGTCCAAGATCCAAGACCGTTCGCTCCGATACCGATCCGCATATCGGGCCGGCTCAGGGCCCGTGTGCCGCCGCTCGGACGGGCGGAAAATCAGTCGGCGCGCAGCGCCTCGACGGCCGTGCGAGCCGCCTGCCCCATCGCCAGGTCCACGTCGATCCGGCGCGGGGCCAGCCGGTCGGCACGGGCGAAGATGGCGATGGCGTACCGGCCGCCGTCGGGATACTCGGCGACGCCGGCCTCCAGGTGCAGGCCGGGCAGGGTGCCGGTCTTTCCGGACACCCGGACGCCGGGCGGGAACCCAGCGGCCAGCCGGGTCCAGAAGATCTGCCGGGCCATCCAGGTGCGGACCATCGCGCAGGCCGCCGCCGGCCCGGCCTCGTCGCGCCAGATCAGGGTGAGCAGCCGGGTGATCTCCCGGGCCGTGCTGGACGTGGTGCGCGCGGGGTCGAACACCCGCATCGCCCGGACCCGGTCGACCGGCAACGTGGGGAAGATCCGGGCGAACTCCGCCTCGGTCCGCGCGCCCACGTCGGCGAGCATCGCCTCGACCAGGTCCCGGGGGCCGCCGAGCACGCGGGTACGCGTCAGCCCCAGCTCGGCGGCGAGCATCGGCAGCAGGTCCGGGCCGACCCGGCGCAGCAGCAGGTCGGCGGCGGTGTTGTCGCTGACCGACATGGCGAAGTACGCGAGGTCCCGCAGCGACACCTCGGCGTCGTCGGTGCAGCCGGCCAGCCCCCACCCGCCGAGCCGGTCGGCGGCGGTGACCAGGATCCGCTCGGTCGGGTCCAGCTGACCGGCGACGACCTGCCGGGCGAACTCCAGCACCAGAAGGATCTTGAAGATCGAGGCGATCACCACCTGCTCGTCGGCGCGCACCCCGACCTCCGGACCGCCGCCCGCCGGGTCGTCGGCGGTCAGGTCCACGGCGTCCAGGTCGACGGCGTGCAGGCTGCCGGTGACCGCGGCCCCGGCGAAGATGGCCTCGATGCGCTCCCCCACGTCCACCCCGGCACGGTATCCAGCAGCACGATGCCGGCGCTGGCGTAGGGTCCCGGCCGTGGACCTGCTCCGACACCTGCGGCACTTCGTGGTGGTCGCCCACGAGCTGCACTTCGGGCGGGCCGCGGAGCTGCTCGGGATGGCCCAGCCGCCGCTGAGCCAGTCGATCCAGCGGCTCGAACGGGAGCTGACGGTCGAGCTGTTCGACCGGTCCCGCCGCCAGGTGCGCCTCACCACCGCCGGTGAGCTGCTGCTCGGCGAGGCGGAAGAGCTGCTCGCCGGGGAGGGTCGGCTCCGCAGCCTGATGGGACAGGTCCGGGCGGGCGAGCTGGGCGTCCTGCGGGCCGGTGTGCCGCCGGAGACGCCGGCGGTGACGCTGCGCGCTATGCTGGACGGGCTCACCGCCCGCGCTCCCGGCCTGGACGTGGAACTGCACGAGCTGACCAGCAGCGAGCAGGTGCGGATGCTCACCGAACGCACCCTGGACGTGGGGCTGGTGCACCACCCGGTCGCGGCGGACGGGCTGCGCTTCGGCGCCCCGGTCGACGTACCCCTGGGGGTGCTGCTGCCGCGCACCTCGCCGCTGGCCCGCGACCGGGAGGTGGCGCTCGCCGCGCTGGCCGGCCTCGACCTGGTGGCCGCGCCCCGGGCCACGGCGCCGCGCTGGCACGACCACCTGCTGGACGTGTGCCGCCGGCACGGCTGGCGGCCGGCGCGGGTCCGGCCGGCCCGCAACCCGGAGTTCCTCTTCGGCCTGGTGCTGGCCGGCGGCGCGGCGGCCGTCGAGCCGGCGACGGTGGCCCGCCGGGAACCCCGGATCGCCTGGCGGCCGATCGCCGGCGCGCCGCTGGCAAAGCGCACCTCGGCGGCCTGGCCGGACCGGTCCGCGCACCCGGCGGCGCCGATGTTCGGGCAGCTCGCCGCCGAGGTGCTGGCCGGTGCCGAGCCCGCGCCGATCGCGCCCGGCACCCCGTCGGCGCCCGCCGCGCGACCTTGGCCGGTGCTCTTCGACACGACCGGGTGAAGCGGCCCGCACGCCACGTTGCGCTCGTCACTTCGGATCCGGCGGTGAAACCACCACCCGCTCGGGTAGGGATAACAGGTGGCACGGGTGGACGTGATCTCGCGCCCGGGTGCCTCGAACGAAAGACGCGAAGGAGCCGCAGTGGCCAACACGATTCCCGACATCAGCCTGAACGACGGCACGACCATCCCGCAGCTCGGCTTCGGGGTGTTCCAGATCGAGCCGAAGGACACCGTCGCGGCGGTGGCGAAGGCGCTGGAGGTGGGCTACCGGCACATCGACACCGCCGAGATGTACGGCAACGAGGCCGAGGTGGGCCAGGCGGTCCGCGAGTCCGGCCTCGACCGCGGCTCGGTCTACGTGACCAGCAAGCTGAACAACGCCTTCCACCGTCCCGACGACGCCCGCAAGGCGTTCGACTCGACGCTGGCGGCGCTGAAGATGGACTACATCGACCTGTTCCTCATCCACTGGCCGCTGCCGACCCTGTACGACGGCGACTTCGTCTCCACCTGGAAGGCGCTGGAGGAGTTCCAGCGCGACGGCCGGGCCCGCTCGATCGGCGTGTCGAACTTCCAGGTGTCGCACCTGCGGCGGCTGGCCGTCGAGGCGGACGTGGTGCCGGCGGTGAACCAGATTGAGGTGCACCCGTACTTCGGCAACGAGGAGGTCCGCGCCTACGGCCGCGAGCACAACATCCTCACCGAGGCGTGGTCGCCGATCGCGCAGGGCAAGGTGCTGGGCGACCCGACGGTGGTCGACATCGCCGAGCAGCTCGGCCGGACCCCGGCGCAGGTGGTGCTCCGCTGGCACGTGCAGCGCGGCGACATCATCTTCCCGAAGTCGACCACCCCGGAGCGGATCGAGGAGAACACCCGGATCTTCGACTTCGAGCTGGACGACACGGCGATGGAGCGGATCACCGAGCTGGACAAGGGCGAGTCCGGCCGGCAGGGCGGGCACCCGGACACCTTCGCCTACCTGCCGGCGTAACGCGACGGTCGGCGACGGCGCACAGTGAAAGGGGGCCCGGTCGGGCCCCCTTTTCGCGTGAAAGGACCGCCCCCGGCGATGTCGCTCCGCCGTACCATCCTGGTTCCGCTGTCGTTGCTTCTGTTCGCCTCGGCGGCCTGCGCCCCGAGCCAGGCCGCCGGGGCTCCCCGCTGGTCCGCGCCGGCGGTGTCGGCCTCGCCGACCCCGCCGAAGCCGCGCCCGGCGCCGACCTCCACGGCCGAGGTCCGCAGCCGGGTGACGGGGGCGATGCTGGACCTGGACGCCCAGTTCAACCCGGAGATCGCCCAGTACACCGACGAGAACACCGACGCCTGGAAGTTGATCTCCCTGTGCAGGGCGAGCCTGCCGTCGGACATCAAACGCACCGCGTACCGGGAGCGGCTCTGGGACGGCGAGACCGTGTGGATCCGGCAGTACGTGGTCGGCTACCTGAAGGTGTCCGGTCGCAAGCTCGCCGACGAGCTGCGGTCCGTCCTCGCGACGTGCAAGGAGTACGAGGTGCCCGACGACGGGCGCACGTCGACGATCGTGCGGCCCTCGCCTCCGCCCATGCCGAACGGCCCGGACGTGATCACCTTCTGCGAGCGGCTGAAGGGGAAGGCGACCCGGCACCAGTGCACTCTGCTCCTGGTGCGCGGCAACTTCGTCATGGAGGTGGACGCCTCTGCGGCCAATGGCGACCTGGCGGCCAGCACCGCGCTGATCGCGAAGATCGCGCCGCTGGCGGTTGCCGCCTTCGAGAAGGCCGTCTGAACGCTGCCGTTGGGCGGGCGCCGCTGCTGCCGCGCCCGCCCCTCCCCCCGGCCGACGACCCCTCGCCAGCCTTCGGTCAGATCCGGCCCACGGAGTCCTGGTTCTGCAGCACCAGCCAGCGCCCGTGGTGGTACGTGTAGCTGACCCCGATCAGCAGCGGCACCCTGGTGCCGGTGGCCGGCACCGCGTAGACGGAGTCGAACAGCACGAACCCGGTCCGGCAGCCCACCACGGTCTGCTTGGCCACACTGAACGACTGCGTCCAGGAGTCGTCGGCGAAGAACCCGCGCAGCCAGTCCACGGTGGCCCGTTTGCCGTCCAGCACCTCCCCGTCGGACGCGAAGACGGAGGTCACGTCGGGGTGCAGCAGCGCGGCGAAGCCGTCCAGGTCGCGGCGGGCGGTGGTCTCCACGTACGCCCGGACCGCGCGGTCGAATGCGCGCTCGCAGCCACGGGCCGCCGCGTCGCCGGCTGTGGTGTCGCCCGGTGCGGGGCCGGCGGCCGACACCGCGGCGGGAGCAGCCGCCAACAATCCGGCGGCGAGCCCGACCAGGACGATCGTACGGCCGAGCCGGCCGGCGGGGCGGGCGGAGGCAGGTGGGCGCATCGGGTTCTCCTTCGGACGAGTGGTTGTGCCGTCGCAGCCAACCCGGCCCGCCACGCTGCCGGCCACTGATTCGAACCAGCTCGAATGCGGACCGCACATCGATGCCACCGCTTGTACGATCCGCGCTGTGATGGTCGCGCATCTGGACGGCCCGAGCCTCGCCCGGCTCCGGTTGGCGATCTCTCCCGCCGCGGAGGTGACGTCCTGGCTACGGGCCGCGCTCTCGCGGTTCGGGCATCCGGTGCACGGCGATCCCGGTCCGGCCGCCCGCGCCGCTCTGCGGCACCCCGACGTGGCCCTGGTCGCGGAGCTGGTGACGCCGCCCGGCCGGCTCGGCTACACGCCGGACCTGCTCACGCCGAAACCGCCGCTGGGTCCGCTCGACACGGTCTTCGACCAGCAGTTGGCGGCCATGGCGGCGACCCCGGCCGACGCGGTGGCGATGCAGGTGAACGAGCGGTTCCCGGCGGGCGGGATGCCGGCGCGGGTCCGCGCGGCGGTCGACGACGGCACCCTCGCCCGGCGGGTCACCGACGGGCTGCGCCACTTCTGGCAGGCCGCGCTCGCCGAGCGGTGGCCGGCGGTGCGGGCCACGCTGGAGGCCGAGCTGGCGGTGCGGGCCACCGCGATGGCCACCGCCGGGGTGGGCAGCATGCTGAACGGCCTGCACCCCGGGGTCGGCTGGACCGGCAGGTCGCTGACCATCGACAGCTCGTACCGGATCACCACGGCGCTCACCGGCGCGGAGCTGGTGCTCGCGCCGTCGGCGCTGGCCTGGCCGCAGTTGTCCACCCAGCTCTGCGACGAGGGCAACGCGGTGCTGGTCTACCCGATCGGCGCCGGGCGGGCCCAGCAGCGCCGGGCGGGCCGGCTCGGCGACCTGGTCGGTGTGAGCCGGGCGGCGATCCTGGCGGACCTGAACGTGCCCCGGTCCACCGGGCAGCTGAGCGAGCGGCACCGGCTGGCCCCGGCCACCGTCTCCTACCACCTGGGGGTGCTGCTGCGCTCCGGCCTGGTGGTCCGTGCCCGGGAGCGGCACAGCGTGCTCTACCGGCGGTCCGACCACGGGGACGAGCTGGTTGGCTGCCGGTCGGATCAGGGTGCGACGCGCTCGGCGAGCCCTTGATCCCGGCCAGGGTACGGTAACGCGCTTCCACCGTCCGGTGCACGTACTGGTGTCACGCGTCAGCCCGGCGGAGGCGTTCGGCTGCATGCGCCCGTAGCGCATCGCCGCCCGCCGGGGTGCCACCGCACAGTGCCATCTCCCGGGCGTTGTACGCGGCCATCCACAAGCTGGCCGCCCATGCGATCTCCAGCTCCACGGCCGTGAACAAGCGCCCTCGAAGGTCTTGATATCTCACCAGGAACGCCTCGGAGCTGTCGATCGGCGCCAGCGTGGGCGGTCCGGAACTGGCGAACGACCCGCTCGCCGCTCCCACCAGCGCCGCCTCCGGCTGCCACGCCAGGCTGTCCCAGTCGTGCACCGCCCACACCTGCCGACCCTGCCACCGCAGGTTCTGCGCCTCGAAGTCGGCGTGGCCGAGCACGCACGGCAGGCCGGCGGCCAGCAGCCGCCGCCGGGCCCGCTCAGCCGTCTCCACGATGTGCTCGGACACGACACTCTGGTCCCGGCTGTCGAGAACGTCGATCGCCGGCCACACCCCAGAATCGGTGTGGTCCCACCGCACCCAGGGCGGATTCGGAAGCGGCGGCGCGACGGTCACGCCGGCAAGTTCGCCCATCAGCCGGGCGAACACCTCCGCGCAGCGCATGGCCATGCCCGGCGAGTCCCCGTGCAACACCTCGCCGCCGGGCCGCAATTCTTCGGCGTGCACGGCCAGCGCACCGACACCGACCACCGGCGTGAGCGGCCGGGCACACGGGAACCCGCGCTCGGCCAGCCGGGCCTGCGCCGCGACACACGACGCGGCCCGGCCGTCGTCGGCGCGCGCCTTGACCACGACGTCCCTGCCGCCGGCCAACCGCAGACCGAACACCGTCGAGACCTGCTGCGACTGGAACAGCACGCCGGCGGGTTCACCGCCCAGATGGTCCAGACACCAAGCCGGCAACCAGGCCGGCAGCTCATCCAACGGCACACTCAGGACTGTGCCACAGGGGCACCGAACGCACCTGAGACGAGATCGTCCGCTGGACGATCACCGAACCTCCCTGACGATCCGCCCTGCCCTGGTGAACGCTTGACCTGGAGTGCGCTCCAGCCGGCAGGGTGGCACGCGGGCGCCCACCGGTAGGGCGCCCGGAAGGAGATCCCCATGCGGTACCGCACGATCGGCACCGACCCGGCGACCCGGCGCGAGGTCAGCGTGCTCAGCCTCGGCGCGATGCTCTTCGGCAGCGCCACCGACGAGGCCACCTCGTACGCGATCCTCGACCGGTACGTCGAGGCCGGCGGCACCTTCATCGACACGTCGGACAACTACGCGTTCTGGGTGGACGACGGCCAGGGCGGGCAGAGCGAGGAACTGCTCGGACGGTGGCGGCGCAGCCGGGGCGTCGGCCCCGAGATCGTCATCGCCACCAAGCTGGGCGCCCGCCCGCTGGCACCCGGGACCAGCTACCTGGACAACGCCGAGGGCCTGTCCGCCAAGGTGATCCGCGAATCCGCCGAGCGCAGTCGGGACCGGCTCGGCGTGGACCGGCTGGACCTGCTCTACGCGCACATCGAGGACCGCACGGTGCCGCTGGCGGAGACCGTCGAGGGCTTCGCCGAGCTGGTCGCCGAGGGGACGGTGGGCCTGCTGGGGGCGAGCAACCACCGGGCCTGGCGGGTCGAGCGGGCCCGCGCGCTGGCCGCCGCGGCCGGCCTGCCGGGGTACGAGGTGCTCCAGTACCACCGCAGCTACCTGCCGAACCGGACCGACCTGACCAGCGCGCTGGACCCGGACGGCGAGCCGGGCGGCGTCAGCGGCGACCTGCTCAGCTACCTGCGCGCCGAGCCAGAGCTGACCCTGGTGGCGTACTCGCCGCTGCTCAAGGGTGCCTTCACGCGGGCGGACAAGCCGCTCAGCGCGGCGTACGACCTGCCGAGCGCGCCCCGCCGGCTGGCCGCGCTGCGCGAGGTGGCCGGTGCGACCGGTGCGACGGTCAACCAGGTGGTGCTGGCCTGGTTGCTGGGCGGTGACCTGCCGTCGATCCCGCTGGTCGGCGCGTCCTCGGTGGCCCAGCTCGACGAGAGCCTCGCGGCGGTGGACCTGGAGCTGACCGCCGAGCAGCGGCACCGCCTCGACACCACCTGGTGACCTGCGACAAACCGCCCCGCCGGCGTCAGCCCTCGGCCGGTGGGGCGGTCAGGTCGAGCTGCCAGTCGTTGGCACGCATCAGGTGCCCCGGCGGGTATTCGAACCCCGTCTCGCCCAGCAGGGTGAACCCGGCCTTGCGGCAGACCGCGTTCGAGGCGGGATTGTCGACCGAGGGGTAGGCGTGCGCGTAACGGCGGGTCCGCCGGGCGCGGGCCACGTCGACGACCGCGCGCACCGCGGCGGTGGCCAGCCCCTGCCCCCGGTACGCGGGCAGCACCGCCCAGCCCATCTCGTACACCGGCTGCTCGCGCCAGTCCCGGGCCCAGTAGCCGACGCTGCCCGCCCGCGCCCCGTCCGGCAGCACCAGGGTGAACATGCAGCCCTGGCCACCCTCGGCGAAGTGCACGTAGCGGTCGTGCCGGGCGAGCACCTGCTCATCGGTCTCCGGGCCGCCGGTGTGCTTGCGCGTGTCCGGTGAGTTGAGCTGCCGCAGCAGGTCGAGGTCGTCCTCGTGCCACGGCTCGATACGTATCTGTGCCATTCCTTAACTGTGTCGCGGCCGAGCAGCCCGCAGAGTCGCCTGGGCTAGCCGGTCGACTCGGTCGGCAAACCCCGTGCGCGGCCCGCCCTTGGCTTCGGCAATGGGGGACGCCGTTTCGACGGGGTGCCCGGACTCCCGGTCGCCTGAGGGTGTGACCGACAGGTTGGCCTCGTCGATCAAAGCTTGGGCGCGATCCCCGACCTGCCGACGCTGCTGCGGCGACTCTAGGGCCTCGGCCCGCAACGTCGACATGGTGAGCGACCAGGCCCGGTTGAGGCGCTGAGGGTCGTCAAAGAGGCTCGTCTCCAACGGCGGCCCTGGATCGACGTAGCTGCTGGACGGCAGCACCCAGACGGCGTCGTCCACGAGGTACTGATCCTCGGGCTGCCCTTCGGGCTGCCCCTCAGGTCTCGGTGTGTCGGGTGTCGCCACAGTTCCTCCAGTCTCTTTCGTCATCGCCATGCGAAGTCGCCAGCACCAAGATCCTCGCGCCTTATCAGGTCATTGAAGTGCACGAGCTTGAGCGCGAACCGGTAGCTGATATAGATCAAGTTCATCGCCGAGATGAGGCAGAGCGTGATCCACCGCCAATCGGTTATTCCAACGAAGGTCAGCGGGTCGGCGATGCTCTCCGCGATGATCGGGTCCGGTGCAGTCGGTGGAGGAGAGCCGAGATAGAGCACAACCGCGACCACCGAGACCACTCCACTGACGATGAGCGACAGGCGCGCGAGCAGTGACCCACCGACCAGCGCGTCCTTGTCCGACGAGAGGCCGAACCAGGAGGCGGCCACCGCCGGCAACGCCAGCATCAGGGCAGGCAGACCTCCCACCTGGGCGCTCTGCGGACTGGTCACGAGATTGCCGGCAACCGCCAGCAGGAGGGTGGTGGCCAGGGCGGTGATCGTCGCGCGCCCTCGGGCACCGGGCGGGGTCTCTTTAAAGGTGGTGATCAGCTGCAGGTCTCGCAGTTTCGGCGCAGCCCGGGAATAGCCACGCATGTAGACGTGCACGAAATTCTGCCCACGCTTGCGGCGTACTCGGAAATGATGATCGGTGACCCGGTCATCGTCGGTCGCACTTCTCGACCTGTCGAGTTCGTGCGCGCAGAGGTGCCTCTTGTTGTCGGCCTTTTTGCCGTGTCGGCCCTCGTCGGCGGGGACCCCGACAGCTGCCCTGCCGCGCCACTGGCGAGTCAATAGGACCCTGCAGTGCCGGCACTGCAGGAACTGCTTGATCACGTACTTGTTCGCAGGGGCGTTGACCCGGAGGTGGTAGCTCTCGGCGGTGAGGGCCATCTCCACGGGGATCGCCACCTTGTCCGGCTTGAGGCCGAGCCCGAGCCGGAGCAGACCCCGCCAACTCGTGGTCAGGGAAGCCGGCACGTAGGTCCGCTCGTACTTGATTAGGAATCGCCCACTGGACGCTTCGGCCGTGGAGATGACCGCGACGATCGGGTACGACCAACCCAGGGCCGAGACGTACTTGCGGACGCGTTCCCGACTGTCGTCGTCGGGAAATTTGATCTTCTCAAGAATCACGTTCAACCGTTCGTGCACCTGACCGGTGGGCAATGGCCCACGAGTCGCCACGATCTGGAGCATGGCCAGCTCGGCTGCGCGCACGGGCTCGTCCAGTGTTGTCGGCGGAGAGGGCGCGTCCTTGGCAGCGAAGATTTCCATGAGGATGAGCCGAAGCCCCGCTGCGGCCAGCTTGGTGGTCTCCTCGTAGGAGAGGGTCGGCAACGAACTGCCTCCCGCCGACTGCAGCTGGAAGTTGTCCACCAGTTCGCCCTTCACCGGCTGCAGGATCGGGATGTAGAGAGCCCTTCCGCCATCCTCGGCGTCGGGCAGGCTGAACGAGATCGCTACCTGCTGCCGCACCGCCCGCTCGTCGAGGTCGATGGTTTCCGCCAGCCGTGAGCGGGAGCGGGCCGGGTCGACGATGAGCTCCACGAACATCGTCATCGCCTTGCGGTCCTGCTCGCTGAGGCGCTCGGCCGCCGACACCTGAAGGCGCTGCAACCACGGTACGTCGGGCTGTCCGGGGCGCTGCGTCACCGTCTTCTCCTCGCCCAGACGCTGCCGCAACCGAGAGAAGATCACCCCGCCGAGGACGATCGCGGCGGTCAGGCAGAGGATCCGCGCAAGACCCTCCAGCAGGTTTCCGTTGCGGACGAACCACTCGCCGTACGCATCGAAGCGGTGCCGGAGCCAACCTGTGCTTCCCGCAGTGGTGACGAGAAGGGCGCCCGCGCCAGCGAAGGCGATGTTCATCATCATCTTCCGTACGGAGTGCCGCTTCTTCATTGACCATCACGCTCCCCGCCCTGCGACAGCGATGAGTACTCAAGGTGGTACACGCTGCTACAGCACAGCAACCCATGTCGAAGTCCCGTCCAAATAGGGCAATCCGTCATGATTGGCGGTTCACGATGTGATGTAAACCACTCTGACCTGGCATTGAATACACGGGCAATGTTTGCGAAAAGATCGACGCCAGTGACACCTGTTACCACAACGTGACGCGATCTCACCGAAACGGTCACAGCTGCCTGCCTGCGCCGACAACGCACCGACAAACATCGGGTCCACGGTACTCAATGCAATGGCCGTGACTCTGTCGTCCAACCGGCTGAATGCGCTGGTCGAGTGGACGCTTGGTGTTGTGTGGATTCCGAGCTCGCTAGATCCGATCTAGCGGGCCGCCGGTCGCTGCCTCGCGCCTTACGAGTGAGACCACGAGGCCGGGGAGGGGAAACGATGACGCCGCTCAGAATCGCCGTGATCATCGGCAGCACCCGGGAGGGGCGGGCCGGTGACCGGGTCGCCCGCTGGTTCGTCGAGCAGGCCGAGCGGCACGACGACCTCACGGTGACGGTCGTTGACCTCACCGAGTACGACTTTCCGGCCAGCTACCCCGCCGAGCCGACCGCGTCCATCCGGGCGTTCGTCCGCGCGGTGGGCAGGGCGGACGCGTTCGTCGTGGTCACCCCCGAGTACAACCACAGCTTCCCCGCACCCTTGAAACAGGCGATCGACTACGCGTACGACGAGTGGCAGGCCAAGCCGGTCGGCTTCGTGTCGTACGGCTGCCGGTCCACCGGCCTGCACGCGGTCGACCAGCTGCGCACCATCTTCACCGCACTGCACTCGATGACGGTGCGCGACGTCGTCGGCATCGACCTGCTCGCCGGTGAGCCGACGCCGCAGTGCACCGACGAACTGCGCCGGGACGCCCGCGTCCTGCTCGACCAGCTCCGCTGGTGGGGTCTGGCGCTGCGCGAAGGCCGCGCCGCCCGGCCCTACGCCTCCTGAACACGTCCAACGAAAGGTAAGGATCATGAGTAGACGCACCACCGGCCTGGCCATCGAGGCCGCGGGGCTCACCCGTTCGTTCGGGGACACCCGGGCGCTGGCCGGCATCGACCTCCAGGTGCCCGCCGGCACCGTCTACGGCCTGCTCGGCCCGAACGGGGCGGGCAAGACCACCGCCGTGCGGGTGCTCGCCACGCTGCTGCGCCCCGACGGCGGCACGGCGCGGGTGTTCGGGCACGACGTGGTCACCGAGGCCGACGCGGTCCGCTCCCGGGTCAGCCTCACCGGCCAGTACGCCTCCGTCGACGAGGACCTGACCGGCACGGAGAACCTGGTGCTCCTGGCCCGCCTGCTCGGCCTGCGCAAGCCGGCCGCCCGCGAGCGCGCGGCGGCCCTGCTCGCCGCGTTCGGCCTGACCGACGCGAGTGACCGCCAGGTGAAGAAGTACTCCGGCGGGATGCGGCGGCGCATCGACATCGCCGCCAGCATCCTCAACACCCCGGACCTGCTCTTCCTCGACGAGCCGACGACCGGCCTGGACCCGCGCAGCCGCAACCAGGTGTGGGAGATCATCCGCGCTGTCGTCGCACACGGCACGACGGTGCTGCTCACCACGCAGTACCTGGACGAGGCGGACCAGCTCGCCGGGCGGATCGCGGTCGTCGACCACGGCCGGGTGATCGCGGAGGGCACCCCGGGCGAGCTGAAGTCGTCGGTCGGCTCCGGCACCGTCCACCTGCGACTGCGCGACCCCGCGCAGCGGCCCGAGGCGGAGAAGGTGCTCCAGGCGGCCCTCGGCGTACCGGTGCAGCTCGAAGCCGACCCGGTCGCGCTGCTGGCCCGGGTCGGCGAGGCCGGCACCGACCTCGACGCCAGCGCGCAGGCCGCCCGCGCGCTCGGCGACCTGGCCCGCGCCGGCATCGTCGTCGACGACTTCTCCCTCGGCCAGCCGAGCCTCGACGAGGTCTTCCTGGCCCTGACCGACCACCCCGCCGTGCCCGCCGACGAGCGGGACGACCAGCTGGAGGCAGCCCGATGAGCAACGTCACCACCACCACGACCGAACGGGCGCCCGCCGTCTACGTCCCGTCCGCCGAGGCGCTGGCGACCGTGCTCGCGCCCGGTTCCCGACCGCCCCGACCCAGCGCGCTGGGAGCGTCGCTGACGTTCGGCTGGCGGGCCATGCTGAAGATCAAGCACGTGCCGGAGCAGCTCTTCGACGTGACCGCGTTCCCGATCATCATGGTGCTGATGTTCACGTACCTGTTCGGTGGCGCCCTCGCCGACAGCCCGCGCGACTACCTGCAGTTCTTCCTGCCCGGCATCATGGTGACCAGCGTCGTCATGATCACCATGTACACCGGCGTCGGCCTCAACACCGACATCGAGAAGGGCATCTTCGACCGCTTCCGGACCCTGCCCGTCTGGCGGCCGGCCGCCCTGGTCGGCATGATCTTCGGTGACGTGCTGCGCTACATCCTCGCCGCCCTGGTGATCCTCGGCGTCGGGCTGGCGCTCGGGTTCCGACCCGACGGCGGGGTTGCCGGTGTCGCCGCCGGGATCGGGCTGCTGGTGGTCTTCTCGTTCGCGTTCTCCTGGGTGTGGACGTTCTTCGGGCTGGTCCTGCGCAGCGAGAAGTCGGTGATGGGCGTCAGCATGATGGTGCTGTTCCCGCTGACGTTCCTGAGCAACGTCTTCGTCGAGCCGAGCACCATGCCCGGCTGGCTCCAGGCGTTCGTGAACGTCAACCCGGTGACGCAGCTGGTGGCCGCGGTCCGCGCGGCGATGGCCGGCTCGTCGGACCCGTCCAACACGATGTGGTTGCTGGCGTGGAGCGTCGGGTTCGTGGTCGTCTTCGGCACGCTGACCATGTACCGATACAACCGCCGCTGACCCTGCCGCACCCGGACGGGCGTCGCCCTTGATGTGGCGGCGCCCGTCCGTCGTTGTTTTTTCAGAGGCGCCAGGGCGGCGGCTCGGGCGGCAAATAGCGGCAGGTGCTGCCGGTCGAGACGGTCTCGCGCAGGTGACCCGCGAGGGCCGGATGACGCTCGTCGAGCTTGCGCAGGGTGTCCCGGATCCGCGCGGTGACCGTCTTGCGGGCCCGCTCGGCCTCGTCGCCCAGCCGGCGGCTCCGGCCGGCCAGCCCGGCCGCGGCGCGCAGCTCGTCGAGCAGCGCGCCGCGTTCACCGTCCAGCGCGGCCACCTTCCGGTCGTCGCCGCGCGCGGCGGCCCGGTCGATCTCCTCGTCGAGGCGTTCCAGGTGCCGCCGGTACCGGGCCTTCGCCTCGTCGTCGAGGACCGGATCGCCGCCCATCCGGCGGGCGGCGACCAGCTCCGGCCCTGCGGCCGGGTCGAGCAGTTCCACCGCCGGAATGTCACTGCCCGGCCGGCTCAGCAGCAGATGCAGGTCGTGCAGCCCCTTGGCGTCGGGCAGGTGCACGACGGCGCCGGCGTAGGCGAGCTGCCAGACCGGCCCGTCGCGGCGGAACTCGTACCCCTCGACCGGCGCTCCGGCCGGCGCGACCTGGCGCGGCCCGACGGCCGGACCTGGTTCCGCTGCCTGGCCTGACGCGACGAGCCGGCCTGCTTCCGTGGTCTGGCCTGACGCGACGAGCCGGCCTGCTTCCGTGGTCTGGCCTGACGCCTCGACCTGGTTGGCCGCGATGACCTGGTTGAGCGCAATGGCCTCGCCAGCCATGGTGAACTGGCCAGGGGTGGCGGGGTCGGCCGAGGTGGCGGCGCTGGGGGACGTCGGGCCGGCGAGCCGGTCGAGCACCTGGGTCATGCCGAGGGCGGTGGCGTCCCGCACGGTGGCGGCACTCAGGGTGGCCGCTGTCGCGGCGTCGCCCGGCTGGCCACGAGCGGCCAGGGCGTTCGCCAGCTCGGCGCGGGCGATGAGCGACCAAGACCGGGAGCCCATCCGGTCGGCAGCGTCGCGGGCCGCCTCGAAGCCCGCGATGGCGTCGTCCCAGCGCTCCTGGGCGGCGTCGACCACCGCGAGCCAGTGGTCCACGGGACCGCTGATGTCGCAGCCGAAGAGCGCCACCGTCCACTCTCCGTGGTGTGGGGTCAGTGCGGCGCGCGCGTCGTCGCAGCGCTGCGGGTCGCGGGACGCGGCCGCCGCCTGGGCGCGCAGCCGCAGCCAGAGCGGTGACACCGGGCGCGGGTACCGGATGTCGGCGGCCTCGATGCCGGCGGTCAGCCGGACCGCCGGCTCGTCGTCGCCGCGCTCCGCGGCGGTGATCGCCCGCAGCAGCTCCCGGTACGGGTAGTCGGCCGGGGCCAGTCCGTCCAGCAGTGCGTCGGCCTCGTCGAACCGGCCCTGGAGCAGCAGCCGGGACCAGAGCAGGTGATGGCCCATGAACGCGAACTCGGTGTGCCCCGGGTCGACGAAGTCGGTGAGGATGGCGAACCGCTCGTCGGCCTCGGCGAAGTCGCCCCGGAACGCCGCGATGATTCCACTGTCGATGGTCGCGGCCATCCGGTGCCGGGCCAGGTCGTCCTGCCCACCGCCGGTGACGAAGGCGGTGAACTCGTCGACGAAGCGGGGGTCGCCCAGCTCCAGCAGCGCCACCCAGCGCAGCGAGGTGGCCCACAGCTCGGTCTCCCGGTCGCCGGTGCGGCGGGCCACGTCCCGGATCTCCGAGGTGAGGGCGGCCCGGGCCGCCGCGGTGCCCAACCCCCAGGTGGTGTCGTGGCGGGCCCACAGGCTGAAGGTCAGCGTCTCGTCGTCCCGGCCCCGACGGGCGATCGTCTCGGTGGCGGTGATCAGGTCGGCGATCAACGTGCCGACCGACGCGGTGTCGTCCGGCTCGCCGATGAGCCGCCGGTACGCCTCCCGCACCAGCTCGACCGCGTTCATCGAGCGCCTGGTCTCGACCTGGCGGGAGCGGTGGACGGTGAGCGCCACACGGGCCAGCAGCACCGGGTCGTCGAGCGTACGGGCCAGCGTCGCAGCCTCGGCGAGCAGTCGCCCCGCCTCCTCCCGGCCGGCGTGGTGGTAGCGCACCTCGCCGAACTCGACGAGGATCCGGACCCGCTGCGCCCGGTCCTCGACGACCTCGAGCGCGCGGTGGAAGTGCACCCCCGCCTCGTCGGTGGCGAGCCGGGCGAACGCGTCCCGCCCCGCGGCGACGAGCAGCTCGGTGACCCGGGCCCGGTCGAGCGCGGGGCCGGCCAGGTAGGCGTGGCGGGCCAGGTCGGCCGGGATCAGCAGGTCGCTGAGCTCCGCCGGTGGGTCCACCGCCCGGACGACCGCGGCGTGCCGGGCCCGCCGGTCCTCGTCGCCGAGCCCGTCGTAGAGCGTTTCCCGAACCAGGTCATGGGCGAAGGCGAACCGGCCGCCGCCCCGGGCGACCACCAGCCGGGCGGTCACCGCCCGGTCGAGCAGCCGGTCGACCTGCGCCGCCGGCGCAGCCGCGCTGGCCGCCAGGACCTGACGGTGGAACTCCCGGCCCAGCACGGCGGCCACGGTCAACACCTCGACCACCGGTGCGGGCAGCTGGGCCAGCCGGCGGCGCACCGCCTCCCGTACGCCGGGTGCGATGGTGCCGCCGGCACCGTCGGCGCGCCACAGCCGGGCCGTCTGCTCGATGAAGAACGGGTTGCCCCCGGTACGCCGGTGCACCTCGTCGACCAGGCCGGCGTCGGGCTCCCGCCCGGCGGTACGCGCCATCAGCGCGGCCACCTCGTCCCGGGACAGGCCGGTGAGGGTGACCGTGGTCGCCTTCGTGACCAGCGGCATCAGCAGAGGGCGCAACGGGTGCTCGCCCGACTCGACCTCGGCGTCGCGGTAGGTGCCGATCAGCAGCAGCCGTTCGAACCAGGTGTGCTGGGCGGCGAACGCCAGCAGCCGCAGCGAGGCCGGATCGGCCCAGTGCAGGTCGTCGAGGACGACCACGACCGGCCGGTGCTGGGAGACGGCGACCAGCGCGGCGGTCACCGCGTCGTACAGGGCGAACGCCTCGCGGTCGGCGGTGTCGCCGCCCGTGTCGACGCCGGCCCAACTGGCGGTGCGACCGGCCTGCTCGCCGCCGGTGCCGGCCTCGCCGAGCAGGGTCGTGAGCGCCGGCTCCGCGGTCTCCCGCGCCACCGCCCAGTCGTCGGCGGAGCGTTGCAGGCCGCGGAGCACCTGCACCCACGGCCAGTAGCCGGGGGCGCTGTCGGAGTCCCAGCAGGCGGCGCCGAGCACCAGTGCCCCGCGCTGTCGAGCCTCGCGCGCCGCGGCCGTGACCAGGGTCGTCTTGCCGATGCCCGGCTCGCCGGTGACCAGGACAAGGGCCCCGTGGCTGGTGGTGGCCCGATCCAGCTCAGCACGCAGCAGACCTGCGGGATGATCCCGCCCGATGATGGCGTCGCCGAGCCGCGCGTCCATGGTTTCCAGACCGTACTGGAATCGTCTGACACCGGGGGATCGTTGGCGCTGCGCGCCCGGCCGGCGTCTCAGGTGTGAAGACGTCGCGGGCGGTGCCGGGAGTGTGTCGCGGACCCTTTTGGGGGTGACCTACCTCATCGCTCCCCAACCTTCCCTTTGTGGGTAGGATAGGGAGCGATGAAGGAAGACATGTATTCGGTCGAGCAGGTCGCCGACCGGCTCGGGCTGCACGTACGCACGGTGCGCGGCTACATCCGCTCCGGCCGGCTGAGGGCGGTGCGGATCGGCAAGCAGTATCGGATCGCCGCCGGTGACCTCGACGCGCTCACCGGGCAGACCCGGGCCACCACCGGCACCACGGCCGGGCCGGCGGAGGTGTCGAGCATCGTGCAGATCGACGGGGTCGACCGGGCCGCCGCCGACCGACTCGGCACGCTCGTGCTCACCAGCGCCAACACCGGCCACGACCCGGCCAACCCTCTGCGGGTGCAGACCGTGCACGACGAGGAGCGGCGACGCATGAAGATCATCATCCTCGGCGACCCCGCCGCGACCGCCGAGCTGCTGCACCTGCTCGACGCCGTGCTCAACGCCGACAACGGCCTGTTCGACAGGGAGGTCCACGATGCCTGACGAAGTCCAGGAACGCGCCGGGGTGCCGGTGCTGGTCTGCGACCCGGCGGGCCCGCCGCTGGCCACCGAACAGGACGCGCTCGACCTCATCGGCGCGGCCTTTCTCGGCGCCCAGGTGGTGGCCGTGCCGGCCAACCGGCTCGACGAGCGCTTCTTCTCGCTGGGCACCCGCTTCGCGGGCGACGTGATGCAGAAGTTCGTCAACTACCGGCTGCGACTGGCCGTGGTCGGCGACATCTCGGCGCACCTGGCGGAGAGCTCGGCGCTGCGTGCCCTGGTACACGAGTCGAACCGGGCCGGGCACATCTGGTTCGTCCCCGACCTCGACGCCCTCGACGCCCGCCTGCGCGCTATGTCGTAGCCGCCTCGGCCTCCCTACCGATCGCCATCTCGACCTCGTCCGGCTCAACGCCTCGGGCCTGCGCCTGCTCGGCCGCCCAGCGCAGGTACGCGAGCCACTCCTCCGACAACCAGTCGGACTGTCGGCCGACGCCGGCCTCGACGGGGAGGCGGCTGGCCACGACGCGGTCGAGGATCAGCGGCTGCACACCGCCCACCCCGCGCCGGTAACCGACGAAGTAGAGGACCTTCGTGAACAGTCCCGGCCCCAACCACGGCAGCCGAGCCTGGTTGGGGTCGCGGAATCTGCGGTAGGCCGTGCGCAGCGCGTCCTCGTCTGGCGCTGACGCGGACATCTCCTCCAGCGCGTACGCCAGACGTTTGCCGTCCGGGTCGGCGCCGAGCGACCTGGCGGCGCGCCACGGCCCGTACCCGATGGGTCCGTAGCCCCAGATCAGCACGGCGGTCAGCAGTTGGCGGGCGCTCGCCGAGCCGGCCCGGTACGCGTCGGCCACGGCGAAGACGTCGCGCCGCCAGACGTCGCCGCTGATTGGAAAGTTGTCCGGCCAGGCGTCCGGCGGCAACCCCGCCCGCCACCGGTCGACATTCACGATGACCGGGGCCTGCTCCCCTGGTAACGGCCTCTGCATTGCTGCCCTCCCTCAGGTCGCGCGCTTGGGGACCCGCGCGGTTCGGACGCTACGGTCGGGCACCCGTGCACGCCGTCCGCGGACGCCATATCGCGGTATCGACCGCCTGCCTGCCCTACGCGCATCCCCAGCGGCCTGATCGGCGAGTCGAACGCATCGGCCGACGACGGGGCGAGGCAAGCTGTGCGGCATGGGGCCGGAAATCGTGATCGCTGTGGTGTCCGCCGCCGTGGCGCTGATCAGCGTGGCGGTGACGTATCGGACTGCTCTCGTCACCCACCGCCTGCAGGACGAGACACGCAACCGCGAGAAGGTGGAACTCGCCGAGGATCTGTTCCGGCGTTACCGGGTGCCGCTGCTGTCGTCAGCTGAGTCGCTGCAGTCTCGGCTGCACAACGTGCTCAGCCGAAACTTCCTGCGCACGTACCTGCACTCCGGCGACAGCGAGGCCCAGCACTATGTCCGCCACAACACCGTGTACGTCCTCGCCGAACACCTGGCCTGGCTGGAGGTCCTCCGCCGTGAACAGCGCTTCCTCGATCTTGAGTCGGTGAAGAGCACCAAGGAGTTCTTCACTGCGATACAGCGGATTCACCATCCCTTGGCGACCGACTCACTGCCCGGCCCGTTCCGCGTGTTCCGGGGACACCAGCGGGCCATCGGTGAAGTCATGTTGCACCGAGTGGAGTCGCCTGAGGGCGCGGTGACCGAGGTGCTCGGATACGCGGCCTTCTGCGAACGCCTCGACACCGACCCGAGGTTCGCGTCCTGGTTCACCCGCCTCCTGAAGGAGGTGGACGAGGTAGAAGCCCGAGGCCAGCATGGGAATGAGCGGCTGGTACGCCTACAGAACGAACTCGTCGAGTTCATCGAACTGCTCGATCCCAAGGGTGAATGGCTCCCGTTGGAGCAACGCGAGCGACTGCCAAGAGCGGTCCCAGTCCTGCCCACCACGCGGACACCCAACGGCTGACGTTCGCCGGTCGGCTGGTGACTAGCCGCCGGGTGACCGGGTACGCGCGGTGCATGGGTAGCCACAAGCAGAACAAACACGACAGCGGTGGTGAGTCGGCGCGAGGCCGGCGGCATTCGGGCAGTGGCGCTCCGGGTCGCCAGGGCTCGCCCATGGAGCACTCGCCCGACCAACGGAACCGCCGTACCGCGACCGGCTCCGCCGGCACCGAGAACGACCTGGGCCGGGCCAAGGTCTCGGGCGAGGGGCGTGTTCAACGCCAGGGCGGCTCCTGACCGAACAGTCAACGGTGTAGCCGCCCCGCGCGTTCGCGGGGCGGCTACACCGGATGAGCCGTGTTACGCCGTCGCGCAGATGGCGTACGCCGTGTCGGACCAGTTCCCCGCGAACGCGTCCTCCTCGTACGCACCCGAGGCGGCCGACGTCGGAGCGGTGGCCGGACCACCGTTGGGCCGGAAGTCGTCCACGATCCCCTCGCCGGTGACACCGTTCAGCTCGTAGCCGGCGCCGGTCAGCACCTTCCCGACCGGACAGGTCGCGACGACACTGCGGAAGTCGAGGGAGTTGCTGGCACCCACCGCAGACGTCCGCACCAGGCCGGGCAACGGGTTGGCGCAGATCGCGTACGCGGTCGCGGACCAGTTCAGAGCGGTGGCATCCGACTCGTAGGCACCGACGTTCACCGAGGTCGGCGCCGCCGCGACCCCACCGTTGGGGCGGAAGTCGTCGACGACACCCTCACCGGTCACGCCGTTCAACTCGTAACCCGTACCGGTCAGCACCTTTCCGACCGGGCAGGTCGCCGTGACACTGCGGAAGTCGGCCGAGTTGCTGACGCTGGTTGCGGAGACCCGCACCAGGCCCGGCACCGGGTTGGCGCAGATCGCGTACGCCGTCACCGACCAGTTGCCGGCGAACGCCTCCGTCTCGTAGGCGCCCACGGTGACCGCCGTCGGCGCGGTGGCCGGGCCGCCGTTGGGGCGCAGGTCGTCGACGACGCCCTCACCCGTGACGCCGTTCAGTTCGTAGCCCGTGCCGGTCAGGACTTTGCCGACCGGGCAGGTGGCCGTGGCGCTGTGGAAGTCGGCGGAGTTGCTGACGCTGGTCGCGGCGATCCGCACCAGGCCGGGGACCGCGGCGGACGCCGGGCTCGCCGGGGCGACCACCGCCGCGGCCACGACAAGACCGAGCACGAGTACGGACGCTCGGGCACCGAACCGCCGGCCTTGTTTCTGAGCACGCATATGTTTCTCCCGTCTGAGGCCCCGGTGGCGGCTGCTCGGTTCAGGGGAACCGGTGCCGACACCAAGGCCGATCGTGATGACGGGTTCACGGTAGGTAGTGGCATGACCAGGCATTATCTCCAAACTGACTACGTCGCGTAACGGACCAGTGGCTGCGCCTGTCAGGTATCAACCTGGGCCCAACGAACAGCCAGATCCAGCGGACCCGGCAGGTCACCAACAGCCGCAACGGGCTGCGGAGTCGTCAGCCGGCGATAGCCCGAAGGTTCACCTCTGACAGGCGATTGGCGGAACGACAGAGGCCGTAACGCCCCATATCGTCAGGACACCTTGCAGTTACAGCCCGGGAAGGCGCCGGCCAGCCGGGCCATCCCCATGCTGGCAAGCACCGCACCGACGATCGGCCACGGGAGATCAACATGGACGTGCTCTCGGAAGAGCTCCGTCGTGAGCAGAAGTACTTTGACGCGGCGTGGGATCACCGAGAGCGGATGCGTACGAACTTGAGTCTCGCCGCCGGAGCCGCGGCCAACAGTGGTGCCGCCACCCGCATCAAGCAGGACACCCGGGCTCGGCTCGACCGCATCGGTGCGTCAGATGAGCCTGTCGCGTTCGGCCGGATGGATGACGAGGGCGGCGAGCGCTTCTACATCGGCCACCATGCGATCTTCGACGATGACTCTGAACTACTGGTCATGAATTGGCAGGCGCCAGCGGCAGCCCGCTACTACGAGGCCAGTCACGCCGACCCCAGGAAATTGCGGCTTAAGCGCACCTACGACTGCTCCATGAACCGAATCGCCTCGTTCAGCGACATCGTCTTCGCTCAGCTCGCCGAGGCGGTCGAGGAGCTGGAGGCGTACGAGGAGATCAGCGACGCGCTGCTCAGCGATCTGGAGAGCAACCGCACCGGCACGATGCAGGAGATCGTGCGGACGATCCAGGCGTCGCAGTTCGACCTCATCCGTGCCGACGCCGATCAGCTGACGATCATCCAAGGCGGCCCGGGGACGGGCAAGACGGCAATCGCCCTGCACCGGGTCTCCTGGTTGTTGTTCAACAGCCTCGGCAACCTGACCGCAGACGACATTCTGATGGTGGGGCCCAGCCCGACCTTCACCCGTTACACCCGGCTGGTGCTGCCCAGCCTCGGTGACACCAGCGTCACCCAGGTCGATGTGCACCAGTTGCATCCGCCGGTGAAGCGGGGCCGCCAGGACGATCCGGCCGCTGTCAAGCTCAAGGGGGACGGCCGGTTGGCTGGGCTCGTCCGGCGGGCGCTCTATGGCCGAGTAGGCCCAGCAGAAAGCCAGCAGTGGGTCGAGGTGCAGATCGGGAATCGCACGCTGAGCCTCACCGCCGAGGAGCTGAAGCCACTGGTGAGCCGCTCCCGCGCGAGCGCTGGCACCTACTCGGAGCGCCGTCAGCTCTTTCGGGAGCTGTTGACCGAGCTCGTTGGATCCCGGGTGCGGATGGATCGCAGTCGTCTGCGCCTCGCACTGGATCCGGTGATGGACCGGCTCTGGCCGTCCTTCACTCCAGCGTCGTTCCTGCGGGAGCTCTACGGCTCACGGGACCGGCTGATCGCCGCGGCCGGCGACGAGTTCACGGCACGAGAGGTGTCCGTGCTGCACCGGCGACCGGCCGAACGGCTCTCGGACGAGACGTGGAGCGACTCCGACCTCGCCGTACTTGACGAGCTCGACCACCTGATCAACGGCGTCAAGGCGGGTTACCTGCACATCGTGGTGGACGAGGCGCAGGACCTCTCCCCCATGCAACTCCGTGCGATCGCACGCCGATCCCGCAACGGGTCGATGACGGTGGTCGGGGACATCGCCCAGTCGACCGGACACTGGGCGCGCGACGACTGGGACGACCTGCTGGACCATCTCCCGGCGGAGCTGCCCCACGTGCTGGAAGAGCTGCACTACGGCTACCGCGTCCCCCGGCAGGTCTTCGACCTCGCGGCCAGACTCCTACCGATCGCCGCGCCCGACGTCGAAGCACCCCAGGTCGTGCGGGACGGGCCGGCGGATCCAACCATTCACCGGGTAGAAGACGAGGATGAGCGGGCCTCGACAGCGGTCCGAGTGGCCATGGACCACGCCTCGCATGGTCGGTCCGTGGCCATCATCTGCCCAGCGTCGGGCCGGGCGGACATCGAACGGCAGCTCACGGTCAGGGATGTCGTCTGGCGGGCAGCTTCCGCTGGCGACCTAGGGCCGGGCGTGAACGTGGTCAGCCCGCAGGAGTCCAAGGGGCTCGAGTTCGACGCGATCGTGGTCGTGGAGCCGGACGACATCATCGCCGAAGACGAGCGTGGTCACCGACTTCTCTATGTCGCTCTCACCCGCACGACGAGGTACCTCGACATCGTCGCTCTCCACATTCCGACCGAATTGAGCATAGAGAGGATCGAAACCAGCACGGAGCCGAACTCGAACGCGACCAACGTGGAGGATCCACGGCGTCAGGAGGCTGAGCGTTCCACGGTTACTGGTCCCCTCGAGGAACGCGAGTCGGACGGGCGCGTGGCTCCCGCCGCGGAATCGGATACGTCGACGGTCACGCAGCTGTCACCGCGCCCGGTGTCGCGGCGCTTCGTCGATCTCGGGGCCGAAGAGGTTGTGGCGCTGCTCAAGGAAACAGTGGCACCGAACCTCTGGCACGCCGTCCTGAACAGAGCCGGTGAGCTGCTCGATCAGGAGTCAGAGCGATGACTTGTTGACGGAGCGACAAGGGCCGCGGTCGAGCGCAGACCGGGCCTTCGACTCCTGATCGCGTCCCGCCCCTAGGCGAGAGACGACCGCCGCAGAGGGCGGGGCACCCGTCAATCTGAAGCCACTCAGCGAGCACATCAAGGACGTCCGGCGCGACAAGGCGACGTGAGGGAGGCGGCGCCTCTGGAGATCGAGAAACGAGCGTTGCTATTCAGTCGTCCCCGGGCCGCAGGTCAACCCTAATTTGCGCCAACTCACCCTGCTGCTCCGGGCTGAGCTGGCGGGCCAGACTCCGAAGCAGCTCCTCCTGTCTTGGCTGGCCGAAGGCGATCCGGTACATGGCCGTTGAATTCAACAGATGCGGCAGCACGGATGCGTCTCGCGTGTAGGGAGCGACCAGCAGGTGCCGCTCGATGCTCGCAGGCCCTTCGAAGACCCAGTACGGCACGATTTCTGACTCGCCCTCGGGCCGGCACCTTGCTGCGGCTTCGAACATCGATCGCCACGGGTCCCCGTCAGGGTTCGAAGGCAAGCCGCAGCGGTGTGCCACGTTCTTCCGCACGGCATGCCCCTTGTAGCGGTGCACCCGGCCTTCGCGCTGCTCCAGATCGACCGGATTGTGCGGCAGGTTCCAGTGCACCACGGCATGGCAGTAGAGATGGAAGTCCAAGCCCTCCTGACCGATGGAAGTGGTGGCCAACACAAACGGCCAGAACGGCGAATTGAACGCTTCGGAGACGCTTTCCGCACGTACCTCACCATTCATTTCGTCCCGTCCACGGCCGAAGCGGACGGCGTACCGACCGCGCATGTGGCGAAGGTCCAGACCCTTCGCCGCATCGACAACGTCCACCTGATACGGCACGGCCCGGAGTGTCGCTGCACGAAAAACATGGTCGGCGAGGTCTGGCAGAGCCTCCGCGTCGAAGCGCTGCCACTCGGTCACGACGTGCAGGTACTCGTCGAGCACTGCCTGAAGGTTGCCGCGGGCGGCATAGCTCAGGCACTCGCGCCAGAACACGCTGCTGTCCTCGCTGGCGACGACCGCGGCTGCCTCCGGACCGTTGAACATGGCCCGGATTCCTGAAGCGATGCGTGCCGCCGCTGGCAGCGACATCTCTGGCGTCGCTAGCGGTAGCACCCGCCGAATGGCACGGAGCGCGCACACTGCTGGGGAGGCGAGTGACACCTCGGCAAGAACCTCGACCAGGTCTCCCGGAGGAGAACCGACGTCCCGCGGCAGCCCACCCGACGCCACGATGCGCTGCCAGTCATGCATCCGGCTCCGATAGGTCTCCGCCTCATCGCCCATCCGGCTGTCAGCCAGATCTATCGCGGCGGTCGCTTCTCCCGCTATTTGTCGCTCGTGGTCCAGCAGCAGCATTGCCAGCCAGTACCACCTCGGATCGGTCGGCCCACTCCGGTGCCCTGCCGTCAGCCTGTCGATCCGACCGCGCAACAGCCGCTGCGCACCGTCCGAAACCGTTTGCCAGGTTGGCAGTTGGCTGGCGCTCACGCCCATCGCGAGCGGATCGACCGCGTCGGCCAGGGCCAGGCTCGGATAAAGCAGGAGGTAGGTGGTGTCGGCCTCGAGACGCAGCGGGCGAGCCGCCCGGCTCACCGCTTCGGTGTACGTCACGTCGGGTCGCGCACCGGTGGTCGCGCGTTCGACCTCGTAGCTCAGCATCGCGCTGATCGAGTTCGGTACGGCATGCCAGGCAGAGAAGACCAACTGCTTGGTGAATGCCCGCGCCACCGGCGACTCGAAGGGGCCGTCAGCCCGGTAGTACGGCGCAGATGCCGGCAACCACAGCAGACGATGTGTCGCAGGACCCGCAGCGGAGTTCAGGAGTTGACGCAGTCGGGCGTGGCCTGGCTCTAACTTCTGGTAGGTGTCTACGTCGGACCAGGGGATGGTGGCGGTGGTATGTGCCAGGACTCCGGTGATCGCTGCCGGCTCGTCGGCTATCGAGATCGCTTCCTGCAGTGCCGCCTTGACCTGATAGTTCTCCCGGTTGAGGAAGCTGAGCAGGTAGGGAGTCGACTTCCACAATTCGATCAGATCGTGATCGCGAATGCCCTCCCCCAGGGGAATTCGGCCTGCCAGTCGACTAGCTGCGAGGTAGCCGCGGATCTCCTCCGCGTCCGGCGCCGGCACGCCCTGCGTCACGGTGCGCAGCATGCCGTCGCGGTCTGCGGTGCTCGCCAGGCGCTCGGTACGCACCATCACCGTTCGCAGCCGGGCGGAGATGGCATCGGTCACCACCCTAACCGGGCCGAGGCCGTCGTCGGGAATGCGGGTCAGCGCCCACCGCAACTGACGAAGGTCGGCGGCGAGCCCTGCCGCACTGGGTTCGCCAGCCAGGAATCCGATGGTACGCAGCAGGTCACGGTAGTGATCATCCTCGCCTGCGGCCCGTTCCACGTCCGTGGTGTGCATCCGGTACGGCGTAGCCGAGAGGAGGAGGGTGCGCGTGGCCGCAAGGTTTTTCCTGCCGCCGCCTCCCGTGAGCAGGTTTTCCAGCAGCGACTGGATCTCGGGCTCGGTGCTGTGCAGCAGATCGGCGAAGCGTTGGAACTCGTCGAAGATGACCAGATCGGGACGGAGCAGTTCGGCACCTGTGGCGGCCATCGCCCGGCGCACGCACCCGATGAACTCGTTGCGCACCGCGTTGGCATCCGGATCCCGGCGAGACGTCTTCCGGAACTCGCTGTCGAGCCAGTCGAGCGTTTCCCGCATCCAGGACCCGCTGGCCTCCCGGTACCGAGCGTTCACTGCACTGAAGTGCCGCGCGAAGATGTGCTTGGCCCCCCACACCGGCTTCAACGGCCCGCGAGCAGCGGCGAACCTCTCCCGTAGGTCGCGCAGGCTGCCGTCACGGTCGCTGATGTTGCCCGCAAAGGCCCGGTAGACGCCCTTCCGCTCGGTTGCATCTGTGCCGAGCGTACTTGCCAGAAACTCCAGTGCGACAGCGCGTTCGGCCAACGTGCCGAGGGCGGTGCCGTGCTGGAGTGACGTGCCAGGGGTGAGCGCAACGAGGTTGACGCCCCTCGGTTGCGCCCCGGGTTGTCCCGGCAACAGGGAGAGCCGGCCAGCAGCTGCCGTAGTCGATACCCCATGCGGGCTGAGCTTGCGGAGGTTCTGACGGGCGATCGCGGTGTTGGAGCAGACGTAGATGATGTCGATTCGCTGGTCGCCGAGTTCGCGCAGATGAGCGATTGTCTGAGCAACCACAGCTCGAGCCACCAGGGTCTTGCCGAGTCCAACCTCGTCGGCGACGAGGAATCGGGTGGCCGGCTCAGGATCCAGATACATCCGGCGGAAGACGTACTGTGCGGTCCTGCGCTGGAAGTCGGTGAGTCCGGCGAGTGCGGCGGCTTCAGCCATGGATGTCCTCCTGGGCAACGTGCCATACGGCGTCCCAGAGCCCGTCCAGGCCATCGGGCAATTGCCCGCCGCCATCCCGGACCGTCTTGAGCAGGTCGGCCACCTCACGCAGGCGCCCGGGATCCTTGGCGAGGGCTCTGAGCATCACCTCTGTCAGCGGTAGCCGCTCGAGGTCCGCGCCGGTCCAGTCGTACGCGCCGACGCGATCCACCTCTTCGCCGTTCAAGGGCAGCTCGTCGTCGGCGAGCAGGGCAAGCAGGTAACGCACCAGGCGGTGCGCATCCCCCACCAGGTCCGCGATGAGCCGCTGCCTCCGATCTTCGGGCTCGCCGTGCAGGGTGCACCTGACGACAAAGACGGTGCTCAGCCCAGCCAGCGTCAGTTCGATGACCAGGAACGCGGAAAGGTTGGTGAGTGTGGCTGAAGTGCAGAACACCAGCCGGCCCTCGGTGTCGAACACCGACGGCTGGTCGAGTTGCGCGACTGTCGCCGGCCGACAGCGCACCTCGACCCCGGCCGGAAGCGGCAGCGGTTTGTCGGACCGGTAAGTGACCTCGTAGCGGCCGGGCTCGGACTCGGCAACGGTGGCGGTGAAGGGGATGGCGGTCACGGCTCGGCGTACCTCGTCGAGCTCGTCTCGGTTGTCGTCGGCCGGTTCGTGGCCGTCCTCGGCCTCCCAGCTCAACAGCAGGTCCCGGAAGGTGCGCCTCTCGGGATCCCCCTCCCTGCGCTGTTGCAGTAGAGCCCGCACGGAGTGCCGTTCTGCTGTCGTATCCAGTTGCAGCAGAACCTCGACGTTGCGCTCGAAGGCGGCGCCGGTGGCGTTGGCGCTTCCGGTCCACCAGCTCGTTCCGGTGGCATCGTCAGTGACGTAAAGCTTGGCGTGCAGGCCGTCCTGCACGCGCCGAGGGTCGTCACGGCTCGCCCGCGGCACGTCGGGCGCATCATCTAGGACAGCGGAGTTCAGGGTGAAGCATTCGTATGTGCTGGCCGCCTGTCCGGCCGCAGAGAGGGCTTCCGGCCGGGACATCAGGGCTCGTCGTGTCGTCGCCGTCGGCAGGCGCTGCAGCGTCGTCGAGCTGAGGAACGGGGACACCACCAGGAGCCGGTGGCAGCTCTTCGGGAAGGGCCATGGCCCTTCGTCGAGGCCGAACACGTGCAGGCGGAGATTACGAAACCCCTCCGGGGGCGCGAATCGCACCGCATCGAGCTCGTCGGCGAGGGCGGCGATCGGCTTGTGCCGTGCGTCGGGCAGTGACGTGACCGACAGCGCGGGCAACCCGCGGACCAGGTCACCGATCCCCGCGAGCCGCTGACCGCCGGGGTCGGATTCCAGGACGGTGATCGTGTCCCAGCACCGGTCAAAGGTGAGGTTGCGGGTAGCGACAAGCAGCCGGAACGTCGGGCGCCCCGCCTCGTCGACATGGCGCAGTGCCCACAGCTTCGGGTGGAATGCGCCGCCACGGGGAGCGGTGACCGGCACGACCGCCTGCTCGATGAAGCCGAGGAGGGCTCTGCGACGGTGCAGGGGAGGGGCGATCTGCGCGGCATCGCAGAAAAGCGTGATCCGGTCGGCAGTACGGTGCAGCGCGTCGAGCAGGCCGATGGGTGTGAGCCCTTCCGGGGCCTCATCCTCGGAGTCGCCCGATTGGCCCGCGTCGAGGAGCGCGTGCGCCGCAGGAACCATGAGCAGGGTGGTCAGATTCAAGGTGTAGGTCGTGCCCACCGCGCAGTCCAGTCGGGTTCCGGGCAAGGGTCGGAGAGCGTCGACGAGAGTCCTTCGGTTGTCAGGCCGCACCATCGGCCACCTTTCCTGCAAGCCCGCCTTGCAGATCAGAAAGGAACTGTCGTACGGTCGGCCACCGGTACCTGAGTGGCGCGCCACCAATCGCATCGCCATCCCACGACTGAAGCGCCGGCTGATAGCTGAGCCGAGCGTAGCGGCCCTTTAGCGCGAGTTCCTGCTCCGTGACCCGCCGCCGCAACCCGGCATCTTCCAGCGCCGTTCGTGGATCCTTGACGGCGGCGCCGATCCAGTGTTCGAGGAAGGCACGGGTGCCGGGCCGCGCCCGGCCACGGCATCCGGAGACGACGCCCCAGAAGGCGTCAGACCGCGACCACCAATCCTGAAGGGAGTCAGACCGAGCCGTAATTTTCCCGATCCAGGCGTCGATCTCGCTGGCGACCCAGTCATCGAGATGGGACGTCTCGGCG
The DNA here is from genome assembly GCF_003667505.1 of Micromonospora sp. BL4. Classification (GTDB taxonomy): domain Bacteria; phylum Actinomycetota; class Actinomycetes; order Mycobacteriales; family Micromonosporaceae; genus Micromonospora. The sequence continues at coordinate 50,859 of NZ_RCVJ01000136.1, forward strand.
CAAAGCAGCTTTGCCGCTCGCCGGGAAAGCAGAACGTTGTAGAGCAACTGGGCCCCGAAAGTGATGTCTGAAAAGTTGCGGGCATGCGTCAGCATCTCGCTGACAGGCGCCGGGAGGGTGAGTAGCGATTCGGACCACGGTTCTTCCTGGTCGTACCAAGCAGCAGGGTCCTCGGCAAGGCACGCGAGCATGGATGGCGCGCCTGCCTGACCTGCGCCAACGGCACGCGTGGATCGCATCCGGTCCCGCAGATAGCAGGCCTCGTCTCTGGTCAACTGCATGCTCAGGCCCGTGGCGGGATATTCGTCCGGCGGGTCGGGGAGCCCGGGGTCCCAGGGCGCCGGAGGGCCGCCGAGCACGACGTTCTCGTCGTCGCGGATAGTCCGGTCTCCGCGACCCGGTCGAGTCACCAAGTCGCGGTAGTCGGCGAGGGTCATGCGCGGTTGGGTGCGAACGCCCCAGGCGCCGAGGCCGTGCCAGTAGACCGAGGCCGGCAGGCGGGTGAGCTTTCTACCAGCGCGGTAGCCGATCACACCCTGATTGGCCCCGATCGGACGCAGTGCCTCGATCAGTCGCCACTCCTGCTCACGCAACCGGTCCTGGAACGCCTTGCGGCTGGGTCGCTTGGCCGCGACGGCGTAACAGGTCCACGGCACGAAAAGGAAATAGCGCAGGCGAGTCTGGATGGTCGACGTACCCGGAAAGAGAGCTTCCGAAAAGGCGTCACGGATGGTGCCGGTGCCGATCGGATCGAAGGTTTCCTTGTCGTCGAGTGCCGCGATCGCCTCACGGATCCGCCGACTTTGGTCGTCGTCCATGTCTAGCCAGGAAATCGTCGACACCGCGGAGGTGGAAATCATTCGCGCCTCTCCTGTACCAGGCTTGGGCTTGGCGATGCTGCATTCATGCGCTGGGCCGCTTCGCGTTCCGCCCACCGGGCAACGTCGCCGTCCTCGGTGACAAGGAAGGCGTCAATGAGCAACGCCCCGAGACTGCGCTGCGTCTCTGCGAGGAGAGACCGGTAGCGGCCGAAGTCCGGGAACGCCACCGCTACCGCGTCATGCGGATGCTTGTCCCGCAGCCGAACCGCTTTCAGGAGCGCGTGCGCGTACCAGTGGCCGGCCTGCGTGCTGGCCTGCGTCGGCTTGGCTTCGCCCGTCCGCCGCGGGTCGACGTACGACCTCGACGGGTATCCCTTGACCTCGACGTGTAGCCGCACCTCGCCGCGGCAGGCTTCGATGTCGGTGCCCTGTTGCCTCGTGGCAGTATTCATCACCTGGATAAGTGACCATCCCTGCTGGACCAGCCAGCTGCACAGGCGCGCCTGAACGTTGCCCTCCCAGAACCACTCCCGGGTGGCGTCCAGCGAGGCGGCGGCAGCCGGTCCCGGGTCGCACACCGCGGAGTCGGTCGCGCCAGCGCCGATCCTGTTGACGATGACGCCGGCGCTGTCATCACGAACCAACCGACCCTGCTCGGCGAGTGTGCGGCACCGCTGGTTGACCTGCTGGTGCAACTTCCCAGTTCGCTTGGCGAGCTCAGCGTCGGACAGGCCATTCGGGTTCTGGCGCAGCAGTTCGACGATGTCCTCTGCGATTGTCATGTGACTAGCCCTCCGGGCAGCCGAATCGGCTGTGGTGCCAGATGACGATGTCGGCAAGCCGGAGGACCGACAGTTGCCGACCATCCGGCGTTCGGACGCCCTCGCTGAACTCGGACAGCCACTCGTGGTTCGCCTTGAGATCCTCCAACAGGGCCGCGAAGAAGTCCGCTGGTCGTTCCCTCGATGTCCCATAGAAGTTGCGTAGAACGCTGTCGTAGAGCGGAACAAAGTGGGGACGGAGCCGGTGCAAGACCTTGCAGACGGCGACCGCCGTCCATTCGGGCACTTCACTCGTCAGCGTGTTCGCATCCCGCAGGAGCCGGAAGGCGTCGTCTTCGATGGAGCGGAGCGTGAGGAACTGCGGGTCGGAGGGTGTGGGTTCTGGGGACGTCTGATCCAGGACCTGTTGCATCGCCTCCCGCAGCCTCGTCGCCGCACTGGGACCGGGTTGGAACAGGGGGATGACTTCAGCGTGGCCGAGCCGGAGGCTCAACAGATTGCCAGCGAGACAGTCCAGGGGAGTCAATCGATCCGGCGTTGTGTACCACCGGTCGTAGCTACCGAACGCGAATCCAGCCGATGGGTCGATGTAAGCCGACAGGTGTTGGTCGGCGCACCCCCGCAATAGACCAATCGTCGCCATGGTGTGGTTCGGCATAGCTGCACTCCCCCGTTCACTGGCCTTCGTTCGCACCGCGCCCACGGCCTCCGCTACCGCTGTGGCGATGCCGCGTTCAGCAGCCTCCGCAAGGCAACGCCATCGATACTTCGCCGCTCATGCCCGCCATAGAGCAGCTTCGCTCCAAAGCTTGAATCCCGGAAGGACCGAAAGGGCCACGATCAGGTGGGCTGGTTGGCGCACAAGTGCGGGCCCGGTCAGCGGCCCGGGTGGGCAGTTTGAGGGGTGGTTGATTTTGCGCTGGGTCGCGGCGATTCAACAGGCGGGCACCTTGGGGCAGTCGCCCCCGCCGCTTCGCTATTCGCCACCGCCCACGTGACGTGGCTTCGGCACCTGCCGGTTGAAGCGCGGCTTGAGGGCGACGACGAGGGCGTCCTTCGTACCCTCCGGGTTGTCGGTCTCCTGCCAGCGGACCTCGCACCGACCCAGCCAGTCGGCAATATCGGCGGCCGACGCCGCGTTTTCCGGGGTGTCTAGGAGCTGTCCAACCTGGTCGTGCAGCACCGACGATCCGCGGTCTCCAGGGTGTACGGCTGGGGAGCCGTGAAGCCGGCCAGCAGGTCGTCGTGTGCGGTGTCGGGCATGTCCGGACGTTACCGGCGTGGGCCCTCATCGGTGGCCCCGCAGGGGCCGACGTGGTCGTCGGGGCGCCAGCAGCGGCCGGCCCCGTCGAGCTTGGCGTCACACCAGATTCGGGTACGCAGGAACTGGCGATCCTCCTCGCTGAGGGTGGTCTCGCCGAAGTCGATGGCGGTGACGTGGCCGAGCGAGTAGCGCAGGGCTGCGGCGAGGGTGATGGCCTCATCGAGGCTGGTCAGGGTGGTGGGGAGGTGGATGATCCAGCGGGGTGAGGTCATCGCTGCCACCGGCTGTTCGGTGAACCTTGATCTGAGTGACGGCAGCCGATGTGCCGCGACTGCCACTGCCGCAGCGCCTGGCGGATGCGTTCGGCCTCGGTGTTCGCCGTGCTCAGGTCGCGGTGCAGACGTTCGAGTTCGTCGGCTACCCGGTTGAGGTAGTCGCGCACCTGAGCGGGGTCGAGGCCGCGCCAGCGCGTGTCGAAGGAGGCAATGCGGGCGTGGTGTGGGTGCAGGCGTACTCCGGTCACGTAGATCATCGCTGCGGTGCCTTCTGCTCGGCGGTCAGGGCGCGGATCTGACGGTTGCTGAGGCCGCGTTGGTTTAGGCTCCGGCGGCCCCAGCGGTGCAGGCGGCAGGGGTGGGGTGCGCGGTCGTTGCAAGACGGCATGCGGTCGGGCCACTGCTCAGCGCGTGCACGGTGCCCGCCGTGACGGCAATGCTGACGTCTTCGGCAGTGACGTGGGGCGGTAGGGGCAGTTCACCGAGAATCTCGTCGACCGAGTCCATGGCCCTCCTTGATCGGTTGGTTGCGGCGCCGAGGCGGGCGGGTCGGTCGGTACGACCGCGCGTCCGTACCGACCGGAGCCCAGCACCCACCCTGGGCCTGCTTCCTGCTCGCTCGCCGCTAGGCGGCCGAGTCACGTGTTCGGCGTCGGAGCAGCGCGCGTCGGCCATGAACTCTGGTATCCGCGCCGGCGGTAACCGCTGCTCCGACGAAGTCAGGGACCTCAGTGCCTAGCTGGGGTCTTTCTCGCCTTCGCTCCCTACCGGCATTGCTGGTAAAGTCACCGTTGCCCTTGAAGTTCTCCTGGCTGCCGTGATCAGATGTGTGGGCCTAGCTGGGAGTACTTCGCATGCCCGCACCACGAAAGTTCGAGCCGCACTACCGGCGAATCATCGCCGACATCAGGGAGCGCGTCACCTCCGGCGAGTGGCCGCCCGGCCACAAACTGCCGTCCACCAAGACGCTGGCCGAGATGTACGAGGTGGGCAGCCAGTCGACTGTTCGGCAGGCCGTGACCATTCTCATTGAGACCGGAGAGCTGTACGGCCACCAGGGATTAGGCGTTTTCGTCGCCGACCGGGCCGGCAGACAGTCAGAAGGCTGAGCGAGAACTCTCCTCTCAGCGGGCCTCCGAGCTCACGGCTGCTGCGGTCAGCTACCTCGAACTGCCGCCGCCCGCCAGCGAGGGCAGACCTCACGAAGCACGCAGGCACCGCGGTTGGGAATTCCGGCACCGCACCAACGCCAACGCCACCCGACCAGCCAGGCGGCGCGCATCAACAGGGTCGACTTGCCGGCCCCGGGCGGCGAGTCGACCACCACCCCATGCTGATCACCGGAGCGCAAATCGGCCAGCGCCGCCTTGATCACCTGTTCACTACGACCGTGGGCGGTACTTCCAGCCCCGCAAGCATCGATCCCACCTCCCCACAAGGAGTCCCCGGACACTACCGGCAGGAGTCCTGCCAGCGGGCCCTCCGATCCTCTCCGGCAAGCTGGACGAGGTCGGCCGACCTCAGGACTCGAACAGCGAAGTTTGCTTGGAGCGACGACTGCTTTGAGCTGGCAACATGGACAAGGTCAACCCTGTGAGCTACAGCAGTAGGACCTCCGACGGCTGCTCAAACGAGGCGTCAACTTCCTGCCTATAGAAGGTAGACGTTCCACCGATGGAAGCGGCAACTCTCCGGGATAGGACACCGCAAGGTTGTCCGACACGAGTGATAGGGATGACGCGTGCAGGAAACATGGTCGCCGCGACGGGGTGCGCGAGCGTGGCGATGACCAGCGACTCTGGGAGGCCACCCGCTGGTCGGCCTGCTCCATTGAGTGAAGCGGTCTCCAACCAGATGAAGCGAATGCGCCGGGCCTCCACCAAGCCCGAGCTACTCATCCGCCGAGAACTGCACCGCCGCGGTCTGAGGTTCCGGATCAACCATCCTGCGCTGCCGGGACGACCTGACATCGCCTTCACCAAAGCACGTCTGGCGGTCTTCGTTGATGGGTGCTTCTGGCACCAGTGTCCGAAGCACGGGATGATGCCGAAGAACAACCGTGAGTGGTGGCAGGCGAAGCTGCGTCGAAACGTCGAACGGGACCGGGAGAAGGACGCGGCACTGACGGCGCTGGGCTGGCAGGTTCGGCACTTTTGGGAACACGAGGACCCGGCGGCCGTGGCGGAGGAGTTGGAGCAGACTTGGCGGCATTTGCGGACACCGCCGGCTCCTGTTTCAAGATCACGACGTAGGTTGTGACATCCTGGTCGTCACCAGGGACGACTTGACGGAGGAGGGCGTATGCCCGGCAAGACGTGGTTCGACGTCGCACCCTCGGCTGCACGCCTGACGAACTCGCTGCGCGACATCGGTTACGACTTCCCGACCGCAGTGGCGGACATCGTCGACAACAGCATCGCCGCTGGCGCGTCGCGGGTGGAGGTGATGATCGAGTTCGCTGGGTCAAAGACGCGGGTGTACATCGCTGACGACGGGCGCGGCATGTCTCCCGGAGCGCTGCTCGAGGGACTCCGACTGGGCACACGTCGCACGTACAAGGCGGGCGAACTCGGCCGCTACGGGCTGGGGCTGAAGACCGCATCCCTCTCCCAGTGCCGCTCGGTGGCTGTGATTTCCCGGAGCACCCCCGACGTCGTGCGGACCTCAGCCCGAGTCCTCGACCTTGACATCGTCGAGGAGTGGGACCAGTGGGTGGTGGTCGACCCTGGCGCGGATCCGGATGTTGCCAGAGCCCGCCAGTGGCTGGCCGAAGGGACGGGAACCGTCGTCCTCTGGCGCAACCTCGACCGCGTGCTCCCTGAGAACCGCCCCGAGGGAGGTTGGGCGCGCCGGCGACTGGAAGCGCTGGCGACGAAGACAGCGGAACACCTAGGGATCGTTTTCCATCGGTTCCTGGAAGGGGTGGGCGGACTCGCCCCGATCGTCATCACTGTCAACGGCCAGAAGGTACGACCGTGGAACCCGTTCGCTCCTGACGAGGACGGTCGTTCTGAGCTGCCCGCACAGCGCTTCGAGGTCGCCGTCGGCAACGTGTCCGGACACGTTGACCTACGCCGTTTCATCCTGCCGTCCCGTGACAGGTTCTCCAGTCCTAGCGAATTTGAGCGACTTTCCGGGCCACTGAACTGGAACCGACAGCAGGGGCTCTACGTCTACCGCGCCGACCGGTTGGTGCAGTGGGGCGGCTGGAATGCCATCCGCGGCATCGACGAGCACACCAAGATGGCCCGGGCTTCGCTCGACTTCAGCACGGACCTCGACTCCGCCTTCAACATCAACGTCGCGAAGATGCGGGTCTCACTGCCAGCCCAGCTGCGCCAGATGCTGGAGGCGCCGGTCAACGAGCTGTGCCTCTACGCCAATGACGCCTACCGCAAGAGCGCCCGGGTAAAGGCACGGCCCTTGCCACAGGACCTGAACGCGTCCGCCGACGTCCGGTCGGCCACCCAGGCGGCGACGACCACCGGGATCGCCCTGAGAGCGGCAGCGATGCAGTCCGGCGAGTGGGCCGCCTGGCAACGAATCGCGGCGACCCTGCGCAAGGACGCCCCTGAGATCGCCCAGTCGTTGGGATTGGAGCCGTGAGCCGCTGACGGACCCTGGCTCAGAAGAGCCGTAGCGGGTCCGCGCGCGACTCCGAGCAGAGCTTCTGGAGCGGGCAGGCGTTGCACTCCGGTTCCACCGGTCGGCACAGACTGTTGGCCAGCTCGACCAGCCCCAGATGGGCTCGCCGGGCGTCCGAATCAGCGCCGATCATCCGGGCGATCTCCAAGCGGCCGTCGGTGAGCCGGTTCCGACGATCGACAGGATCACCGCTGAAGCGGGCGGCGACCCGGAGTACGCCCTTCGTCACAAGAACAGGCTCCTCGGACTCCTCTTCGCTGTGTGCGGGCACCACGAGAATCGCGAGATCGGCCACCGCTTCGGTGAGCCCCGGGACTTGGCGGAGCTGGTCGTCGTCATGGAGCAGCTCCGGGTTGTCGGCGAGCCGGCCGGCCAGTTCCAAAATCGCCCCGGCTCGGCCCGGCCGCCCAGCCCACTTGCTGATCTCCAGCAGCTCAGCCTCCGCGAGGACGGTCTCCTGCGGCTCACGCCAGCGGGCCAGGAGTGGCCAGATGAAGCGCACCACCTCAGCCGGCGCGCGGTCCAGAAGCATTTCGGCCTGAATCACCTGCCAGCGGGTTTCCGCCCTCAGCCACGGAAGGCCGCGGACCACAGCGCTGTCGAACCACGCGGCGAGAAGCGCAGCGATGTCCTGCGTCGTCGCGGGCACCGGTCGCGGATCTTCCAGAGCCGCGCGGACAGCGCCGGCGAGGTGCTCTCCCAACAGAGGAGGAACGGCATTACCGATCTGGCGGAACGCCGCAGACGGTGGCCCGGCGAAGCGGAACCAGTCCGGGAACGTCTGAAGCCGCGCCGCCTCGCGAACCGTGATGGTGCGGTTCTGCCGCGGATGGATGTACCAGTAGCCGTCCTTGGCGATGTGGGCCGTGATCGTGCGCGACAGATTATTTTCGTCGAGCCGCTTGTACTTGTCGTCGAAGATGTCCTCGCGGTATCGCTTGACCTCGTCCGGGAGATCCCGGTACCGCGTGGTGGCGTCCATCGCTTCGAAGGCGCGAGCGTCATCTTCGCGGACGGGTCGCGTGATGTGATCGAAGATCTTGTTTGCGTCGTCCGCAGGCACCGACTTCCGCATGCGCCGTTGAAACTCGCTCTGCGGTCGGTCGTAGTCGGTCCAGCCCTCCGCGCCGCCCGCCGGCCGCCATCCGCCTTCCACTTCCGGGAGGTCGCCAATGGCATTCCAGACCGTCACCCGCTCGCGCTGTTCCTTTGGCCAGGTGAAGGCCGCGCCGTCGCGGAGCGCCACCAGGATGAGTCGTTGGCGGAACTGCGGAACGCCGTAGCGGAAGGTCTCCACCGAGCGTTCCTCGACCGAGTAACCGATCGACTCCAGCTCATGGACCATAGTCCGGAGGATGAACATCTCCTTGTCCAGTGCCATGTCCGGCACGTTCTCCATGAGAACAGCCTGAGGGCGGGCGATGCGAGCGATCTCAAGGTAGGAGCGCCACAGGTCCCGGCGCTCGTCGTACGGGTCACGCAGCCCGTGACGGACCCGGTGCCTGATCTTCGAGCGCCCAGCCTTCGAGAACGGCTGGCAGGGAGGGCCGCCAGCGAGGAGTTCCACTCCCGCCGCCTTGATCAGTTCAGCGACCTGCCGAACCCGCTCTGGATCCCCTAGGTCCCAGTCGACGCTCATCCCGCCGTGATGATGTCGGTGGGTCTCGATCGCTTCCTCGTCATGGTCGACCGCGATCACGACCTGGTATCCAGCGGCTTCGAGTCCCAAGCTGAGACCGCCAGCACCGCTGAACAAGTCGGCGGCCAAACGGCCGCCACTGGCCCTGAGCCTTGACACCAAGGAGACGAGCTCCTCGGGCTCCGAGCAGGCGTCAGGGTGAGGTGCGAGGCGAAGGAAAGGACCGCGAACCAGCTTGACCCCGTACCCACGGCGACGAACAGGGGTGGCGGTGGGCTGGTCTTCAGTGGTCACGATCAGGCAGGTTACCGCTAGGTCGCCTGTGTCGACGATCGCCCATCCCGACACACCGCGACTCATTGCGTCCTGCTGTCAACCCGCCCGTTGACCTGAGCAACCAACCATCCGTACGGGTGGAAGCATCGCGGGCAAAAGGCATGTAACACTCGGAAGCACAATAAACGATCTTGACGTCCCGCGTGAGAGGAGCATCACCTCCCTATACTCGCGCTGTCCGCACCGAGTCCAACGCTGCACCCCCACATCGGTGCGCTGATTCGGTCGGACAGCAACGAACGCAAACTGTGCGGCGCCCCCGAGCCCCGTGCCCGACTGGAGCGACCTGCTTTGAGTTACGACATCGCCAACCCGGATCCCGCCGGAACCGTCACCTCTCTGCGGTCCTTCGGGTACAGCGTCGAGGCCGCCGTGGCGGACCTCGTTGACAACAGCGTCTCGGCCGGCGCCCGGCGTATCGACGTCTACTTCACCTGGGCGGGCCCTGCCTCGTGGGTGGCGGTCGTGGATGACGGCAGAGGCATGACGACCGAGGACCTTGTCAGCGCGATGACGGTCGCCGCCCGCGGCTCCTTCAAGGCTCGCACATCTGAGGATCTGGGCCGGTTCGGTATGGGCCTGAAGAGCGCATCGTTCTCGCAGGCCGCCCGACTCACGGTTGCGACAAGCCCCGAGGCCGGCGCAGCTGAAGCTGTCCGCACCTGGGACCTGGCGGTCGTGTCCGCCACCAGCGAGTGGCGCCTGCTGCACGGCACCGATGACGAAACCGCTGAAACTCTGGCCCGGCTGCGACCGGACGGGGGTGTCGGCACAACCGTGATCTGGCGAAGTTTGCACCGGTTCGACGTCGACGGCCTGGCGGTGGAGGACACCCGCGCGCAGAAGCAGTTCTACACCGAGGTGACCCGCGTCGAGGAGCACCTCGGTATGGTCTTCGCCCGTTTCCTGACTGGCCGGAACCGGATCACGATGACGGTCAACGGCACTCCGGTAAAGGCGTGGGATCCGTTTCTGAGCGGCCATCCTTCGGTTCAGCGACTTCCCACCGAAGAGTTGCCCGTCGGTTCGCACACCGTGCGGATCGAGCCGTTCATCCTGCCCCATCCCAAGAAGCTCGACTCCGAGCAGCAGGAACAGGCCGCCGGCCCAGCCGGCTGGCTCGACCAGCAAGGGTTCTACGTCTACCGAAGGGACCGGCTGATCCTCGCTGGCGACTGGCTCGGCATCCGCGGTTTCCGACGCGACGAGCGGTACAACTTGGCGCGGATAGTGGTGGACGTCCCGGCTGAGGCGGACGCCGAATGGGCTATCGACGTGCGAAAGTCGACGGCAGTGCCTCCGGTAGGTGTTCGACGCCATCTCCAGCGCATCGGCACAGCGACCCGCAGCAGGGCCGCCGAGGTGCTCAGCCATCGTGGTCGGATCGCTGCCCGGGAGCACGGCGCCGAGTTCATCTACGCCTGGCGGGTGGACAAGCGCGACGGCAGCATCCGGTGCCGCATCAACCGCGACCATCCGCTGGTGCGGGAGGTGATGCAGGGCGGCCCCGATGCCGCTGTCGACGCCAAGGCGCTGATCAGGCTGCTTGAAGAGACCGTCCCAGTGGCCGCGCTGCGGATCATGCACGACGGTGACGTGGCGGACGACCCCGAGCCTTTCCTCGGAGCGGCACCCAAGGAAGTGGGCGACGTGGCGAACCGCATCTACGCCGCGTTCGTCGCCCAGGGCCGCACCCCTCGCGAGGCGAAGGAGCGCCTCGCGCTCATGCCGCCCTTCGACCAGTTCGACGGCTTCTGGCAACAACGCTGACGGCCCTACCGCCGCCGACCGCACATCAGATCAACGGGGAGGGCCACATGACGGCGCAGACGCAGGACATCCATGACGCGATGCAGCAGGCGATCCGGCTCGTGCTCGCACTGCTTCCTCAGGACCGTCAGGCAACGCACGACGAGATCGCGGAGAGCGTCGATCCGATCTGGGTGATGCAGCAGTCTCGCGGCCAGTTGCTTGACAAGAACGTCCTGCGCAAGGAGATCGAGTCGCGGGTTGCGGTATGGCAGGACGACTCGGTCGGTCTGCAGGACGACCGGAACCACATCGAGTGGCTCACCGAGGCTCAGCTGGAGCGTAGCTGGGACTTCTGGGACCGCTACCGCCGGTATCTCGAGGATGTCCGCCTGATGCCGCCGCGGGTCGTCCGGCGACTGGACCAGAGCACGGACCGCATCCTGCGCCAGATCGAGGACCCCCGACGTCCGGGCGCCTGGCGTCGTACCGGACTCGTGGTCGGCCAGGTGCAGTCGGGCAAGACCGGCAACTACATCGGCTTCGCCAGCAAGGCGGCCGACGCCGGCTACAAGCTCATCGTGATCCTGGCCGGCATCCACAACAGCCTCCGGAGTCAGACCCAGCTCCGGGTCGATGAGGGCCTGCTCGGCTTCGACACGCAGTACCAGCAGCGCTATGACGAAACCACGAACACCGCACGCATCGGCGTCGGCGTGATGCCAGGCGTGAAGCGGCTGAAGATCGCCTCACTGACGAACAGCGCGGAGGGTGGGGATTTCAAGCAGCAGATAGCCAGGAACCTCAATCTGCCGATCGGTGACTACCCCGTCGTTCTCGTGATCAAGAAGCACAAGAGCATCCTTGAGAACGTCCGCAAGTGGATCGTCGAGGTTGAGGGCGTGCCCGTCGGGGACGGTAAGTCCAAGGTCGTGCGGGACATTCCTCTCCTCGTCATCGACGATGAGGCGGATCACGCGTCCGTCGACACGACCAAGGACGATGACACCGACCCCTCGACGATCAACCGGTCGATCAGGCATCTGCTCAACAGCTTCGACAAGGCTGCATACGTCGGATACACCGCGACGCCCTTCGCCAACATCTACATCAAGCCGAAGGCGGACCACGACACGTTCGGGCTCGACCTGTTCCCCGAGAGCTTCATCGAGAGCCTGCCTGCGCCTTCGAACTACCTCGGCCCGGAGCGCGTGTTCGGGCTGAACGCGACGGACCCGGATGACGACGGGATCAGAGCTCTTCCGATCTTCCGCCCCGTCCATGACCACGAGGCCTGGATGCGTCCGCGGCACAAGAAGGAATGGGTGCCGCCGGAGGAACTTCCCCTGTCACTCCGCGAGGCGATCGACTCCTTCATTCTGACGTGCGCCGCCCGTCGGGTACGCGGACAGGGCTCGCAGCACAACTCCATGCTCGTCCACGTCACGCGGTTCGTCAGCGTGCAGAACCGGATCCGCGACCAGATCGACGAGCACGTCAGCCTGACGCGTGACCAACTCCGCGACGGCATGGGCGGCGAAGCCACCCACGTGCTCGCCCGACTCCGGCTCCTGTGGGAGAGAGACTTCACCACGACCAGTGCGACGTTCTCGGCGGAGGAAGCGTCGCCGGTCCAGTGGACCGACGTAGAGAAGGAGCTGCGACCGGCTCTCCGGAAGATCGATGTCCGGGCTGTCAACGGCACCTCCCGCGACGCGCTCGAGTACTACGAGAACCGCAAGGCCGGTCTGTCCGTCATCGCCGTGGGTGCGGACAAGCTCTCACGCGGCCTGACGCTGGAAGGCCTCAGCGTCAGCTACTACCTGCGCACGTCGAGTATGTACGACACGCTGCTGCAGATGGGCCGCTGGTTCGGTTACCGCCCAGGCTACGAGGACCTGTGCCGGCTGTACACGACGCCCGAGCTCTTCAACTCGTACGGTGAGATCACTGCAGCGGACAACGAGCTCCGTCAGGACTTTGCGGAAATGGCGCGCCTCGGCCAGACGCCGGAGAGCTTTGGACTGCGCGTGCGCGCTTCTCCGGCCGGGCTGGCGGTCACCGCCGCCAACAAGATGCGACGCGGCGTCAAGGTGCGGCTCAGCTACTCCGGCGAGCTTCCCGAGACAACGGTCTTCAGTCTGCATGCCGAGGCTGTCCGGCGGAACTTCGACATCCTCGAACGCTTCATCACCGGCTTGGACGAGCAGAACGCTCCTGTACTCGACGGGACCAGCCTGGTCTGGCACGGCGTGCCGCCCACCGAGATCATTGACGGTTTCCTCGACGGATACATCTCCGACCGCGGCTCCTACCGGGTGCGCCCGGCGCTCATCGCGCAATACATCCGTGGCTGCATTTCGGTGGGTGAGCTGTCGCGTTGGACGGTGAGACTGGTGGGCACGCCCACCGGAACGCCGCGCAAGATTGGCACCCAGCGACTTCGCCTCGTGACCCGTTCCCGTCCGGATGGCTTGGAACCGGAAGAAGGACGGCACACCATTAAGCGCGTGCTCAGCCCAGCGGACGAGAGCAAGGATCTCTCCGGTGAGCTCCGAACACGCGCGCTGGAAGCGACGAGCGCAGCGCGTCGGCTCGAAGCCGACCGCAAGGGGAAGGAGTTCAAGGAGCCGACCATCCCCACCGGGCAACCGCTCCGGAGGTTCCGGCCCGTGCAGGAGCCGCTACTCCTTATCTACCCGATCGAACACCCCGAGGCTGAGAACGACGCCAACCTTCCTCCGTTGGTCGGCTTCGCGATCAGCTTCCCGTTCTCGGAGCACCCGACCGAGACCGAGTACGTTGTCAATGACGTCTGGAGGCAACTCGAGATCGATTTCTTCGATGACGAGGATCCGGACGAGTGACGATCCGAGAAGAAGACTGGGGCCCCCTCGAGGCTGAACACCACCCGTACGGCATCGTCGCCCGACGGCTTTTTCCACAATCGCCGCACGACATCTTCCTGGCGGTTCAGCAGCCAACCGGGAGGCGGGTGCTCCTTCTGCGGGTGCCGGCGTCTGCCGGTCAGACGGTGCTCGATCAGTTTCCGTCGTTGCCCAGCACCCGCGGTCTTGTGATCGAGTTCGCGACGGCGCCCGACGGCAGCACCGAGCTTCGGGTCGTCCTCACCGTGGACGAGCGGCGCGAGGTCTTCAATCCGCTGATCGCCGACATGGCCGCGACCGCACAGGCAGCGGGTGGCCCCGTTGAGGCTCTGACTGCGGCCATCGAGCGCTTCGAACATTGGCGTCATCTCCTCCAGTCCATCCGCGACACAGGGCTCAGTGAAGAGGCACGACGCGGTCTGTTCGGGGAGCTGATCGTCCTACGCGACCACCTCTGTCCGGTCCTGCCGACTCAGGAGGCGGTGTCGGCCTGGCGTGGGCCGATCGGGACGAATCAGGACTTCGAGCTGGCCAGCTGTGCCATCGAGGTCAAAACGGGGACGGGGAGAAACCCTCGGAGCATCGTCATCGCGAGCGAGCGCCAGCTCGATGACACCGGGACAGACCATCTGCTGCTGACCCACCTGTCGCTGGACGAACGTCGGGGCGGCTCCGGCGAGTCGCTCAACGCCGTCGTCGACTCCCTGCGTGAGGCGTCACCGTCCGCGGCGGTACGAGCAGAACTTGATGATCGGCTCATCCGTGCCGGCTACCTTTCCGAACACCGACATCTGTACGACGAGCTCCGCTACACCGTCCGGGGAACGGACTTCTGGCACGTCACCGACGACTTTCCGCGCATCACGGAAGCTGACCTACGGCCAGGGGTCGGGGGCTGCCGCTACCGAATCAGCACTGTCGGACTGGACCAGTACGGTGTATCCGCCGAGCGGGTCGCCAGGATTGTCAAGGGGGAGGCATGAGCCAGACCAGCCTGTCGGCTTACGCGCAGGAACTCGTCGCCGACGTGCTCGCCACAGCCGAGGCGGAGAACGCCACCGCTCCGGACACCTTCACCCGACGTGTGTTGGATGAGTTGGAGCAGGCCGGCGAGGTGGAGAACACGTTCACCGCATACCACAAGGCCCTCGGTCTTGAGGTCAACGGCTACGGAATGAACGAGTCCCTCGGGACCCTGGATCTGTTCATCACCCAGTTCAGCCTTCAGCCGGAGGAAGCTCGCCTGACTCGGAGCCAAGCTGAGGGGCACTTCAAGCGGCTGCTGACCTTCGTACGCAAGTGCCGTGACGGTCTCGCCAGGGACATTGATGAGTCGTCGGACGTGCATGACATGTGTGTCGCGGTTGAGAAGGCTCTGCCTGACGCTCCGCGGATCCGACTGTTCCTCCTGACGGACACCGTCAGCGCGGTTTCGACGCTGCCGCCCGGCGAGCTGGACGGTCTCACCGTCACCCACGAGGTCTGGGACCTCAACCGGCTCCACCGGCTGGCTTCCTCGGGGACGCTCAGCGAGCCGATCGCGGTCGAGTTCGATCCACCGCTCCCCTGCCTCGCGACGCCCGAGACCGACCGCAACTACTCCGTCTTCCTAGCGATCATCCCGGGACAGGAGCTGGCCGACCTCTACGGCCGGCACGGCACACGGTTGCTGGAGCTGAATGTCCGGTCGTTCCTGCAGACCAAGGGTGGGGTCAACAAGGGGATCCGGGACACGCTTCTGCACAACCCGGACCGTTTTCTGGCCTACAACAACGGCATCACCGCCACCGCTTCGACCGTCGAGTTCACTGAGCTACCCGAGGGCGGTCAGGCGATCAGCAAGATCCACGATCTGCAAATTGTCAACGGCGGTCAGACCACGGCCTCGATCCACTACGCACACACGCGTGACAAGGCGGATCTCAGCCGCGTCCATGTACAGATGAAGCTGACCCGGGTCTCCCCCGACCGCCTGCAGGAAATCGTTCCGGAGATCTCCAAGTACTCGAATACCCAGAACAAGGTCACGGTCGTTGACTTCAGCTCCAACCACCCGTTCCACGTTGCCATCGAGCAGGTCACGCGATCACTCTGGGCACCGGCAGCGGACGGAAGCGGGCAAGAGACGAAGTGGTTCTACGAACGCGCCCGAGGGCAGTACACCGACGCCTTGGCCCGCGAACGCACCCCAGCCAACCAGCGCAAGTTCAAGGGCCTGCATCCGACCGCGCAGAAGTTCACCAAGGCTGACGCTGCCAAGTTCATTCACTCATGGGCCGGACTCCCCTACCTGGTGAGTCGAGGGGCTGAGAAGAACTTCCGCGAGCTCATGATGCGGATGGGTGACAATGCCCCGGAGGTTGACAAGAGCTACGCGCAACGTCTGCTCGCCAAGGCAATCCTGTTCAAGGCCACCGACAAGATCGTTGCAGCGCGAGACTTCGGCGGCTACAAAATCAACATCACCTCATATTCGATAGCTCGGCTCGTGGAGGCCACCAACCGGCGGGTGGACCTGGACCGCATCTGGCGGGAGCAGGGCCTGTCGCCCGCGCTCGCCGCCGCTCTCGACGACCTTTGCGCGCCCATCCGCGAGGTGATCGTCAACCCGCTCCGAGGAGGCGCCAACATCGGCGAATGGGCAAAGCGCCCGGACTGCTGGGAGTCGGTGCTCGCCATCCCATGGACGGTCCCCGACGATCTCGCGGCCGAACTGGCGGACCAGCCGCTGGAGGACAGCGCTCCGACAGCTTCGGATGAAACCACCGCGGGCGATGTCGCTCTGGTGATGGCTGTCTCCGCCCCCGGATGGTTCGCTCTGGCGAAATGGGCCAAGGAGACGAGGAACCTTCAGCCCTGGCAGCGACAACTGGCGGAAACTGTCGGCCGCTATATCAACAACAGCTGGCCGGTTGCCGAAAAGCAGGCATCGCAGGTACTGCGGGTCATGGCCGAGGCACAGCGGCTCGGGTTCAAGAGCGCGCCCTGACGTCGTGGCGCACCGTACGAGCATGAAAGGAACACTGTGACCAGCGCGGGATTCGCGGATCTACCTCCCGAGGCGTACCACGATGCGTCCTGGATCCAGGTGCTGCCCTGGCTCACTCATCACACTCCCGCAACGGCACGGGAACTCACCGACCTCACGCCCTCGCCGGACTGGTGGCTCACGGAGTCGCCTGCGGTCACGACGATGACGGCCCAGCATGACGCTCTCTGTCGTTACCTCGCCCGACTCTTCTTGGTACGGCACTCGGAAGAGGTTTTCGGACCCAGCTTCCCGACGGTCCCCCGTAGCCTGCCCCTGTCCACCCTGTCGACCGGAGCCCGGGCCAGAACCGCGTTCCAGAGACTTCAGGCGCAGAGCTTCGCTGATCTTGAGTCGTTGTCGGTCAGGGATCTGTATGACGTCCGCGGCACGGGACAGGGCACGGTCGAGGAGGTCATCTCAGCGCTCGTGTCCGCCGCCATCATCCGCTCGGGTGATCCGAACGGCAGCGACCGCTTCGAGAGCGAGGAGCGAGCGGAGACTGCGTCGTCAGCGGCGCTGCCCCCGGCGCAGGCACAGTTGCTCGAGGACCTCGGGCAACTGGCAGCGTGGCGCCACATCCGACAACGCGGCGAGCAGTCGCTGCTGAAGGTCGTCATCGACGACGGTGCGCCCGAGCAAATCCAGGAGGTGGCGCTTCGGCTGAACTCCCTGACCGCCGGAGACATCGCCGCAGACAGCGGCAGCTCCGATCCCGTTCTCGAGTTCACCGCGCTCCTGTCCGAGTTCGATGATCGACAATTGCGGATCCTGCGGGACAGGTTCCTCGGCAGACCACCGAAAAAGCTCGCCCAACTCGCGAGCGAGTTCGATGTATCGCGCGAGCGTGTGCGTCAGATCGAGAACAAGATCAGGGACCTGCTCGCCGGCACCTTCCACTTCGGCACCAGCATCGGCAATCTCCTCGCCAGTCTCCGGGCTGAGATCCAACCAATCGCCGCGCTGGACCGCCTGATCACGCTGCACCCTGATCTCGCCCGTGAGGTTCCCGGCGTCGACGTGCCGCTGTGGCTGGTGCTCGACCGCCTCGATGACTACTTCGAGGTCACCGACGGGTGGGCCGCCGCGCCCGACGTGAATACAGCCCGCGAGCAGACGCGAACGCTACTCGAGGACTTCGCAACTGAGCACGGTCTGGTTGACCTCGCCGCGGTCACCGCAGCCACCACCATGCCCAGGACCGAGCTGCTCGCCTGGTTGACCTGGTGCGGCTACACGCTGCACAACAACCAGATCCTGACCCGCATCCGATCGCTCAGCGACCATGCGGCAGGGCTGCTGGCAGCGACGGGCGAGCCTCTCCACATCGACGAGCTGCAGCTGCACATGGGCCGGGACAACAGCATCCGTAGCCTCGCCAACCAGCTGGGCGAGGACGAGCGCTTCGTCAGGACCGACCGGGCGACGTGGGGGCTTGCCAGCTGGGAAATGGAGGAGTACACGTCCATCCGGCAGCAGATCGGCCTGGAGCTCGCAGCAGCGGGAGGCGAAATCGAGATCGGCCGCCTGATCGAGTCGATCACCAGCCGCTTCGACGTATCTCCCAGCAGTGTGCAAGCCTATGCCGGCAACGGCGACTACGAGATCACACAGGGCGTCGTGCGACGTCGTGAATCGCCGGTGGCACCGCGGAAGGCCCCAACCGCCACCCGCCGACTCTTCCGACACGACGACTGGTGGAAGTTCCGCATCACCATCACCCGGGACCACCTTCGCGGATCCGGCTTCCCTGTCCCCGCTGGCGTGGCAAACCTCGTCGGATGCGCTCAAGGGGAGGTGGTGGAGCTGGAGTCGGATCTCGGCACTCAGAGCATCCGATGGACAGGGCTCCAGCCTGCGAGCGGCACCATCAAGAGGTTCCTGGATCGGCTCGAAGCGCGCGAGGGACAGATGGCATTCCTCGAGTTCGGTCCATACGAGCGCTTCAACCTCTCCATTGAGGATCCGGTCGACCCGGAGGCGGACCAGCTCGACCAGGCCGTGTCCTTGATTGGCGCCGAGGGAGTCGGGACCCCGGAAGAGGCGACGATGGCGCTCGCCGACGCGGCTGGTCTTCCGCTCGATGCGAAGCCTCGGCGTATTCTTGCGGCCTACCGGCAGCGCGGCGACGACGACATCGCGGGGCTCTTGGAGCAGGTTTGGACACGCCCCCGGCATCAGTGGGCGAACCAGGCTGAGGTCGTTGATCGCGCCGCTGCGGAGACAGCGCAGAGCGGTCCCGGCGAGGCAGATGGCGGGAACGAGACAACGGCCAATGACGACTTGGACAGCCACAGCACAGGCACGGACGAGCTGACCGAGAGCGGATCCGTGGATCAGGACGACGATCAACTCTTGGCCGGCAAAGGCTGGGTGCCGGTGCCGACGGGCTATCGCAGTGTCGGCTGGGTTCGGCCGCACGAGGCGGAGGCGGCCGTGCTGGCCTACCAGCTGCACGCCGATGTTCCTGTACATGACGGCGAAAAGATCACGGGCTGGGCCAGGTACGTCGATGACAGCTCTGTGGACGCCTCAAGGTTCCGCGCGAACGTCACAGTCTGCAGGTCCCGGACGCATGGGGAGCGGATCGTCTGCTGGATCCGCGAGCATGAAGCGTTCAGCATCACCCAGGCTGCGGCTGAGATGCGTTCGGTGTCGATTCTCGGCCCTGATGACACGACGGCGGGCCTCGTCGAGTACTTCGAGCCGGGCAGCGCGGCGGCTGAACGCTACAGGAGCACGACCCGGCTCCTGCGTGCGTAAGGCGAACGGCACCAGGGCTGACGGAGACGACGCAAGGGGCCGCTGGCGGCCCGATCGCTGGACGCTCGCGACGACCGAGGCGGCCGTGACCCCATCCGGAGGTGGAGGTGACGGCCGCCTCGGCGTCCGGTCACGAGTGGTTGGAAGATGCGTCAGCCACCCGGCTGCTGGCAACAGCCAGTTCCTCGGCCGTGAACAGCGATCGGAACTGCGGATGCAGTACGACCGCCTCGGCTGTCAGATCCATGCGACCCCGCTCCCAGAGAGCCGTGAACCCGTCAGAGACGGCAGGGTTGGCTAGCAACTGTCGGGCCGTCGCCAATCCGCCCTTCGCAGTAACCATCCTGAGCAGCAGACCTGCGTTGTAATTCGCCTCGTCCCGCGCCCGCTCGTAGGTCTTCACCATCGCCGCGTGAAAGACCGCTTCCAGCTCCTGTCCCTCCAGCTCAGCCCCGGACTGTGCCTGTCTGGCCGGTGGACGTCCTGTCACGGCTTCGACTGAGAGCCTCTGCGTACTTCTGCCCTGAGCGATCAGCCTCAGCAGCCGGGTGACACTCCGGTACCGGTTCGCCGCAGCACTACCCGGGGCAAAGTACTGGACCATTCCTTCCGGCGAGCCGTCGCGGTCCTCGACCGGGCTGTCCTGTCGGTTTCTCGCGGCTTCCACGACGGCCTTGGCCTCGTTCTGGCGTACCCAGCAGACCACTCGGGGCCCGCCGGGCTCCGCCCGGTCGATACGGACGTTGGCCCGGTGTTTCCGCGCCTCCGCCGACGTGATGGGGTGGAATCTGGCCCAGCCGAGCATCTTGCCGTCGTGCCGGACCGGCACGTCCTGGCGATGCCGGTAGCTGCTGATCACCGCTCCCGCCTCATAGGGACGCAGCCAGGCGACACTTCGATAGCCGGCCGGCACCGGCGCGTCCGGATCATCCTCCGTCTCCCGCTGTTCGCTCCCGGCCCGGTCCCGGGCTAGCGGCCGTGAGTCGAACAGGGCGGTGGCAGGTCCGACACCCGTCGGCGAGGAAGTCGTTTGCGGCTCGTCGCTGCCCTGCCGAGCTCCTGTCGGCGACCCGGGCGCAGGTGCTTCCGCTTGCTTGGGGGCAGCAGGCGTCTTCGCCGTCCCAAGCTCAGATGGGTCGTCTCGTACGGGAACGCCAAGAACCGGCTGCGATGCAGGTGTTTCGTACCCGTCCACCGTCGGATCCTCGACCGATGCCTCCTGCTCAGTGCGCTCCTTCACCGGCTCGGCGTCAACGACCGATCCGACCTCGTCGCGCCAGTGCCGATCCACGGCCACCCGCCGATCCTGCTGAGGCAGGGACGGTACATCGATGACCGGCATGGCCTCAATGAACGTTGCCCCGTCCACGGCAGGTGCGGGGGCGGCGACGGGCGGGGCGACGCCGATGCCCAGCTCCTCGATGCGCTGCCAGAGCGGCTCCATCGCCGCCTCCGGGTCCCGGCTAAACACGCTCCCCCGGATCCGCACGAACACGCAGTTGCCAACCCGCTCCAGCACCGCCTGGCGGCGCATGTCGCTCTCCCACTGCTCCGGCCCGTGGTAGGCGTCGCCGTCGCATTCGATGGCAAGGCGGCGGCCGTCCGGGGCGGGCAGCACGAAGTCGATCCGGTAGCTGCCGATGCGGAACTGTGGCAGCGGCCGGTAGCCGCGCAGCAGAATGCGGCGCAGCACCGCGCGTTCGAAGTCGCTGTCGCAGCGCTTCTCCAGGTCGTCGTACGCCTCGTCGGCGACGGTGACGTTCTGGCAGTAGGTGAGCAGCAGGCCGCGGGCGTCGTCCTCGCGCATGTCGGCGGGTTGCACGGAGTGGAAGACCCAGAGCTGGTCGCGGGCCCGGGACGCGGCCACGTTGACTCGGCGGTGGTGGTCGCGCTTGGTGAACGCCGACACGGGTCCCTGGTGCGGGGAGACGACCAGGGAGACCAGCACGATGTCGCGTTCGTCGCCCTGGAAGGTGTACGAGTCACCGACGCGCAGCCGCCGGCGTTCCATCTCCTCCTCGCCGACGGTCTCGCGGATCCGGGTCAGCAGGTAGAGGGCCTGTCCACTGGTGCTGAGCAGGCTGACCACACCGATGGTCCGGCCGGCGTACGCGGGGTCGGCGACGATCGCTGCGACCCGTGCGACCAGAGCCTCGGCCTCGGCGACGTTGACGTTGCCGTAGGTGGTGAGGTCCTGCCGGATTCCCTCGGGCACGTGCACCGCGATCACCGGGTCGCCGATGCCGGCGGGGCGGTCGGCGCGCAGCGGCTCGATCTCGCCGCCGTAGTAGGTCTGGCTGGAGAAGCCGATAATGGCCGGCACGGAGCGGAAGTGCTCGGTGAGCAGGATTCGCTCCGGCGAGCGGCGGACCGCGTGGTCGTAGAGGCTGCTCTCCGGGTCGAAGTGCTCGGCCGACGGCACGTCGACCAGATGCGAGTTGATCAGGCCGGTGACGGCGCCGACGAACGACAGCTGCGGACCGATCTGCTGGTCGTCGCCGACGACCACGGCCCGCTCGGCGAGGCTGAGGATGGGCAGCGAGAACACGTCCGCCTGGGACGCCTCGTCGACGATCACCACGTCGAAGTGGGCGCCACTGGCGAACTGTTCGATGGCCCGGTCCACGGACATGACCCAGACCGGTACGGCGTCCACCGCCGCGCTCATCGCCCGCTGGGCGTGGGCCTGCCACAGGGCGGCGTTCTTCCCCGTACCCTTTCCAATCTTGCGTAGCGCGGTGGTCCAGTCGGCGAGCGCGGCCCGGCGGCGGTCGTCGAGCGCCTTGGAGACCTCCAGCCAGGAGGAGGCGACGACGAGTTCCTGGGTGAGGCGACGAATCCGCTCCCGGGTCTGCTCGATGCGTCGGCCGAGGGCGACCGGGTCGACGCTGCCGACCACGGTGTCGAACCAGGTCTGCGCCTGCCGCCACTCCCAGCGGTGCAGGCAGTCGGCGCCGTTACCGTCCAGCGCAGGCGCGGTGCCCTCCTCGATGGTCGCCGTCCAGCCGGGCGCCGCTTCGCGGAGCCGGGCCGACAGGTCCCGGAAACGCTGCGCCTCGGGGCGCAGGGCGGCGAGCCGGCGTACCTCTTGTAGGTAGGAATCCCAGCGGTCGAGGTCGGCGCTCTGCCGGCTCAGGTCGAGCAGCCGCCACAGCTCGCTGGCGTCCTTACCCGACATGCCGGCCTGGAGTGCGGCGGCCATCTCGCGTTCGGCGGCGACCAGCCGGTCGTGGGTGAAGACGGTCGCGCAGCGGGCGACGAGGTCGGTGACGGCCGTCAGCCGCCGGGTATCGACGGTGGGCGCGATGGTGGGGAGCAGTCCCCGGAGGGTGGCATGCAGCGCCGGCCAGCGGCGGCGATCCCAGTCGAGGGCGGATTCGCCCTCGGCGAGCAGCCGGCCGGCCCACGTTTCGGGGTGGGCGCCGGCCGGGACGGTGAGCTCGAGCGGCTGGGTCCACTCCTGCCAGCGGGCGGTCAGCTCCTGGCGCAGCCGGTGCCGGCCGACGTAGGCGACGACGATGTCGACGTCGTCGCAGGCGCGCAGGATCTCGCCGTCGATGCGGCACTCGGTAGCCAGCTTGGCCAGGGTGCCCTGGAAGAGCCGGCTGACGCCCTTGCCGGCGGCGAAGCGTTGCCGCAGCTCAGCGAGCTGCGCCAGCAGCCGACGCGGCTCGGCCAGGTATGCGTCCGGCACGGTGACCTGGTGGCCGGCGATGACCCGGGTGGCGGCGGTCAGCTCGCCGAGGCCCCGCTGGCAGGCCTCGACGTGGTCGTGCCACATCTGGTGCCAGTTGGGGTCGGCCTGGAGCAGGGTGCCGAGCCGGTCCGTCCAGGATCCCTCGCGTGCGGCGAGCATGGTCAGCGCCTCCCGCAGCTGCGCGGCGAGGCCGTCGAGAGGCTGCGGGCCGAAGGCGCGGACCTGCGGCAGGGCGACGCCGGCGGCGGCAAGCTGGGTCAGTTCCCCGGCCGCCTCGTTTAGCCGGCGCCGGTCAGCCAGGACGGCCGCCGCCGGTGGCAGGTCGGCCACCGTCGGCAGGTCGCGCAGCGCCTGCGCCCGATCCTGCCTGACGGTACGTCGGACGATGCCGAGCAGTTCGGTGAACTCGTCGGCGTTCAGCGGCGCGTCGAGGTGCGGTGGCAGGTCGTCGGGGATGTCGCCGTAGCGGTCAGCCCGTTCGCGCAGCCAGACACCGATGTCGCTCGGGGAAAGCCGAATGCCCTCAATCTCGTGGTGGGCGGCCTCGTTCTCGGCCATCGTGCGTAGACCGCCGAGGGCCTGGCCGAGGTCGCGTTCGGCCTCCTCGAGCTGGCGGCCCAGCCGGTCCACCCGCTGCTGTTCGCCCCGCTTGTCCAGGGTCGCCCCGCGGTCGGAGAGTTCGCGGGCAGCCAGCTGGAGCTGCACGAGCTGGTCGGTGGAGCGGCCCAGCACGGCCAGGCAGAGCGACTGGATCTCCTGCGGGAGGCCGTCGCGCAGGACCCGCAGCGGGTCCTCCTTCTGGGCGACCACCAGCACCCGCTTGCCGTGCGCCATCAGGTGGCAGATGAGGTTGCGGATGGTGTGCGTCTTGCCGGTGCCGGGCGGGCCCTGGACGGCGACGTTGCGGTGCTGGGCGAGTCGGCGGGCGATCGATTCTTGCGCCTCGTTGGTGGGCAGCGGCATGAGCAGCCGCTCGCCCAGCGGCGTCCAGCGTTCCGGTTGGTCCTGCGGCATCCGCAGTTTGCTGGGTTCGTGCGCGAGGACCGCGGCGAGCGCGCCGATGCTGGCGTCGTCGCCGGCGAGCAGTCGGGCGCGCAGCTGTTCCAGGAAGCGGCGCAGCATCCGCTGCCGGGGCCGGGTGAACAGCACACCGGTGTCGTGCACGTGCACCCCGGCGGGGGCGGGCTGGTCGGCGTCCCGGACGACCGGGTCCTGGCCGAGTCGACGCAGCGCACGTTCGAGGAACTCCCGGCGGGTGAACTCGTCCCACACGTCGAGGTCGAGCTGGCCGCCGGAGCCGGCCAGGGCGAGCAGCTGGGCGAGGTAGCGCTCGTCGAGCCCGCTCAGCGGGTCGGTCTGCAACCGGGCCGCGCCCTGCGGCACCACCGTGACCAGGGACCGGTCGGCGTCGAACTCGATCGCCACCGGGGTAACGACCAACGGGTAGTGCACGCGGTGGCCGGCGACCTCGGTCCGGATGACGCCGTGACCCCAGACCAGCTCGTCCGTGGCGGCGTTCATGTCGACCCGGTGCTTGAGGTCGAACAGGCTGCGGTGCAGCTGGCGTACCTCCTCGGTGCGCCGGGCCTGCTCGGCCCACGGCCGCCACTCCTGCTCTCGCCACGTCTCGAACTGGGCCCGCAGCGGCTCAATCTCCTCCTCCGTGCCGATCAGGCGAGGCTCCGTGCCGTACGAGAGCGGACCGTTCAGGTGCGGCGCCAGTTGCCCGGGCGCCCGCAGGGAACGGGCCGGCGCGGGCAGTCCCACCCGGAGCCAGCTGGCGCCATCGACGGAGACGCCGACCTCGCAGGCTGGATGGGCGGGGAACGCGTGCTGCCAGAAAGCGACCCCAGCGGGGACTGTCCGGGCCGGTTTCTCCATCTGTGCCCGTACGGCCATCAGGTAGTCGACCAGCGAGGCAGCCCGGTCAAGGATCAGCGCCGGCGACTCGGCCGAGGACGTGGAGCGGGAGAGCATGGATCACCTTCGGTGGTTGGAACATGTGGAATCTGACAACCGACAGACCTCATCTGTCGGCTATCCCGTCGTGCCGGGAGAAGATCGACATCTAAGCCAAGGCTTGTGCCAGCCCGGCGCCAACGCCCGTTCGGAGCACCCTCGTGCGTGGTTTGCCGGAATCGCGGCGCTGTTACTCGAAATCGTCAGCCTTCACTCACACGCCGGCCCGACGCACATCACTCCCGACCTCCCCACTGGCGGTCTTCGCACACTACCTGCACCAGTTCTGCTTACGGGATCCCCCAACCGTCAGAACTTCAAGCGGGACGACGGCTTCAGCAGGAACGATCGACTGCCCGAAGCGCCCCATGAGTTCGCTGCCGAGGGGCAGCGAAGCTGGTGCGGCTGCTGTAGAAACCTCTGCCATGAACCGTGCATGGAGCCTGCTGACCATCGACGAGTCGGAGCGGCAGTTCGGCGGAAACCTTGGGTACACCGACGTTCTCGGCAGCAGGTATGCCTGGGACAGCACTGTCCCGAACCACCGCGCTGTTCAACCGGGTGCTCTGGCCGTCCTGCGCAATGGTAGCCATGTGCTCGGCGTCGGCTGGATCGACGACGTGCAGACCGAGACCGCAACGAAGGTGAGGCGTCGCTGCCCACGCTGCGGCAATACCGCCTTCAAGACACGGAAGCAGTTGACCCCTCGCTACAAGTGCTCGCCCTGCCAGAACCTGTTCGACGAGCCCGCGCAGGAACAGATAGATGTCACCGTTTATATCTGCGACTACGCTCGCACCTGGAGGCCGACAGCAGATCTCCGGGTGACGGAGATAGCGCCTGCATATCTCAATCGATCGGCTCAGCAATCGATACGGCCACTGGACCCTGAACTGATCACCCAGCTGTTCGGACAGGCCTACGACTCCAGCCTCCGATGGTGGGTTGAAGCCACTGACCCGCAGCTACCGGCCGGCCATCGCTCCAGGCTTGGGCATGTTCGCATCGGCCAGGCTCAGTTCCGGCAGGTACTGCGCCAACGATTCGGGGACCGTTGTCTCATAACCGGACCCCAACCCGCGCGAGCCATCGAGGCGGCCCACCTATACCGCTACTGCGACACGCCAAAGCATGACATCGCCGGCGGCGTCCTCCTTCGCCGAGATCTGCACTCGCTCTTCGACGGCTTCCTCCTCGCCATCGATCCCTCGGACTGGGTGGTACGCCTGAGCCCCTCTCTCGACCCGTTTCCAGATCTGGTTCAACTCGGCGGAAGGCAGCTGGTCATCCCGTCTCAGGTCCGCCCGCGTGAGGAATACTTGGTGGCTCATCTGAGATGGGCCACAGATCTCTGGAATCTGCAGAGGACGCGTTCTAAAGAGACGGGCCCAGCCGCCGAGTAACTGTCATGACCTTCAAGGTGGGACAAGGGCGCCATCGAAGATTGAGACGGAGCCACATTCAAATCCCGCCTGCTTCAACGCGCAAGCGGACGGGCAGGCAGCCGGCGGGCCGTCGAAGCGGCCGTCCGGAATGACTTCCCGTCGCTGCCGTGTGGCTGCCATGTGCAACTGAACCAGGTGTCGAAGGAGACCGTCCTCGGCAACCCGAAGTCCGCCCGGCCGACCTCAAAGACCCGCCCGGTGGCAGAGCTGCAGCAGTTCGTTGACGTGAGCTCGGCCGAGTTCCCGCGGGAGACCGGCCGGGCCGCAGCGGCACGCGCAGCTGCGCCGCCGCCTGCCGGGGATCAGCCAGATGGTGCTGACCGAGACGTTGCGCGGAATGGAGGCCGACGGGCTCGTACGGAGCCAGGTGGCCAAGGCGAGCGCGCCGCAACACGTCGAGTAAGAACTCACGGACCTCGGGCACACGCTGAACCCCCCAGGGCGATCTGCGGGTGGGCTGCAACGAGCCATTCAGCTCCCTGAACAACCTCGCTGAGCCCGTCGGCGGCTCGGTCGTCAACGCGAGCGCTGGACGGTCGCCGGCTGAGCCGTCAGCCGGGGTTCCACATCCTCCGGCAGCTCAGCGCCGCAGAGCGCGCAGATGTAGTCGTCGTCGCGGACGACGTTGCGCTCGCCGCAGGCGAGGCAGCGCCGGAAGACGACCGCCGCGGTGAAGCCTTCCGGGCGGCCGATACCAGCCCGATCGAGGGCATCCGCCACCGCCGCCCAGGAGGCCGGATCGGGGCAGTAGCCGGTGGACTGGTTGCTCACCTCGCTCACGACCCAGTCGTCCCGCTCGCCAGCGAAGGCGATCTCCCCCCGCGCCGAGGACCTCCCCACCGCCGGCGCAGGCGACATGCTCGCTGCGTCTCGGCGCGAGCAGCAGCGTGCCGCCAGGGTCGATGACGTAGGTGAACGGCTCGTCACGGTCGCGCGGATCTGCGGCCGCCAGGTAGGCGTCGAGATCGATCGATGATCGGATCGGCGCGCCCTCGGGGAAGTCGTCGACCGACGCTCGCACGTCCGCCGGGCCGACGTACCGGTATCGACGCCCCGTCGCCACCACGGCACCGAGCGTACGCCCGCGCGGCCACCGCCGCGGACAACCACGCTGGTCCGGCAGCCTCGTCGGGTTAAACCGGCTGGTCCACAGCACGGGCGTGCCGCCCGCTGGTCGGCCGCTCGTCGCCGTGCCCCGGCCACCACGCCTTGTGCCCGATGAGCGCGGTCAGCGCCGGAACGAAGAACATCGACATGACGAACGCCGACAGCACGATGCCGATCGCCACCGCGAAGCCCATCTGCTGCAGGAACGAGATCGGCGCGAGCAGCAGCACCGCGAACGTCCCGGCCAGGATCAGTCCGGCCGCCGCGACGGTCGGGCCGGCGTGTTCCACGCCGATGGCGGCGGCCTTGCGTGGCTCGTTGCCTTCGCGCGCTTCCTCGCGTAGTC
Source organism: Micromonospora sp. BL4 (assembly GCF_003667505.1). Classification (GTDB taxonomy): domain Bacteria; phylum Actinomycetota; class Actinomycetes; order Mycobacteriales; family Micromonosporaceae; genus Micromonospora. Next base: position 78,603 of record NZ_RCVJ01000136.1, read on the forward strand.
GGGCGATCATCAGGATGTTGTAGTCGGTCCCGATCGCCACCACGAAGAGGTAGAGGATGATCGGAAGCTGGAAGGTGACGCCGGGCTCGCCCTGCAGCCCTTGGAAGAGGTAGACCGTGGCGCCCAGCGTGGCGGCGAAGTTGAGCAGCACCGCGATCACCAGGTAGATCGGCGCGACCAGGCTGCGCAGCAGCAGCGCGAGGATGAGCGCGATCAGGCCGGCCGCGACCGGCAGGATCACCGACAGGTCGCGGTTGTTCGCCGAGTTGATGTCCGCGAAGATCGCGGTGGTCCCGCCGACCAGCGCCCGGGTGCCGGGCGGGGCCGACGCGTGCACGGCACCGCGCAGGTCCTCGCGGACGAGGTTGATCGCCTCGTTGGAGACCGGATTCTCATTGAGCAGCAGGTTGACCCGGGCCACACTCGGGTCGGTGCTGCGCTCCGGGGGCTGCGCCTGGCCCACACCCGGGGCTTTCGCCACGGCCGCCGCGAATTCGCTGACCTGTTGCTCGGTCAGCGGCGACCCGTTGCTGGTGGTCAGGTAGACCTCGGTGGGGGCGAGCGCACCGGCGGCGAACCCGCGCTGCAGGTCCTGGGCGGCCTTCGCCGACTCGGTGTCCTGCGGGAAGCCGGCGCTGAAGTCGTAGTCGGCCTTGTAGCCCAGTACGCCTGCGGCGAGCGCGACCAGGAGGACGCCGGAGGCCGCCGCGACGAGTGCCGGCCGGCGTCCGACGGCGGTGCCGAGCCGGTGCGAGATGGTGGCTTTGGGCGTACGCTGCCACGCCTTCGACGGCCAGAAGACGTACCGGCCGAGCAGCGAGACGACCGCCGGGACGAGAGTGAGCGAGGTGACCAGCATGACGCCGACCGCGATCGCGAGCGCCGGGCCGAGCGAGCCGAAGAAGCCCAGGCTGGCGAGGAGCAGCACGAGGAACGCGACGATGACCGCTCCGGCGGCCGAGGTGATGACCTCGCCGACCCGCTGGACGGTGACGATCATCGCGGTGCGCTTGTCGTCACCGGCGCGCAGCCGCTCCCGGTAGCGGAAGAGCAGGAACAGGATGTAGTCGGTGCCGATGCCGAACAGCACGATCAGCAGGATCGTCTGCAGATCCTGACTGACACTGAGATCGAAGGCCTTGCCCGCGGCGGCGACGAGACCCGTCGTGATGCTCAGGACGACGCCGACGACCACCACGGGCAGCAGCGCGGCGATGGGGCTGCGGAAGATGAGCAGGATCAGTCCGATGATCAGGATGATCGTGGCGATGCCGACCACGGCGAAGGCACTGTTGAAGGTGTCCTCGTTGTCGACGAAGCTCGCCACGTCGCCGGCCACACCCGCGGTCAGCCCACTGTTCGCCAGCTCCGGGCCGATGTCCGCGCGCAGATCGCGTACGGCGTCGAGCAGCGCCGGGTCGTCGGGGGTGGGGGCGTCGAGCCCGACGTTGATGATCTGCACCGACTTGTCCGGCGCGACCGCGGGCGGACCGGTCAGGTAGCCGGACGTGTGCGGGATGTTCTTGGCCTTGAGCGCCTGGGCGAGCTGGCCCACCTTCGCCTCGTCCGCCGGCGTGAGCTTCTGTCCGTCGGCGCGCTTGACCACGATGATCGCCGTCGCGGTGGCCTGCTGCGGAAACGCCTTCTGCCCGAGCTCGGTGGCCTGCACCGATTCGTACGAGCGGGGCAGGAAGCTTTCCTGATCGGCGGAGGTGATGTCGCTCAGGGACGGTGTGGTGGCGATGATGGCGGCTGCCGCGACCACCCACCCGGCAATCACCCACCACGCTCTGCCCACAACGAATCTGCCCAGCCGCTCGAACATGGTTATCCCCCGTTTGTTCGGCACCACCGACGTCTGGGCTCGGAGCGCCCAGGGCACCCGCCCGTCACTCTGCCGGCAGTCTTCGCTACCCGCTGTGCAGAGTACCGTCGCTCGGCACTCCTTTTCGGATGCTTGGGCTCCGAGGGCGGCGTGAGTTTCAGCTGTTCAGGTACGCGAGCACCGCGAGCACCCGCCGGTTGTCGTCATCGGACGGCGGCATCCCGAGCTTGCTGAAGATGTTGTTGATGTGCTTGCTCACCGCCTTCTCCGTGACGAACAGCCGTCCCGCGATTGCCGCGTTCGACCGTCCCTCGGCCATCAGACCCAGCACCTCCCGCTCCCGGGCGGTGAGGTCCCGCAGTGGCTGCATGCCGGAGGTACGGGCCAGCAGTTGGGTCACCACCTCCGGGTCCATCACCATCCCGCCGCCGGCCACTCGGCGTAGCGCGTCGATGAACTGGCCGACGTTGGACACCCGGTCCTTGAGCAGGTAGCCGACTCCCCCGTTGCGGTCGGCGAGGAGTTCCCGGGCGTACAGCTGCTCGACGTGTTGGGACAGCACGAGGATCGGTAGCCCGGGCAGCTGCATCCGGGCCGCGAGGGCAGCTTGCAGGCCTTCGTCGGTGAAGGTGGGTGGGAGGCGTACGTCGACGACGGCGATGTCGGGGTGGTGCCGGGTGAGCGCCGGCAGCACGGACGGTCCGTCGGCGACGGCCTCGACGACCTGGTGTCCGTTCGCGTGGAGGATGTGCGTCAGCCCGTCCCGGAGGAGGGCAAGGTCCTCCGCGATGACAACTCGCACGGCAGCTCCATGGTCACGACGGTGGGTCCGCCGGGCGGACTGGTCACGGTCATCGTGCCATCGAAGGCTGCCAGACGGCGTCGTACGCCCGCCAGGCCGGTCCCTGCGTCCGGCATGGCGCCGCCGCGCCCGTCGTCGCCGACCTCCGTGCGCAGCACACCGTCCCGGTGCACCAGAGAGACCCAGGCGCGCCGGGCGCCACTGTGCTTGGCCACGTTGGTGAGCAGCTCGGCCACCGCGAAGTACGCCGCGGACTCGACCGCCGCGGGCGGGCTGCCGGGCAGGTCCAGGTCGACGTCCACGTCCACGGGCGGCGCGACGGTGAGGGCTAGTGCCTGCACCGCCCCGTTGAGGCCGCGTTCGGCGAGTACGGGCGGGTAGATGCCGCGGACGAGGTGGCGGAGTTCGGCGAGGGCGTGGCCGCTGGTCTCCTGCGCCTCGCTGAGCAGTCGCGCCGCCCGTGCCGGGTCGTTGGCCATGAGCTGCTCGGCCAGGCCGATGCTCATCCGCAGTGCGACCAACCGGGCCTGCGCACCGTCGTGCAGGTCGCGTTCGATGCGGCGCAGCTCGGCGGCCTGCGTGTCGACGGTGTCAGCGCGGGTGGCGGCGAGGTGCCGGACCCGCAGGGCCAGTTCCTGCGCCCGGGTGGGGGCGAGGAAGAAGCCGGCGAAGCGGAAGTGCAGCCACACCAGCCAGTGCGCGACGGCCAGCCCGCCGGCGAGGATCAGCCATCCTTGCGGCGCGGCCAGCCACGCCTTCACGAGGTTGTCCATCGGCCAGAACACCCCGTAGCCGTACCAGCCGATGGTCAGGTAGAGCACCAGCGGCACGAACAGGGCGCCCTCCAGCCCGTACGCGGGGAGTACGAACGCGAGCAGGCAGACGCCGCCGGTGACCGCGCCGGGGATCAGCCAGGCAAAGTCCCGCCAGGTCGCCGGGTCGGAGACCACCCACCGGAACCGCTGCCAGGTGCCGAGCCGGGCACCGGCGGGCACCGGCGCGTACGGCGACGCGATCGGCGCGCCGGTCCACCGGCTCAGCCGGCGTTGCGCCGTCAGCGACAGCCGTACGAGCACGGTCACCGCGGGAAAGAGGGCGAACCCGATGCCGAGGGCGGGGATGAGCGCGAGGGAGACCACCGACAGCGCGAACAGCGCCACGTTGGTGCTCAGGCTGAGCAGGGCCACGGCCAGACCCTGCACGGCGGCGAGCGCGCCGGGCCGGATCTGCTGCCAGACGGTCGAGCGTACGGAGCGGTCCACGGCGTCATTCTCCGCCCGATGCGCCACCGGAATCGGTGGTGCTACCACCACCTGTCTTCGGGACCTGCCACCCCTGCCTTCCACCTGTGGCGGCCGAAGGATCGAAGGCATGACCAGGCAACAGGAAACCGCGCGGCACCGACTGGCCGCAATGCCGTCCGGCCGACGCGGCAAGTACGTGATGCTCGTCTTCTGGCTCGTCCTCGTCGCGGCGGCCGGGCCGCTGGCGATCAAGCTGACCGAGGTGCAGGACAACGACTCCCTCGGCGCGCTGCCCGCCACCGCCGAAGCCAGCCGGGCGGTGCAGCGGGCCGAGGAGGCGTTCCCGGACTCGCAGAAGCCCCTGGCCGTCGCCGTCTACGTCCGCGAGAGCGGGCTCACCGACGCGGACCGCGCGAAGGTCGACGGCGACCGCACGGCGTTCACCCGGTACGCCGACGGCGGCCAGGTGTCCCCGCCGGTGGCCAGCGAGGACGGGCAGGCGCTGCTGCTCTCCTTCCCGATCGCGGGGGACGCCGACCAGCGGGCCGACGCCGTGGCCGACGTCAAGGAGCAGCTGAGCAGGGACGCACCGGCCAGCCTGCGGACCGCGCTCACCGGTCCGGCCGGGGGCGAGGACGACGTCTTCGACGCGTTCGCCGGCATGGACAGCACGCTGCTGCTGGCGACCGCGGCCGCCGTCGCGTTGCTGCTCCTCGTCACGTACCGCAGCCCGGTCCTGTGGTTGATCCCGCTCATCACGGTCGCGGTGGCCAGCCAGCTCGCCAGCGCCGTGGTGTACCTGCTGGCCCGGCACGCCGGGCTGGCCGTGGACTTCCAGAGCCAGAGCATCCTGACCGTGCTGGTCTTCGGTGTCGGCGTGGACTACGCCCTGCTGCTCATCGCCCGCTACCGGGAGGAACTGCGCCGGCACGCCGACCGGCACGCGGCGATGGCCGTCGCGCTGCGACGGTCGATCGGCGCGATCGCCGCCTCGGCGGCGACCGTCGCGATCGGCCTGCTGTGCCTGCTCGCCGCGCAACTGCCGTCCACCCGGGGGCTCGGGCCGGTCGGCGCGGTCGGGATCGCGGCGGCGTTCCTCGCCATGACCACGCTGCTGCCGGCCGTGCTGGTCATCTTCGGGCGGTGGCTGTTCTGGCCGTTCGTGCCGCGATACACACCGGACGCGGTCGGGCTCGACGTGGCGGCCGAGCACGGGGTGTGGCGCCGGATCGCCGGTTTCGTCGGCCGGCGGCCCCGCGCGGTGTGGCTGAGCACGGCGGCGGCGCTGGTGGTTCTCAGCTTCGGCATTGGCAACCTCAGCATCGGCATGCCGCATGACGAGTCCTTTACGAAGGAGGTCGGCTCGGTCACCGGCCAACGGATGATCGAGGCGCACTACCCGAGGGGAGCGGTCGCACCCGCCGAGATCCTGGCCGCCGCCGGCCAGGCCGACCAGGTGGTGGCCGCCGTCCGTACCGTGCCGGGGGTTGCCGAGGTGGGCGAGCCGGAGTCCTCGCCGGACGGCCGTTGGGTGCGCATCGCGGCGGTCCTGGTCCACACGCCGGACAGCGACGCGGCGCTGGACACCGTCAACCGGCTCCGCGCCGCGGTGCACGCGGTGCCGAGCGCGCAGGCGCTGGTCGGCGGGGACTCCGCGTACCTGCTCGACGAGGAACGGACGGTCGGCCGGGACAACCGGGTCGTGGTGCCACTCGTGCTGGCGGTCGTCTTCATCATCCTGGTGCTGCTGCTGCGGTCGCTGGTCGCACCGCTGCTGTTGCTCGCGAGCGTGGTCCTGTCCTACGTCGCCGCGATGGGCGCGGCCGGGCTGATCCTCGACGCGATGGGCTACCCGAAGCTCTTCGTCGGGATCCCGCTGCAGACGTTCCTGTTCCTCGTCGCCCTCGGCGTGGACTACACCATCTTCCTCGCCACCCGGGCTCGGGAGGAGACGGCGCGGCTCGGGCACCGGCAGGGCGTGCTGCATGCGCTGACCGTGACCGGCGGGGTGATCACCAGCGCGGGTGTGGTGCTGGCCGCCACGTTCGGCGCGCTCAGCGTGCTGCCGCTGGTGCCGTCCGTGCAGACGGCGGTCATCATCGGCGTCGGGGTGCTGCTCGACACGTTCCTCGTCCGCAGCCTGCTCGTCCCGGCGCTGGCGCTGCACATCGGCCCCCGCACCTGGTGGCCGAGCGCCCTGGCGCGGCCAACGTTCCGGCCGGTCGCGGCGCCGCCGACCGAGAGGGCGCCGGCAGCGTCGTAGGTGCGGGTGCGGCCGGCGCCCGTCGTAGGGGGGCCGGCCGCACCCGAGGTGGAGTACGGACGTGGCCGCTGCTGCGGCCTTCGTCAGTTGCCGTGGTCAGTTGCCGCTGCGGTACCGGCCGGCCACGTAGACGAGCGCGTCGCCGACGGCCCGCTCGGCCCCGCTCGGGTGGCTGACAAGTGCGCCGGCGGCGGCCATGGCCGTGGACCCGCCGCCGTCGAGGTTGATCGCGTCGGACATGCCGAGCGCCTGGGCGACCGCGGCGGTCTCGGCCAGGGTGGTGCCGACGCTGGTGCTCTGCCGCCCGTCGATGGTGGCGAGCACGATCTTCCCGTCCCGCGTGGTGCCGGCGACGGTGCGCGGGTTGCGGGCGAAGAAGCTGTCACCGGGCGCGCCGTCCGGCACCACGATCTGACCGTCCGCCGTCAACGGGTACCGGCCGTTCACGCCGAAGAGCCCGGGCCGCAGCGCAAGCTTTCGGCCCTGCTGGTCGGTGAGCGTCGAGTCCCGGTCCACGCAGCCCTTGCCGGCGACGCCGAGCAGGGCAACGGTGTCCTTGCCGGTCGCCTGCAACGAGGTCTGGCCGGCGGCGAGGGTGGTGCCCCGGGTGGTCGCGGTGCGGACCACGCAGTTCAGTCGGTTGAGGACGACCTCCACGCCGGCGCCGGCCGGGGTGGCCGCGCCGAACTCGGGGGTGAACTGCGCGACGTCGCCGGGCACACCGCACCGGGTCTGGTCGGTGAGGGCGGCGCAGTCGGCGGGGATCACCGGCGGGTGGTTGATGAACTCCAGCGGCAGGGTGGCGTCGGTCCGCCGGTTCCGTACGCTGCCCGACCACGCCACCTTCCCGGTGAGCGCCTGGTTGCTGTTGGCGTCGACGACGAAGTTGACCTCGGCCGGATCGGTGGTCGGCTCACTGAGCAGCTTCCCGCCGTAGAGCCCCAGCCCCACCGGGTCACCCGGGTACTGCTGGCTGGCCGTGAAGGTGAAGAACGAGGCGTTGACGCCGGCCAGCGCCCCGGAGGCGCGTACCAGATCGGTGGTCTTCTCGACCTGGCTGAGGTCCGGGCCGTACGTCGCCTTCAGGTGCCCCCGCGCGCGGCGCGGGTCGATGGTGAGCACGTTGACCACCCACGGGCCGCGCGTGGTCGTGTTGATCTGGTCGGCGGGGGCCGGCTCGGTGCCCCGCACGATGCGGGTCAGCGTGACACCGGCAGCCAGGGTGCTGCTGGTACGGACCTCGGCCAGGTCGGCGTCGCCGATCGGCAGGGTGCTGGCGGCGGCCTCGGCTTGGCCCCCCGGAACGACACCGAGGGTGACCGCGGCCAGCGCGGCGGCGGCGAGCGCCCCGGCGCGGCGGAAGCCGGACAGGCCAGGAGTGGAAACAGTCATGCCCGTGAGCCTGGCGGCGCAACGGAACCAGGTACCCGACTTCGCCTGACTCCGAGTCGAATTGGAGCGTAAGAAAGGGCGTTCTGCGATACAGCTCGGTCAGGAGAAGTGCGTCTTCGGTCGGCTGAGCCGCTCGCCGTCGACGACCAGATCGACCTTCTCGTTGTAGAAGGCGATCAGGCCGGCGATCGGCAGGAGCGCCGCGGTGGGGAAGGCGTACGACCAGGCCAGGTCCGGGTGGACTGTGCCGTCGACACGGACGGACCAGTAGTCGCTGGTCCGTCCCTTGTACGGGCAGGCGGTCGTCGTCGCGGACGGCACGAGGTGGCTGACGTTCACGTCGGTGCGGTTGAGGTAGTAGCGCGTCGGAAGACCGGTCTCGAAGACCAGCACAGGCGACGTCGACTCGGCCAGGACGACCCCGTCCAGTTCCACCCGAACGCTGCGGGTGGATCGCAGCGCGTCCACCCGGGCATACGGGTTGCGGGGGTGCACGAAGACCTCCTCATCCTCCTCGAACCAACTGTCCATGTCGGCCCAGTCGAACCGGATCGTGTCCGCCAGCCCCGGCAGCGCGTCGTCGCCGTACCACGACCCGCACGCACGACGGACCGTCTCGCCGACTCGCAGCCCGTGCAGCCGCGCAGTGCCGCGCCGCGACTCCTCCGTGCGCTGCTCATCGATCAGCAGGCTGCGATTCACGTCGGCGATCGGGATGTAGTACTGGGGGTAGAACGGCCATTCCCACACGTACTGCGCCCGCGTCGTGTCCAGCACCCGCTCCCCGGCGAGGAAGGCACGGATCCGGCGGGGCACCGGCTCAATGCGGTCGACCAGGGCGATCGCCTTCGGGTAATCCGGCACCTTGTCCTCCTGCGCTGCCACACCCAGATCGGGTACCGGTTCAACGATCAGTGCGGTGCAGCGGGACGCGAGGCGCCAAATCGGCCTCGCCAGAGCGCACGGCGGATCGGTCGGCCCAGTGGGGAGGCATCCGTCACCGCCTCGGCGACCAGCCCCGAGGCTGAGGCCGACCTACGCCATCGACGGCGTCAAGGGGGTTGGCCAACGAGGTCGGCGGAACGGCGGGGCGCTCTTCCGTGGCGAGCCGCTACGAACGCGGGCGCGTCACACCCCGCCGCTAGCGTGGCGTTCAGTCCCACCCGTTGACGCGTGGATAAGCCTGCAATGATCGACCACATGTCCGTCCAGGTCCGCGACGTGCCGACCAGCGCCGCTTTCTACGACGCCGCCATCAAGGCCGGCGCGGAGGTGCTGCACGCGCCCCGGGTCTGGCCGGAGTACCACCCGAGCTACTTCGCCGCGTTCGTCCGCGACCCGGACGGCAACAACGTCGAAGCCGTCTGCCACGCCCCAGCTTGATTGGACCTGCCGCCATGGAACAACGGATCAGCCTGGTCACCCTCGGCGTCACCGACGTGGCACGCGCAAGAGCCTTCTACGAACAGCTCGGCTGGCGCGGCCAGGAGGTCGAGGAGACGGTCTTCTTCCAGGCCGGCGGCCTGGCGGTGGTGCTGTGGGGCCGGGACAAGCTGACCGACGACGCGGGCGTCGACGATCGGGGCACCGACGGCTTCGGCGGCGTGGCCTTGGCGCAGAACGTCCGCTCGCAGGCGGAGGTCGACGAGGTGATCGGCACGGCGGTGGCCGCCGGCGCCAAGGTGACCAAGCCGGCCCGCGAGACGTTCTACGGCGGCTACGCCGGCTACTTCACCGACCCGGACGGTCACGTGTGGGAGATCGCCTGGAACCCGGGCTTCCCCCTCGCCGAGGACGGCACGATCACCGTCCCCGACTTCGGCAGCACGGACTGAGCCGGGCTGAACTCGTCAGGGTTCGGTCGGTGGGCAGAGCAGCCGGTCCAGCAGCGGCAGTTGCAGGGGATCCAGGCAGAGCGTGAGCAGGGCGGCTCCTTCCGGCGACGGTGTTGGACTGGGCGAGGCCGGCGCGGTCGGTGTGGGCGACGCGGTGGGCAGGACCGGGCGGCCCACCGGGGGTGGGTCCGTGGTCGGAGCCGGACCGGGCGTCGGCGCCGTGCTGGCGGGCGGGACCGGAGCGCTCGGCAGGCCCTCGGCGGTCGGCGGGTTCACAGCGGTGGACGGTGCCGGCGCGATCGGGACCGCCGGCCGGCCGGGCGCTTCGGCGTTCGGTGGGGCGTACGGGGCGTCGGCGGTGGTTCGGGCCTGCAGCGTACGGCCGACCGACCCGGTTCTCCCCCGCTCCGGCGCCACCGGGCCGACGGGAATGGCCGGGACGAGGGCGTCGATGGCCGTCGGAGCGTCCACGGTGGTGACCGTGGTGGCCTCTGCCCGCTGCACGGTGCCTGCCTGCTCGGTCCCGAGTGCGCCGGGGCCCAGTGTCCCGAACACCACCGTCGCGACGGCGGCGACGGCGACCACCCGGCGGTCGGGGCGTAGGGCCGTCAGCGGAGCCGCTTCCGGATCGACGGGTGACGGCGGCAGAGGCCGTGTGCCCTGGTGGGCGTCCAGCAGGGCGTCGACCTGCGCGGTGACGCTGGCGCGCTCCCCGGCAAAAGCAGCGACCGCGAGGCTGAGGTAGAAGCGAAAGTTCACCGCAGCGCCGGCGGGGACACGTAGCCCGCTCAGTCGACTGTGGTCGTGCAGCAGGGTGAGGGGAACGTCGGGGTGGTGGGCGGGGGCGGCCAGGTCCGCGTACCGCCATTCGCGTCGGCGCTCGCGCCCGGCGAAGGCCAGTCGGTGGTTGGTCACGACGGCCACGCCGGTGTCGACGACCCGCAGGCCGGTCGGCAGGGCGCCGGCGGGTGTCTCGGCGAAGGTGACGGGCCCCGGCGTGGGCAGGCCGGCGACGTGCCGCGCCTCGGCCTCGACCAGCTCGGCGACGGGGAGTACGCGGAAGACCAGCTCGTCGTCGGCGAGGTCCACCGGCAGGCCGGTGCGGGGCTGCGTACACCCGAGGAAGCCGGCGGCTTCGATGCGGAGCCGGGCAAGGTGGTCGTTGCGGCGCAGCCAGGCGGCGGTGGCGTCGCGGTACGCGCGCTGCCGCCGGTCGTTCTCGCGCTCGGCCCAGGCGATCCGCCAGGGGGCACATGCCAGTGAGGTCACGGTCACACGCGGTACAACCGCTCATGTACGGGACAGGCAACGCCGACGGGATCGATGCTTCCCTTTGTTCCCGAAAGGAGAGAATTGACAGTTACCGGTCCGTCGTCCCCGCCGGCAGCAGAGCGAAGTGCACGGTCCGGCCGGTCCTGCGCCGTCCGAGGCGGTGCATCAGGGGTACGAGCACCCCGTGCAGCAGCGGGTACTTGCGGCGCAGCGTGCGGGCGGCGGCGTCGTACTCCGGGCCGGTCAGCCGGCGGGCCGTGGCCTGGACCGTCGGGCCGGTCGGCACGCCGCGGGCGGTCGAGGCCGCCACGGCGACCGTCGGGTTGTTGCCGATCCGCCGGGTCTTCCAGGCCCGTTCGAAGCTGCGCACGTACGCCCGGTCGCCGGCCACGGCGATGCTCACCGGCGTCGCGACCGGGCGGCCGTCGCGGCGGTACGTGGTCAGCAGGACCGTCTTCTGGCGCCCGAACGGGGTCAGCTCCGGCACGTTGGACGGCGAAACCGTGCCGAGCACCCAGCCCCGCTCCTGCCACCGGTACGCGAACACCACCCCGGCCACCACCACGGCGCCGGCGATCGCGAGGGTCTGCCCGGTGGTGCCGCCGAGGTTGCGGTCGGCGACGTGCACCACCGTGTGGGCCGTCCCGCCGACGGCGTAGCCGGCCAGCGCCACGGTGAGCGCGTCGGCCCAGATGGTGGCGAGCAGCAGGGTCACGCCGATGCCGAGTTGGAAGGCACCGACGTCGTGCACGAAGTGCCGGTGTGGCGGGAAGTCGGCCCAGGCGCTGAACGAGGCCGGCGCGAGCAGCGCCCACACGCCGACGACCGCGCTGGCCAGGCCGAGCAGGGCGGCGGCGGATCGCACGATTGTTCTCATGCAGTCCTGACGAGACGGCCGACCCCGGCGTGACATGCGGTGGAGCCGGGCCGACGAACGGCCCGGCCCGGTTCGCGCCAGTGCCAGGTCAGTTACCAAGTGGGCCGGGCATCGGACCTCGGGCCGGAAACCGCGACGGCGCGCGCGGCGGGTACGCCTCGCAATGCTCGGCCCACTGCTCGGCGGCGACGGCGAGGGCGTCCGCGGAGACGGTGAGGATGAGCGGATAGATCGCGGTGGGCGGCCGGCGCATCCACGGCGGCAGCGACTCGGCGGAGAACTCCACGGTCAGTTCCAGCCGGCGACGGCGGATCACCCGGGTTCGCAGGGCGAGGTTGGGTTCGGTGAAGCGGACGAGCGCCGGTGGCGGGCTCGGCCCGACGGCCGCCGTCGCCTGCCCGCGCAGCCAGCCGCCCAGGGCGCGGGCTTCCTCGACCATCAGGCTCGGGTAGTGGTGCGACCAGGTCTGGCCGTCCGCGGTGCGGGCGTCCACCTCGATGAGCAGCCAGTCGCGCCAACCGGGCACGGCCCGGTCGGGGTCGTCGGGCGGATCGATGCCGGGCTGGTAGCCGACCGGGCGGATTCGCACCCGGGCGCCGTCGTCGGACCGGATCTCCACCCCGTTGATTCTGGCCGACCGGGAACGACGGAAGGCCTCAAACAGGTATTAAACGGTCACCTTGTCACAGTTCGCCGCACGCCTCGATGCTCGGCGCAGGCGTTCGACCGACCGCCGGTCAGGCTGACCGAACCGTCCCGGCACTGCACCAGGTAGCCCCGGCCGGCCCAGAACTGCGGCACGCAGTCGAACCAGTCACACACCTCCGCGGCCGGCCGGCGGATGCGGGCGCCGCCGCAGAAGTCGTACCCGAGCGAATTGGCCGGCGCTCCGCAGCGCGGCTCGCGCGTCGGAGTGGGTGACGGGCGCGGCGACTTCGCCGGCTTCGACGATGCGCGGGGCGCTGGCGGTGAGGCCGCCGGGCGGACCAGCGCGGGCACCACGCTGGGGGTGGGCGCGGGGGTGGCCGCGACCGCGACCTCGGCGCCACCGGTCGGGTCGGACGGGTCCGACTCGATCAGCGCCGCCGGCACCAGCAGCGCGACGGCCGCGGCCACGGCGACGGTCCGCCGCCCGCCGGGCACCAGCGCGGAGAGCCGGGCCTGCGCGGGCGTCGCCACGGCCGGCCGGAACGGCTTGAGCTGGGCGTGCTCGGCGATCAGCTCGTCGAGCTGGGCGAGAACCGCGGGTCGCTGCTCGATCGCGTCGGCGAAGGCCAGGGTGAGCTTGAACCGGAAGTCCGCCGCCGCGTCGGTGGGCAGCATCAGCCCGGAGGTACGCCGCCGGTCCAGCACCTGGATCAGGGTGACCGGCGCCGCCGGGTCGTGGGCCAGGCCGGTCATCCTGCCGTACGCCCAGTCGCGCCGACCGCGACCGCCGAGCAGCACCAGCCGGCGGCTGGTGATCACCGCCATGCCGGCGTCGGTGACCCGGACTCCGTCCGGGCGGCGCGGGCGCAGCGAACCGGGCGGTGGGGCGACCGTGAGATCCGGCGCGGGCAGCACCGTGGTGTGCCGCACCTCGACCAGTTGCGCCGCCGGCAGCGCCCAGAGCACCACCTCGTCGCCGGCCAACTCCAGCGGTAGGCCGGCGACGGCCGCCGCGGAGCCCTGAAAGTCGGCGGCCAGGGCGCGCAGCCGCTGCAACTCGTCGTCGCGTCGCCGCCACGCCGCCTCGGCGCCTCGGAACGTGCTGACCCGCCGAACGTTCTGCCGGTGCGCCCACCGGTACCGCCATGTGGAACCCGTCGAATCAGTCTTTGCCACGCCGACTCCTTCGCCGCGCAGGCCACCAACCGGGGTGTCACTCGTGTTAACAGCGGTGGCGCGCCACCCAGAAACGCCAGAACGGGGCGAAGTAACCGATCGGTGGATCAAACCGAACGATAGGGCGATACTGCTGTCGAGTTTCACCTTTCCGCGTGCCCTGCGGGGGCGGTCGCTGTCTCGGTAACGTCAGCCGCAGGGGTGGCGACGCCGCGGCACCGCCGTATCGGAGGGGGTGACGATCGTGCCGCAGGGCACCCGGTTCGGGGTGGTGGTCGGCGTCGACATCGGCACCACCAGCACCAAGACCGTCGCGTACGACACCGGCGGCCGGCAGCTCGCCACCCAGTCGGTCGGCTACCCGCTCGACGGTCCGCAGCCCGGGTACGCCGAGCAGGACCCGCAGCTCATCCTCGACGCGGTGCTGGAGTCGATCCGCGCGGTGGTGGCCGAGTTGACCGAGCCGGTGGACGCGCTGTCGTTCGGCTCCGCCATGCACAGCCTGATCGGGCTCGACGCCGCCGGCAGCCCGCTGACCCCATCGGTGACCTGGGCCGACGCGCGAGCCACCCGGCAGGCCGAACGCCTGCGGGCGGTGCCGTCGGGTCTGGCCCTGCATCGGCGGACCGGGACGCCGATGCACCCGATGTCGCCGCTGCCCAAGCTGCTCTGGTTCGCCGAGCAGGAGCCGAAACTCTTCGAACGGGTCGCCCACTGGGTCGGCATCAAGGACTGGGTGCTGCTGCGGCTCTGCGACGCGCTGGTCACCGACCACTCCGTCGCCTCGGCCACCGGCCTGATGGACATCCACCGGCTGGAGTGGGACAGCGAGGCGCTGACCATCGCCGGCATCACCGAGGAGCAGCTGCCCCAACTGGTCTCCACCACCACCGTGCTGCCCGGGATCACCCCGCAGGCCGCGGCGGCGACCGGCCTGCCGCAGCGCACCCCGGTGGTGGTCGGCGCCGGCGACGGGCCGCTGGCCAACCTGGGCCTCGGCGCGGTGCAGCCCGGCATGGTGGCCTGCACGATCGGCACCAGCGGCGCCATGCGGGTGATGGTCGAACGGCCCGGGGTGGACCCGCTCGGCGGGGTGTTCTGCTACGCGCTGACCGAGGACCGCTGGGTGGTCGGTGGCGCGATCAACAACGGCGGCATCGTGCTCCGCTGGGCCGGTGAGGCGCTCGCCCCGGACCTGGGCGAGCGCTCCGAGGAGGAGCTGGTGGCGCTGGCCGCCCGGGCGCCGGTCGGCTCGGGCGGGCTCATCATGCTGCCGTACCTGCACAGCGAGCGAGCGCCGCACTGGAGCGCGCTGCCGCGCGGCGCGTACGTGGGGCTGACCCACTCGCACCGCCGCGAACACCTGATTCGGGCCGCGCTGGAGGGGGTCTGTCAGCAGCTCGCGCTGGTGCTCAACTCCGTGCGTGCGGCCGGCAACGAGGTCCGCGAGATCCGGGCCGGCGGTGGCTTCGCACGCAGCGGCCTGTGGCGGCAGATGCTCGCCGACGTGCTGGGCCTGCCGGTGAGCTTCCCGGCCGGGCCGGAGGGGTCGGGCTTCGGCGCGGCCCTGCTCGGCATGCAGGCGTTGGGGATGATCCCCAGCATCGACGTGGCCACCGACCTGGCGCGCATCGAGGAGACCGTCCGCCCCGACGCGGCCGCCGCCGCCACGTACGCGTCGCTGCTGCCGCTCTTCGCCGAGCTGTACGACGCCCTGGCGCCCACGTTCTTCTCCATGCGTCGGCTGGCACCGAGCCTGCCCACGGAGCACTTCCCCGCGTCACCGCCGACCTGACGCCCTGCGGCCGGCCCGTCCCGGGGCTGGTGTGTCTGATGACCTGATACCTCAGAGTCATATTTATACCTCTGAGGTATCGCGCTCATCAGGACACGGCCGCCCGGACGGGTGACGGCAATCTCGACGGGCCCCGCCGCCTCTCCCGCTCCATATCGTGCAAACGTGAGAAAAAGCGACAAGAAACGCTCATCTTCCCAGTCGGGCGCATTCAGCCGCGTACCCCTGAAGTGGCTGACGGCGGCGGTCGCGCTGGCCGTGGTCGCGACGACCGGGCCGGCCACCGCGGACGGACCCGGCCCGGCGCCCGCGCCGGAGCCCACACACCAGGCCGAACCGGGGTACGGGGCCGAGCAGAGCGACGAGCCCGGTGTGGAGCCGACGCCGGAGCGGGCGCCGACCAGCGAGGTGTCCTGGCTGTCGTTCCCCGGCGGGGTGTTCGCGGTGGACTCGCTCGGGCACACCGTGCGGTACCGGGCCTGCGACGGCGACACCGGCCGGGTCGCCGACCCGGACATGCGCGTCGCCGCCGGGGTGGCCAGCGGCGAGGTCACCGTCGAGGGGCGCAGCTACCGGTACCGGGTGCCGCTCGTCGGGCGGAGCCAGGGCGCGCTGGCGGTGACCCGGCGCCACCACCCGCCGACCGAGCTGACCGGCGTGGTGGTCACCAGCCCGCAGCCGCCCACCGATCCGGTCGCGGGAGCCGCACTGTTCCCGCTCAGCGGGCAGCTCGCCCGTGTGGTCGCCGACGCGAGCCTCAACCCGTCCGGCGTCACCGTCCGGGACCTGTCCGGCCGGTACGGCGATCAGCAGATCGCGGTCAACGGCGCGCTCCGCCCCAAGGCGGCCAGCGTGATCAAGCTGTGGATCCTGGTCGAGTTGCTCCGTCGGGTCGACTGTGGACAGGTCTCCCTCGACGACCGTGTGCTGGTCACCCCGGCCGACGTGGTCGGCGGCACCGGTCAGTTGCAGTTCGAGACGTTCCCGCAGGTGGTCACGCTGCACCGGCTCGCCCAGTACCTGATCAAGTACAGCGACAACATCGCCGCGAACGTGCTCATCACCTACCTGGGCGGGTTCGCCCCGGTCAACGCGCTGATCGACTCCATGAACCAGCGGTCCACCATCCTGGCCCGTCGGATGCTCGACAGCGCGGCCGCCCAGCGCGGCGAGGAGAACTACACCAGCCCCGACGACGTGGTGTCGTTGCTCGGCGCGGTCTGGGACGGCGAGATCCTCAGCCCCGCCTCCCGCGACCTGATGATCGGATTCATGCGGGAACAGACGCTCAACACCAAGATCCCGGCCGCGCTGCCGCCCGGAGTGCCGGTCGCGCACAAGACGGGCGACCTTCCGGACGCCTCGCACGACGTCGGCTACTACCTGATCCCCGGCTCGGAGACCGCCGTCGCGTTCCTCACCGCCGGGCCGATGGAGACGGGCGACGAGACGGTCCGCCGGATGGCCCGCACCGTCTACGACTTCCTGGTCACCCCCACCGAGGGGGCGTACGAGGAGTGAGCCGGCTCAGGCGCCGGGGATGTTCGCCGGCGGATCCTCGCCGACCAGGTCGGCCGCCGGCGGCTCGGCCGTCACCGGCAGCCCGAAGTCCGAGTACGTCAGGTCCAGTCGCGCGGTCTGCGACTGCTCGCTGGCCAGCTCGATCCGGTAGCGGACCAGCCGCCCCTGCTCGTCGACGGTGGCGGTGAACGGCACCGCCGCGGCCCGGTCGCCCAGCACCCCCGCGACCCCGCTGCCCAGCACCGCGCCGCTCTCGCGCAGGTCCAACGTGCCGGCGTACTCCCGGACGCCGGTCTGCCGGACCTCGGCCGGCGCGGTCAACGTGGCGGCCAGCCGGGTGTTGTCCAGGCCCTGCTTGGCAGGGGGCGCGCCCGGTGCGCCGACGTGCCACCACGTGCGGCCGTCCCAGACCGGGATCCGGCGGTCCGGCGCGGTGATCCGCACGTACACGTCCGGCCCGGTGGTCAGCCGCTCGATCTTCACCTCGCCGGTGGGCACCTTGAGCGAGGTGGTCTCCAGGCCGCGGCGTGCCTTCGGGTCCCAGAGCACCACCGTGCCGTCCCCGCCCGCCTCCCCGCCGGCGCCCAGGGTCAGCTTGTAGGTCTGCTGGTCGATCTTCGCCGCGGCGGCGACCAGCACGCTGACCGGGTCGGTCGCCGCCGGGGCGGGCGACGCGCCGGCCCCCGGGCGACCCGCTTCGGGCTCGTCGCCCCCGGCGACCAGGGCCCAGACCCCGGCGGCGATCGCCACGGCCAGGACGGCGCCCGCGGCGACCAACTTCGGCTTGTTCACGGTCATCTCCCCCGAGCGGCGCGCCCGCCGGCCGGTGGCCGATCGACGCTGACCGCGGTGCGGTCCGGCCAGACTAGCCGGACCGCACCGAGCCCTGTCCCCGTCGCCCTCCCGCTCGATCAGGCGCGGCTGATCGCGTTGGCGTGGATCGCCTCGTTCAGGTACGCCGCCAGGCCCGGGGCGATGTTCTCGTAGTGCCCGATGAACCGCTCGTCGGCCATGTACATGTCGGCCAACCCGGTCTGCACCTCGTACGAGCACTCGTAGAACCAGCGGCTGATGATCTGCCGGTGCTCCTCGGCCAGCTCCATCGCCTCCGGGCTGTCCGCCGGGGCGCCCGAGGCCAGCACCGCGACGATCCGCCGGCCCCAGTCCTCGTTCTCCGCCTTGATCCGCAGCCAGTCGTCCTTGGTGTAGCGCGACGCCCGCCGGTTCGACTCCCGGTACGCGTCACTGTCGCCCCACCGCTGCTCGGCCTCGGCCTCGTGCTCCTCCGGGTTGAAGTCGCCGAAGACCTCGAACCGCTCCTCCGGGGTGAGTTGGATGTTCAACTTGCTCGCCTCCATCGCGAACTCGATCGCCGTGACCATCTCCTGCAACCGCTTGATCCGTACCGTCAGCAGTTCGTGCTGGCGGCGCAGGTGCGCGGCCGGGTTGGCCGCCGGGTCGTCGATGATGGCGGCGATCTCCTCCAGTGGGAAACCCAGCTCCCGGTAGTACAGGACGAGCTGCAACCGTTCCAGGTCCGCGTCGTCGTAGCGGCGGTAACCGGCCGGGGTCCGCCCGCTCGGCGAGAGCAGCCCGATCTCGTCGTAGTGGTGCAGCGTCCGTACCGTCACGCCGGCCACCTTCGCCACCTGACCCACCGTGTACGCCATGGTTCCCCTCCCTTCCGGAAACCAGGCTCCCGCCTGCCGTTACGTCAGGGTCAAGGCCGATTCTGGCCCACCGTGCCGGGGCCGTCCGGCCGCCCGTACAGATAGCCCTGGCCGCGCGGGCAGCCGATCGCGGTGACCGCCGCGTGCTGCCGCTCGGTCTCCACGCCCTCGGCGACCACCGCCAGGTCGAACGCGCCGGCCAGCCGGGTGACCATCTCCACCGTGGCGTACGCCCGCTCGTCGTCGGTGCCGAGCCGCGCCACGAACGAGCGGTCGATCTTCAGCTCGGTCGCCGGGATGCGGTGCAGGTAGCTCAACGACGAGTAGCCGGTGCCGAAGTCGTCAATGGCGATGCCGATGCCCAGTTCCCGAAGCTGGCGCAGCCGCTCCAGCACCGCCTCGGTCCCCTCGATCAGCGCCGACTCGGTCAGCTCCAGGGTCAACGCGCGCGGCGCCAACCCGACGCCGGCGGTGGCCGCGGTGACCGTGGCGATCAGGTCCGGCCGGCGCAGGTGCGCCGCCGAGATGTTCACCGCGACGGTCGCCTCGGGTGCCCGCTCCCGCCAGGTCGCCGCCGCCCGGCACGCCTCGTGGATGACCCAACGGTCGATCGGCAGGATCAGCCCGGTCTCCTCCGCCAGCGGCAGGAACCGGGCCGGCGGCAGCACCCCGAGCCGGGGGTGCCGCCAGCGCACCAACGCCTCGGCGCTGCGGACCGCACCGGTGGCCAGCTCGACGATGGGCTGGAACTCCAGGTGCAGTTGCTCCTCGTCGACGGCGCGGCGCAGGTCGGCGATCAGTTCGGCCCGGGAGACGGCCGACTCGCGCAGGGCCGGGGTGCACGTCCGGTACGCGGACTTCCCGGCCGCCTTGGCCGCGTACATGGCGATGTCGGCGTCGCGCAGCAGGTCGGTGTGGGAGGCGTGCTGCGGCCCGTACTCGGCGATGCCGATGCTCGCCGACGGGTGCACCCCGACGTCCTCGTCCCCGTCGGAGGGTCGCAGGGCGGCTAGCAGCCGCTCGGCGAGTTGCTCCGGGGGCACCGGCCGGTCGCCGTCGACCAGCACCGCGAACTCGTCGCCGCCGAGCCGGGCGATCGTGCCGTCACCGTCGACTGCGGCTCGCATCCGGGCCGCCAGCCCGGTGAGCAGGGTGTCGCCGGTGGCGTGCCCGAACCGGTCGTTGACCTGCTTGAACCCGTCCAGGTCGAGCAGCAGCACGGCCACCGGCCGGCCGTCGCGCAGGGCCAGGCGCAGCCGCCGGTTGAACAACAGCCGGTTGGGCAGCCCGGTGAGCTGATCGCCATACGCGAGCCGGCGCAACCGGACCACCAGACGCAGGTTCTCGTTGGCGGCCAGCCCCTGGCGTACGGCGAGGGCGGCGAGCAGCGCCATCATCGTCACGAAGACCAGCTGCGGGGTCTGCCCGGTGGGCCGGCGGGCCAGCACCACCGCGATGATCGCCCCGCCCACCGGCAGGTACGGCAGCGCCACCCGCCACCATGGCGGTGGCGACGCCTCGGCGGTGTCGTCGGTGCCGTCGCAGTCCGGCGGCGGTGGGTACCGGGCGGCCAGGCCGATCAGCAGGTAGCTCAGCGGCCAGCACAGGTCGATCACGTGACCGGCGGCGTAGTCGCCGCGCGCGACCAGCGAGACGTACCCGACATCGGCGAGCACCCGGATGGTGAGACTGGCCGCGAGTACGCTCATCGGCCGCCACGCCGTTCGGACCGGACCGGCGACCGTGACCAGGATGGTGAGCTGCATCAGGTCGAACATCGGGTAGAGCAACCCCAGCGTGCGGGCCGGGTCGGCCAGCTCGGCGGCGGCGACGCCACGGAACACCAGCACCCAGCCGATCGGCACCAGGGCCAGCGCGACGATCACCCCGTCCAGCAGTGTCCGAGCCCGTCCGACGGCGGTCCGGGGCGCGGAGGGCGAGCAGAGCAGCGCGGCGGTGCCGGTGAGGATGCCGACGGTGAAGACCGCCCCGACCAGCGGGGTGTGCGGCAGGTCGCCGCCGCCGAGCCGTTGCGCCGTCCAGGTCGCCCGGCCGAGCGCGGCGAGCGCCATGGTGACCGCGAGCAGCGTCCAGAACCGGCGCAGTGGGCTTGGTTGACGGCGGGCGGCCCCGACGCAGGCGACGGTGGCCCAACCCGCGACCAGCAGCGCGCCCAGGTCGCTGACCAGCGCGGCGCCGGGTAACGCGGCAACCAGCCAGAACGCCTCCGCGACCAGGACCGCGCCCGCGACGAGCACACCGGTACGTCCCGTTCGCGCGAGCGCGGCACCCGTCGCCTGTCCGCCCGCTGTCGCCCGGGCGCCCGGCACTCCTGCGGGCGGCGCTCCTGCGGACGGCGCTTCTGCGGGGGTGCGCACCCCCGTGGCCTGCTTCACGTCCTGTGGCGACACGGTCGCTCCGGCTCTTCGTCGTGCGTGCACCCTCGGGCGGACCGGTCCACGGCAAACCCCGAAAGCCTAGCCAGCGCCGGAGGCGCCCACCAGGGACCGGACGGCCGCGCAAATCGAGCCGGTCCGGCCACACAGGACGGCCGCGCCAGGGCCTGGGCCGCTGCCCGTTGCGGCCGTACCATCACCCGGTGCCCCTCCCCCGCCGACGACTGGTCGCCGCGTCCATCCTCCTGGTGCTGGAGGGGATGACGTTCGGGCTGCTCGTCACCGAGTCCGTGACGGGTGCGATCGCGGCCGTCGGCTTCACCGCCGTGTCGTTCTGGGCGCACGTCATCCTGCACGAGTGCGGGCACCTCGTCGCGGCGAAGCTGCTGCGTCTGCCGGTCGTCGCCGTCCGTATCGCACCCTTCACCGGGTGGCGGAGCGAGGTGTCGGTCCGGCCGGCGCCGTCGGCGACCGCGTTGCCGCTAAGGATGGTGCTGTTCTACCTCGGCGGCCCGCTGACGAACCTGTGCACCGCGGCGGCGCTCGGCGCCGCGACGACCCTGACGAGCACGCCGCTGACACGCCTCGCGCTGCTCGGCGCGGCGCTCTTCGCGGCGCTGCTCGGGCTGGCCAATCTCATTCCCGCCACGTCCCCGCACAGCGACGGCCGCAACCTGCTCCGCTGGCTCCGGGCGCCCACAGCCACCGGCGCCGCGCTACGGGCTGCGTACTACCAGGAGGACGTGAGCAGGATGTTACGGGCGGTCGCCCATCGGGAGGTTGATGATCGTCCCGGGAATCCGGCTCGCGACGGCGACAATCCGCGACTCGCGCTCGCCGCCTTCCAACGGCGCTGGAGCACGGGACACACGCACTCGACGGCGGCCTACATCGCCGACGCCGAGCGACTCGCGGCGCTGGCTCGCGCCCACAGCACCGATCCCAGGGCCGCCGCCGCAATCGGGCAGGTGCTCACCGTCCAGTTCGGGATGTGGTACCTGTACGCCGCCGTGGTGAACGGAGCGCCGGTCGAACGCCGGGAGGTGCTGGAGATCTCGGAACTGGCCCAGCTCGCCCTCCACGTGCGGCCGCACACGATGTCCGCCCGTGTCGCCATGAGCCTGGCTCACCTGCTCAACCAGCGGCCGGAGCATGCGCGATCGCTGCTTGTCGACGTTCGGCCGAGTGCCGACCTGCCGGCCCTGTGCAGCGTCGCGCTTCTCCTGCGGGCCATCGCCGAGTGTCACCTCGGCAACCACGCCGTTGCGGACACCCTGATCAGTGCGGCCGGCAGCGACTACCGCCAACTGAAACAGGTCGTTGCCGCGATCCGGGCGGCCGATCCGATGCCGCCCCTGTTCGCCCCGGCGCCGATGGCGGACACCTGACCGACAGGCCCGCGCTCCGGTGGTCAGCGGCCGGCGGAGCGGTTCCAGGGTGAGCGGGGCAGCGCGGTGCCGGCCAGCGGGCGGCGCGCACGGCGGCGTCTCCGCCGGCCGGGCGTGCAGGGCGCACGCGGGACGGTGTGGACCGGAACGCCGACGGGCGCAGGTTGGCGGCCGATCAGCCAACACAGGAAGCGGGCCATCTGCGGTTCAGCTGACCGCGAGGCGCTCGGCGTCGGACCGGGAAATCTCGTACTGCGCTCCGCAGAACGTGCACTGCTGCGCGTACCGGGTGCGGATCGGGATGATCGGGATGAAGAAGAGCGTGAACCTGGTCGACCGGCGGGTGATCACCTGGGCGGCGTGGTTACCGCAGTTGCGGCAGACCTGCTGCGCGACACCCGAACGGTCGACCTTGGTACGAAGACCAAAGATGAAGAACATCGCACGCCAGTACCCACTCCAGCCCAGTCAATCACCCGCACGGCCACCGAAATGCGCGGCGAGCGCCGGCCCGCGGTGCGGTGGGCCGGCGCTCGCCAGGGCGGTGACGCGTCAGCTCGCCGCCGGGGTCGGCTCGGCCTCCAGGCCGGGCACCTCGGCCGGGAGCCAGATCGGCTGCCATGCCGGCACCTCGTGGAAGCGGCGCAGCTCCGCCAGCCCGGCCACCGACCCGCTCCAGGCCGCGTACGGCGGGTTGCTCTCGTCGAAGCCGCTCTGCACGAAGGTCAGCGTGGTCCGGCCGCCGGATTCGGCCAGCTCCCAGGTGCTGACGCCGGTGGGGCCCCAGTCGACGGACATCTTCCGGCCCGGCTCCAGGTCGACCACCTTGGCGGCGTACCCGGCGTCGAAGCCGCCCATGGCGTACCGGCCGCCGACCCAGGGCTCGATCCCGATCGGGTAGCCGAACCAGGCGCTGGCCTGCTCGGAGTCGGTCAGCGACTCCCACACCTTGTCGGCGGGCGCGGCGATGACCAGCTCGCCACGCAGGTCGGTGGAGGTGAAGTCGGTCCGCGGCAACAGCGGCCGGCCCTCCAGGTGGGAGGCGAGGTTGGCGATGGACAGCGCCCAGTAGGTCTGCAGGACGCCGCGGATGCTGCTGCCGCTCATCGCCTCGGCGAAGTCGAAGTGGCTCTGCGTCAGGGTCAGCACGGTGCTGTCCGGACCGTCGGCGGTCAACTGGAACTCGGTGGTGGTCTCCACCCCGTCCAGCAGCCAGCCGATGCGCAGCGTGTCGTCGTCGGCGTGCAGCAGCCGCTGGTGCGGGGCGTCGCCCTCCGGCGTGTACCGGCCCCAGAACTCGTACCGCTGGGGCAGCTCGACCTCGGCGTGCTCGGCCAGCCACGTACGCAGCTCGGCCGGGTCGGTCAGAGCCTGGCGGACGCGCTCGACGGGCGCGGAGAGGCGTGCCTGCACCTTCATTGGCTCACTCATTGTCGTTCCCTTTCGGATAGCAGGCGACGGCAAGCTTGAAGGCATCCCCTTCGCTGCCGCCGTAGCGGGTGAACAGGTCCTGAAGTGCGGTTTGCAGGTCGTGCAGGAACTGCTGGCGCTGCTCGGCCGGCACCCGGATCTCGCCGGAGACCCCGATCGAGGGCAGCTCGGGCGCCGCCCGGTCCAGGGCGGCGATGTCGGCCTGGACCTCCTCCATCAGGTCGAGCAGGTAGCCCAGGCTCAGCTCGTCCCGTGCCCGGCGGAGCCCGATCCGGCCGACCAGGCGGGGCGAGAGCCAGTAGGAGCGGGCGGCGGCCTGGTAGATGCCCTCGGTGATGCCGCGGACCTTGCGCTCGTTAACCAGCTCGACCAGGCCGGCCGCGACGAGCTGCTTGACGTGGTAGTAGACGCGCTGCGGCGTCTGGTCGAGTCGGGCCGCGACCTCGGTGCAGGTGCGCGGTTCGGCCAGTTGCCGCAACACCTCGACGCGTTGCGGCTTGAGCAGGACTTCGGCCTGCTCGATCTGCTCCAGGTACAGGACGTCTCTCATGGCAAAATCAGTTTGTACGTACAAAACTTATTTGTCAATCGGTTCGCGAGAAGCCGCGCCGACTTTTTCTCGACGCGGCTTCAGGCGGCGCTCAGCAGATGGTCAGGGCAACCAGTCCGGCCGCAACGGGTAGCCGCTCACGCCGTCCGGGCCGTTGTGGGTGGCCAGCACCTGGTGCAGCTGGATGCCGTTGCGCTCGAACGCCATCCGCGACCCGGCCATGTACAGACCCCACACCCGGGCGGTGCCCGCACCGACCTCCGAGACGCAGAAGTCCCAGTGCTCCACCAGGTTGCGGCACCAGGCGGCCAGCGTCAGCGCGTAGTGCTGCCGCAGGTTCTCCTCGTGGTGCACCTCCAGCCCGGCGTCGTGCACCTCGCTGATCAGCCGACCCGGACCGGCCAGCTCCCCGTCCGGGAAGACGTACCGGTCGATGAACGCGCCGGAGCGGTGCGGCGCCCGGTTGTCCGCGCGGGTGATGCAGTGGTTGAGCAGCCGCCCACCCTGCCGCAGTCGACTGCGCAGCGCCCCGAAGTAGGCCGGGTAGTTGCGCACCCCGATGTGCTCGGTCAACCCGATCGAGGAGATAGCGTCGAACTGCTCGGCCGGCGCGTCCCGGTAGTCCAGGTGCCGCACCTCCGCCAGCTCGGTCAACCCCTCCCGCTCGATCGCCGCCTGCGCCCACTGCGCCTGCGCCTTCGACAGGGTCACCCCGAGCGCCTTGACGCCGTACTCGCGCGCGGCGTGCCGGACCATGCCGCCCCAGCCGCAGCCCACGTCCAGCAGCCGCATCCCCTTCTTCAGCGCCAGCTTGCCGGCGACCAGGTCGTACTTCGCCGCCTGGGCCTGCTCCAGCGTGTCCTCCGGGGACCGGAACACCGCACAGGTGTACGTCATCGACGGGCCGAGCACCTTCTCGTAGAAGGCGTTCGAGACGTCGTAGTGGTGGGAGATGGCCGTGCTGTCCCGCACACGCGAGTGGCGCAGCCCGTTCATCACCCGCTTCCAGCGCGGCTGCGCCTCCTGCGGCGGCGCCGGCGGCGGCAACAGGCGCTCCCAGCCCAGCCCGCGAACCAGCGCCAGCCCCTCCGCCACCGACGGTGGCCGCAGCCGCAGCTCGTCCTTGAGGACCCGCAGCGCCTCGTACGGGTCGCCCGGGTGCACACCCTGCAACGCCAGGTCACCACTGACGTAGGCCCGGGCCATGCCCAGGTCGCCGGGAGCGGTGAGGAGGTACGACAGGCCCCGCTCGGAACGGATCGACAGGGTGATGCCGGCGTCGGACGGGCCGACGGCGCTGCCGTCGTACCCGGTGATCCGGACCGGCAGCGGCCCGGTCGTGACCGCGCGGACGACGTCGGCCACGGTCGGACCCGTACGCCGGCCCCCCGCCGGCGGGGTGGCGGGGACGCTCGCCGCCCCCTGATCTCGGTCGGTCAGGCTCATGCTCGTGCTACCGCCTTTTCGTACAGTCCCGTCAGCCGGTGGTCCGGGTCGTAGCGGTCCTTCACCGCGCGCCACGTGTCGCCGCCGTAGAGGCGATCGAACGCGTCCCGGTCGTAGTACGCGTCGGAGTAGAGCGACTTGTGCCCGCCCGACTCCGACACCCTGCGTTCGATCGTGCGGTTGACGTCGCCGTCGGCGGCGCCGGGCGCGATCGGCACGCTCCCCCAGAACCCAATGTTGACGTAGTCCTGCCCCGGCCGGAGGGGATACAGCGGCCACGACCGCGCGGAACCGGGACCCGCCGGCTCGCGCAACCGCAACGGACAGAGCCACACGGGGTTCATCCCCACCGCGCCGGCGAACCAGCGCAGGAAGTCGGCTGTGCGTTCGAGCGGGATCTCCACGTCCTGCACCACCCGCTCCCGGGCCGGCTGGCCGCGCAGCCGATCGATCCGGGCCGCCACCTGGTGCCGGTGCTCGAGCCGGACCAGTCGGTGGTAGACGTCGCTGCGCCGGTAGCGCGCCGGCCAGAGCCGCCGCACCACCGGGTGCTGGGCGCCGAACGCCGCCGAGCACCAGAACCAGTCGGTGTCCCAGCGCCACAGATAGTCGTACGCGGTGAGCACGTCCCGGGTGCGTCGGCGCAGCGACCGGTAGTAGATCGCCTGGCCGGTGTAGTCGCTGGGCGGCTCCGCCGCGTCGGTGAACGTGGCCAGCACCAGGTACGCCTCGCCGGGGCTGAACATCACCCCGTCCATCGCGTCGACCGGTTCGCCGGCCCAGGACCGGGTCGCGGTCACCTCGGCGATCGCGTCGGTGAGCGCCTCCAACCGGGTGAACCGGATGTTGCGCAACGCCACGTACCGGCCGACCGGTTGCAGCTCGATGCGCAGCCGGGTGGCGTACCCGAGGCTGCCCAGCGAGTTGGGGAACGCGGTGAACAGGTCCGCGTGCTCGCCCTCCGGCCGGGCGGTGATGATCTCGCCGGAGCCGGTGAGGATGTCCAGCTCCCGCACCGACTCGTGGGGCAGGCCGTTGCGGAAGGAGGTCGACTCGATCCCGAGGCCGGTGACCGCCCCACCCAGGGTGATCGTGCGCAGCTGCGGCACCACCAGAGGCATCAGCCCGTGCGGCAGCGTCGCGTCGACCAGGTCCTCGTACGTGCACATGCCCTGCACGTCGGCGGTGCGCCCGGTCGGATCGACCGACAGCACCCGCCCGAGGCCGCTCACGTCGAGCCCCGGGGTCCGTGGAGCGGATCGGGGGCGGAACAGGTTCGAGGTGCGTTTGGCGAGCCGGACAGGCTCGCCCGTGGGCACCGCGGCGTACGACCGCCGCAGCATGTCCACCGCTTGATCATGGTCAATCGAGTGATCCACACGCTCAGCGCGCATGTGATCACCTTACGCCCGTACCGCGGAAACCGTGGGATGTCGACGGTGGCCATTTCCCGTCCGGTGGCAGGCCCGGCGGTTACCGTGGCGGTCATGCCGTCGCCCGCGATCGCCGCCCTGGACTCCGCCGGACTGCCCTACCGGCTGATTTCACACGGGGCGGTCGGCAGCCTGGCGGAGGCCGCCGCCGTCCGGGGAGTGGCCGTCCCGGACGTGGTCAAGACGATCGTGGTCCGCCGCGGGGCGGACGACCACCTGTTCGTGCTCACCCCCGGCGACCGGGTCATCTCCTGGCCCAAGCTGCGCACGCTGCTCGGGGTGCACCGACTCTCCATGCCGGACGCGGCGGGCGCTCTCGCCGCCACCGGCTACGAACGCGGCACCATCACCCCGTTCGGCGCGAGCATCGCCTGGCCGGTGATCGCGGACGAGCGGATGCGCGGCCGGGAGATCACCCTCGGCGCCGGCGAGCGGGGCCTCGCCGTCGCGGTCGACGCCGACGCCGCGATCGCCGCGCTCGCGGCCACCGTGGCCGACGTCACCGATCCGCAGCCCACCCGCTGAGCCGTCGGCGCGACCGGTGTCGTCGGTGCCACGGCCTAGTCTGGGTCGTATGCCGAAAGCTGTGTGGAACGACCTGGTCGTCGCCGAGAGCGACGACACCGTGCTGGTGGAGGGAAACCACTACTTCCCCCGCTCCGCCCTGCGCGACGACCTGATCCGCGAGTCCGCGACGCACACCGTCTGCCCGTGGAAGGGCACCGCCTCCTACTACACCCTCGTGCACGAGGGCAGCACCAGCGAGGACGCTGTCTGGTACTACCCGGAGCCGAAGCCGGACGCCGAGATGGTGCGTGACCGGGTGGCGTTCTGGAAGGACGTCCGGGTCGTCGACTGACGCCGGGCTGGCCGGGTCGCCGCCGGCGCCGCGTCGCCTCAGCCCCGGACGTCACCTCAGCCTCGGAAGCTCCAGGCCCGGGGCGCGGTCGCGACGGCCAGGACGGCCTCCGGCACCGGGCGGCCCGGCCGCCGTCGCAGCAGCAACGACAGCCCGGCCGCGCCGATCGACAGCCCGCCGGCCACGTACCAGGCCATCGCGTAGTCGCCGAGCTGGTCCCGGACCAGCCCCGCGCCGGTCGCGGCGATCGCCGCGCCGAACTGGTGGGCGGCGAACACCCAACCGAACACGACCGCCCCGGCGGTGCCGAAGTACTCCCGGCACAGCGCCACGGTCGGTGGCACGGTGGCCACCCAGTCCAGGCCGTAGAAGATGATGAACACCAGCATGCTGGGCCTGGCGGTGCCGGCGAACAGGGTCGGCAGCAGCAGCAGGGACAGCCCTCGCAGCGCGTAGTAGGCGCCGAGCAGCAGCCGGCTGTCGACCCGGTCGGTCAGCCAGCCGGAGGCGATCGTGCCGACGATGTCGAAGAGCCCGACCAGGGCGAGCAGGCTGGCGGCGGTGGTCTCGGGCATGCCGTGGTCGTGCGCGGCCGGCACGAAGTGCGTACCGACGAGGCCGTTGGTCGTCGCGCCGCAGATCGCGAACCCGCCGGCCAGCAGCCAGAACGGCCGGGTCCGGGCCGCGGTGGCGAGCGCGCCCAGCGCGCGGGTCGCCGCGCCGCCGGTCGCCGGTGGCGCCGCGACGACCTCGGTCGCGCCGTAGGCGGGCAGGTCGAGATCCGCCGGGTGCTCGCGCAGCAGCCACACCACCAGGGGTACGACCGCCAGCGCGGCTCCGGCCACGACGAGTGCCGCCGTACGCCAGCCGTGGTCGCGCACCAGAACCGCGATCAGCGGCAGGAAGACCAGCTGCCCGGCCGCCCCGCCGGCGGTCAGCACGCCGGTGACCAGGCCCCGCCTCCGGACGAACCAGCGCCCGGTGACGGTCGCCACGAAGGCCAGCGCCATCGAGCCGGTGCCCAGCCCGACCAGCACGCCCCAGCAGAGCAGCAGCTGCCAGGAGGCGGTCATGAAGACCGTCAGCCCGCTGCCCGCGGCGACCAGCAGCAGCGCCACGGAGACCACCTGGCGGATGCCGAACCGGTCCATGAGGGCGGCGGCGAACGGCGCGGTGAGCCCGTAGAGCAGCAGGTTGACCGAGACGGCCGCGGAGATGGTGGCCAGCGGCCAGCCGAACTCCTCGTGCAGCGGGTGCAGGAGCACCGAGGGGGTGGCGCGGAAGCCGGCCGCGCCGACCAGCGCCACGAAGGCGACGGCGGCGACCAGCCAGGCGGGGTGCAGACGGCGGTTCTTTCTCACGCCGACCAGTCTGGGCGGCGTCGCCCGCACCGACGAGTGGCCGGAAAGCCATCATGCGCAATAATCGGGCCATGACCGTACGCCCGCACCGGATCGCCGTACTCGCCCTCGACCAGGTGGTCGGCCTGGACCTCGGCACCCCGTCCCAGGTGTTCAGCACCGCCCGGAGCGCCGACGGGACGTCCTTCTACGACGTGCGGGTGTGCACCCCGGGCGGCCAACCCGTCCGCAGCACCGCCGGCTTCCAGGTGGTCCCGGACCACGGGCTGGAGCTGCTCGACACCGCCGACACCGTGATCGTCCCGGGCATCCACGACGGCAGCGCGCTGACCTCGGGCACCGTCGCGCCGGAGGTGGCCGAGGCGCTGCGCTCGGCGTACGAGCGGGGCGTCCGAGTGATGTCGATCTGCACCGGGGCGTTCGTGCTGGCCGCCGCCGGGCTGCTCGACGGACGTCGGGCCACCACCCACTGGGCGTACGCGGAGCGGTTCCGCCGGCTGCACGACCGGGTGGACCTCGACCCGGGCGTGCTGTTCATCGCCGACGACCAGGTGCTCACCTCGGCCGGAGTGGCCGCCGGCATCGATCTCTGCCTGCACGTCATCCGCCTCGACCACGGCAGCGAGGTGGCCAACCGGGCGGCCCGCCGCTGCGTGATGCCGCCCTGGCGGGACGGCGGCCAGGCCCAGTACATCGAGCGGCCGGTGCCCAAGGCCACCGACACCAGCACCGCCGGCGCCCGGGAGTGGGCGCGGCAGCGGCTGCACGAGCCGATCGCGCTGCGCGACCTGGCCGAGCAGGCCCGGATGAGCGTGCGCACCTTCACCCGGCGCTTCCGCTCGGAGACCGGGCTGAGCCCGGCACAGTGGCTGCTCCAGCAGCGCACCGACCACGCTCGACTGCTGCTGGAGACGACGGACCTCACCGTCGACCAGATCGCCCACCGCTGCGGCTTCGGCACCACCGCCGCCCTGCGCCAGCAACTCCACCAGCGCATCGGCGTCGCCCCCTCCGCCTACCGCCGCACCTTCCACCCCCGCGCCGAGCTGATCGGCAGCTGACCTCCCGCCGCTCAGCGCAACCCGGGGCACCGGCCGGTCCGGCTCCGCTGCTCGCTCGATCTGAGCGGCCGTTACCGGACGCCGCCCAGGCCGAACACGGGCCCTCCCCGGACGCGGCTCGGCCGGTCCGGAGCCGACCGGACGTATCACTCCCGCGAGCGGTATACCTGTGAGTCATATTTATGACTCACAGGTATACCGCCCAACAGAACGGCATGCCCGACGCCGTACGGCCGCCTCTGGTCGACCCGGCTCAGGTGCGGAGCATGTGGAGTTGCGCCTGGTGTTTGGGGAGGTGGACCCGGGCGTGCAGGTCCAGCGTGCGCGACCAGGGCAGCGGCTCGTCGACGATGAGGTCGAAGCCCTCCCGCAGGTGCGTCTCGACCGGGGTGTCCGCCGCGAGGCCGAGCTGGTCGACCAGCGCGCAGAGCCGGTCGCTGGTGCCGTGCAGCAGCGCGGCCAGACCACGCAGGCCACCCTGCTCGGCGACCAGCGCGTCGAGCTGCGGTCGGTGGATGTCGTCCAGGTCGTAGTACGCGAACGTCGACCCGGCCAGCAACGCCTCGGTGGCCTGGATCATCAGCTCGTCGTTGGCAACCAGGTGCGCCACGATCTGCTCGGCACTGAGCTGACCCTCCGGCGGCGGCCCGAACCCCGCCGAGTCAATCTCCCCAAAAACCCCGCCATAGGCCTGCCGCAGCCCCCCGCTCTCCACGTCCCCAGTCA
>NZ_RCVJ01000131.1 GCF_003667505.1 Micromonospora sp. BL4
CCACCCACCAGCCCCACCCGCCACCGGTACGCGCCGGCCGCCGGACACCGTGACCATCGAGCTGTGGTACGTCCGCTCCGGCCGGCTCGTCCCGACCCACCGGACCCGACCGGCCACCGTGGCGACGTCCCGGCTGGCGCTGGCCGAACTGGCCGCCGGGCCCACCTCGGCGGAGGCCGCCACCGGAATGGCCACCCTGCTGCCCACCGGCGTCGAGGTCACCCGGATCACCGACGGCGTGGCGACGCTCGGGCCCACCCCTCCCGCCGACGACGCGGCGGAGCGCCGGCGGCTGCGCGAGGCACAGGTGGTGTGGACGCTCACCCAGTTCCCCACCGTGCGGCAGGTCCGCTTCGGCGGCGACGCCCCGGTCGGGCGGGCCGACTACGCGGACCTGCTGCCGCCGATCGTGGTCACCGGCCCGGGTGTCGGCGAACGCGTCACCGCTCCGCTCACCGTCACCGGCACCGCCGACGTGTTCGAGGCCACGGTGAGCGTCCGGGTCCTGGACGCCGCCGGCCGGGAGGTCGCCACCGGCTTCGGCACCGCGAGCTGCGGCAGCGGCTGCCGGGGCGGGTACCGGGTGGTGATCGGCTGGCGCACCGTCCGCGAGCAGCGCGGAACCATCGAGGTGTACGAGGTGTCCGCCCGTGACGGTTCCCGGATCAACACGGTGGCCGTCCCGGTGCGCCTCGCCCCCACCGGAGGCTGAGCACCGGCTTCACCTGCCGGACATCGGAGAGAAACGTAATCGTTTCGTCCACCCACTGCGACGCAACTCATAAAACCCTGCACGATCGCCGGAACGCGACCTACGGTCAGTACGACATCGTTTCACGGGGGGTCGAGATGCTGGGCGGTCAGCAGGTGGGCGTGGGCGCCGGGGTGCCGGCTGCCCGGTCCGCCCGGTGCAGCGACACCGCCCTGTTCGCCGTGGTCGTCGACCTGCTGCGCGAGCTCGGCTACGACCGGATGACCATCGACGCCATCGCCGCCCGGGCCCACGTCAGCAAGGCCACCATCTACCGACGCTGGGACGGCAAGACCGAGCTGGTCGTCGCCGCGCTCCGCGACCGCCACGTGGGGGTGCACAACCCGCCCGACACCGGCTCCCTGCGCGGCGACCTGATCGAGTTGCTGCGCGCCACGGCCGCCATCTGCGAGGACGACAGTGACCTGATGCAGGCCTTGATCTTCGCGACGCGGACCAACCCCGAGCTGGAACGCCTGGTGCGCCACCAGGTGCTGCCGGCCGGGCGGGTGGCCAGCACCGCCATCCTGGTCCGCGCCGCCGCCCGGGGCGAGATCCCGCCCGAGGCCGGCGAACGCGAACTGTTCCACGACCTGGCGCCCGCGCTCACCATGTCCCGCATCGTCGCGCACGGTCTACCCGTCGACGACGCGTTCCTCACCCAGGTCGTCGACCAGGTGCTGATCCCGGTGCTCCGCTACCAGCCCGACCGCCCGTCTCAGGCCTGACTCCACCGACGTACGTACACGGAAGGCTTCACCATGCCCGGAACTACCTCGACCGCTCCCGGCGCGCCCGGCGCCGGAACAGCGACGAGCGCGCCGCACCCGCGGCGCTGGATCGCGCTGGCCGTCATCGCGGTCTCGCAGCTGATGGTGGTCCTGGACGCCACGATCGTGAACATCGCACTCCCCCAGGCCCAGGCCGACCTGGGAATCACCGACGCGAACCGGCAGTGGGTGATCACCGCGTACACGCTGGCCTTCGGTGGCCTGCTCCTGCTCGGCGGCCGGATCGCCGACTACTGGGGCCGCAAGCGCACCTTCCTGGTCGGCATGACCGGCTTCGCGCTGGCCTCCGCGCTGGGCGGTCTGGCCACCACCGGCGGAATGCTCTTCGCCGCCCGCGCGTTGCAGGGGGCCTTCGGCGCCCTGCTCGCCCCGGCCGCGCTGGCTCTGCTCACCGTCCTGTTCACCGAGGCCACGGAGCGGGCCAAGGCGTTCGCCGTGTACGGCGCGATCGCCGGCGGCGGGTCCGCCGTCGGCCTGCTGCTCGGCGGGGTGCTCACCGAGTACGCCGACTGGCGCTGGTGCCTGCTGGTCAACATCCCGGTCGCCGCCGTCGCGATCGCCTTCGCCCTGCCACTGGTGCCGGAGAGCCGGGCGCACGGCAACACCCGCTACGACGTGCCCGGCGCGGTCGTCGTCACCGCCGGTCTGGTCTCCCTGGTGTACGGCTTCACCAAGGCCGCCGAGGACGGCTGGGACGCCGCCGCGACGCTCGGGTTCATCGCCGCCGGCGTGGTGCTGCTCGCCGCCTTCGTGGTGATCGAACTGCGCTCCAACCACCCGCTGCTGCCGCTGCGGATCATCCTGGACCGCAACCGGGGCGGGGCGTACCTCGCGTCGACGCTGATCGGCGCCGGCCTGTTCGGCGCGTTCCTCTTCCTGACCTTCTACTTCCAGGTGGTGCTTCAGTACAAGCCGCTGGAGGCCGGGCTCGCCTCCCTGCCGGTCACCGCCGGCGTGCTGATCGCGGCGGGTGGCGCCAGCCAGTTGATGCCACGGGTGGGCGCGAAGCCGCTGATGGTCGGCGGTGCCGTACTCGCCGCCGTGGCCATGCTGGTGCTGACCCAGATCGACGTGGACACCTCGTTCCTCACCCTCCTGCTGCCCGCCCAGGTCATCCTCGGCATGGGTCTCGGCTTCACCTTCGTGCCGCTGTCCAGTCTCGCCCTGGTCGGCGTGCCGGAGCACGACGCGGGCGCGGCCAGCGCGACGCTCAACGCCACCCAGCAGATCGGCGGCTCGTTGGGCACCGCGCTGCTGAACACCTTCTACACCAGCGCGGTCGCCGCCTACCTGGTCGGTCGGGCGCCGAACCCGGTCAACCAGATCGAGGCGCTGGTGCACGGCTACCGGGTCGCGTTCGGCTGGGGCGCGGCCCTGATCGTGCTCGCCGGACTGGCCACCCTGGTCCTGGTGAAGGTCCGCAAGGAGGACATCCCGACCGGCAACACCGTGCACATGGGCTGAGCCGACCGACACGGCCGCCGGCCGGTCAGCTCCACACGCGGGCCGGGCCGGCGGCCCGTCCGGTAACGTCCCGACCACCGTCGAAAATCCGTTGAGGAGACATATGTCCACGGCTGCCGACCAGATCATCAACGCTCTGCGCGCGGGCCACGAGGAGCTCGCCGCGCTCGTCCGGGACCTCAAGGAGGACGACCTCCGCCTGCCGTCGGGGGCCAGCGAGTGGCAGGTGTCCCAGGTGCTCAGCCACCTGGGCAGCGGCGCGGAGATCAACCTCGCGGCGTTGAACGCCGCCCTCACCGGCACGACCGGCCCGGACGGGGACTTCAACCGTGGCGTCTGGGCACGCTGGGACGCCATGCCGCCGGCCGAGCACGCCGCCGGATTCCTCGAGGCGAACCAGCGGCTGGTCGAGGCGTACGAGGGGTTGGACGCCGAGCGCCGTGCCTCGCTGCGGATCGACCTCGGCTTCCTGCCGGACCCGGTCGACGTGGCCACCGCGGGCCGGTTCCGGCTCAGCGAGTTCGCGCTGCACCAGTGGGACGTCGAGGTGGCGTTCAACCCGTTCGCGGCGGTCACGCCCGGGGCGGTGTCCCTGCTGCTCGACCAGATCGGCGGCATGCTGGCGTGGACCAGCCGGCCGCAGGAGCTGGCCGGCCGGGAGGCCACCCTGCTGGTCCGGCTCCACGAGCCGGAGCGGACGTACGGGCTGCGGCTGGGCGAGCGCGTCGAGCTGACCGACGCTCCGGAGCAGCCGGACGGCGAGCTGAGCGCTCCGGCCGAGGCGTGGCTGCGCCTCGCCACCGGGCGGCTGGGCCCCCAGCACACCCCGGACGGTGTGCGGGTGACCGGCCCGGTGAGCCTGGACGACCTGCGCCGGGTCTTCGCCGGCTTCTGAGCGGGTGCCGCGCGGGCCGGTCATCCCGGCCCGCGCGGCCCGTCAGCCCTTCACGCAGACGACCTGCTTGAGGTGCGCCACCACCTGCACCAGATCCTCCTGCTGAGCCATCACCTCGGTGATGTCCTTGTACGCGCCGGGGATCTCGTCGACCACCCCGGCGTCCTTGCGGCACTCGACGCCAGCGGTCTGCGTGGCCAGGTCGGCCGTGCTGAAGGTCCGCTTGGCCTGCGCCCGCGACATCCGCCGCCCCGCCCCGTGCGAGGCCGAGCAGTACGCGTCCGGGTTTCCCCGACCCCGCACGATGTACGACCCGGTGCCCATCGACCCCGGGATGATGCCCAGGTCGCCCCGCCCGGCCCGGATCGCGCCCTTGCGGGTGACCAGCACGTCCACCCCGTCGTAGGTCTCCTCCGCGACGTAGTTGTGGTGACACGAGATCGGCTCGTCGTAACCGACCTGCGGGAAGTGCTCCCGCACCACGCCGCAGAGCAGGGCCAGCATGACGGCCCGGTTGCGCCGCGCGTACTCCTGCGCCCACCACAGATCCCGCCGGTAGGCGTCCATCTCGGGCGTGCCGGCGAGGAACACGGCCAGGTCCCGGTCGGGCAGGTCGGCGTTGTGCGGCAGCCCCCGGGCCACCCCGATGTGCCGCTCGGCCAGCTCCTTGCCGATGTTGCGGGACCCGGAGTGCAGCATCAGCCAGACCCGCCCCTCGTCGGCGCCGCCCTGCTCGAGGCAGACCTCGATGAAGTGGTTGCCGCCGCCGAGGGTGCCGAGCTGCCGCTGCGCCCGGGTCTCCAGCTGCGCGACCCGCCGGTCCAGGCCGGCGAACCGGCCCCAGAAGTCGTCCCAGCCGGCCTGCTCCAGGCCACGGACCCGGCGCGGGTCGACCGCCTTCGCCCGCTGGGCGAAGCCGACCGGAATGGTCGCCTCGATCGCCGAGCGCAGACCGGCCAGGTCGTCCGGCAGGTCGGCGGCGGTCAGCGAGGTGCGTACCGCCGACATGCCGCAGCCGATGTCGACGCCGACCGCGGCCGGCGAGACGGCCTGCCGCATGGCGATCACCGAGCCGACCGTGGCGCCCTTGCCGAAGTGCACGTCGGGCATGACGGCGACACCCTGCACCCAGGGCAGCGTGCCGATGTTGCGCAGCTGTCGGGCGGCCTGCGGCTCGATGGCGTACGGGTCGGTCCAGACCCGGACGGGTGCCCGGGTGCCGGCGAGCGGAGTGAATCCCATCGTGCTCTCCTCGTGTCGTGCCGGCCGCACGTCGAACGATGACCGGACGTGTTCGCACCCCGGGAAGCCGGGTGCGGAAGTGTGTCGGATACGAAAAGGCCGCCCGACCCGCAGGGGGTGGGCGGCGGCTGACGCGCTGGCGTCAGCGGTGGCGCCGCCCTGGCTGCCGACCCTGAGTGGGCCGACCGAGACACCGGTACCGCATGCCGGAGGGCAACGCGGCACCCGCACCTGGCGTACGCCAGGTGGCCTCGGTGCGATTGCGCTGCGACACGGCGTACTCCCTGCGGTCCGATCGGTCGACCTTGCGGCGATGACGCTAGGCGGGCCGGGCCACGTCCGCAATGGATATTGCGGACGGGCCCGGCCGCGCCGGCTACCGGCCGACGACCCGGCGGGCGACCGCCAGCAGGTACTCCTTGCGGTCCAGCGGGTTGTGGTCCCACCGTGCCCGGGTGGGGGCCGGGCCGCGCACGGGCCGGTACCGGTCGAACGCGGTCTCGAGCACGCCCTCGCCCCGGGTCAGCGCCGGCAGCCGGCGCTCCAGCGCGTGCACCCGGCCCGCCGGGATCTCGCCCTCCACCAGGTACGACGCACCCTGCCCGGTGGTGTTGGCCGGCACCGCGTCGAGCCGCGCGAGCGCGGGCAGCAGGGTGCCGAGGACGTCGCCCGGCACCTCCAGCCGGAACCGGTGCACCGGCTCGTGCACACGGGTGCCGGCCAGGGTGAGCGCGGTCATCAGCACCAGCGGGGTGAGATTGCGAAAGTCCCCGGCGGTGCTGGACATGCTCTTGTCGAAGGTGCCGTGGGAGTGGCTCTGCCGGGCCCAGTAGCCAGCGTGGGTCATCGTCACCTCGCAGTCGGGGATCTGCCAGCCGTGCGGACCCTGGCGCAGCGTCCGGTGCACGGTCTCCTCGACGGCGGCGAAGAACGCCGGCGGCATCGAGCCCAGTTCGACGCCGAGCCGGAAGCTCACGCCGGCCCCGGTGGGCGCCGGGGCCACCCGCAGCCCGACGGTGGCCAGGAACGGGTTGGGCGCCACGGCGATCACCTCGACCGCCTCGCCGACGCCGCAGACCCGCTCCACGTGCACCGTGCTGGTCTCCCGGAAGGTCACCGCGACCCCGAAGTCGTCGGCCAGGGTGGCCTGGATGACCTCCTTCTGGACCTCGCCGTAGAGCGAAACGCTGATCTCGTGCTGCCGGTCGTCCTGCCGGAGGTTGATCAGCGGGTCCTGCTCAGCGAGCTGGGTCAGGGCGGCGTGCATCGTGACCCGGTCCGCGGCTCGGGCCGGGACCACGACGGTCTCCAGGGTGGGCGGCGCGAACTGGCGGTCCGTGCCGGCACGCTCCGGGGGTACGCCGACCGGGTCACCGATCCGCGCCTGGGTGAGGCCCCACAGCCGGGCGATGTGGCCCGCGCCGACCGACGACGCCGCGACGTCGGTCCCGTCGGCGACGACGCGTACCGCCGTGACCAGCGAGACGCCGGTCGCGCCGACCCGGATCCGGTCCCGGACCCGGATGGTGCCGGCGAAGAGCCGGACCAGCGCAATCTTCTCCCCCGCCGGGCCGCGCTCGACGGCGAACACGGTGCCGGAGACCGGAGCGTCGTCGTCGCCCTGGACCGTGGGCAGCAGGTCGGTGATCCCGGCGATGAGCGCGTCCACTCCGGCGCCGGTGATGGCCGAGCCGGCGAACACCGGCTGGACCAGCGCGCGGCCCGTCCGGTCGGCCAGCGCGCGGCGCAGCCGGGGGTACGGCAGCGTCGAGGGATCCGCCACCCAGTCGGCCAGCAGCGCGTCGTCCTGCCCGGCGAGCAGGTCGAGCAGCCGGTCGGTGAAGGCGACGTCGGCCGGGCCGTACGACGTGCAGTGGGCGTCCCGCGTTCCGGCCCCCGCCACCGACCCCATCGCCACCACGGCCGGGGTCAGCTTCTCCGCGATGGCCCGCACCACCCGCTCGGGATCCGCCCCCGCCCGGTCGACCTTGTTCACGAAGATCAGCGTGGGGATGCGCAGCCGGCGCAGCGTGCGCGTCAGCACCCGGGTCTGCGGCTGGACGCCCTCCACCGCGGAGATCACCAGGACGGCGCCGTCGAGCACGCCGAGCACCCGCTCGACCTCGGCGATGAAATCGGGGTGACCCGGGGTGTCGATCAGGTTGACGGTCACGTCGTCCAGCACGAAGGAGACGACGGCGGCGCGGATGGTGATGCCGCGTTGCCGCTCCAGCGCCAGGGAGTCGGTGCGGGTGCTGCCGGCGTCGACGCTGCCGAGCCGGTCGGTCACGCCGACGGCGTACAGCAGTCGCTCGGTCAGGCTGGTCTTACCGGCATCGACGTGCGCCAGGATGCCGAGGTTGAGGGTCTTCACGGTGCGTCATGTCCTTCAGGTAGGCGGCAGGTCCCTTCTGGCCGGACATCGACGCAGCGCGCATTGCTTCTCCCTGAAGTTGGTGGCGGTTTCGGATAGTTCATCAGCCGCTCGTCGGGACGAGCAACCGATTAACCGGGGGCGTCGGAGCGGCTACCCGGTGCCGCGCCGGGCGTCCGTCCGCTGATGAGCCTGATACCTGTGAGGCATAAATATGACTCACAGGTATCACGCTCGATTGGGTGACGCCCGCCCAGGCCGATCTGGTGGGCACTGACGCCTCGCACGCGGCGGGCCGGAACTGCTCTCCGGCAGACTGCCCAGCATGGTGGAGACCTCCGTGCGACTGCTGCGGCTGCTCGCCCTCCTGCAGGGCCACCGCGACTGGTCCGGCGCGGAGCTGGCCGACCAGTTGGCGGTCACCGCGCGCACGGTGCGCGCCGACGTCGAACGGCTGCGGGTGCTCGGTTACCGGATCGAGTCCCGGCCCGGGGTCGCCGGCGGTTATCGGCTCGGCGCGGGGTCCGCCCTGCCGCCGCTGCTGCTCGACGACGACGAAGCGGTGGCGGTGGCCGTCGGCCTGCGGGCGGCGGCGTCCGGCTCGGTACGCGGCATCGAGGAGACGTCGCTGCGGGCGTTGGCCAAGCTGGAGCAGTCGCTGCCGTCGCGGCTGCGGCACCGGGTGGACGCGCTGCGCACGGCCACGGTCTCCGCCGCGGCCGGTGGCCCGACCGTCGACGCCGAGACGCTCACCGCCGTCTCCACGGCCGTGCATCGCCGCGAGCGGCTGCGCTTCGACTACGCCGGGCACGACGGCACCACCACCGTGCGCGACGTCGAGCCGTACCGGCTGGTCTACACCGGCCGGCGCTGGTACCTGCTGGGCTGGGACACCGACCGGGCCGACTGGCGGACCTTCCGCGCCGACCGCATGCGGCCCCGGGTGCCGACCGGTCCGCGTTTCGCACCCCGCGAGCCGCCCGGTGGCGACGCGGTCGCGCACGTGCTGCGCGGCGTCGGCTCCACAGCCTGGCCACACCCCGCCCGGGTACGCCTGCACGCGCCGGCCGACCGGATGGCGCAGCGGATCCCCTCCACGGCAGGTCTGCTCGAGGCGATCGACGAGCAGACCTGCCTGCTGCACACCGGCGGGGAGTCGCTGGCCAATCTGGCCGCCTTCCTCGGCACCCTGGAGGTGGACTTCGACGTGCTCGACCCGCCGGAGCTGCGCGCCGTGCTGCGGGGCGTCGCCGCGCGGTTCGGCCGTGCTGGTCGGGTGTCGTGAGGACGGGGAGGTTCCCGCGACGGGCCTACGGCTGCGGGACCAGCCGGAACGACTGCGCCGCGGTGCCGTTGCAGGTGTACTGGACGAGCTGGACGCTGTCGGCCGTGGATGCTCCCGGCACGTCGAGGCACTTGCCGCTGTTGCGGTTGACCAACCGGTAGTAGCCGCCGCCCTCCGGCTCGGCCCGCCACTGCTGGTTGTTTCCGCCGCTGTAGGACCAGAGCTGGATGGGCGCCGAGTTGGCGGTCGACACGTTGGTCACGTCGAGCACCTGGGCGCTGTTGTTGCGGTTGTTGACCCGCAGGTAGCCGCCGCTGGTCGGGGGGAACTGGTACTGCTGCGCGGTGCTGCCGTTGCAGGCGTACTGCTGGATGGCGGTGCCGTTCGCGCTGGCGGCGGCCCGCGCGTCGACACACTTGCCGCTGCCCCGGTTGACCACGGTGTGCCAGGCGGTCGGCGAGATGCCGTCGGTCGGCGGGGGCGTCGTCGGGGGGACGGTGCCGGCGCCGGCGAGCCAGTGCAGCCCGTCGATCACCAACCGGTTCTGCTGGGCGCTGTCGAAGGTGGACGAGAGCCCGGTGTTGGTGTTGTAGTTCATCGCGTTGTGCCCGAAGTTCGCGTAGAGCATCTTGTACTGCCGGTTGCTCCAGACCAACGGGTAGTAGCCGCCGTACCAGGACTGGTTGGGGTCGGTGCCGACCGGGAAGCTGGACGGGTCGACCGAGGCGAGGATGTCGATGTTGGGGTTCTGCCGCAGGTCGTTGCTCCAGGAGTACCACTCGCTGATCGACGACGGGAACGTCGCCGGGAGGTTCCGGGTGGCGGCGTGGGTGCGGTTGTCGGCGCGCAGGGTGACCCGGGTGGGTCCCCAGGTGTTCGTCTGGAACGAGCCGCTGCCGAGGAAGGTGTTGTAGTACCAGCTCCAGCTCGACGGGTTCTGGGTGAACGCGCTGACGTGGAAGCCCAGCCACGCCCCGCCGTTGCGCATGTACTGCTCGAACGCGGGACGCTGTGCGGCGGGCGGCGCGTCGTCGAGGAACATGAGGACCTGGTACTGGGCCAGGTTCGCGGTGTTCAGCAGGCCCCAGTTGGTGGTCGCCTCCCAGGAGAAGCCGTACTGGGCGGCCGCCTGCGGGAACCAGGCGCGGGCGTCCCGGACGAAGTCGATGTGCGCCGCGTCCCAGGTGCCGTTGTAGAAGGCCAGGACCTTGAACGTCGGAGCGGCCTGCGCGGCGCGCGAGGCGTTGACGGCGATGCCGGCGGTCACCGCGACGATCAGGGCGACCAGCAGCGAGATGATCCGTCTGGCACGGGTGGGAAGTTCTGCGATCACCTGATCGTCCCTTCGGTCGGTGGCCTGGGGACGCGCGCCGCCGCGTCGCTGGAAACCATTTGTTCACAAGGTTTACAGATAGACGAAAGGTTATTCGTTGGCTCGGGTGGCGTCAATCGCGCAGCGGTGGATCGGGTGGGATTCCGCCGGCAACGGGTACCCCGATCCGGTGACCAACCCGGACGCGGTGAACGTTGACCAGCCGCTCGCCGTGGACGTGCCCGCCGCGCCGCACGACGCCAGCGGCGAGCGGGTGCCGACCCGCGACCTGGCCGGGCTCGCGCCGGCGGCCCGGCCGGCGCGCCGCTGGACCCCGAACCGGGTGGTGGTCACCCCGGCCGCGCTGGAGCACCCGCACGGGCAACGGATCACCGAGCGGGTGCGGGCGCTGGGCATCGAGGTGGAGCGCCTGCGGTCCAACCGGCTGACCGGCGTACGCGGGCGCACCGACC
Organism: Micromonospora sp. BL4; assembly: GCF_003667505.1. Taxonomy (GTDB): domain Bacteria; phylum Actinomycetota; class Actinomycetes; order Mycobacteriales; family Micromonosporaceae; genus Micromonospora. The sequence goes on from NZ_RCVJ01000131.1 coordinate 10,588, forward strand.
GCGAGACGTACGCGCGGGCCAAGGCCACCATGGCGATCGTGGTGAGCCCGCCCTCGCGACGCGCCCTGCAACCCATCGCGCCCAGCGCCGACTGGCGCGTCGACCTGGCCGAGGGCTGCCCGGCACACTGCCAGTACTGCTACCTCGCCGGGTCACTCTCCGGCCCACCGGTGACCCGCGTGTACGCGGACCTCGACGACATCCTGGCCGGGCTGGCCGCGTACGCCGGGCGCGGGACGGTGACCAGCCGCAACGCGCGGCGCGCCGACGAGGGCACCACCTTCGAGGCGTCCTGCTACACCGATCCCCTCGCCCTGGAGCACCTGACCGGCAGTTGGCTCCGGGCGGTGCAGCACTTCGCGGACTGGGACGCGCCGGTGCAACTGCGCTGGACCACCAAGTACGCCGACGTGGACAGCTTCGTCGGTCTGCCGCACGCCGGCCGGACCCGGGTCCGGTTCAGCGTCAACTGCGCCCCGGTCAGCGAGCGGTTCGAGGGCGGCACGGCCCGGGTGCCGGACCGGCTCGCCGCGCTGCGCCGGCTCGCTCTGGCGGGCTACCCGGTGGGGCTGACCATCGCGCCGATCATGCCGCTGCCGGACTGGCGGGAACGCTACGGCGAGCTGCTGAACCAGGTCGCCGCGGCGGTCGACGGGGTGCCCGAGCTGGACCTGACCGCCGAGCTGATCACCCACCGGTTCACGCCGGGCAGCAAGGAGGTGCTGCTCGGCTGGTACCCGCGGACCCGGCTGGAGATGGACGAGGAGTCGCGCAGCCGGAAACACGGCAAGTTCGGCGCGGTCAAGTACGTCTATCCACGGGACACGATGGGCGAGCTGCGCGGATGGTTCGTCGCCGAACTGGCCGCGCGGGTGCCGGCGTGCCGGATCCTCTACTGGACGTGAGCCGCCCGGGCGTCAGCCGACCGAGGATCGGGCGACGGGCGCGGCGAAGTAGGTGTCCGGGTACGGCTCGTCGCGGAATCGGTAGTGCCACCACTCGCGGTCGTAGTTGACGAACCCGCCGTCGGTCATCAACCGCCGCAACAGTCGCCGGTTGTCCCGGGCCGTGCCGGTGATCCGGGGGTCGGCGGTGTGCGCCCGGGCGTCGAAGCAGTCGAAACCGGTGCCCATGTCGATGCTGTTGTCGGCGAAGCGCTGCCCGCGCGGCGCGGTGCAGGCGACCAGCGGCCGTCCGGGGTCGTACGGGGGCTGGCTGGCGGCGGGCTCCTCGACCAGGGTCAGGTCCAGGGTGCTGCCGCGGCTGTGCGCGGTGGGTGCCCCGATGTAGCCGTCGGCGAAGAGGCGGCTCTTGGCCACGCCCGGATAGAACTCGGCCTTGGTCTGCTGCTCGCCGGGGCGCTTCGCCCAGGCCACGAAGTCGTCCACGGCAGGCTGCGGCCGGTAGCAGTCGTACACCTTGAGGCTGTGCCCTCCGGCGAGCGCGGCGTCCTGGACCCGGCGCAGCGCCTCGGCGGCCTGTCGGGTGAGCAGGCACAGCGGCTCGGGGTAGCCGCTGATCGGCCGGCCGACGAAGTTGTGCGCGCCGGCGTACCGGATGTCGCTGCGGATACGCGGGTCGACGTCGGACAGCACCACGAACCCCGGCAGCCGGTCGACAGCGGACGGGGCGGGACTCGACGGAACCGGGCTCGACGGACCAGGGCTCGACGATGCCGGCGCCGTGACGGTGGGCGCCGGTCGGGGCTCCGGCCGAGAGCAGCCGCCGAGCACCGCGACGAACGCCAGCACGGCGGCGCCACCCACCCGCCCCGGCCTGCGCACCCGTCCTGTCTATCAGGCCCGGCCGAGGCTCCGCGCCGGATCGGCGTCCGGGTGCCGCACGAGCGGGCCGGCGCCCTCGACCAGGTGCCCGCCGAGGAAGCGCAGCGCCGCCTCGTCGTCGTCGATGCCGCCGGCCTCGTGGCCGTTGTACCGCCACACCGACAGCTCGGTCGGCCCGGCGTGGGCGTTGATGGCGGCGTAGACCGTCGACGGCGGCACGATGTCGTCCATCAACGCCACCGAGTACCGCGCCGGACGGCGGCAGCGGCGGGCGAAGTTGACCCCGTCGACGTACGCCAGGGTGGTCAGCACCTGCTCCTCGGCGTCCCGGTGGATGGCCAGGTAGTCGCGGATCTCCCGGTACGGGCGGGTGTCCGTGGCGACCACCGCGCGCGGGATGTCGCAGAGGAACGGCACGAACGCCACCACCGCCCGCAGGCCGGGCGCCAGCGCGCCGGCCGCCAGCGCCAGCCCGCCGCCCTGGCTGTGCCCGAGCACCGCCACCCGGGTCGGGTCGACCACCGGCAGGGTCCGGACGGCGTCCACCGCCCGGACCGCGTCGGTGATCAGCCGGCGGTAGTAGTACGTACGCGGGTCGGAGATGCCCCGGGTGACCACCCCGGGCGCCTCCGGGCCGGCGGCGCCCGGATCCGGGGTGTCGCCCCGGCTCCAGCCCGAGCCCTGCCCCCGGGTGTCCATCTGCAGGTGCGCGAACCCGGCCGACGCCCAGAGCAGGTTCTCCAGCGGGTGCCCGCGCCCGCCGCCGTACCCGGCGTACTGGATCAGGGTCGGCAACGCGGTGCCGGCCCCGCGGGGCACCCGCAGCCAGGCCCGCACGGGCTGGCCGGCGAAGCCCGCGAAGGTCACATCGAGTACGTCGATGCCGGCCAGCCCGGTCGACACCGGCTCCGCCCGGACCGGCCAGCCGGCGTCCCGGGCCTCGGCCAGGGTGCCGGCCCAGAACTGGTCGAAGTCCGCGGGCTCCCGCACCGTGCTGCGGTAGCCGCGCAACTGCTCCTCGGGCAGATCGGTGTGCACAGGAACTCTCAGACGGTCGGGTGGACGGTGAACAGCGGGTGCATCCGTCGGGTGTGGTCCACCTGCCGTGCCGGCCCGGTGAGCGCGACGGCCGCCACCAGCCGGGGTCGGGTGCTGGACGAGGCGAGGCGCAACTCCACCGCACCCGGCTCGACCACCCGCCGGCCGTCCCGCCCGGTGAACGAGAGCAGATCGGCGGGCACGCTCACCTCGACCCGGCAACCCGCGCCGGCGTCCAGCGGCACCCGCAGGTAGCCGATCAACCGCTGCACCGGCTGCACCACCGAGGCCACCGGGTCGTGCGCGTAGAGCTGCACCACCTCGCTGCCCCACCGGGTACCGCTGTTGCGCAGCGTGAAGGCCAGCCGCAGCTCGCCGTCGGTCTCCGCCGTCGCCTGTTCGACCGCCAGCTCCGACCAGTCGAACGTCGTGTAGCTGAGCCCGTGCCCGAAGCCGTACGCCGGGGTGGGGTCGAGGTTGGAGACGTCGCTGGCATGTCCCAACCGGGCGGCCAGGTACGTGGTGGGCTGGCCGCCGGGGCTGCGCGGCACGCTGACCGGCAGCCGCCCCTGCGGCTCGACCCGCCCACTGAGCAGGCCGGCGATCGCCGCGGGTCCCTCCTCACCGGGGAAGAAGGACTGCACGATGGCCGCCGCCTCGTCGACCGCCCGGCCCAGCGCGTACGGCCGGCCGGCGAGCAGCGTGACCACCACCGGCGTACCGGCGTCCAGCAGCGCGTCCAGCAGGTGCTGCTGCGCCCCGGGCAGGGCCAGCGACTCGGCGTCGCAACCCTCACCGCTGGTGCCCCTGCCGAACAGTCCGGCGCGGTCGCCGAGCGCCACGATCACCACGTCGGCAGCCCGCGCCGCCTCGACGGCCGCGGCGACACCGGCGGTGTCGAGGTCGTCGATGCCCACGCCGGCCTCGATGATCACCTCGCTCGTCGGGAACTCACGGACCAGCGCCTGCGCCAGCGTGGGCAGCTCGATGCCGACCGGCAGCTCCGGGTGGCGCGACCCGACGTGCACCGGGAACGAGTAGCAGCCGAGCGCCGCCGTCGAACTTTCGGCCTGCGGGCCGATCAGGGCGATCCGCGCCGGCCGGGCGAGCGGCAGGGTGCCGTCGTTGCGCAGCAGCACGACGGCCTGCTCGGCCACCTCGCGGGCGAGCGCCCGGTTCGCCGGCGAGTCCAGGTCGACGGTGCCCCGCACCGCGTCCGGGTCGGAGACGTCGAGGCCCTCGAGCGCCGGCGGCACCGGGGTCCAGTCCGCGTCGAGGAGCCCGAGCTGCGCCTTCTGCAGCAGCACCCGGCGCACCGCCCGGTCCACCAGCGCCTCGGGCACCTCCCCGGCGGCGATGGCCTCGCGCAACGGCAGGCCGAACGTCTTCACCGTGGGCAGTTCGACGTCCACCCCGGCGGCGAGCGCGGCGCCGGCCGCCTCGCCCCAACTGCCGGCCACCCCGTGCAGGGCGTGCAGGAAGGCGATGCCGAAGTAGTCGGCGACGACGGTGCCGGTGAACCCCCAGGTCTCCCGGAGCAGGCCCGTGAGCAGCTCCTCGTCAGCCGCCGACGGGATCCCGTCGGTGTCGGTGTAGGCGTGCATCACCGATCGGGCGCCGCTCTCGCGGACCGCCATCTCGAACGGCAGCAGCATCACGTCCGCCCGCTCCCGGGGGCCCATGCCGACCGGCGCGTGGTTGCGTCCGGCCCGCGAGGCCGAGTAGCCCACGAAGTGTTTGAGGGTGGCCACCACACCGGTGGACTCCAGCCCCTGGATGTACGCGGTGGCAACCGTGCCGACCAGGTAGGGGTCCTCGCCCACGGTCTCCTCGACACGTCCCCAGCGGGCGTCGCGGACCACGTCCAGCACCGGCGCGAGCCCCTGGTGCACGCCGAGGCGGCGCATGTCGGCACCGATCAGAGCGGCCATCCGCCGGATCAGATCGGGGTCGAAGGTGGCTCCCCAGGACAGCGGCACCGGGTACGCGGTCGCGCCCCAGGTCGCGAAGCCGGCCAGGCATTCCTCGTGGGCCAGCGCGGGGATGCCGAAACGGTTGGCGGCGGTGATCCGTTGCTGGCTCCGCAGCAACGACAGGGCGCCGAGCGCCGGGTCGACCGGCGCGGTGCCGAACGGTCGGGTCAGCTGGCCGAGCCCGGTCTCCAGCAGCAAGTCGAGGTCGACCGCCTCCTCCATCTCGTGCTGGTAGGGCGCCACCTCACCGCCGTCGGCGGAGGCGCCCACCCAGACGCCGTACAGCTGGGCGATCTTCTCGGGCAGGGTCATCGCGGCGACGAGGGCGTCGACGCGGGTGGGCAGGTCGTAGGAGGGGTCGTTCCAGATGGTGATGCTCGGTTCGGTGTCCACGGTCACGTTGTCGGTCACTTTCCTCCGACGCCCGTCGGCCCCCGTACGAGGGTCTGCCGGGCGAACAGGTAGACGGTTATGCGGTGTTTCGCCTCTGCGCGTACCGGTGCTGCTCAGCCCTTCACCGCACCCTGCAGGCCACCGACGATCTGCTTCTCGGCGAAGGTGAAGAAGAGAAGTGCCGGCAGCATCGCCAGCGAGGTGAACGCGAGGATTCCGGCGGTGTCGGAGGTGTACTGGCTGGAGAAGTTCTGCACGCCCAGCGGCAGGGTGTGCAGATCCGCGTCGCCGAGCACGAGCAGCGGCAGGAGGAAGGCGTTCCAACTCGCCACGAACGCGAGGACCCCGACGGTGACCAGCGCGGGCCGGGACAGCGGCAGCATGATGCGCCAGAGGAAGCCGAGCCGGCCGGCACCGTCGATCGCGGCGGCGTCCTCCAACTCGCGGGGGACAGCGGCCAGGAACGGCCGCAGGATCACGATCGTGAGCGGTAGCGAGAAGGCGACCTGCGGGAGGATCACCGCGTAGTAGGAGTTGATCAGGTCGAGGTCGCGCAGCATGAGGTAGAGCGGCAGGATCGCCGCCCCGGAGGGGAAGAGCAGGCCGAGCGTGAAGAAGGTGTAGAGCGCCTCGCGGCCGCGGAAGGCGTACCGGGCGAGCACGAACGCGGCGCAGACGCCGAGCACCACGACCGCTGCCGTCGTTCCGACGGCGATCACGGCGCTGTTGAACGCCTGCTTCCAGAAGTCGCTCTGCGTCAGCACCCGGGCGTAGTTGTCCCACACCCAGGGGTCGGGCAGCCCGGCCGGATCCGCGATGATCTGCGGGGTGGTGCGGAAGCCGCCGACGATCACGTAGACCACCGGAGTGATCGAGATGGCGGCGACCGCTAGCGCCATCGCGTAGGTCAGAGGGCTGCTCCAGGCGAACGGCCGGCGCGAGGTGGACGGTGCGGGGACGGCGCTGGCGTTCACGCTCAGTTCCTCCTTCCGGTGACGGCGCCATCGATGTCGCGACGGAGGAGGAACCGCTGGAACAGCAGCGCCGCGATGAACGAGATGACGAAGAGGATCACGGCGACGGCGTTGCCGTAGCCCCACAGCCGGGCGAAGAAGCCGTTGTCCACCATGTAGGTGGCCATGGTGGCCGAGGCACCGAGAGACCGGACCGCGGGCACCGAGGTCACCCAGATCACCTCGAAGGCCTGCAACGAGCCGATCATCGACAGGAACATCCAGATCCGGATCGTGGGCCCCAGCAGCGGGAGCATGACGTGGCGCTGGGTCTGCCACCAGCTCGCCCCGTCGATCGCGGCGGCCTCGGTCAGCTCGGGCGGGACGTTCGACAGACCGGCGAGCAGGAGAATGATCGCGAAGCCGACGTACTTCCAGGTGAGCACGAACAGCATCGTCCAGATCACGACGTCGAGGTCGGCGAGCCACGCCTGCACGAAGCTGCCCAGGCCGAGCTGCCGGAGCAGGGCGTCGACGGTGCCGTCGCCGGTGAGGAGCAGCTTCCACATGATGCCGACGGTGACCTCGGCGAGGACGTACGGCACGAACACGAGCAGGCGGAAGGCGGCGCGTCCGCGGAACCGTCGGTTGAGCAGCAGGGCCACGGCCAGGGCGATGGGCCCCTGGATCACCAGCGACCCGACCACGATGATGGCGTTGTTGCGCAGCGCGTCGAGGAAGACCGGGTCCTGGAAGGCGAGGACGTAGTTGTCGTAGCCGACGAAGTCGGTCGGGGGTCCGACGCCGCGCCAGCGGAACAGGCTGTAGTAGACCGCGAACCCCATCGGCACCAGCACGAACATCACGTAGACGGCGATCGCCGGCGTGGTGAGCCCGATGATCTCGTACCACTTGCGTCTGGTCTCGGCGGCCCGGGCGGACGAGCGCCGAGCCGGCCGGGGGCCCGCCGGCGGCGCGTCCGCGCCGCCGACGGGGATCCGGGTCGGGTTGATGGAGGTCACTTCTTCGCGGCCGCCTTCATCGCCTCGACGACCTTCTCCGGGGTGCCGTTGCCGGCGAAGATGGCGACGACGGCGTCGTTCATCGCGTTGCCGACGGTGCTGCCGAAGGCCGTGTCCAGCCAGAGCTGCACGTAGGTCGCTCCGGAGGTGGCCTCCAGGATGGACTTCAGGGCGGGGTCGGTGACGCCGGCCTCCGCGCCCTTGGCGGCGGGCAGGCCGGTGCCGGTCTCGGCGTAGCCCTTCTGCACCTCGGGGCTCACGATGTACTTGAGGAACTCGACGCACTCGGCCGGCGCGTTCTTCGCGCAGGAGTACCCGTCACCGCCGCCGAGGGCCGCCTTCGCGTCACCGGCCGAGCCGGCGATCGCCGGAACGGGGAACCAACCGAGGAACTTCTTGAGGGCCTCCGGGTTCGCGGAGACGGTCTCCAGGGTGCCCCGGTTCCAGTCGCCCATCAGCTCCATCGCGGCCTTGCCGTTGGCGAGCAGGCCGTTCGCGCTGGTCGGGTCGTTCTGGCCCGGCGTGGCGATGAAGTTCGGCTGGAACGGGTTGGTGCCGATGAAGCTCTTGAGGTCCTGGCCCGCCTTGACGAAGCACGGGTCGTCGAAGACCAGGTCGACGGAGGCCTTCTTGAGCGTGTCGACCGAGCAGGCACGCAGCGCGAAGTTGTACCACCAGTGCGCGGCGGGCCACTTGTCACCGGCGCCCAGCGCGATCGGGATGACGTTGATGGCCTTGAGCTTCGTGACCGCCTGGTTCAGCTCGTCGAAAGTGGTCGGAGGAGCGGCGATGCCCGCTTTCGCGAACATGTCCTTGTTGTACCAGATGCCCTCGATCCCCATCCGGTACGGCAGGCCGTACTGCTTGCCGTCCACCTGCCAGATCTCGGTCGCGCTGCCGATGTTGGCGACCTCGTCCTTGACCTGTTCGGTGAGGTCCTTGAGGTAGTCGGCCTCCACCTGCTCGCGCATCTCGCCGCCGCCCCACGCCTGGAAGATGTCCGGCGGGTCGCTGGTCAGCAGCGCGGCGGGGAGCCGGGTGCGCTGGAGTTGGTTGGTCTCGATCGCCTCGATCTGGATCGTGACGGTCGGGTGCTGTGCGGAGAAGTCCTTCGCGACCTTCTCCCAGTACGTCTTGCCAGGCCCGTCCTGGGAGGCGTTGTGCCACCAGGTCAGGGTCACCGGGTTCTTGTAGAGCTCGTTCTCAGCGGGGGCTTCATCGTCGCCGCCGTTACACCCGGCGACGAGCAGTGCGGTGGTCATTAACAGCGCCAGGGTGGCGCCCGCGCGGTGCCTCATCGCCATCGACACGTCTCCTCGACTAGCAGTGGCGGTACTTAGGTGCGGCGAGTTTTGCAGCCGCCGCGACGGGGTGTCAACCGTTGTCGATAACGTTTTCGACTCCCTCGCGACGAGTCCCAGGTGGCCCTCTATCATCGTCGGCGTGACCTTCCCCGAGCGTGTCAAGATGTCGGACGTGGCCCGTACGGCCGGCGTCTCGGTGGCGACCGTGTCGAAGGTCGTCAACGGTCGCTACGGCGTGGCGCAGGCGACCGTCGAGCGCGTCCGGGAGGTCATCCACCAGCTCGGCTACGAGGCCAGCCTCGGAGCGCAGAGCCTGCGTAGCCACCGGACGAACGTCCTGGGCATCCTGGTGGCCGAATTCGAGCCGTTCTCGACCGAGCTGCTCAAGGGCGCGTCGAAGGAGGTCGCCGGCACCGGCTACCAGCTGCTGGCCTACTCCGGCGGCGACGGCGACGGCACGGCCGTCGGCTGGGAGCGGCGCTCGCTGGCCCGCCTGTCCGGGACGCTCATCGACGGGGCCGTGATCGTCACGCCGACGGTGGTCGAGACCAAGCAGGGCTTCCACGTCGTGGCCGTCGACCCCCACACCGGCCCGTCCGGGCTGCCCACCGTCGACTCCGACAACTTCGCCGGCGCGATGCTCGCGACCAACTACCTGCTGTCGCTCGGTCACCGCCGCATCGGCCACATCAGCGGTCGCGCCGACCTCGAGTCGGCGCGCCTCCGCGAGGCCGGCTTCCGCCGGGCCATGGCCGACGCGGGCCTCGCGGTCGACGAACGACTCGTCCGCGTCGGCGGTTTCCGGGTCGAGAGCGGCGCCGCCACGGCCGCAGAACTGCTGACACTGCCCGACCGGCCGACCGCCGTCTTCGCCGGCAACGACCTCTCCGCGATCTCCACGATGGACGTCGCCCGGACCATGGGCCTCACGGTGCCCGACGACCTGTCCGTGATCGGCTTCGACAACATCCCCGAGTCGGCGCTGGTCACCCCGCAGCTCACCACGATCGCGCAGCCCCTGCAGCGCATGGGCGCCGAGGCGATGCGCCTGCTCATCGACCTCGTCGGCGGCGTCGAGCGCGACCCGCACGTCCGGCTGCCGACCGAACTGGTCGTCCGGTCGTCGTGCGCCCCGTACACGCCCTCCCCCGGGCCCGAACGGCCGACGCCGGCCGCCGGTTCGGCGAGCGGCTGAGCGGCGAGGCCACGGACGGGTCGCCCAGCCCGGCGACGCGCGGTCCGTGCCGATCCGCCTGAGTTCCGGGAAATCTCCGCAACTTCCCTGAACACGGCGGCGATCCGCCCTGTCGCCAGCCCCCGGTCCGTGCGGCAAGATGACCCGATGGGACGGGCACGCTGCTCCGGGGCATCCCGGTGCCGGCGTCCGGCCCGCCCGAAAGAACAAAGGAGACGCGGGTGGACGCGGACGACGGACGCAGGGTCACCATCAGCGCCATCGCGCGCGAGGCCGGAGTCTCGGTGCCGACCGTGTCCCGGGTGCTCAACGGCCGCTCGGACGTGGCCCCCGGCACCCGGGAACGGGTCGAAGAGTTGCTGCGCCACCACGGCTACCGGCGTCGCGCCAGCCGCACCGTGCAGCCCGCCGGGCTGGTCGACCTGGTCTTCAACGACCTGGACAGCCCGTGGGCCGTGGAGATCATCCGCGGGGTCGAGGACGTCGGGCACGCCGCCGGCGTGGGCACCGTGGTCTCCGCGATACACCGACAGTCGACCGCCGCCCGGCAGTGGCTGCAGAACCTGCGCGCCCGGGCCACCGACGGCGTCATCTTCGTGACCTCGCACGTCAGCCCGCCCCTCTACGCGCAGCTGCGGCGGCTCAACGTGCCCGTGGTGGTGGTCGACCCGGCCGGCGTGCCCGCCATCGACGTGCCGACCATAGGAGCCACCAACTGGGCCGGCGGGCTCGCCGCGACCGAGCACCTGCTCTCGCTCGGGCACCGGCGGATCGGGTTCGTGGCCGGTCCGACGCACCTGCTGTGCAGCCGGGCCCGTCTGGACGGCTACCGCGCCGGGCTGGAGGCCGCCGGCGTGCCGCTGGAGGAACACCTGCTCCGACCCGGCGACTTCTACCATGCGTCCGGCTTCGCCGCCGGGTCCTCGTTGCTGGACCTCGACGAGCCGCCGACGGCGATCTTCGCGGCTAGTGACCAGATGGCGTTCGGCGTCTACGAGGCGATCCGGCAACGCGGCCTGCTGGTCCCGGGCGACGTCAGCGTGGTCGGCTTCGACGACCTGCCCGAGGCGCGGTGGGCGTCACCGCCGCTGACCACGGTGCGGCAACCGCTGGTCGAGATGGGTCGGCTGGCCGCGCGGACCGTCCTGCGGCTCGCCCAGGGCGAGGCCATCGACTCCCCCCGGGTGGAGCTCGCCACCGAACTGGTGGTCCGCGACAGCACGGCCGCGCCGCCGGTCAGGTCGTCGCGGGCGTCGTGACGGCCGACCCGCTCCGGTGGCCGCCCCGACCGCTTCCGGTCCGGGCTTGAAAATTTCGGGAAAAATCCGGCCGGAAACACTCCCACGGGGACGGGTGGCGTGGCCGTAGCCGTACGGCCCGGCGCCGGCGGCCCGCCGCCGCTCCGCCCGCAGGCGCCGCGCCGACCGGATCGGCGCCCGGTCGGCGCGGCGCGAAGGTGAGCCGTCAGCGGTGGTGGTGCCGCAGGGCCTTGCGGATGTCGACCGGTAGCGCGGGCGCGCCGTCGACGGGCGCCGGGTCCTCGTCGGTCGGGGCCACTCCCCCCGCCGCGATCCGGTCGAGCGTGGCCAGCCCGGCCCGGTCCACCGAGCCGAAGACGGTGTAGTTCGGACGCAAGGCCGAGTCGGCGTAGACCAGGAAGAACTGGCTGCCGTTGGTGTCCGGACCGGCATTCGCCATGGCGAGCGTGCCCCGGGCGTAGAGCCGGCGCTCGCCCGTCGGGTCCGTCGGCGCCGGCGGCAGGTCGGTCGGCAACTCGTCGGCGTAGCGGTAGCCGGGCCCGCCCGAACCGGTTCCGGACGGATCCCCGCACTGCAACACGCTGAGCGTGGGGTACGCGGTCAGCCGGTGGCAGGAGGTCCGGTCGTAGAAGCGGTGGCGGGTGAGGTGCAGGAAGCTCTGCACCGTGCACGGCGCCGCCGCCCGGTCCAGGAGCAAACCGATCGGGCCGTGGTTGGTCCACAACGTGACCCGGACGGTGCCCCGATCCGGCGTACGTCGCGGGTCGGGCGGCAGCGGGACCGGCCGGGCCGCCGGCTCCTCCGGCGTGGCGAGATAGCCGCACGGGCCGTGGGTGCCCCCCGATCCGGTCGGGGCGATCGCCGGGGCGGGTGCGGCCACCGCGGCGACGCCGGTGGCGGCGACCAGCGCCCCGGCGAGGAGCGCCACGCTGGCGAGGCGGGTCAGCGTACGGGTGGGGCGGCGCGGGTCGGCAATGGACTGCGGTCGAGGTTCACGCGACACGGGGATCCTCCTGGACTCGTGGTACCGGAGCGACCGGAGTCTATGGACCCCGTCGGCGCTTGTCGATCCGTGGGTGGGCGACCGGCGGCTGGTCCGCCCGGGTCAGGGCGCGTGCCGGCGGGTGGGCCGGCGGCGCCACACCAGCCCGGCGAGCAGCAGGACCACCGCGGCGCCGCCCAGCCATGCCGCCGCCCGGAAACCCGACGTTCCGCCGCCGACCGGACCGCTCGCGGCTGCCGGTCGCGCCTGCCCGGGGGCGGCCGGGGAGGACGGCGAGGACGGGGTGGCCGTCGGCGTGGCGGACAATTCCCCGGGCTCGACCAGCCGGCCGACCGAGGCCGACCGGGACAGCGTGAACCCCCAGTCGAGCAACGCCGCGCCCTGCTCCCAGCCACGCATCGGCTGCGGCTCGCCGCCCAGCAGCGTGACCACCAGCCGGCGACCGTCGCGCTCGGCGGCGCCGACGTAGGTGTGCCGGGCCAGGTCGGTGAAGCCGGTCTTGCCACCCAACGCACCCGGGTACTGGTAGATCAACTGGTTCTCGTTCTGGATCTCGAAGCCCTTGGTCCGCTTCGCCGGCTGGGCCGGGATCCGGGTCCGCTCGGTGAGCGCGTACCGACGGAAGTTGGCGTCGGCGAAACAGACGCGGGCGATCAGGGCCAGGTCGTACGCGCTGGTGAACTGCCCACGCCCGTCGAGCCCGGAGGGGGTGACCGCGTGCGTCTGAAGCGCGCCGAGCCGGCGGGCGTACTCGTTCATCGCCCGCACCCCGCCGGCCGCGGAGTCGGCGCCCCCGCCCAGCCGGGCCAGCACGTTCGCCGCCTCGTTGCCCGAGTTGAGCAGCAGCCCCAACCAGACCGTCTCGACGCTGTACCGGCCCCCTTCGACCAGACCGACCGCCGACGACCCGGGCTCGATGTCCATGTCCGCCTCGGTGACCGTGACGACCTGCTTCGGGTCCAGCCGCGGCAGCATCGTGGCGGCCAGCAGCAGCTTCTGCACGCTGGCCGGGGTCCCGTACTCGTGCGGGCCGCAGCCGCCGAGCACCTGCCCGGTGTCCAGGTCGGCGACGAGCCAGGAGGTGGCGGTGATCTTCGGCGGCGCGGGTGCCCCGGCCGGCACGACCAGCCCGGCGGTGTCCAACTCCGGCCCGCCCACGACCCGGTCCTCGGGAACCACCGGCGGCGGGGACGGGCGCGGGGGCCGGGAAACCGCGGGCGCCGCCACCCGTGGGCAGGGCACGGTCTGCGCCGCGCCGCCTCGCCCCGCCCACCCGGCGGCCGGAGCGGCACGGACGGCGGCCGGAACGGTCACGCCGGTGGAGAGCAGGACGGCGGTCGCCGTGGTCGCCAGCAACCGGACAGTCATGCCAAGCACCCTAATCCGGGACGATATCCCGCCGGGCGGGGACCTCGGTTCCGACCGGTCCGGGGCCGGCTGCCCCGGCGGACGCCCGGTGGCGCAGGTAGTCGTGCAGCGCGGCGCTCCCCCGCAACCGCCGAAGGCTGCGGGCGTGCAGCTCCTGCTCACGACGGCCCAGCTCGGCGCGGACCCGTTGGGCACTGCCGGTGGTCCGCAGCTCGCCCAGCACCGCCTCGATGATCTCGAACGGGTAGGCGCCCCGGCGCAGCAGCGCCACGACCTGCGCGGCGCGCAGCTCGGCTTCGTCGTACACCCGGTACTTCGTGCCCGGCGTGCGGCCCGGCCGGAGCAGGCCGCGCTCCTCCCACAGCCGCAGCTGGGAGGTTCGGACGCCGACCAGCGCGGCGACCTCGCCGATGCGGGTGCCGCGGCGGGGCGCCGGGCGGGCCGCCGGCGGGCTGGCCAGCACGGTCTCGAAGGCGCCGAGCACCCGGCGGATCTCGGCACGCTCCCGGTCCAGCTCGGCGTGGCCGCCGTCGAGCGCCGCGAGGGCCGTCGGCAGGTCACCCCGGTGGACCGCCGCCATGATCTCCCGGGTACGGCTCCAGCCGTGCCCCTCGGCCAGCCGCCGCGCCACGGTCAGCGCCCGCGCGTGCTCGGTCGTGAAGATCCGGTAGCCGCTCTCGGTGCGCCGCACCGGCGGGAGCACGCCCACCTCGACGTAGTTGCGCACCTGCTGCACCGAGATCCCGACGGTGGCGGCCAGGTCCACCGCCCGTAGGCGGTCCTTCGGCGCGGTGTCCACGCCGGCCACCGTACCGCTTGCGACGTGATTTGAGACTTTGCGGGGCGTTCCGGCGGGGGTCGCAGCCGAATCTCGGCACAAGCCTCAACGTGGGGATGAATGGGACAATGTAATCCGTCAGCTCGGCGGGGGCCTCCCCCGCCACGATCTCGTGAAGGGTTCGCATGTCGCAGCCAGCATGGTCCGTCGCCGACAGCCACGACATGATCGAGGTACGCGGAGCGCGGGAGAACAACCTCGCCGGCGTCTCGGTCGACATCCCCAAGCGCCGGTTGACCGTCTTCACCGGTGTCTCCGGCTCGGGCAAGTCGTCGCTCGTCTTCGGCACCATCGCCGCCGAGTCCCAGCGCCTGATCAACGAGACCTACAGCGCCTTCCTCCAGTCGTTCATGCCCAACCTCAACCGGCCGGACGTCGACTCGCTGCGCAACCTCGGCGCGGCAATCGTGGTCGACCAGGAACGGATGGGCGTCAACTCCCGCTCCACCGTGGGCACCGCCACCGACGCGTACGCCATGCTCCGGATCCTCTTCAGCCGGCTCGGCCAACCGTCGGTGGGCGGCGCGGGCGCCTTCAGCTTCAACCTGCCCGAGGGCATGTGCCCAACGTGTGAAGGGCTGGGCCGGGTCTCCGACCTCGACGTCAACGAGCTGGTGGACGTCGAACGCTCGCTCAACGACGGCGCGATCACCGTGCCCAACTTCGCGGTCGACTCCTGGTACTGGCAGACCATCGTCTCCTCCGGCCTGTTCGACCCCGACGTCAAGCTCCAGGACTACACACCCTCCCAGTGGGAGGACTTCCTCTACAAGCCGGCCACGAAAATCAAGATGGGCAGCAACAACTGGACGTACGAGGGTCTGGCGGTCAAGGTCAAGCGGCTCTACCTCGCCAAGGACCGCGAGTCGATGCAGGGGCACATCCGGGCCTTCGTCGACCGGGCGGTCACCTTCACCACCTGCGCGGCCTGCGGCGGCACCCGGCTCAACGCGGCCGCCCTGTCATCGCGGATCGCCGGCCGCACCATCGCGGACTGCTCCGCCATGCAGATCAGCGACCTGGCCGAGTTCGTCCGATCCGTCGACGACCCGGGGGTGGCGCCGCTGATCGCCAACCTGCGGGACCTGCTGGACTCGCTGGTCGAGATCGGTCTGGGCTACCTCAGCCTGGACCGTGAGTCGGCCACCCTCTCCGGTGGTGAGGCGCAGCGGGTGAAGATGGTCCGCCATCTCGGCTCCAGCCTCTCCGACGTCACGTACGTCTTCGACGAGCCGACCGTCGGCCTGCACCCGCACGACATCGCCCGGATGAACGACCTGCTGCTGCGACTGCGGGACAAGGGCAACACCGTGCTGGTGGTCGAGCACAAGCCGGAGACCATCGCCATCGCCGACCACGTGGTCGACCTCGGGCCGGGCGCCGGCGCCGACGGCGGCCGGATCTGCTTCACCGGCGACGTTCCCGGCCTGCGCCGCTCCGGCACGCTCACCGGCCGGCACCTGGACCACCGGGTGACCCTGCGCGACGAGGTACGCCCACCCACCGGGCAGCTCGCCATCCGCCAGGCCGACCTGCACAACCTGCGCGACGTGGACGTGGACATCCCGCTCGGGGTGCTCACCGTCGTCACCGGCGTGGCGGGCTCCGGCAAGAGCTCACTGATCCACGGGTCCCTGCGCGGCCGGGCCGGGGTGGTGATCGTGGACCAGTCCGCGATCCGCGGGTCACGGCGCAGCAACCCGGCCACCTACAGCGGGCTGCTCGACCCGATCCGTGCCGCCTTCGCCAAGGCCAACGGGGTCAAGGCGGCCCTGTTCAGCGCCAACTCCGAGGGCGCCTGCCCGGCCTGCAAGGGGATCGGGCTGATCTACACGGACCTGGCGATGATGGCCGGCGTCGCGAGCGTCTGCGAACGGTGCGAGGGCCGACGGTTCACTGACGAGGTGCTCACGTACACGCTGCGCGGCAGGAACATCAGCGAGGTGCTGGCCATGTCGGTCACCGAGGCCCACGCGTTCTTTCCCAGCGGGCCCGCGCACCTCATCCTCGGCCGGCTGGTCGACGTCGGGCTGGGCTACCTCAGCCTCGGCCAGCCGCTGACCACCCTCTCCGGTGGGGAGCGGCAACGGCTCAAGCTCGCCATCCACCTGGCCGAAAAGACCAGCACGTACGTGTTGGACGAGCCCACCACCGGCCTGCACCTGGCCGACGTGGACCAGTTGCTGGCCCTGCTGGACCGGATGGTCGACGCCGGCAACACGGTGATCGTCATCGAGCACCACCAGGCGGTCATGGCGCACGCGGACTGGCTCATCGACCTGGGGCCGGGCGCCGGGCACGACGGCGGTCGAGTCGTCTTCACCGGCACACCGGCCGACCTGGTCGCCCGAGGCGACACGCTCACCGCCGATCACCTGCGCGAATACGTCACCGAACCAGCGTTGACCACCCAGGCGTAGGTTCGCCCGCCGCCTCCGCGGCGAGTCGGCGCCCGACGGGGTCAGCGCGGCGAGTCAGCGCGGGACAGGCGACCGCCCGCCGGCTCGGCGGTCGGCGGTCGGCGGTCGGCGGTCGGCGGTCGGCGGTCGGCGGGTGAG
>NZ_RCVJ01000122.1 GCF_003667505.1 Micromonospora sp. BL4
GGGCGACGGTGAGCCGTCCCGGGCGAACCGACGGGCGGGGCGGGATGTCGCCCGGGCCCACACCGGGTACGGTTGCGGGAAGGCTTCGGCGCTCGGGGCCGGCGCGGTCCGCCGCGACCGGCTGCGGGACGCCGGGCGAGAGGTATCCCTCAGGGGGAGGTGCGATGGTCCTGCTACGCCGGGTGATCGGTGACGCACTGCGGGCGCGCCGGCAGGGGCAGCAGCGCACCCTGCGCGAGGTGTCCACCGCCGCCAACGTCAGCCTCGGTTACCTCTCCGAGATCGAGCGCGGGCACAAGGAGCCGTCCAGCGAGCTGCTCGCCGCGATCTGCGACGCGCTCGGCGCCCGCCTGTCCGAGCTGCTGCGCGAGGTCAGCGACACGGTGGCGCTCGCCGAGCAGATGCCCGGGGTGCTGGTCCCGATGCAGGACGAGTCGGCCGAGGCCGTGCCCGTCGGCGCCGCCCCCGCCGTTCGCAGGAACACCAGCCGGGGCGTCCGTCAGGTCACCTCCGACGGCAAGGTCGCCGTCTCGGTTCGCCAGGAGTCCCCGCTCAAGGCCACGCTGCGCAGCACCCGGGTCCGTCCCACCGAGCGCGACCGGGACGTGGTCTGCGCCGCCTGAGCCCGTCCCTCCGGTTGACCATGGGCGAGTTGGCCCCGGCCGCGTAGGGTTGCCCGCAGGAGCTGCCGGTGCCGTCGACCGCCCGGTACGGATGCCTCATTGGCCTCCGGCTGGGACGATGGAGACCGGCCGGGTCGCGGCCGGCCGTTCATCCGGTCGGGCCGCGGTGGAGCGACGCTACTGAGGGGATACGGCGGAGATGGCGAACCCGTTCGTCAAGGGCTGGAACTACCTGATGGCGCTCTTCGGTGCCAAGATCGACGAGCACGCCGATCCCAAGGTGCAGATTCAGCAGGCCATCGAGGATGCCCAGCGCCAGCACCAGGCGCTGGTTCAGCAGGCTGCCGCGGTGATCGGCAACCAGCGTCAGCTGGAGATGAAGCTGTCCCGGCAGATGTCCGAGGTCGAGCGGTTGCAGGGCAACGCCCGGCAGGCCCTGGTGCTCGCCGACCAGGCTCGGGCCAAGGGTGACGAGACCGAGGCCGGGCGGTTCGAGCAGTCCGCACAGACCCTGGCCACCCAGTTGGTCTCCGCCGAGCAGGCCACCGAGGACCTGAAGACCCTGCACGACCAGGCGCTGGGCGCGGCCGCGCAGGCCCGCCGGGCGGTGGAGAACAACTCGATGATCCTCCAGCAGAAGCTCGCCGAGCGCACCAAGCTGCTCAGCCAGCTGGAGCAGGCCAAGATGCAGGAGACGGTGGCCCGCTCGCTGGAGTCGATGTCGTCGCTGACCGCACCCGGCACCACCCCGTCCCTGGACGAGGTCCGCGACCGCATCGAGCGGCGCTACGCCAACGCGATGGGTCGCGCGGAACTGGCCGGCAACTCGGTCGAGGGCCGGATGATGGAGATTCAGAAGGCGACCATCGACTCGGCCGGCTCGGCCCGGCTGGAGCAGATCCGGTCCAGCATGGCCGGGGAACAGCTCGGCGGCGCGGCGCAGCGACCGGCCGTGCCGCAGGGCGAGAAGACCGGCGCGGCCGGCCCGGCCAGCGACCCGGCCGCCGCTGCCCGGCTGGACGAGCTTCGAGCCAGCATGGCTCGCGAACGGGGCACCGGCGACCCGACCGCCGCCGGCTGAACGACCGGTCCGAGGAGGTCACAGTGGCAGACGAGCGGACGCGGTACTTCCGTCGGTTGGGCCGGCTGCGCCGGTCCGCCCGGCGGTGGAGCGTGCTGGCCGGCGGGCTCGGCGGCGCTGCGGCCGTGCTGACCCCGTACGCCGGCCTCGGTCTGCCCGACGCGGCCTGGGCCGGCGCCGCGGGCGGTGCGGTGGCGCTGGCCGCCTGGCGCTGGATCGACCTGCGCGCGCTGGCCGCCCGGCCGGCGCCCCCCGCGTTGGACCCGGCCGAGGCCGCGGCCCGGTCGCGGGCCCGGCTGGTGGCGGCGGTCGAGCGGCTGCCGATCGGTTCGGGGGTGCTGGCCGAGGTACGCCGCGTCCGCAGCCGCGTCGCGCTGCGTGGCACCAGCGCCGGGCAGCAGTGGGCCCGACTCGATCGGGCGGCGCTCACCCTGGGCGGGATGGCCAACCGGCTCACCGGCCTGGCCGAGCCGGCGGTGCTGGAGGCCGCCGCCGCCGACCAGTCGCTTCGTGACCTGGCCGCCCGGGTGGCCAGCGTCGAACGGGCGCTGCGGTTGGCCCCGGCCGACGCCCGGGCGCCGCTTGCCGAGGCGCACGGCGTGTTGACCGCCCAGTTGGAGAGCGGCGTCGCGGCCTACGAACGGCTGGTGGTCGCCGCCGCCGGCTACCTGGCCGAGGACGCCCGACCGGAGACCGCCCACCCGGCTGCCGCCCGGCTCACCGAGGCGACCGATCTGCTGCACGGCGTGGCCTCGGCGCTGGCCGAGCTGCGCGCGGTCGGCACTCCGTTGCGCGCGCCCACCCGCTGAGCACGCCCGTCCGCTGAGCCGGCGACGCCGCCCACTCACGGCGGGGTGGTGACCGGGATCGGGTCGGTGTACGACGAGCTGCCCACGACGTTGAACGACCGGATCCGGTAGTGGTACGTGACACCTCGGGCCAGCCCGGTGTTGGTGAAGCCGCGACCGGTCACCGTGAAGGTGGCCACCTCCCGGCCGAAGGCCGGGTCCACCGCCCGCTGCACGATGAACCCGGCCCCGGGGCCGGCCGGCGTGCTCGCCGTCCAGGCCAGGACCACCGTCGCGGTGTCCGGCCCCGGCGCGCTGGCGGTGACACCGACCCCGCTCGGCGTGACGGGCGCGGGTGGCGTGCTCACCGCGGCCACCGTCGACCAGGCCGAGGCGGCGCCCAGGTACGTGGTCCGCACCCGGTAGTAGTACGTGGTGTCCGGGGCGACCGTGACGTCCAGGTGGTTGTCACCGACCCCGATCGCGGTGGTGCCCGGGCCACTCGTGAAGGTCGGGTTGGTGGCCCGCTGCACGTCGATGCCGGTGGCGAAGGAGCGGTTCGCCCAGCGCAGCGCCACCCGCAGCGGCGCGGCCGGCGGGATCGCCGCGGCCAACCCGCTCGGGGCGGCCAGGTGCACCGAGGCGGGCACGCTGTTCGACCAGGACGAGTAGCTCACGGCGTTCTCCGCCCGGATCCGGTAGTGGTAGGTGACGCCGGGGGTGACCGTCGCGTCGGTGTAGCGGGTGGCGGTGGCCGCGACGGTGATGGTGGTGACCTCGCCGCCGAAGGTCGCGTCGGTCGCCCGTTGCAGCAGGTGGCTGGTGGCCGGAGGGCGGCCGCCGTTGCCGGTCCAGGCCAGCGCGATCGCCGGGAGCGCGGTGGCCGAGCCGGGGGCCGGCGTGGCGGTCAGCCCGGTCGGCGCCTTCGGCGTCACCCGCAGCACCAACGGCCGGTTCATTCCGAGGTCGCGGTGACCGGCGAGCTGGCTGTGCCAGCGGTACTCCCAGCCCAGGTTGACCAGTTGGTTCACCACCAGGGCGGGTCGCCCGTCGGCCGGGCTGACCGGGGTCGAGCCGGTCCGGGCGCCGGCCGGACGGCCCGGGTCGAGCAGCCGGACGCTGTCGCCCAGCTTGAACGGCAGCGTCGGCGCGACCGGGCGCAGCGCCACCACCACGTCCTCCCGGGGGTTGACCCGGACGATCTCCTTCCAGCCCAGCTCGCTGCCGTGCGGGGGCCGGAGCGTGCCGTCCCAGCCGACCCGGTTGATCAGCTGCACGTCGCAGCCGCCGAAGCGCAGCGGCTCGGTCTGCCGCACGTTGCCGCTGATCCGCCAGAGTTGGGTGCCGTCGGTCGGCGCGCCGACCGGCACCGCCGGATCGGCGGCGAAGAGCACCTCGGTGACGGGATCGGTCGGACCGAGCGGCAGGGTCGCCGGGGTGAGCGGCCCGGCGTTCGGGTGACCGACGCCGAGCCGGCCGGCCAGCCGGCCGTGGTCGGGCTCGAAGACCTGTTGCGCGGCCTTCACCGCGACGGGCAGGGTGACCGGGCCGGCGGCGCCCGCCGGCGTGAAGGTGACCGTGCCGGCGTGCACCGGCACGGTCGTCTCGCGCGCGGTCCGGGTGCCGAACGCCGGGTCGTACGCCGGCTGCGGCACGATCGGCGGGCGCTGGCTGGCCGCGTACGCGAGGGGCAGCCGTTGGCGCAGCCGGGCCACGTCGTAGGGCGGGGCCGGCGCTCCGGTCACCCGGAACTGGAGCAGCGTGCGGGTGTTCGGGCCGTACCCCGGCTCGGTGGGGGGCGGGCCACCCTCGGGGCTCCGGTCCGGCGTGTCGGTGTGCTGGTCGTAGCGCGGGTCGAAGCCGGGCAGCGGCGCCGGGGCGTCGTTGTACAGGATCAGCGTGCTGCCCGGCGGCACGGCGGAGAAGTCGACGAGCACGTCGGCACGCTCGCCGGGAGCGAGCAGCAGCGTGTGCCCGTCGACGTTCAGCACGGTCGGGTCGAGCCGGTCGTAGCGGTAGCCGATCGGCCGGTTCGGCAGCACCACCGGGGCGGGCAGCAGCCCGGCCTCGTTGCCGATCTGGATGAACGCCGGCCCGGCCGCGCGTGGGTCCGGCACCCCGCCGTCGCGTCCGTCCGTCGGCCAGTCCGCCGGCCGGTCCGCGGCCCGCACAGCGGGCACCATCGGCACCTCACCGGCGTCGGCGTCGGCCAGGGCGCCGTCGTCCGTCCACATCGGCGCGTCCGAGCAGGCTCGGTAAAGCTGGAGGTTGAGGCTGCGGTCCAGGCACGCGTTGAGGATCCGGAACCGGTACGCGCGCGGCCGCACCTCCAGGTACGGGTAGGCGACGCCGTTGACCAGCGGGGTGTCGCCGTGCACCTCGGGCACGGCCGACGGGTGCGGCGTGCCGGGGCTCAGCGGCGGCTCCTCCGGCGCGCCGACCGGGTCGTGGTGCGGATTCGGCACCGGGCCGGGCCCGGTCAACGACGGTCCGCCGGTGACGCCGTCCGCCGACGGCCAGCCGTCCGCGACGGGCCAGCCGTCGCTCCGGGTGCCGTCCGGGGCGGTGGTACGCGACCAGGGGCCGTAGTCCCACCGGCCGGTCGGGTTGCGCCCGCCGGACCGGTACGGGTTCTGCCGGGGCTGGTAGACGTGGGGGTGCCAGAGGCTGCCCCGCGCGCCCCAGCGTTCCCGGTCCCAGGTGGGGTCCTCGGCGGCGAGCTGGGTGTCGTCCGGCACGAACGTCTTGTCCTCGATCACCAGCGGCAGCTGGTCGGCCGGCAGCACCCCGTCCGCGACGAGCTGGTCCTCGGCCGGGTCGGTGAGCAGGTAGAGCGCGAGCTGCCCGCCGTAGACGGTGAGCCGGGCCAGGCCGAGGGTGTTGTCGTGGAACCACAGCAGCCGGCCGCTCTGCTCGTTGGGGTAGTAGAGCGTGGTGGCGCCGGCCCCGGGCGGCGGCATGTCCGGCACGTGGGCCAGGCCCGTTCCGGTCGGG
Organism: Micromonospora sp. BL4; assembly: GCF_003667505.1. GTDB lineage: Bacteria > Actinomycetota > Actinomycetes > Mycobacteriales > Micromonosporaceae > Micromonospora. The sequence goes on from NZ_RCVJ01000122.1 coordinate 5,487, forward strand.
TACGGGGTGATCTCCCCGGCCGGGGTGATCCACTGCCCCGGGTTGCCGGCGCTCGTCCAGCCGGTCTGCGCCCCGGCCAGGTGCAGCACCGCCCGGTTCTGCGGGTACGGAGCCGGGCCGTCCAGCGGGCCGGTGCCGGCTCCCTCGACCGTGTCATCGACCGGCAGGAACAACTCGCCGGCCCGGCCGGTGGGGAGCTGGTTGATGAACTTCACCCGGACCGGTCGGCCCCGACGGGCGAGAATCATCGGCCCGAGATGCCAGGGCCGCTCCGGGGGCGCCACCGTGTTGTGGCCGGACGCGTCGGTGCCCAGGTTCAGCTGCCGGTAGCCGCGCAGCCGGGTGGCCGGCAGGTCCCGGTGCAGTCGTTGCGCGTACTCCTGCAGGCCGATCTCGTAGTAGTCGCACCCCGGGTAGCTGATCGTGTCCGGCACCGCCACCGGCAGGTACCCGCCGAGGTCGCTGCCACCCAGCTGACCCGGAGTGGGCAGCGCGTCGACGAACTTGCGCAGCCCGGTGCCCGGCACCACCCGTCCGTGCGGGTCGCGTGCCGGACGGGGGCTGTACGCGAAGTTCGGCACCGGCCCGAAGCGGTGGGGCACGACGGCCGGGTCGAGGCTGGGCGCCGGGGCGGCCTCCTCGACGGTGCGAGCGGCCGGCACGGACGCCACCCGCCCGTTGGTGCCGCCGTTGCTCTCGCGGGCGGTCCGCTCGAACCAGGTGGAGCGGAGTCTGCGAAAAATCGCCATGGCTCTCCCCGGGGTCGGGGCACGAGGGTCGCCACCCCTGCGTGGCGGCCCGGTCGGGCCCGGCACTCTGACGATCGGTGAGCACTCAACCGCAGCATGCGACTCCGGAGGCCGGTTAGGAATTACCCAATCGTCCGTATCTGGGATGACCTCGGTCCGTGCGGGCCGGTCAGGCGGGCGGCGGGGCCCCGGGATGCTCCGGTTGGCAGACCGGGCACCAGTAGGTGACCCGTTCGCCCAGCTCCTGCTTGCGGATCGCGGTGCCGCAGCGACGGCAGGGTTGGGCGCGGCGGCCGTACACGTAGCTGGTCTGCCCCCGGTGCAGCGAGCCGGTGGTGCTCTGCGTCCAGCGGCCCCGGTTGGCGGCGAGCAGCCGCTGCGCCAGGGCCACCGTGCCGGCCAGGTCGGGCACCGCACGCACCGGCGTCCACGGCGAAACCCCGCGCAGGAAGAGCACCTCGCACTTGTAGAGGTTGCCCACCCCGGCCAGGTTGCGCTGGTCGAGCAGCGCTTCGCCGATGGTCTCCTCCGGGCGGGCGGCGAGCCGGCGGACCGCCTCGGCCGGATCCCAGTCGGGGCCGAGCAGGTCGGGGCCGAGGTGACCGACCAGGCCGTCCTCCTCCGCGGTGGGCACCAGGGCCAACTCGTGCAGGTGGTAGCCGACCGCGACCGCGCCGGGGCTGCGCAGCACCACCCGGATCAGGTGTGCCGGTCGCCCGCTCCAGCGTTCCCCGGGCGCGTACGCCCGCCAGGCGCCGTCCATCCGCAGGTGCGAGTGCAGCGTCCAGTGCGCCCCGCCGGCGGGAGCGGTGAGACGGAGCAGCAGGTGCTTGCCCCGGCTGGCCGACTCGCGGACGGTCCAACCGGTGAGGTCCGTGGTGGCCAGCTGGGGCACCCGGAAATCACTGCCGGTGAGACGCGCGCCAGCCAGCGCGCGGTGCAGCACGCGCGCGGTGTTCCAGACGGTGTCGCCTTCGGGCACCTCGCCATCCTCCCTCGTTCGAGCAAGATTCGCATGTGTCGCCATTTGTACTCAGGTTCCTCATGATCTCCCGACATGCGAGGGTCAGGAAGTTCTGAGGAGAATGCCCATGACACGACCCCGATGTCGTACTCGCTCCACCGCCCTCGTCGCCGCCGTGGCCCTCGCGCTCACCGCCGCGCTGCTGCCCGCCACCAGCCCCGTTTCGGCCACCCCCGCGGTCGGCCAGCCGCTGACCCTCACCGCCGCCGCACCGGGCGGCGAACGGTGGAACGCCGACCTGTCCGTCGTCGACCGGGACGACGTCAACGTCCGGCGCAGCGCCGCCGGGCTCCGGCTGCGCGAGGCCCGGGCCGCCGGGCGCAACCACAGCGCGGTCGCCGAGGGAATGCTGCTGACCGCCCCGCGCACCCTCACCCGGCCGGCCACCCGGGTCCGCGCCGAGATCACCGCGCAGGTGCCCGCCGGTGCCACCGTGGAGGCGCAGGTCCGGGGCTGGCGGGTCAGCGGTTGGAGCGAGTGGCGGGCCGCGACCGCCGGCGCCGTCTTCGACCGGCCGGTCAGCCGGGTGCAGACCCGGGTGGTGCTCACCGCGCGGGCCGGCGGCGCCACCGCGACGGTACGCGGCGTCCAGCTCACCGCCGACGCGACCGCCGCCGTCTCCGCCGCCACACCCGGCCGCACCTACCGGGTGTACGCCACCCGGATCGGACTGGTCGGCGAGCTGACCGCCAACGGCCGTACGGTGCAGCCGCGGGACCACTTCGCGGCGCTGCCGTCGCGGCGCGGGCTCTCCCCGCTCAACAGCGGCGACTACACCGTGCGGGTGTGCACCACCAACGGCTCCCGCTGCGAGTACGCGCCGGTCTGGGACGTCGGGCCGTGGAACACCCGCGACGACTACTGGAACCCGTCGGCCGTGCGGGAGAACTGGAAGAACCTGCCGCAGGGTCGGCCCGAGGCGCAGGCCGCGTACCAGTCCGGCTACAACGGCGGGCGGGACCAGTTCGGGCGTACGGTGCTCAACCCGGCCGGCATCGACCTGGCCGACGGCACCTTCTGGGACGGCTTGCGGCTGACCACCAACGCCTGGGTGGACGTGGCCTACCTGTGGACCGGTGACGGGCCGCGCGGGGTCGTCGGCGACGGGCCGCTCAACATCCGCACCGGGGCCAGCACGTCGTACCCGACCCGTGGCCTCGCCGCCCGGTTCGCCAACGTGCCGATCCAGTGCTACGTCACCGGCCAGTCGGTGGCCGGCCCCTACCGCACCACCACCCGGTGGAACCGCCTGGCCACCGGGCAATACGTCAGCCACGCGTACATCTCCGCCGTGTACGGCGGCTCCGTGCCGGTCTGCTGACCCGGGCTCAGCCCCGTCGGGCGCCGTCCGGGCGCTCGTCGGGGCGGGCCGGGCGAACCATGTCCTGATAGCGCGGGTGGCTGGCCCCGTAGACGGCGTAGTTGAGTCGGGCGTGCGAAAGGCTCAGGTCGCCGTTGGGGCCGCCCCGAACCGCGTCGGCGTCGGCGTCGGACTGGCCGTCGTCGGTCCAGAAGCAGACCGGGCAGGTCCCGCCGCCGGTCCGGGAGGCGCAGCAGGGACAGGCCACGGGAACCACGTGTTCACCCACCGGGGAAGCATTCCACAGTCGAACATCAGCCTGCGACCCGCACGAGGTCACCGGGGGCCACCCCGACCGGGACCGTCGTCGGTGGTCAGCGAGATCCAGGGCGCGGCAGACCTGCCGGCAGGCTGACCCTGGACGCCGGTGAGCAGCTCCAGGACCACCTCGTCGTGCAACGGAATCCCATCCTCGCCCACCAGCGGAATCTCCGGCTTGAGCAGCCGGGCACGGTCCACCGCGCCCCGGTCCACGCGGACCAGCCGCATGCCGCGCCGCTGGTAGAACCGCAACGCCCGCAGGTTGTCGTTGGAGGTGATCAGCCACACCCGGGTCAGGCCCGCCGCAGCCGCCGTCGCCGTCGCCGCCGACAGCAGCGCGGTCCCCACGCCGCCACCGGACACCGCCGCCACCACGCTGACCACCTCCAGGCCCTCGGCGTCGACCCGGTGGGCCAGCGCGCCCACCACCGCGCCCGCGCCGTCCACCGCCGCCAGCGTCGGCAGGGTACGCAGGTCGTACCGGGTGTCGTGGGCGATCACGTACGGGCCGCCCCACTCGCGTTCGTGCAACGCGTCGACCGCCGTCCGCTCGGCAGGGCCGGCCGCCCGCACCTCGATAGCCACGTCCCAGCCTCCCGATCGCGCCGGTCTGCTACGCCGGCCCGGAGCGTACCCGCGTCGCCCGGTCGACCGGGGGCTGGCGGATATGGGACACCGCACTGGCCGACCGGCCACTCCCGCCATCGGGCGCTGTTGGGCAGACTGCCCTGGTGAATCCTCGGAACCTGCCCGCCGTCGCGGTCCTCGTGATCGCCGTCGCCCTCACCGCCGGCTGCGGCAGCGACGACGCCGCTCAGCCGGACGCCGCCTCGTCCGCCCCGGCCCCGGCGACCACCGGTCCGTCGAGCGAGGCGACGCTCCCGGCAGCCCCGTCCAGCGCCAGCGGCGTGGCCGCCCCGCCGGCTCCGCCCGCCGGCGCCCAAGGGACGACCGAGCGCCGGCCAGCCAGCCCGCCGCCGGTGGTGCTGCCCAAGCGGCCGGCCGCGGCGCCCGGTGCGAAGCAGGTCGTCGAGGCGTTCAAGGCCGCCGGCCTGAAGGTTCCGCACCCGAAGGACCGCTCGATCGACTGTGGACCGGACGGGCTCGGCCTGGGCTGCTCCGAGCTGATCGCCACCGACGCCGTCACGGTGTACGTGTTCCCCGACGAGATCAGCGCGAGCGACATCGCGGAGACCTGGAGCGGCCAGTCGTACCGGCACGGCGCGGTGGTGCTCAACTACCTGCAGGCGAAGACCCCGGCCGCGGACCGCAGGCGCTACGAGAAGGTCCTCGCCGGCCTCCGCTGAGCACCGCGATCACCACCCGCCCCAGGGCGGCCACACCGGCAGTGACGAGAGCGGGTCAGCCGCGCAGGCGCAGGCCGCGCGGAGTGGCCCGGAAGCCGGCGGCGGTCAGGGCGTCGCGCAGCGGTGACGAGTGCACCGCCTCACCGTCGGCCCGCTCCACCGACATCGCGCCCAACGCTCCGGAGTGGACGGCGTCGGCGAGGGCCTTACCGGCCGCGGCGAGCGTGTCGGCGTCGTCGGTGAAGGAGAGCAGCGTGCGGCCGCCACGCTCCACGTAGAGCACCAGATCGCCGGCGACCTGCACCACCAGCGCGCCAGCCTTACGGCCGGCCCGGTGCCCGGTCGCCGGGGCGGCGCCGTCGCCGGAGTCGATCACCCGGTCCGGCCAGGGCAGCGCCGCGCCGTACGGGTTGGCCGGGTCGGTTGCGGCGAGCACCGTCGCCGGCCCGCCCCGGGACCGGGCACCGTCGGCCGGCTCGGCCAGCGCACGGAGTCGGTCCACCGCGCCGGGCACCGCGAACTGCGCCGCGCCCAGCCCCTCCACGAAGTAGCCGCGGCGGGCCGCGCCGCGCTCCTCCAGCGCCGACAGCACTGGATAGACCGCGGAGAACCCACCGACCACCTGCTCGGCCATGACCGCGCCGCGGGTGACCACCCCGTGCCGCTCCAGCAACACGTCGGCGAGAGCGGCGGCGCGACGGGTCGGGTCGAGGTCCCGTTCCGGTAGCCGCGACCAACGTCCGGCGACGGTCGGCGGGCCACCGCGGGTGGGCAGCGCCACCCGGCCGGGTCGTCGGTAGCGGGTGCGCGGCGCGGACGGCCGGGAACGATGCGCCCCGCCGGCCCCGAGCACCGCGCGCAGCGGAGCGAGGGTGTCGTTGGTGAGGTGACCGGCCCAGACCAGGTCCCAGATCACCGCGGTCAGCGCGGCGTCGTCGGTCGAGGCGACCCGGTCGGCCAGTGGCCGGAAGAACAACGCCTGCCCGTCGCCGAGCGCGTCGAGCACCGCCTCGTGCAGCGGGGTCCGGGTCAGCGCCTCATCGGGCGGAGGGAGCAGCAGTGGGGCGGTGTCCGCGTACGCCAGGGTGACCCAGCCGTCGCCGCCGGAGATCGCCCCCGACCCGGCCCAGACCACCTCCCCGCTGGCGCACAACTCGTCGAGCTGGGCGGGGGAGTAGTCGGCGACCCGGCCGGGCAGCACCAGGCGCTCCAGCGCGGACGCCGGCACCGCCGCGCCCTGCAACTGCTCCACGGTGGCGGCGAGCGCCTCCACCCCTCGGGCGGACGAGCCGACCTGCTGCCAGCGGGGCAGGAACGTGGCCAGCGCCCGGGGCGGCACCGGCTCGATCTCCCGCCGCAGCGCCGCGAGCGAGCGGCGGCGCAGCAGCCGCAGCACCTCCGCGTCGCACCACTGGGCGCCGGCGGAATCCGGGGTGAACTCTCCGGACACCACCCGACCGGTGGCGCCGAGCCGACGCAGCGTCTGCTCCACGACGAACACGCCGAGACCGAACCGGGCCGCGCAACTCGCGGCGGCGAACGGCCCGTGGGTACGCGCGTAGCGGGCCACCAGGTCGCCGAGCGGATCGGCCACCGGGGCGAGGTACGCCTCGGCCACCCCGACCGGCAGCGCCACACCGAGCGCGTCGCGCAGCCGGGCCGCGTCCTCGACGCCCACCCAGCGCTGCTCACCGGCGATCCGGACCCGCAGCACCCGGCGGGCGGCCTCCAGCTCGGTCAGCCAGGCCTCCGGCACACCCCGCTCGGTCAACTCGGCGTCGCTCAGGTCACCGAGCACCCGCAGCAGCTCGACGACGTCCTCCGCATCGCGGGGGCGGCGTTGCTCGGTCAGCCACCGCAGCTGCCGCTCGGTCTCGGTGAGCACGGCCGGATCGAGCAACTCGCGCAGGTCGACCCGGCCGAGCAGCTCACCGAGGAGCGTGGAGTCCAGGGCCAGCGCGGCAGCGCGCCGCTCGGCCAGCGGGGCGTCGCCCTCGTAGAGGAACGCACCGACGTAACCGAAGAGCAGCGACCGGGCGAACGGGGACGGCGCGCTGGTCTCGACCTCGACCAGCCGCACCTTCCGGGCGGCCAGGTCGCGCATCAGCCCGGCCAGCGCCGGCTGGTCGAAGACGTCCTGGAGGCACTCCCGGGCGGCCTCCAGGGTGACCGGGAAGTCGGCGTACTCGCGGGCCACGTCGAGCAGCTGCGCGGCACGTTGCCGCTGCTGCCAGAGCGGCTGTCGGCGACGCGGGTCGCGGCGGGGCAGCAGCAGCGACCGGGCGGCGCACTCCCGGAACCGGGCGGCGAAGAGCGCGGAGGTGCCCACCGACTCCTCGACCAGCTGGGCGATCTCGTCGGGCTCGAAGACCACCACGTCGGCGCCGGGTGGCTCGTCGGCCGTGTCCGGCAGCCGCACCACGATGCCGTCGTCGGAGGGCATCACCTGGGCGTCCACCCCGTACCGCTCGGCCAGCCGGCGGCCCACGGCGAGGGCCCACGGCCCGTTGACGCGGGCGCCGAGGACGCTGTGCACCGCCAGTCGCCAATCGCCCAGCTCGTCGCGGAACCGTTCGACCACGATCGTGCGGTCGTCCGGCAGCGATCGGGTGGCCTCGCGCTGCTCGCGCAGGTAGGCCATCAGGTTGGCGGCGGCCCAGTCGTCCAGCCCGCCGTCGCGCAACGCGGTCAGCGCCGCCTCGTCGCTCTGCCGTAGCAGGGTGCGCACCCGGGCGCCGATGGCCCGGCCGAGCTCCACCGGCCGGCCCAGCTGGTCGCCCTTCCAGAACGGCATCCGGGCAGCCTGCCCCGGGGCCGGCGAGACCAGCACCCGGTCGGGGGTGATCTCCTCGATCCGCCAGGAGGAAGAGCCGAGCAGGAACACGTCGCCCACCCGCGACTCGTAGACCATCTCCTCGTCCAGCTCGCCGACCCGCGCGGCCCGCTCTGCCCCGGCCAGGAAGACGCCGAACAGGCCCCGGTCGGGGATGGTGCCACCGCTGGTCACCGCGAGCCGCTGCGCGCCGGGCCGGCCGGTCAGCACGTCGGTGGTCCGGTCCCAGACGAGCCGGGGCCGCAGCTCGGCGAAGGCGGTGGACGGGTAGCGGCCGGAGAGCATGTCGAGCACGGCGTGCAGCGCGGAGTCGGGCAACTCGGCGAACGGCGCGGCGCGGCGGACCAGCACGGCCAGATCACCGAGGCGCCACGGCTCCAGTGCCACCATCGCGACGATCTGCTGGGCCAGCACGTCCAGTGGGTTGCGCGGGTAGTGCAGCTCCTCGATCGCGCCGTCGGTCATCCGCTCGGCGACCACCGCGCAGGAGAGCAGGTCGCCCCGGTGCTTCGGGAAGACCACCCCGCGGGAGACCGCGCCCACCTGGTGCCCGGCCCGGCCGACGCGTTGCAGGCCGGCGGCCACGCTCGGCGGCGCCTCGATCTGCACCACCAGGTCGACCGCGCCCATGTCGATGCCCAGCTCCAGGCTGGAGGTGGCCACCACCGCCGGGAGCTGGCCCGACTTGAGCGCCTCCTCGATGTGCTTGCGCTCCTCCCGGGAGACGCTGCCGTGGTGTGCTCTGGCGATCACCGGCGTCGCTCCGGTGGCCGCGCCGGACTGGGCCATCACCTCCGCCGGTTGCCGGTTGTGGACCGGACCGGCCGGGCCATCCGCCGCCTCTTCGGCCGCCAGCTCGTTGAGTCGCGCACAGAGCCGTTCGGCGCTGCGCCGGGAGTTGGTGAAGACGATGGTCGAGCGGTGCTCGCCGATCAGCGAGAAGACCCGCTCCTCGACGGCCGGCCAGATCGAGGCGCGGCGCGGCCCGGGGCCGCCGAGGTCGTCCTCCGGCGGCTGCTCCTGCTCGTCCAGGCGGGTCATGTCCTCCACCGGCACCTGCACGCTGACCTCGATGGTCTTCGCGGTGGCCGGCTGCACGACGTCGACCGGTCGGGCGCCGCCGAGGAACCGGGCGCAGGCGTCGATCGGCCGGACCGTGGCGGAGAGGCCGATCCGTTGCGCCGGCGCGGGCAGCAGCTCGTCGAGGCGTTCCAGCGAGAGCGCGAGGTGGGCGCCGCGCTTGCTGCCGGCCACCGCGTGCACCTCGTCGACGATCACCGTCTGGACGCCGCGCAGTGAATCCCGCGCGGCGGAGGTGAGCAGCAGGAACAGCGACTCGGGCGTGGTGATGAGGATGTCCGGTGGGGTGCGGGCGAAGGCTCGTCGCTCGTCGGCCGGGGTGTCGCCGGTGCGCATGCCGACGGTGATGTCGGGCGGGGTGACGCCGAGCCGGGTCGCCGCCTGCCGGATGCCGGCCAGCGGAGCGCGCAGGTTGCGCTCGACGTCGACGGCGAGCGCCTTGAGCGGGCTGACGTAGAGCACCCGGCAGCGCTGCCGGGCCTCGGCCGGGGCGGGCTCGCGGGCCAGCCGGTCGAGGGACCAGAGGAAGGCCGCGAGCGTCTTGCCGGAGCCGGTGGGCGCCACCACGAGGGCGTTGCGGCCGGCGGCGACCGATCGCCAGGCGCCGACCTGGGCGGCGGTGGGGGCGGCGAAGGCGGCGTCGAACCAGGCACGGGTGGCCGGGCCGAACCCGGCCAGCACCCCGGCCGTGTCTGCGTCTGCGCCGGTCACCGGTCCATCGTGCCCCGCGGGTACGACAACGACGAGCGGCCCGCGGCGAAACGTGTCCGACTCGGAGTCATAAGCACTGGATGCGCGCTTAATGCGTTAAGTCTCACTTAACTGCTTGCTTGTGAGGAGCAACATAAAGTAACTTCACTCGCAACGCGAACCGGGGTGGGGGGATCGGATGGCCGGCGAGCAGCGGAATGTCGAACCCGGCACCGACGTGCTGATCCGCAAGGTCGACAGCCACCTCGCCACGCTCCGGGGCGGCCTGCACGGGCCGGAGCTGGAACTCGCCGAACGCCTCGCCCGCTGCCTACGTGAGCTGGTCATCTCCACCGCGCAGGCCAGCGCCGCCGACCGCGGCCAGGTGCGCGTCGCCGTCCACTACTTCGTGCTGCGCCGGGAGAGCCGCGGTCGACTGCTCTCGGTGCGGTCGCTGGCCGCCGCGGAGCGCGTGGTCGACAAGGTCGCCCGCCAGCTCGGTCGCGTCGACCTGCTGGCCGAGCTGCGCCGCGACCGCCCCGCCCCCGACGACGCGCTGCCCGTCGGGGACGCCCTGCTGCGCTGACGCCGGCCGCGGCTCGCCCGTCGGCCCCGCGCGCCCGCCTGCCGCGGACGAATTCCGGCAAAACGGCCCGAGGGGCGACGAACTGGCGTCTGATCGCTGCTAGGCGCCACCGCTGCACGGGCGTCGGCCACCTCGACCGGGAGCGCGGGTGCTGGTACTACTCATCCTCCATCTCGTGGCGGCACTCCTCGCGCCGCTGCTCGTGCGGTGGTGGGGTCCCCGTGCGTGCTACCCGCTGGCGCTGGCGCCGGCCGCCGCGTTCGGCTGGGCGGTGGCCCGTACCCCCGCCGTCGGCCAGGGCGGGGCGGTGGTCGAGACGTACCCGTGGATCCGGCAGCTGGACCTCGACATCGCGCTGCGGCTCACCACGCTGTCCTGGCTGATGACCATGCTGATCGGCGGCGTGGGCGCGCTGGTGCTGATCTACTGCGCCCGGTACTTCACCGCCGGCTCGATCGGGCTGGCGCGGTTCGCGGCGGTCCTGGTCGCCTTCGCCGGAGCGATGCTCGTCCTGGTCTTCGCCGACGACCTGCTGCTGCTCTACGTCGGCTGGGAGCTGACCACGATCTTCTCGTACCTGCTGATCGGGCACAGCACCGAACGGCGGTCCAGCCGGTGGGCGGCGGCGCAGGCGCTGACGGTCACCACGCTGGGCGGGCTGGCCATGCTGGTCGGGTTCATCCTGCTGGGCGAGCACGCGGGCAGCTACCGCTGGTCGGAGATCGCCGCACAGCCGCTGCCCGGTGGCGGCTACCTGGTCACCGCCGTGCTGCTGATCCTGGCCGGCGCGCTGTCCAAGTCGGCGGTGCTGCCGTTCAGCTCCTGGCTGCCGGTCGCGATGGCGGCACCCACGCCGGTCAGCGCCTACCTGCACGCGGCCGCCATGGTCAAGGCCGGCGTCTACCTGGTCGGGCTGCTCGCGCCGGTGCTGGCCGTGATCGGCCCCTGGCGGCCCGTGGTCCAGGTCGCCGGCCTGGCCACCATGCTGGTCGGCGGCTGGGCGGCGCTGCGGCAGACCGACCTGAAGCTGCTGCTGGCGTACGGAACGATCAGCCAGCTCGGCCTGCTGGTCGTGGTGACCGGGTCCGGCACGCCGGACGCCGCGCTGGCCGGTACGGCGATGCTGCTGGCGCACGCGCTGTTCAAGGCGGCGCTGTTCCTGGTGGTCGGCGTCATCGATCACGGCGCCGGCACCCGCGACCTGCACGAGTTGTCCGGGCTGCGGCACTGGTCCCGACCGCTGTTCGTGGTCGCGGTGCTGGCCGCGGCGTCGATGGCCGGTGTGCCGCCGTTGGTCGGCTTCGTGGCCAAGGAGGCGGTCTTCGCGGCGTTCACCGACCGGCCGGCGCTCCTCGCCGGTCTCGTCGCCGGAACGGTGCTCACCGTCGCGTACAGCGCCCGCTTCGTCTGGGGCGCGTTCGCCGACCGGCCGGGCGTGGCGCCGGTCCAGCCGGCCCCGATCGCCGGCGCGCTGCTGATCCCACCGGCGGTGCTGGCCGGCGTCGGGTTGCTCGCCGGCCCGGCCGCCGGACTGCTGGACGGCCTGTTGCGCCCGTACGCCGATCTGTTCGGCGACGTCCACGCCCACCTCGCGCTCTGGTCCGGACCGACCCCGGCGCTCGGCCTGTCCGCGCTGGCGCTCGCCGGCGGCGGCCTGCTCTTCGCGCTGCGCGGGCCGCTCGCCCCGATGCTGGCCCGGCTCCGCTGGCCGGTCAGCGGCAACCAGGGCTACGAGTGGGTCGTGGGCCGGTTCGACCGGCTGGCCATCGAGGTCACCGGGGCGACCCAGCGCGGTTCCCTGCCGCAGTATCTGGGCGTCATCCTGGTCGCCCTGGTGCTGCTGCCCGGCGGGGCGATGCTCGCCGTCGGCCCCTGGCAGGCCCGGATCCCGCTCTGGGACAGCCCGCTGCAACCGGTGGTCGTGCTGGTGATCGGGGTGGCCGCGGTGCTGGCGGTCGGCGCCCGCCGCCGGCTGACCGCGATGCTGCTGGTGGGGGTGACCGGCTACGGCAGCGCGATGCTCTTCGTCCTGCACGGCGCGCCCGACCTCGCGCTCACGCAGTTCCTGGTGGAGACCGCGACCATCGCGGTCTTCGTGCTGGTGCTGCGCCGCCTGCCCAACCGGTTCTCGGCCCGCCCGCTGCGCCGCAGCCGGTGGGCGCGCCGGGCGATCGGGGTGGCGGTGGGCGTGGTGGCCGCCGGGCTGGCCCTCGTCGCCGCCGGCGCCCGCCGGGCGCCGGACATCTCCGCCGTCTTCCCGGACCTGGCGGTGGCGCAGGGGTACGGCCGCAACGTGGTCAACGTGACCCTGGTCGACATTCGGGCCTGGGACACCATGGGTGAGCTGGCGGTGCTGGTGGTGGCGGCGACCGGGGTCGCGAGCCTGATCTTCGAACGGTCCCGCACCGGGCCCCGGCCGCGCCGGCCGGAGTCGGCCGGCCCGGCGAACCAGACCGACCGGCCGGTGTGGCTGCGCGGCGGCCCCACGCTGGACGAGGAGCGCCGCTCCATCGTGCTGGAGGTGGTCATCCGGCTGATCTTCCACACCGTGGTGCTCTTCTCCCTGTTCCTGCTCTTCTCCGGGCACAACGCGCCGGGCGGAGGCTTCGCCGGCGGGCTGGTGGCGGGCCTCGCCCTGGTGGTCCGCTACCTGGCCGGCGGCCGGTACGAGCTGGCGGAGGCCGCACCGGTCGGCGCCGGCACGGTCCTCGGCGCCGGGCTGGCCCTGTCGGTGGGTACCGGCGTGGTGGCGCTGCTGGCGGGCGGATCGGTGCTGGAGAGCGCGAAGGTCGACCGGTCCATACCGCTGGTCGGCGACGCGCACCTGGTCACCTCGCTCTTCTTCGACATCGGTGTGTACCTGGTCGTGGTCGGGCTGGTGCTGGACATCCTGCGCAGCCTCGGGGCCGAGGTGGACCGGCACATCGAGGCGACCGGACCCGCCACGGGCGGGCTCACCGTCGGCAAGGGGGACCGGCCGTGAGCGCGAGGAGTGAACCGGTTCTGCGAGCCGCGCAGTCGCGAACACAGGTGGCACCGTGACCGACAGCGGCGCCGGGCCCGTGCTGGTGCTGGTGCTCGCCGTCGGGGTGCTGGTCGGTTGCGGGGTGATCCTGCTGCTGGAGCGCAGCCTGACCCGGATCCTGCTCGGCGTGATCCTGATCGGCAACGGGGTCAATCTGCTGATCCTGCTGGGCGGTCGGTCCGGTGGGGCACCGATCGTCGGCACCGGCCCCGTGGACCGGATGAGCGACCCGCTGGCGCAGGCCATGGTGCTGACCTCCATCGTGATCACCTTCGGGTTCACCGCGTTCCTGCTCGCCGTGGCGTACCGGAGCTGGTACCTCAGCGGCGACGACGAGGTGCCCGACGATCTGGAGGACCGGCAGATCGTCAGCCGGGCCGAGCGCAACGACGTGGGCACCGTGGACCTCGGCGGGGAGGGCCCGGACGGCGACCCGGAGCAGGTCGATCCCGAGCCCGCCCGACGCCGGCTGCGGCGCGGGGAAGAGGCGTGATGGCCGCGCAGTGGGGGACGCGATGAGCCGGCTGCTGCCCCTGCCGGTGGTGCTGCCGCTGCTCGGCGCGGCGCTGACTCTGCTGCTGGCCGCCCGGCCCCGGCTTCAACGCGGGGTCAGCGTGCTCTGCCTGGGCGGCACCCTGACCGTGGCGCTGCTGCTGCTGGTGCAGGCGTACCGGCACGGGCCGGTGGTGATGGCGATCGGCGGTTGGCCGGCGCCGGTCGGCATCGTCCTGGTCGCCGACCAACTCGCCGCGCTGATGCTGGTGGTCTCCTCGGCGGTCATCCTCTGCGTGCTGCTGTACTCGATCGGCCAGGGCCGCAGCGAGATCGGCGAGACCACACCGGTGGTCATCTTCCACCCGACGTATCTGGTGCTCACCGCCGGCGTCACCAACGCGTTCCTCGCCGGTGACCTGTTCAACCTCTTCGTCGGCTTCGAGATCCTGCTGGCCGCCAGCTTCGTGCTGATCACCCTCGGTGGCACCGAGATCCGCATCCGTACCGGATCGACGTACGTGGTGGTCAGCATCCTCTCCTCGATGATCTTCCTGGCCGGGGTGGGGCTGGTGTACGCGGCCACCGGCACGCTCAACCTGGCCCAACTCGCCCAGCGCCTCGACGACCTGCCCGCCGGCGTCCGGCTGACCCTGGAACTGATGCTGCTGCTCGCGTTCGGCATCAAGGCGGCGGTCTTCCCGCTCTCGGCCTGGCTGCCGGACAGCTACCCCACGGCGCCCGCGCCGGTCACCGCGGTCTTCGCGGGGCTGCTGACCAAGGTGGGCGTCTACGCGATCATCCGCACCGAGACGCTGCTCTTTCCGGGTGGGCAGGCGGACGAGCTGCTCATGGTCGTCGCCGGGCTGACCATGGTGGTCGGCATCCTGGGCGCGGTGGCCCAGTCGGACATGAAGCGGCTCTTCTCGTTCACCCTGGTCAGCCACATCGGTTACATGATCTTCGGAGTGGCGTTGAGCACCGTGGCCGGGCTCTCCGGCGCGATCTTCTACGTGGTGCACCACATCACCATCCAGACCACGCTGTTCCTGGTCGCCGGGCTGGTCGAGGAGCGGGCCGGCAGTACCGACCTGCGGCGTCTCGGCGGGCTGGCCCGGATCGCGCCGCTGCTCGGCGTGCTGTTCTTCGTCCCGGCGATGAACCTCGCCGGCGTGCCACCGTTCTCCGGCTTCCTCGGCAAGCTCGGGCTGCTCCAGGCCGGGGTGGCGGCCGGCGGGCCGCTGCCCGCGGTGCTCGTCGGGGCCGGCACGCTGACCAGCCTGCTCACCCTCTACGTGGCCTCCCGGGTGTGGAACATCGCCTTCTGGCGGTCGCCCCAGCTGGCCACCACCGAGCCGGCCGTCCGGCTGCCCGCGCTGATGGTCGGGGCCACGATGGCACTGGTCGCGTTCGGGTTGGTGCTGACCGTGCTGGCCGGTCCGCTCTTCGAGGTCACCGCCGACGCGGCCACCGACCTGCGCTCGCGCACCCCGTACGTGCGGGCCGTGCTGCCGGGTGGCACACCGTGACCGACCCGACCGGCACGGCCCCGGGCGGCGCCGAAGAGCCGGCCGCGCCACGGCGGCGCCGGCTCGGACGCTGTCGGGACCAGGCACTGGCGCTCGGCTGGCTGGTGGTGGTCTGGAGCCTGCTGTGGGGCCAGTTCAACTGGGCGAACCTGGCCGGAGGCCTGGTGGTGGGAGGCGCGGTACTGCTGTTCTTCCCGCTGCCGGCGGTCACGTTCGCCGGCCGGCTGCGCCCTCGCGCGCTGCTGGGGTTCGCGTTCCGGTTCGGCACCGAACTGGTCGGCGCGAGCCTGCACGTGGCCCGGATCGCGGTGCAGCCCGGATACCGACCCCGCGGGGCGATCATCGGGGTGCGGCTGCGGGTGCCCACCGACCTGAACCTGGCGCTCACCGCGGAGGCGGTCTCGCTGGTGCCCGGCACGCTGATCCTCGAGGTGGACCGGGATTCCGGAACCCTCTACCTGCACGTGCTGGACACCCACGGGCCGGCGGACCTCACCCTGGCCCGGGAGCGCACCCTCGCCGTCGAGCGGCGGATCGTCCGGGCGGTGGGCTCCGCCGCCGAACTGCGCCGCGTCGAGACCGATCCTGTCGAGAAGGGAAACCTCCCGTGATCACGTTTCTGGCCGTCGTCCTCACCACCCTGCTGTCGGTGACCGCGCTGCTCGCGCTGACCCGGCTCTACCGGGGCCCGTCGCTGCTGGACCGGGTGATCGCCGCGGACATGCTGCTCGCCACCATGGTCGGCGCGGTGGGCGCCGAGGCGGCGGTCAACCGGCACGCCACGACGCTGCCCGTCCTGGTGGTGCTCTCCCTGCTCGGCTTCGTCGGCTCGGTGTCACTGGTCCGCTTCGCCGTCCGGGAGCAGGCGTGATCGGGACGATCGCCGACTGGCTCGGCGCCGGATGCCTGGTGGCCGGCGCGCTGCTCGCCCTGGCCGCCGGGATCGGCGTGCTGCGCTTTCCGGACGCGCTGTCCCGGATGCACGCGGCCACCAAACCGCAGGTGCTCGGGGTGCTCCTGCTGCTGCTCGGCATCATGCTGCGGCTGCGGTCGAGGGCGGACCTCGGCATGATCCTGCTGGTGGCGGTCTTCCAGCTGGCCACCGCGCCGGTCGCGGCACAGATGATCGGCCGGGCGGCGTACCGGGCCGGCCGGCTCGATCGGGGCCTGCTCGACGCGGATGAGCTGGCCGAACGGGGGCCGGGCGGTGGGTCGGCGGGACCGGGGTGAGGGCCCGTGCCGCCGCTGGGGAACCGGACGATCGGCGCCTTCGGCCCACCCTCAGCGGAGTCCCAGCCAGCGCCGATAAAATGAGGGCATGATCGACTCGTCTGCCCAGGAGGGCAGCAGTAGCCAGCCGGGTCATGCCCGGCATAGTCCCGTTCCGACGACCCCGGGAGCCCTGAGCGACCCGTGTTGATCGTCGTCGGTCTCCTTCTGATCATCGTGCTCACCGCCGCCACCGGTTACTTCGTGGCGCAGGAGTTCGGCTATGTCGCCGTCGACCGCGGCAAGCTCCGCCAGCTCGCCGATGACGGCGACGCGGCCGCCGCCCGGGCCCTGACCGTCACCAGCCGGCTCTCCTTCATGCTCTCCGGCGCGCAGCTCGGCATCACCGTCACCGCGCTGCTGGTCGGGTACGTCGCCGAGCCGTACCTCGGTGGCGGCCTCGCCGACCTGCTCGGCCTCGCCGGCGTCGGCGACGCGGTCAGCCTCCCGCTGTCGGTGGCCCTGGCGCTGGTCATCGCCACCGTGGTCCAGATGGTCCTCGGTGAGCTGGCCCCGAAGAACCTGGCCATCGCCCGGGCCGAGCCGCTGGCCCGGGTGCTGAGCCGGTCAACCCTGATGTACCTCGCCGTCGCCGGGCCGGTGATCCGGCTCTTCGACCGCGCGTCGGTGCGGCTGCTCCGGCGGTTCGGCATCGAGCCGATCGAGGAGCTGCCCAGCGGCGCCACCCCGGCCGACCTGGAACAGATCATCGCCGAGTCCCGCGAGGAGGGCAGCCTGGACGCGGAGATGTCCACGCTGCTCGACCGGGGGCTGGATTTCCGCGAGCTGACCGCCGGCGAGGCCATGGTGCCCCGCGTCGACGTGCACACCGTACGGGCGCACGAGCCGGTGAGCCGCGTGGTCGAGCTGCTGGACACCGGCCACTCCCGGTTCCCGGTGCGCGGCGCGGAGGGCGTCGACGACCTGATCGGTGTCGTCGGCATCGCCGACGTGCTCGGCGTACCGCCGGCGGAGCGGGCGACCACCCCGGTGAGCGCGGTGGCCGGGCCGCCGTTGCTGGTGCCGGAGACGTTGCCGTTGCCGACGGTGCTCGACCGCCTGCGGTCCGGGCATCGGCAGATGGCCTGCGTGGTCGACGAGTACGGCGGCTTCGCCGGCGTGATCACCCTGGAGGACATCGCCGAGGAGCTGGTCGGTCCGATCCGGGACGAGGACGACCCACCGGAGCGGGCGCCCGCCCGGCAGGACGACGGGTCCTGGGTGGTGCCGGCCCGCTGGCGGATCGACGAGGTCGCCGACAGCACCGGCATCGCGTTGCCCGAGGCCCCGGAGTACGACACCCTCTCCGGCCTGGTCATGCGGGAGCTGGGCCGGGTGCCCGAGGTCGGCGACCGGCTGGAGATCAGCCTGCTGCCCGAGGGCGCCGACGCCGAGGACGGCGAGGCGGAACCCCGGGCGCTGGTCGAGGTGCTGGCCGTGGACCGGCACGTGGCCGACTCCGTGCGGTTGCAGTTGACCGAGCCGGGCGAGGTGCCCGCATGAGCCCCGGCATCGCGCTGTTCAGCTCGGTGATCCTGCTGGCGTTGAACGGGTTCTTCGTGGCCGCCGAGTTCGCCCTGGTGGCCAGCAAGCGGTACCGCCTGGAGCAGGCGGCGGCGAGCGGCGGCCGAGCGGCCCGGGCGGCGCTGGACGGCGTTCGCGAGTTGTCGCTGATGCTGGCCGGCGCCCAGCTCGGCATCACCCTGTGCACCCTGGGGCTCGGTGCGTTGGCCGAGCCGGCGATCGAGCACCTGCTCAGCCCGCTGCTGCACGCGGTGGGGCTGCCGGACGCGGCCAGCCACCTGATCGCCCTGATCTTCGCCCTCGGGTTGGTCACCTTCCTGCACCTGGTGGTGGGGGAGATGGCGCCGAAGTCGTGGGCGATCACGGACGCGGAGCGCTCGGCGACGCTGCTCGCGCTGCCGTTCCGCGCCTTCGCCCGGGTGGCCCGGCCGGTGCTCTCCGCGCTGAACGCGCTGGCCAACGCGATCCTGCGGCTGTTCGGGGTCAACCAGCAGGATCAACTGGCCCAGGTGCACGGCCCGGACGAGCTGCGGATCCTGCTGGAGCAGTCCCGTGAGCACGGGCTGCTCGGCGCCGAGCAGCACCAACTGCTCACCAGCATGCTGGAGTTGCAGGGCACGTCGGTGGCACAGGTGATGGAGCCGTTCTCCACCATGGTCACCGTCCGTCGGGACGACCCGGCCGAGCGGATCGAGCAGGTCAGTCGGGACAGCGGCCGGTCCCGGCTGGCCGTGCTGGACGCGGCCGGGGACGTCTGCGGCCTGGTGCACGTGCGGGAGGCGGTGCGGGTGGTCACCACCGGTCGCGTCGCCACCGCCGGTGAGCTGATGACGCCCGCGTTCACGCTGCCCGCGACGTCCTCGGTCACCGAGGCGGTGGCCGCGATGCGCGCCCGGCAGTCCCAGCTCGCGCTGGTGCGCAACGGCGGCGGCCCAGCCCGGCCGATCGGCTTCGTCGCCCTGGAGGACCTGCTGGAGGAGGTCATCGGCGAGTTCGACGACGAGACCGACACGGTGCCGCGCGGGCGACGGTTGCGCTGAACCGGAGGGGTGGTCCCTCTTCGTGGAAGTCGGGGTGACCGAGGCCGGGGTCCGCGACAGTTGAGGTGGCCTCGTCGGGGCTGGTGTGGCTGGAAGCGTGGCCTGGTGGGGGGCGCGGTGCGGCTGACGGGGGTGTCCCGGGAGTCCGGCTGGACCGGGCTGTCCGTGCAGACCACGCTTCCCAACCCGAGCACCCGTCCGGGCCTGCGCCTGCCGGGGCGGGTGACGTTGGCGGCCGGGCCGGACGACGTCCTGGTGCGGCACATCCGGCTCGGCCTCGTCACCACGGTCGAGCCGGACGACCCGGCCGCCGCCAAGCGGCTGGTGCAGTTCTTTCAGCTGCCGATCGCCGGCCGGTTCGTCGTACCGGCCGGTCGGCGGCGGGCGGTCGACTTCGCGTTGCCGCTGCCGTGGGAGACCCCGGTGACCATCTTCGGTGCGGTGCCGCTGCTGAGCCTGCGGATGGGGCTGCGTACCGAGGTCTCCGTCGACCCGGAGCTGGATCAGGGGGCGATGGTGCCGGTCTTCGTGCACCCGATCCCGACCCAGCAGCACGTGCTGGCGGCGTTGGAGACGCTGGGTTTCATGATCCGCCAGGCCGGGCTGCAGGAGGGTGGGCTGCCCGGGGTGGCGCACACCCTGCCGTTGCACCAGCGGTGGGGGTACTGGGTGGGACCGCTCTACGCCGGCCCGATCACGGAGCTGGAGGTGATCTTCGTGACCAATTCGGCGGGCCTGGAGGCGATCTTCTGGCTGGACCGCCGGCTGGCGCTGGCCGGGATCACCCACCAGAGCATCAGCCGGTTCCGGATCTGGCACGCGGGCGCCGACCGGCGGGACTGGGTCGCCACCGTGGACGGCTGGCTGCGTCAGGCGATCAACCGGCACGCCGCGGCGGCGGCGCACGCCGACTGGTCCGCTCAGCTCAACGAGTCCGCCCACGTCAGCCGCCACCCCGACGAGCCGGTCCGGCCCGGCTACGGCCTCGGCGGCACCGCCGGCGCCGCCGGGGTCGGTGGCGGTGGAGGCGGGGGTGACGGCACCTGACCCGGACGGGTCAGCCGGCGCTGGCGGTGGCCAGTTTGAGGCTGAAGGCGAGAAAGAGCGCGGCGACGGCGGTGGTGCCGCCGGCGGCGAGGCGGCGACGCTGGCGGAACTGCGCGGCCAGGAAGGTGCCCGCGAAGATCAACGCGGTCAGGTAGATCGCGCTGGTCGCCTGGGCGATCAGCCCGAGCAGCAGGAACGACAGCGCCGGCCAGGCGTAGCCGGGGTCGACGAACTGGATGAAGAACGAGATGAAGAACAGGATCGCCTTCGGGTTCAGCAGGCTGATCACCAGCGCCTTGCGGAACGGGCTGCGCATCGCCGCCGGCTCCGCGGCGTCGATGAGCCGCGGCGTGCTCGGGTCGTTGCGGTCGCGCCAGCGTCGCCAGGCGCCGCGCAGCATGGTCACCCCGACATAGGCGAGGTACGCGGCGCCGGCGTACTTGATCACCAGGAACAACGGTGGGTACGCCTTGAGCACCGACGCCACCCCGGCGGCGGAGAGGAACATCAGCACCCAGTCGCCGACGAACACCCCACCCGCGGCCCGGTAGCCCGCCCCCACGCCCCGCTTGGCCGCGGTGGAGAGCACGAAGAGTGAGTTCGGCCCGGGCAGCAGAATGATCGCCACGGTGCCCAGCACGTACGTCCAGATGTCGGTGATCCCCAGCACGCCGCCATCATCACGCCACCGGTGCCGTCCGGCGAAGCCTTTCCCGCAGCCGGAGCTGTGCGTTCGGCCACTCGTCGACGGTCATCGCGTACTGCACGGTGTCCCGCCAGGAGCCGTCCGGGCGCTGCCGGTGCATGCGCAGCACGCCTTCCCGGGTGGCGCCGAGCCGCTCGATGGCGGCCTGTGAGCGTTCGTTGCGGATGTCGGTGTGCCAGGCGACCCGTACCGCGCCCAGCTCGTCGAAGGCCCGGGTGAGCAGCAGCAGCTTCGCCTCGGTGTTGATCCCGGTACGCCACCACGGCCGTCCGAGGAACGTGTGCCCGATCGCCACCGCCCGCCGTTCCGGGTCGATCTCGTAGTAGGAGGTGGTGCCGACCACGGCCCCGGTCACCGCGCAGCGCTGCACCCAGGGCACCCGCTCGCCGCGGTGCTGGGCGGCCAGCGCGGCGGCGATCACCTCGGCGGTCCCGGCCGGCGTGGTCGGCAGCGCCACGTTGAGGTGACGCCAGACCTCCGCGTCGGCGGTGGCGGCGTGCAGCTCGTCGGCGTGTGCCAGGTCCAGCGGCTCCAGCCGGACGTGCTCGCCGGCCATCGCGGCCGGGTCGTGCCAGGGCGTGCGGGCCGTCCGCAGGTACGCCGGCAGCGGCGCGGTGACCCCGGCGGCGGGTTCCGGCAGGCCGGGGGTGAGCCGCAGCGGCAGCACGCCGGCCCAGTGCGGCAGGTGCAGGTCGGCCTCGTCCTCGCGGACCCCGCCGGTGCGGGCCCGGACCGACACCTCGCGCAGGGGCAGCGCCAGCACGGCGGTCTCGGCCAGCTCCCGCCGGTTGGGCGGGCGGCTGGCCGCGCTGCGTCCCGCGCCGACCTTCTCCACCAGCGCGGTCAGCATGGCGGTCTTCTCCCGCTCGTCGGTGACCAGGCGGGCGGTGCCGAGCGCGACCACCGAGCGGTAGTTGGCGCTGTGGTGGAACTGGGAGCGGGCGTAGACGAGCCCGTCGAGCAGCGTCACGGTGACGCAGACCGGCAGCCCGTCGCCTCGGGCGGCGAGCAGTGGGCGGCTGCCGGTGGAGCCGTGCAGGTAGAGCGTGTCGCCGATGCGCACGTGCAGGGTGGGCAGCACCCGCGGCTGACCGTCGACGGTGAACCCGAGCGCGCAGTGGTACGCCTCGTCGAGCACGGCGTGCGCGGCGGCCCGGTCGTAGCTCATCCGGTCGCGGGAACGGCTGGGGGTGGTCCGGGCGGTGGGTG
>NZ_RCVJ01000061.1 GCF_003667505.1 Micromonospora sp. BL4
GCAGGTCAGCGCGGTGCCGGTGGCCACGGCCGACGAGGTCGGCAAGGCGGCGGAGGCGGCGCGCGAAGTGGCCGCGGAGTGGGCGGCGACCGCGCCGGCCGCGCGGGCGGCGGCGGTGCACCGGGCCGCGGACGCGGTGGCCGCGGTGACCGAGGAGCTCGCCGCGGCCGTCACCGCGGAGATGGGCAAACCGCTGGCGGATGCCCGCGGCGGTGTCGAGGCGGGCATTGGCACCCTGCGACAGTACGCCGAGCTGGCCCCGCTGCGCGGCGGGCGGACGCTGCACGGCGAACCGGACGCGCTGGACTTCATGACCCCGCAGCCACGTGGCGTGGTCGCCGCCATCACGCCGTGGAACGACCCGGTGGCGGTCTCCTGCGGGTTGCTGGGCGCGGCCCTGGTCACCGGCAACGTGGTGCTCTACAAGCCCAGCGAACGGACCCCGGCGACGGGCTGGTTGCTGGCCCGGGCGCTGGACGAGGCCCTCCCGGCGGGAGTGCTGTCGCTGCTCACCGGAGGCCCGGAGGTCGGTGCCGCGCTGGCCGGCCAGGAGGTGGACGTGGTCGCGCACGTCGGCTCGACCGCGACCGGCCGCGCGATCGCCGCCGCCGCGGCCCGCACCGGCGCGAAGGTGCTGCTGGAGAACGGCGGCAGTGATCCGCTGGTCGTCGACGCGGGTGTCGACGCGAGCTGGGCGGCCGAGCAGGCCGCGCTCGGCGCCTTCGCCAACGCCGGGCAGATCTGCGTCGCGGTGGAGCGGATCTACGTGCACCGGGAGGTGGCCGAGGACTTCGTGGCGGCGCTCGTGCAGCGGGCCGGCGCGCTGCGGGCCGGCCCGGGCCGCGACCCGGGCACCGAACTGGGCCCACTGGTCGACCGGAGGCACCGCGACCACGTGCACGGGCAGGTGACGGCGGCGGTGGCGGCCGGCGCGCGGGTGCGTGCCGGCGGGGAGCTGCCGGACGGGCCGGGGGCGTTCTATCCGGCCACCGTGGTCGCCGACTGCCGGCACGACATGCCGCTGGTGCGGGAGGAGACGTTCGGGCCGGTCGCGCCGGTGGTGGTGGTCGACTCGTTCGACGAGGCCCTGCGCTGCGCGGCCGACTCCCCGTACGGGCTGGCCGCCACGGTGCTGACCGCGTCGATGAGCCACGCGCAGCGGGCCTGGCGGGAGCTACCGGTGGGCACCGTGAAAATCAACTCGGTGTTCGGTGGCGCGCCGGGCGGCGCCGCGCACCCGCGCCGGACCAGCGGACAGGGCTTCGGGTACGGCCCGGAGCTGCTGGACGAGTTCACCGCCACCAAGGCCGTGCACATCGAGGCGCCGGGCGGCGGGCACTGGTGACGCGGGCACGGGCGGGCGCGGGGTCACCGCGTCCGCCCGTACCGCGTCGTCGTGGCCTCCGGTGCGGGCCGCGCACCGGCGCCGCGACGGTCAGTCGCCGCGGGCCTTGCGGGTGGCCCGATCGTTGGCCTTCTCGATCGCCTTGACCAGCTCGGGCTTGGTCATGCTGGACCGGCCGGCCACGTCCAGCTCGCGGGCCACCGACATCAGGTGGTCCTTGCTGGCGTTGGCGTCCACCCCACCCGCGGTGGGAGCCCGCCGTTCCGGCCCGCCGCCGGCCGCCTGGCGATCGCTCGGGCCCTTGCGGCCCTTGGGCTCCCAGTGGTCGCCCACCTTCTCGAACTGGTGCTTCACCGCGGCGAACGCGGTGCGGTGCGACCGCTCCCCCTCGCCGTAGGTCTCCACCGCCGAGTCGTGCGTCTTCTCCCAGGTGCGCTGCGCCTTGTCCGGGGAGCGTCGCAGCGTGCTGGGCAGGTCCTCGCGCCCGGGCATCTCGTCCTCCTCCGTGTCGACAGGATCACTGTGACCATTCCCCGGCGACGCGGCGGCAAACCATACGCGGCGGTCACCCGGCGGCGGGCGGGTTTGTCGATTTCCCGGCGCGGGTACCGGCCGGGCCAGGCCCGACCGGATGACCGGTCATCCGACGGCCGGGGCACAGGGAGCGGGCATGACGACCACGGAGCCCGGTACGACGCTCGGCGGCACGCTCGGCAAGCGGGTGCCCCGGCGGATACGGCAGCTGAGCTGGCGGACCTGGCGTGGGGTGGTGGTCCGCAGCGTGCAGAACTTCGTCACGGACAACTGCTCGGACTGGGCCGCCGCGCTGACCTACTACGGGGTTCTGGCGCTCTTTCCGTCCGCCATCGTGGTGGTGGCCCTGGTCGGCCTGGTCTCCAACGGCGAGCAGACCGTGGACACGGTGGTCGACCTGGCCAGGCAACTGGGCGCCGGGGCGGTGGTGGCCGACAAGGGTTCCGAAACGGGTGTGGTCGGGGTGATCCGGTCCGTCGTGGTCGAGCAGGGCCACGCCAAGGTGCTGCTGAGTTTCGGTCTACTCGGTGCGCTCTGGTCCGCGTCCGGCTTCATCGGCGCGTTCACCCGCGCCTCCAACGCCATCTACG
The DNA here is from genome assembly GCF_003667505.1 of Micromonospora sp. BL4. GTDB lineage: Bacteria > Actinomycetota > Actinomycetes > Mycobacteriales > Micromonosporaceae > Micromonospora. Next base: position 2,470 of record NZ_RCVJ01000061.1, read on the forward strand.
GCGTGACCGAGGGCCGGCCGGTCTGGAAGCTGCGGCCGTTGCAGATCGGTCTGGCCGCGATCACGCTGGTGCTGCTCGCGGTGGTCGCCCTCGGGCTGATCGTCAGCGGTCCGGTCACCGACGCCGTCGGCGACCTGATCAACGCCGGCGGCCTGGCCCGCACGGTGTGGAGCGTGGCCAAGTGGCCGGTGCTCGCCCTGATCATGATGGTGCTGCTGTCGCTGCTGTTCTGGATCGCCCCGAACGTGCGGCAGCCCCGGTTCCGCTGGCTCACCCCGGGCGGCGCGGTGGCCCTGTTCGCCTGGGCGGTGGCCTCCTTCGGTTTCAGCCTCTACGTCGCCAACTTCGGCTCGTACGGCGCCACCTACGGCAGCCTGGGGGCGGCCATCGCGTTCCTGGTCTGGCTCTACCTGTCCAACTCGGCCCTGATGCTGGGCGTGCAGATCAACGCGGAGGTGCAGCGCGGCCGGCGGTTGCAGGCGGGCGACCCGGACCCGGAGGAGCCGGTGCTGCCGCCGCGGAAGCCGGCCGGGTCGTGAGCGCCGGTACCGGCTCCGGTGTCCGTTCCGGGGCCGGGCCGGGGGCCGGTTCGTGACCGGGTGCCGGTTTACCGGCCGGGGTGCCGGGTAGCGCAGAAGGCATGGAGCGTGGCAACAGCAAGCACGGACCGAGAATCGATGAGCAGATGAGCCAGGAGGTCAGCGGCCTCGTGCAGGGGCCGGGGACCGGCGGCTCTCGGGTCGACGAGTCTCGCGTGCCGGAGCCGGCCGGCGAGGACCAGCCCGAGGCGACCACCGCCCCGGCGGGTGACCTGCGCACCGGCGCCCCGAAGGGGATGAGCTCGGAGGACGTCGAGCAGCGCAGCCGGCTGGGCCGGTTCATCACGATGAGCGCCCTGCCGGGCGACCGGGAAACGTTGGTCGCCAACGCGCGCGACAACGACGCGCCGGACGACATCGTGGCGGCGCTGGAGCGGTTGCCCGACGGCACCCGCTACCAGACGGTCTCCGAGGTGTGGGCCGCGCTCGGCAACAAGAACGAGACAACCCGCTGGTGACCGGATCGTCCCCCGATCCGGGCGACCGGCGGCCGAAGGAGGTTTGCTGATGAGTGGCGTTACCGAACATGTCGACGTGTCCGTTCCGATTCGCACCGCGTACGACCAGTGGACGCAGTTCGAGGAGTTCCCCGAGTTCATGGAGGGCGTGCAGGAGGTCCGGCAGCTCTCCGACACGATGACCCACTGGACGGTGGACATCGCCGGGGTGAAGCGCGAGTTCGACGCGGAGATCACCGAGCAGTTGCCCGACGAGCGGGTCGCCTGGCGTTCCACCGGCGGCACCCAGCAGGCCGGCGTGGTGACGTTCCACCGGCTGGACGAGGACAAGACCCGCGTCACCCTCCAGCTGGAGTTCGAGCCGCACGGGGTGGTCGAGCAGGCCGGTGACAAGCTCGGCATCGTCGACCGGCGGGCCAAGAATGACCTGGAGCGGTTCAAGACCTACATCGAGCGGCGCGGTCAGGAGACGGGCGCCTGGCGGGGCAAGGTGGACCGCCCACAGCCGTGATCCTCAGCAGCGATGTCCGATGGCCGCCGGAGTCCCCGGCGGCCATCGCGTGTCTCGGGCCGACCATCACCCGTTTGCGATCATCGCGCCCGGGTACCGCTGAAGGCATGACCGACGACAGGGTGTGGCGCGACGAGGAACGGATCCCGCTGGAGGAACTGGAAAAGGCCGTGGCGGGCTCCAGCATCGACGGGCAGGCCGACGACGTGACCGGCAACGACGCCGGCGAGGAGGCCGCCTTCGGGCACGGGCCCGCGGCAGCGGACCGCGGCGGTCAGGCCCGGGGCTCCGGCCGGGAGCCGACCGACCCGGACCGCGCCTACCGGCCGTCCACCACCGGCAGGACCGGACCGGACAACGGCTGACCCGCCTCGCCGGCCGCACCGGCGGGAGCGGGCGCGGTGGGCTGATCCGGCCCGGCGACGGTGGACACCGGCCGCTGCGGGCCGGGCCGGCGGGCGCCCACCTCGTACAGCACGACCAGGACCAGCGCGAGCACCACCAGGGCCGGCCCGAGCACCTGCACCGACATGGCGCCGATCAGCACGCCGAGGCCGGCCGGAACGAGCGCCGCGCCCACGCCGGCGGCGCCGATCTGGAGCCCGATGGCCCGGTCCGCGTGCGCCGGGCCGACCCGCTCGGCAGTGGTGAGGGTGAGCAGCGGGAACACCGGCGCGGCGGCGAAACCGACCACGACCAGACCGAGTACGGCCGGCACGGCCGACCCGGGTACGGCGATCAGCGCCGCTCCGACGGCCATGCCGGCCAGGCTGGCGCGCAGCACCAACCGGGCGCCCAGCCGCTCGGCCACCACGCCCTGCACCACCCGGCCGACGAAGAGGCTGCCCCAGTAGGCGGAGACGCAGCCGCCGGCCACCGCGGGGCTCAGCCCACGCCCGACGGTCAGCAGCAGGAACGCCCACAGCCCGGCGGACACCTCGATGGCCACGTACACCGCGAAGGCGAGCGCCCCCGACCAGACCACGGGCAGCCGCAGCGTGGCTCGGATCGGGACCCTTGCGGCCGGCGGGGCGACAGCGGCGCCGGGCTCGGTGGGTGCCGGGACGCGCCGCCAGGCCCGTACGGTGAGCGCGAACGCGGCGGCGAGGGCGAGCTGGGCGGCGGCCACGATGCCGTACCCCCACCGCCAGGCCAGCCCCGCGCTCAGCGTCGCCGTCATGATCAGCGGGCCGATCGCCACACCCAGCCCGAAGAAGGCGTGCATCCAGTTCATGTGACGTGGGCCGAAGGCCCCGGCGGCGTACGCGTTGAGCCCGGAGTCGATCGCGCCGGAGCCCAGCCCGAGCAGCAGCGCGCAGCCCACCACCACGGCCAGCGCGGGGCTCACCGCGTACCCGGTCAGCGCCAGGCTGGCCAGCAGGGTGCTGCCGGCGAGCAGCGCGCCCACGCCGACCCGGGCGAGGGTGAACCCGGCCAGCACGCTGGAGATGAGGTAGCCGACGGTGCCCGCGGTGAGCAGCAGGCCGACCGCCTCGGTCGGTACGCCGAAGTCGCCGCTGATCGAGGGCCAGCCGACCCCGAGCAGGCCGTCGGGCAGGCCGAGACTCACGAAGGCGAGGTAGGCCAGCAGGAGCAGCGAGGCGCGGGGCGGCGCGGGCGTGGTGGACACGGGACATCATCCTGCCGCAGCCGCACCCTACCGCCAGCTCCGGGCGGTCGCTCGCGGCGGCAAGAAGTGCTGTCCGGACGGTTGAGAAAATGGACAGCTCATCCAGAATCGGCCGATCGGAGGACGGCAGAGCGACGGGTTCGCGTAAGACTTTCGGAATGCATCAAGGCTCCGGAATCCTCTCCACGCGTCAGCGCCAGCTCGCCTGGCTCGGCTTTCTGCTCGCCGCGCTGCAGGCTCCCGTCTCCGCCTGGCTCGTCTCCGACGAGTCCTGGCTGTTCAGCCTCTGCGTCGCGCTGATGGTGGCCACCGTGATCATCGCCGACGACGCGGCCCGGCGGCGGCCGGCGGACGCGGCCGGCGACTAGCCGCCGCTGCCCGGCCGGGCCTCATGTCCCGGCCGGCCCCGGCTGCGGCGTCGCTCCTTCATCTCCGCCTCGTAGAGGTGGCGCCGCCCGCCCACCAGTTCCTCGCGGGCCTGCCGGTCCAGCTCCCGGAACAGCGCGTGGTAGCCGTCGTCGAAGTCCTCGACGATCTGGAACGTCCACCGGCCGGCGATGACGTTGCGGCCCAGCAGCTCGGTGTCGATCCGGTCGGCGAGTCGCGGATGCCCGGCGGCGCGGAACTGCTCGACCGCGTCGTCGAGCATCAGGTCGGCGTGCCCGATCAGCTGGTGCAGCGAGTACAGGTGCCCGCGGGCCCGCTCGACGCACTCCAGTGCCTCGCTGAGCTTGCCGAGCGCGGCGACCGTCGCGTCGCTCACCCCCTCCGGCCGGCGGTGCTGCTCGTCCGGCCCGTCCGCCTGCTGTCCCATCCGCTCCTCCGCGCCCATCCGTTCCTCCGTGCTCTGTGCCGCCGTGCTCTGTGCCGCCGTGTGCCGTGGTTCTCCTGCTGCCCCGTCTGTGCCGGATCAACCCTCGCGGTCAGCCCGGGTCGGCCGGTGGCGCAGCCGACACCCGCCGAGCGGCCGAGGTCGACCCGTTCACCGGTCGGTTAGCCTCGGTCACCATGCGTGTGCCGTTCAACCGGGTCGCCCCCCGTACCGCCGTCGACTCGGCGCGGTCCACCCTCGCCGCTCTCACCGTCTCCGTGGGCACCGCCGGGCTCGCCGCCGCGGCGGCGCGACCCGGGCTGCTGGCCCTGGTCGACCAGCACGCGGCCGCCGTACGGGACAGCCTCGACGGAGACCGGCGCCCGCTGACGGCCGCGGCGCTCGCCGGCTACGCCGAGGGGGTCCGCGCGGCGGCCGTCGAGCACGGGTGGTCGCCGCCGAACGGCCCGGTGGACTGGAGCGAGCCGGAGTGGCCGCTCACCCGGCTGGTCGCGGTGTGCGCGCTGGCTCGCGCGCTGACCAGCGACCGGTGACGCGCGGGGAGGGCGTCCGCGCCGCGCCCGGAACACCCTCCCCATCGGCTGACGCCATTCCACCCGTTACGGGCGGTACTGCGTCGCCTGCTCCTCGACCTGCGGCATGGCCTGGGTGCGCTCGCCCCCGCGGTCGGCCATCTGCCGCTCCACGTCGCCGCGTCCCGCCGTGGCCGCCCGCCGGTTCTCCTGAACCGCCCGAGCCTCCTCGGCCGCCCGGTTCAGCCAGCCCTCCCACCGGTTCTGCATGGGCCGCACCAGGCCACCACCGACACCGATGATCAGGATGCCGGCCACCGTGGCGAGCACGGCGATCAGCACCGGCGTCGTCACCGTGGTGGCGATACCCACCTGGTTGAGCGCGGCGATCACGCCGAGCGCGATGATGAAGATCGCCGTCAGGTCGGCCAGGACCTTGCCGTACGAGAGTCCGCCCAGCGCCCCGGTGACCAGATCCCGCACGGCGTTCGCGATCGCGGCCGCCACCACCACGATGACGATCGCCACGAACGCGCGCGGCAGCCAGGCCACCACGCCGCTGATCAGGTCACTGATCGCGTTGGGTCCCCAGACGCCGAACGCGAACTGCAGCGTGAACAGCAGTACCGCGTAGTACGCCAGTCTGGCCAGGATGTCGCTCGCGTCGTACTTCGTTCTCTCCAGTGCCCGTTTGATGCCGCCGCGTTCGACCGCCTCGTCGAAGCGCACCCGTTCCAGCACCGTGTCCACGATCTTCAGGACCGCTCTGGCGATGAGCCAGCCGACCACGAGGATCACGATGAAGGCCACGGCCTTCGGGATGAAGAGCAGCACCGACCTCCAGGTGTCGGCGATGGCATCACCGATGTCGGCCTGCCCGACCGCGAGGGTTTTCAGCATGATGTCCCTCCTGTCGCATGGACTGCGCCGGGCGCATACCCGGCCACCGGTGCGGCAGTCCGCGCGGCTCGCCACGTTTTTTCCGACAAGTCGCCGAACAGGGGCCCTGAACTGCCCGAACAGCCACCGCGACGCGCCTCCCGACGTCCCACGGCCATGATCGGATGCGGCCGCCCGCCGGCCGGCTAGGCTGCGAACATGCCAGGAACGGTCGGGCGAGTCCCCACGCCAGCAACTCCGGTCCCGGGCGAATCCATCGGGCCGGGCGCTGCCGCCGTGCTCGCCCACGACTGGGCCGGCACCGCGCTCGGCCCACCGGAGCAGTGGGACCCCGCGATCAGGACGGTGGTCGATCTGATCCTCGCCTGCCCGATGCCGATGGCGCTGGCGTACGGAGACGACCTCGTCCTGCTCTACAACGACGGCTACGCCGACCTGCTGGGCAGCAAGCACCCCGCGGCCCTGGGCCGCCCGTCCGCCGAGGTGTACGCCGAGATCTGGGCACTGCCCGGTGTCGGCGAGGTGATCGAGCGCGCCTACCGGCAGGGCGTGCCGTTCCTGGAGAAGGAGAGCGCCCTTCCGATGGTGCGCGGGCGCACCGGCGTCGCCGAGCAGGCCGTCTTCACGCGAAGCCACTCCCCCGTCCACGACAGCACCGGACAGATCGTCGGAATGCTGACGGTCGCCGCCGAAACCACCCACGTCACCGAGCAGCTGCAGAGTCTCAGCGAGGTCGCCGCCGCGCTCGCCGGCACCCTCACCCTCGACGACGTGGCCCGGGTGGCGCTGCGGTACGCGATCACCACGTTCGACGCCGACCGGGTCTCGTTCGCGGTCGACGAGGGCGGCGGCGGATGGCGGATGGTGCGCCGGGTGCGCGGTGAGTTGATGGACGAGGCCGACGAGCGCCTGCCACCGCTCTGGCGGCGCATTCCGGCGGACTTGGCGACCCCGGTGGTGGAGGCGGCCCGCTCCAGCGGGCCGTCGTTCATTCCGGACGGGCAGCCGCTCCTGGAGACCGCGGTGGACCGCCACGACCAGAAGATCCGCTCGCTGGCCGCGCTGCCGCTGGGCACCTCGGTGATTCGCGGCGGGCTGGCGGTCGGCTACCAGGTGCCGCACACCTGGTCGGCCGCCGAGCGGGCGCTGCTGGCCGCCTCGGCCGAGCTGATCGGTCAGGCCGCGGAGCGGGCCCGCCGGTTCGAGACCCAGCACGGCACCGCCCAGTTGCTGCAACGCAGCATGCTGCCCGAGAACCTGCCGGACCTGCCCCGACTGCGGATCGCGGCCCGCTACGACCCGGGCGTGGACGGCAACGCGGCCGGCGGGGACTTCTACGACGCGTTCCTGCTGCCCACCGGCAGGCTCGGCGTCGTGCTGGGCGACGTCGCCGGGCACGACGTACAGGCAGCCGCACGGATGGGGCAGGTCCGCGCGGCGCTGCGCGCGCTGGCCCTGGCCGACCCGGCCCCGGACGCGGTGCTGGCCGGGCTGGACCGGCTGGTGACCAGCCTGGGTGTGGAGGCCGGCACGCACGAACTGTTCGTCACCGTGGTGTTCGGCGTGGTCGACGCCGATCGGCGTGAGTTCACCCTGGCCAGCGCCGGGCACCCCGCGCCGTTGATCCGCCGCTGCGCACCGGACGGTCGCTCGCACGCGGAGTACCTGGAGGTGCCGGTCGGTCCCCCGTTGGGCCTCGGCGGCCGGCCGGCCACCACCACCGTCGCGTTCGACCCCGGCGACACCCTGCTGCTGTTCAGCGACGGCGTGGTGGAGCGCCGCAGGCAGAGCCTCACCGTCGGGCTGGACGGGCTCGGCGACGCGGTCGCCAAGGCGAGCAGCAGCGACCCGCGCGCGCTCTGCGCGGTGGCCACCGCCGCGGTGCCCGGCGGCACCGAGGACGACGTGGCCGTGCTGGCGGTCGAGCACGCGCTGATGCCGAGCCGTTCGGCGAGCATGGAGGTGCCGGCGGAGCCGACCGCCCCCAGCCGGGTCCGCCACTGGATGAGCGGCCAGCTCACCGAATGGCAGGTGCCCGAGGCGGTGATCGGCGCGGCGGTGCTGTGCACCAGCGAGCTGACCACCAACGCGTTGCTGCACGCCGGCACCGCCGCCCGGGTGGAGATCGACCTCAGCCCCGAGCGGCTGCTGGTCTCGGTCGCCGATTCCGGCACCCGGGGGACCGTGACCCGGGCGCGCACCGACACGTTGAGCAGTCGCGGGCGGGGTCTCGGCCTGATCGAGCAGCTCAGTGACGCCTGGGGCACCGACCCGACGGTCCGCGGTTCCACGGTCTGGTTCGAGATCCTCATTCCGTCGGCCGAGCGCCGCTGAACCCGGCCGTACACACCGGGCCGGGATGGGTCGGCCGGCCACCAACCGGGTAGGAGGACCCCATGCGCACCGACCGACCCGCCGGGGTCCTCTTCGACGTCGACGGCACCCTCGTCGACACCACCTACCTGCACACCGTGAGCTGGTGGGAGGCGCTGCGCCAGTCCGACCAGCCGGTGCCGATGGCGACCGTGCACCGGTCGATCGGGATGGGCTCGGACAAGCTCCTGGACCACCTGCTCGGCCCCGAGCGGGACCGCGACGCCGACGCGAAGCTGCGCGACGCGCACGACACCCTGTACGGCGAGTACTGGGAACGGCTCACGCCGCTGCCCGGGGCGGCGGCCCTGTTGCGCGCCTGCGCCGAACGGGGGCTGCGGGTGGTGCTCGCCACCTCCGCGTCCGAGCAGGAGGTCGGCGCACTGCGCCACGCGCTGGACGCCGACGACGTGATCGAGACGGTCACCTCGTCGGCGGACGCCCAGCAGAGCAAGCCGGCCCCGGACATCCTGGTCGCCGCGCTGGATCAGTCCGGGTTGGCCGCCGAGCGGGTGGTCTTCGTCGGCGACTCCGTCTGGGACGTGGCGGCGGCCGGCAAGCTGGACATCCCGTGCGTCGGGTTGACCTGCGGTGGCACCAGCCGGGGCGAGCTGGCCGGCGCCGGCGCGGTGGCGGTGTACGACGACCCGGCCGGGCTGCTGGCCACGCTGGACGATTCGCCGGTCACCCGCCCGCGCTGAGGAATCCTCCGTTTCGCCGGACCGCGCAGGCTTACCGGCACGGTTCGCGGGGCATGGTCAGTGACCACCTGCCCGCAACCCGTGGGCGCGGCCGGGAGGGTGGCACGGTGGAGCCGGTAGACGTGGCGTTCGCGCTGGTGGGCCTGGGCGCCCTGCTGGCAGGCATCCTGCCTCGGGTGCTGGAGCGGCGGCCGCTGTCCATGCCGATCGCCTTCCTCGCCCTGGGGATGGTGGTCTTCCTGCTGCCCGTCGGGCTGCCCACGCCGGACCCGCTGGCCCACCCGGAGCTGACGACCCACCTGACCGAGATCGGGGTGATCGTCGCCCTGATGGGCGCCGGGCTCAAGATCGACCGACCGTTGAGCTGGGCGAAGTGGTCGTCCACGTGGCGACTGCTGGTCATCGCGATGCCGCTGTGCATCGCGGCGGTGGCGCTGCTCGGCTGGTGGTGGGCCGGGCTCGTGCCGGCCGCCGCGCTGCTGCTGGGCGCCGCCCTGGCCCCGACCGATCCGGTGCTCGCCGCCGACGTGCAGGTCGGCGAGCCGACCGACGTGGAGGACTCCGAGGACGAGGTCCGCTTCGCGTTGACCTCCGAGGCGGGCCTCAACGACGGGCTGGCGTTCCCGTTCGTCTACGCGGCCATCGCCATCGCCTCGACCAGCCTCGCGCCGCGGGACTGGCTGGCCGACTGGTTCACCGTCGACGTGCTCTGGAAGGTCGGTGTCGGGGTCGGGGGCGGCCTGCTCATCGGCTGGCTGCTCGGCAAGCTGTTCTTCCGGGCGCCCAGCCATCTGCGGCTGGCCCGGCACGCCGAGGGTTTCCTGGCGCTGGCCGCCACCTTCCTGGCGTACGGGCTGGTGGAGGTGGTCGGCGGGTACGGATTCCTGGCGGTGTTCGTGGCCGCCCGCGCGATCCGGGCCGCCGAGCGGACCCACGAGTTCCACTCGGTGCTGCACGATTTCGCCGAGCAGATCGAACGGCTGCTCACCCTGGTGCTGTTGCTGCTGCTCGGCGGCGCGATCATCGGCGGTCTGCTCGCTCCGCTGACCTGGCCGGCGGCGGCCGTCGGGGTGGCGCTGGTGTTCCTGGTCCGGCCGCTGGTCGGCTGGTTGTCACTGCGGGGCGCTCCGGGCCGGCCGGCCGAGCACTGGGTGATCTCGCTGTTCGGCATCCGTGGGGTGGGCTCGTTCTACTACCTGGCGTACGCCACCACGAAGGCGGACTTCCCGCAGGCCGAGCTGCTCTGGGCCACCGTCGCGCTGGTGGTGCTCGTCTCGGTGGTGGTGCACGGCATCGCGGCGACCCCCGTCATGCAGTTGCTGGACCGTAAGGGCGAACGGACCGGCGAACCGGCGGACCCGGGCGTGCCCGCCCAGCGGGTCGCCGGGCACGCCTGAGCCACGGTCCGCCGGTCGATCCGGGACGTCGGCCGGCCGAGGGCGTGCCGACGTCAGGCGAGGCGGGCGGCCAGGGCGCGGCCGAGGTCCCGACCGGAGCGCCATGCGCTCTGCACCCGGGGCTTGCCGAACGCGTCGCCGGCCAGGCCGATCCCGTCGGCGTCCAGGTGGTGCGTGCCGCCCCCGGCGTCGGAGGTGGGCTTCGCGTACGTCCAGCGGTGCACGTGCACGTCGACAGCCCCCTCGGGCAACCCCAGCAGGTCCCGGACCGCCTGCTCGATGGTCGGGCCGGCTCCGCTGGGCTGGGCGAGGTGGCCGGCGGCGAACTCCGGCACGGTGTGCGCGACCAGCACCGGCGCGCCGTCGCCCCGCCGGTCGCCGTCGTCGCAGACCAGGCTGAGCACCGGGTGGTCGTTGACGAACGCGCCCCGGAAGTCCGGCCAGCGCCGGGTCGGGAAGCGCAGCACCGCGGCCAGCGACGGCGACCAGCGCTGCGCCTGCACGACCCGGGTGGCGTCGGCCAGGGCCGGGTCGAGCAGCAGGGCGGCCTGCGGGCCCGGCATGGCCAGGGCGACCGCCGCGCAGGGCTCACCGTCCACGGTCGGCCCGGGTTCCACGCTGAGCACCAACCGGTCGACGGTCACCGGGACCGCGCCGGCCAACTGTTCGACCAGTGAACGCAGCCCGCGCGGCGCGGCGAAGCGCATCGGCCCGGGCACGTCGCGGCGCCCGTCCCGGTCGTACGCCTGGAAGGTGTCGGTCCATTCGCGGACCAGGCCGGCGGCGCGCCACTGCTCGACCAGCGCGGCGAAGTCGGGATCGCTGGCGGTGAAGTAGGCGGCGCCGATGTCGGCGGGGCGGCCGTCGAAGCGTTTGCTGGCCATCCGGCCACCACGCACGTGCCCCCGCTCCCGGACCCGCACCGGCACCCCGGCCGCGGCCAGCTCCACCGCACAGGCCACCCCGGCGATGCCCGCCCCGACCACCACCACACCCGACCGGTCCACGCTCACCCGGTGATCGTAGGTGCCGCCGGGCACGCCGAGCAGGCATGAACCCGCGAAGATCCGGGTACTGGCACACCTGTTCGAAGAAAGGGTGATGACGATGACGGACCGCACCAACGAGCAGGCCGACCCGCGCGGCGCGATCAAGGACCCGGACGAGTGGGTCACCGGCGACGAGCCGCCCACCGCGGCCCAGGAGTCCTACCTGGCCACTCTCGCCCGGGAGGCGGACGCGGAGCTACCGGACGACCTGACCAAGGCCGAGGCGTCCAAGCGGATCGACGAACTCCAGGCCGAGACCGGCCGAGGCCAGTGACGCCCGGGGTCAGCGGCGGGGCAGCCGATGCAGCTCGACCCGGGTCAGGTGGCCGGCGCTCACCTCGGCCGTGAGGTAGGTGGCGTGGGGCTGGGAGCGGCGGTCGGTGGGTGAGCCGGGGTTGAGCAGGCGCAGGCCGCCGGGGGCTTCGGTGTCCCAGGGGATGTGCGAGTGCCCGAAGACCAGCAGGTCGACGTCGGGGAAGCGGGCCGCGCACCGCCGCTCGCGACCCGTCCGGGGGCCGGTCTCGTGCACCACGGCGACCCGCAGGCCGTCGAGGTCGACCCGCGCCACCTCCGGCAGCCGGGCGCGCAGCGCCGGGCCGTCGTTGTTGCCGTACACCCCGATCAGCCGTCGCGAGCGCGCGGTCATCGCGTCGAGCAGGGACACGTCCACCCAGTCGCCGGCGTGCAGCACCACGTCCGCCGCCTCGATCGCCGTCCAGAGGGGCCCGGGCAGGTCCCGGGCCCGCTTCGGTAGGTGGGTGTCCGCCGTGAGCACCAGCCGCATCCCGGCATTGTCCCCCAGGCCGCTCAGGACCGCGTCGGGGTGAAGTTCGGCGGCGGCATGCCGCGATGCCGCAGCGCCGGATCCCGCTCGACGTCGGTGAGCTGACCGGCGGCGTTGATCAGGCCGATGTGCGAGAACGCCTGCGGGAAGTTGCCCAACTGCTCGCCGGTCAGCGGGTCGATCTGCTCGGCGAACAGGCCGAGGTCGTTGACCCGACCGGCCAGCCTGAGGAACAACTCGTGCGCCCGGTCCCGCTCACCGCCCAGGGCCAGGCAGCCCACCAGCCAGAACGAGCAGATGACGAAGCCCGCCGGGTCACCGTCCCAGCGCCGCAGCAGGCCGTCGTGGGACAGCTGCTGCTCCACCGCGCGGACCGTCGAGCGCATCCGCGGGTCGTCGGCCCGCAGGAAACCCACCAGCGGCATCAGCAGCACCGAGGCGTCCAGGTCGTCGGAATCCAAACTCCCGGTGTACGCCCCGAGCCGGTCGCTCCAGCCCCGATCCAGCACCGTGGCGCGCACCTCGTCGCGGGCGGCCGCCCAGCGTTCCACGTCCCGGGGTCCACCGAGCGTGTCGCCGAAGCGGACCGCCCGGTCCAGTGCGACCCAGCACTGCACCTTCGAGGACACGTGATGGTGCTCGACCCCGCGCTCCTCCCACATGCCCGCGTCGGGTCGCCGCCAGTCCACGACGGCCTGGTCGGCGAGCACCCGCAGCACGTGGCGCACCTCCGGATCCATCGGGTCCATCTTGTCGCGCATCAGCCAGGCGGCGTCCAGCGCCTCGCCGAAGATGTCGGTCTGCCGCTGCCGCCACGCGTCGTTGCCGATGAGCACCGGCGGGCTCTCGCGGTACCCGGCGAGCTGGTCCAGGCGGTGCTCGGTGAGGTCCCGCTCCCCCTGCACCCCGTACATGATCGGCACCGGCTCGTCGCCGATCCGGCCCATCGCCCGACTCACCCAGGCGAACTGCCGCTGCACCTCGTCGAAACACGCCGATCGCCACAGGGCCCGCAGGGTGAGGCTGAAGTCGCGCACCCACACGTAGCGGTAGTCGTAGTTGCGGGTCCCGCCGAGCCTCTCCGGCAGTGAGGTGGTCGCCGCGGCCACCACCGCCCCGCTCGGCCGGTACGTCATGCCCTGCACGACCAGCGCGCTACGCCGCACCTGCTCCGGGTAGCACCCCTGGTAGGGGTGCGCCTCGGTCCAGGATCGCCACCCGGCCACCGTGTCGGCGATCGTGCGGTCGGCGTCGGGCACCTCCGGCGGCGGCGCGTCGTAGGTCGGCGCGTACCCGAGGGTGAAGTTGTGGACCGATCCAGCGCGGGCGGTGAAGGTCGCGGTGGCCTCGCCCTCGCCACAGCACAGCCGCACGCTTCCCCGCAGCGTGAGCCGCGCGGCCCCGGCGATGGCCTCCAGCATGCCGTCGCGCTCGACGAGGAACGCGGTGGTCCGGCCGTACTCGAAGCGGGGCCGGTAGTGCACCCGCATGGGGACCTCGCCGGAGAGGCTCCGCACGCTGCGGACCAGCACCTGCGGCGAGCGCAGCCCGATGTCGTGGCCGCGCGCCCCCGGCTCGAAGGCGAGCGCGTCGGTCAGTTCCACCTCGCCCCGCGCGGTCCGGAAGACGGTTCGCAGCACCAGGGTGTCGTCGAGGTAGCAGCGATCGACGCTGAACTCACCCTCCGGTCGGATCGACCAGTGGCCGGCGCCCTCGTCGAGGAGCCGCCCGAACACCGACGGCGCGTCGAACCGGCCCGGGCACCACCAGTTCACCGAGCCGGAGCGGTCCACCAGCGCCGCGCTGCGGCCGTCGGCGAGGAAGCCGTGCTCGCTGATCTGTCCGCTCTGCACCCGGTTACCTACCCGGGGCGTCCGGGCGCATGCCCGCCGGTCGGCACGGCATCCACCGTCGTTGCCGGCGTTACCGGACGGCGCGGGCGGGAACCCGGACGGTTGACGAGGGAGGATGCTCATGACGTCAGCTTCGGGTCCGGCCGCCGCCTGGCGGCCCGGCGCACAGGGTGGCGATCTGCTGCCGGCCGGTCCGGCCGGCCGCCCGTCGGCGCCGTCCGGGAACGGCCACGGGCCGGAGACCGGCCCGCCCACCGTGACGATCGGCTCGTATCCGGACTATCCGTCCGCGCAGCGCGTGGTCGACTATCTCGCCGACAACCGCTTCCCGGTGGAGCACAGCGCGATCGTCGGCACCAACCTCACTTTGGTGGAGACGGTGCTCGGGCGGATGACCACCGGACGCGCCGCGCTGCTCGGCGCCGGCACCGGCGCCTGGTTCGGGCTCTTCATCGGCCTGCTGTTCGGCATCTTCACGGTCGGCAACTGGCTGGCGGTGATCGTGGTCGGGCTGGTCATCGGGGCGATCTGGGGCGCCGTGTTCGGCGCGGTCGCGCACGCGATGACCGGCGGGCAGCGCGACTTCACGTCGGCCAGCTCGCTACGCGCCGGCCAGTACGCGGTGATCGTCGACGCGCAGCTCGCCGACCAGGCCCGGCAGTTGCTGGGTCGGATGCAGATGTCCGGCTCGGCCACGACCGCGGGCTGAGCAAGGGTTCTCGACAGGCCGTCCCGCTGAGCAGGGTTTGACCGGCCGTCCCGGCGACACGCCGGGGCAGCCGCTCAGTCGTGGTACGCCAGCTCGCCGGCCCGCAGCGGCACGTCGACCCGGTTCTCCGGCGGCGCAAGCGGGCACGCCCAGCGGTCGTCGTACGCGCAGCTCGGGTTGTAGAGATAGTTGGCGTCCAGCCGTACCCGGTCGCCGGGCAGCAGCTCGACGCCCCGGCCGAAGGTGCCCTTCACGGTGTCGGTGAGGTACCGGCCGCCGCCGTAGGTCTCCTGCCCGCAGGTGCCGTCGCGCAGTGGCACGAACAGCCCGCCCCCGTACGCCTCGATCCACCACAGGGTCAGTGGCCCCCACGATGTCTCGGCCACCGCGACCCGCCGGTACGCGACCACCCCGTCCGGGCCGCCGGTGTCGATCCGCAGCTCACCGCTGGCCGGGGTGAGGGGCGCTTCGACCACGGCGGCCGGGTTGAGCGGGAAGTAGCGCACTCCGGTGAAGCCGGGCCGCTCCGCCGGCGGGATGGGGCTCTGCGGGTGGGTGGCGAAGAGCTGGTCGCGGCCGGCGCGGAACCCGGTCAGGTCGACGTCGGACAGGTACAGCCGGGCTACCCGCTCCCGCCAGTCGGCCAGCTCCAGATCATCCACGCCGTCGAGCCTAGGCGGTCGCCGTGCGTCACCGAGCGGTTCCCGCCCCGGCGCCAGGGGCGGGCGGCCAGTTGCTGAGGACCGCGTCGAGGGCGTCCAGGGCTCGGGACCAGGAGGCGTCCGTCGTACGGGGGGTGTGACGGAAGCCGCCGGTCCTCTCCAGGCTCACGAAGCCGTGGAACGTGCTGTGCATCATCCGGACCGCGTCGGTCTGGTCGGGCTCGGACAGCCGGTAGCCGCGCAGGATCGCCCGCGTCATCTCCGCGTGCCGGACGCCGGCGCTCGCGGCCGCCGTCTCCGGGTCGAGGTCGATCTGCATCGCGGCGTACCGGCCCGGGTGCCGCGTCGCGTAGCCCCGGTACGCGTCGGCGAAGGCCACCAGCGCGTCCTTGCCCGCGCGGCCGGCGAGCGCGGCGGCGACCCGGTCGGCGAGCTCGGAGAGCGCCAGCAGCGCCACCCGGACCCGCAGGTCCTGTGCGTTCTTGATGTGGAAGTACAGGCTCGCGTCCTTGACGCCGAAACGCCGGGCGAGCGCGGCGACGGTCACGTTCTCCATGCCGATCTCGTCGGCCAGCTCGGCCGCCGCCAGGGTCAGGCGTTCAGCGGTCACCCCCGCTCGTGCCATCCCGCACACCCCAAAAACTAGTCGCATTAATTACTTGCCTAGGCGAGCTAGGCTACTACCTATGCTAGCGATAACCGAGCGCGCCATCCGCGCGTCCTTCGTCAACTGCACGCAGGGCGAGGCGAAGCGGCTGGCCGTACCGAACGACCTTGAGACACGACCGTGGGGCGACCTCGACTTCCTCGGGTGGCGGGACCCGGCGGCGACCCAGCGGGCCTACCTGGTCGCCGAGTCCGACACCGGGCTGGTCGGCGTGGCGCTGCGGGTCGCGCCGCAGCAGACCGGGCGGGTGCGGCGCAGCATGTGCTCGCTCTGCCTGACCACGCACACCGGGGACGGCGTCGCACTGATGACCGCCCGCAAGGCCGGACGGGACGGGCGCCAGGGCAACTCCGTAGGCGCCTACATCTGCTCCGACCTGGCCTGCTCGCTCTACCTGCGAGGCAGGAAGGACGCCGGACGTCGCATCGACGAGACCATCACCCTGGCCGAGAAGGTCGAGCGCACCACGAACACCCTCACGGCGTTCCTCCGCAAGGTCATCGAGTGACGCCGGGTCCGACCGCCTCCGGTCAGCGGTCGGTCGCGAGGCGGGCGTGCAGGTGTTCGTCGTGTCGGCGGCCGTCGCCGTACCGGTACGACTCGCGCAGCGTCCCCTCGGCCAGGTAGCCGGCCCGGTCGGCGACCCGGCAGGACGCCTGGTTGGCCACCGCGTGGCACAGCTCCACCCGGTGCAGCCCGAGGTCGGCGAACGCCCACTCGGTGAGCCGGACGACGGCCCGCACCGCCACCCCGCGCCCGCGCGCCGCCGGCACCGTCCAGTAGCCGATGGACGCGTCGCCGTGATGGATGTGGTACAGCGACACCGAGCCCAGCAACTCCCCGCCGGCCGCGGCGGTCACGGCCAGCGAGGCGTGGTCGCCGCCGGACCAGTCGGCCCGGTGGCGCACCCACAGCAGGGCGGCCTCGTCGTCGATCGGGCCGCCGCGGTGCGGGTTCCACTGGGCGATGGCCGGGTCGCGCAGGGCCTCCCGCACCGCGGGGGCGTCCGCGTCCCGCCAGGGGCGAAGCAAGAGGTCGGCGGCGGTGAGTTCCACGTGTTCCACGATGGCGGAGTCTGGCACAGCGCGTCCCGCTCTCACCGCCGGAACGGACCGGCCACTTCCTTCAAAGCTGCACGAACCTGAGCCATCGACCGCTCGGACGTGACCCAGACAACGCTCAAGACGACTAGTTAAATTTTTAACGAGTGCTATCGTGGTGGACGTGACAGAGAGCCTGGACAGCACCCGAGAGGCGGCCTGGCGCGCCTACATCGAGGCCAGCCAGCGCCTCTACACCCAGCTGGAAGAGGACCTTCGGGCCGACAGCGACCTCAGCTTCGCCGACTACCACGTGCTGGTCCTGCTCTCCGAGACACCGGGGCAGCGGCTGCGGATGGGCGAGCTGGCCGGCCGGCTCGTCTTCTCCCCCAGCCGGTTGACGTACCAGATCTCCTCGATGCAACGCCGCGGCCTGGTCAGCAAGGAGTCCTGCCCGGACGACCGACGGGGCAGCGAGGCGGTCCTCACCGCCGCCGGGCTGCTCGCTCTGCGGGAAGCCGCGCCGCACCATCTGGCGTCGGTGCGTACCCACCTGATGGACGACCTCGACGACGCCGAGGTCGCCTGCCTCACCCGGGTCTTCGGCCGGCTCGGTGACCGCCTGCGGGCGGCCCGGGCCACGTCGACCACCCCCGCCACGAACTAGGAGCCCTCGATGCCCGCGATCACCGTTGAGAACGTCCTCGTCCTGCCGCGCCTGCCCCGGCTCGACGAGTCCACCAGGATCCGCCCGGTTCGCACGGTGACCACCGCGCCGAGCGGCTTCGAGGGCGAGGGCTTCCCGGTCCGCCGGGCCTTCGCCGGGGTGCCGACGACCGACCTGGACCCGTTCATCCACCTCGACCAGATGGGTGAGGTGGACTACGCGCCGGGCGAGCCCAAGGGCACGCCCTGGCACCCGCACCGCGGCTTCGAGACCGTCACGTACATCATCGACGGCGTCTTCGACCACCAGGACTCGCACGGCGGCGGCGGCACCATCACCGACGGCGACACCCAGTGGATGACGGCCGGCAGCGGTCTGCTGCACATCGAAGCCCCGCCGGAGCACCTGGTGATGAGCGGCGGGCTCTTCCACGGCACCCAGCTCTGGGTCAACCTGCCCCGCTCGGCGAAGATGAACCCGCCCCGCTACCAGGACATCCGGGGTCGGGAGTCGGCGCTGCTGACGACGCCCGACGGTGGTGCGCTGATTCGGGTCATCGCCGGTGAGGTGGCCGGGCACCGTGGCCCGGGTTCCACCTTCACCCCGATCACCATCACGCACGTCACCGTGCAGCCGGGCGCGCAGGTCGACCTGCCCTGGCAGCCGGAGTTCAACGCCCTGGTGTACGTGCTCGGCGGGCGCGGCACCGTCGGCGCCGACCGGCGGCCGGTACGCACCGGCCAGCTCGCGGTGCACGGCCCGGGTGACGCGCTGCGTTTCAGCGCGGACACCACGCAGGACAGCAACACCCCCGCGCTGGACCTCTACATCATGGGCGGCCAGCCGATCCGGGAGCCGGTGGCACAGTACGGCCCATTCGTGATGAACACCCGGGACGAGCTGATCCAGGCGTTCGAGGACTACCAGGCCGGTCGGCTCGGCGTGATTCCCAGCGAGCGGCTGCCGCACACCGGTGGCCAGGGCTCCCGGCCCTGACCACGGTCAACCGCTGAGATCGGCGCCGGCGCCCCCGTACACCCGGGGCGCCGGCGCCACCTCAGGAGACGGCGAAAATCCCGGCCACCCCGAGAATCACCATCACCAACACCGCTACCAACGCCCCCCGTTCGCTCTCCACCGCCGGCTCGCGGTACTCGGTCACGGGGTTCGTCGTCTCGCGGGGCATGGTGTGGCCTCCTCGGTTGTTGTCGCGTCGTTCCGGTCGGTCTGCCAGGTCGTCGGTCTGCCGGCCCTGGCGTGCGGACCCGCGTCGGGGGTCCTACCGTGAGGACGTTGTCGACCTCCGGGGGGCTGGACGTTGCCGTTGCAGGACTGGTTCCTCACCGCGCAGGAACGGGCCAACCCGGTCTCTGGGTTACCCGTCTGGACCAGCGGAAACCTGGCCGAGCCGTTGATTCACGGTGCGGCGTACTTCGACCGGCTGGTCGACGAGGTGGAGGCGCTGACCGCCGGCGACCACCTCTTCTTCACCGACTGGCGGGGTGATCCGGACGAGCGGCTGCGCCCCGACGGCCCGACCGTGGCCCAGCTCTTCGCCCAGGCCGCTCAGCGCAAAGTGGTGGTCAAGGGGCTGATCTGGCGCTCCCACCTCGACGCGCTGGCCTACAGCGAGGCGGAGAACCGCGACCTCAGCGAGGTCATCTCCGCGGCCGGCGGGGAGGTGCTGCTCGATCAGCGGGTCCGGCGTGGCGGCTCGCACCACCAGAAGCTGGTGGTGCTTCGGCATCCGAGCGCCCCGGAACGGGACATCGCGTTCGCCGGCGGGATCGACCTGTGCCACAGCCGGCGGGACGACGCCGCACACCACGGCGACCCGCAGCCGGTGCGGATGTCTCCCCGGTACGGGCCCAACCCGCCCTGGCACGACGTGCAGCTGGCGGTCCGCGGACCGGTGGTCGGCGCACTGGACACCGTGTTCCGCGAGCGCTGGACCGACCCGATGCCGCTGGACTCGGAGAACCCGATGGCCTACCTGCGGGACCGGCTACGCGGCGCGGACCTCCGCCCCGACCCGCTGCCGGAGCAGCCGGCCGACCCGCCGTCCTGCGGACCGCACCAGATCCAGGTGCTGCGCACCTACCCCGCCGTCCGACCGCGCTACTCCTTCGCGCCGAACGGCGAGCGGTCGGTGGCCCGGGGCTACACCAAGGCGGTACGCCGAGCCCGGCGGCTCATCTACCTGGAGGACCAGTACCTCTGGTCGAGCGAGGTGGCGGACCTGTTCGCACACGCCCTGCGCGACAACCCGGAGCTGCACCTGATCGCCGTGGTGCCCCGGCACCCGGACGTGGACGGCAGGCTCGCGCTTCCGCCGAACATGGTCGGCCGTGAGCAGGCGTTGTCGCTGTGCGAGCGGGCCGCACCGGACCGGGTGCACGTGTTCGACGTGGAGAACCACGCGGGCAACCCGGTCTACGTGCACGCGAAGGTCTGCGTGGTCGACGACGTCTGGGCCAGCGTGGGCAGCGACAACTTCAACCGCCGCTCGTGGACCCACGACAGCGAGTTGTCCTGTGCGGTGCTCGACGACACGCGCGACCAGCGGGAACCCACCGATCCGGCCGGGCAGGGCGACGGGGCGCGGGTGTTCGCCCGGGAGTTGCGGCTGCGGCTGTGGCGGGAACACCTGGACCGCGACCCGGCCGGCGCGGACGACGCCGACCTGCTCGACCCCACGGACGCCGTCGCGGCTGTCACGGCCGCCGCCGACGCGCTGCAACAGTGGTACGACGGCGGCCAGGTGGGCGCCCGGCCGCCCGGCCGGCTGCGCCCGCACCGCCCCGAGCGGCTGCCCTGGTACACCCGCGCCTGGGCGTTGCCGGTCTACCGGCTGGTCTACGACCCGGACGGCAGACCGCTGCGGACCAGGTTGGCCGGCACCTGGTGAGCCGGTCGGGCCGGCGCCGACGGCAGGGCGCTGCTGCCCGGGTACACGCTCAGCCCGCCGGGGTAGGCGAACGAGGAGCGCGGCGAGTAGTAGCCGAAGTGAATGGTCAGCGGGTTGGCCGGCCGTAGCGCGTACATCGGGTGGCCGGGCTCCAGGAACTCGACCGACTCGATCTCGAACGGGGCGACCGGCTCCGCCACGAACGGGTAGACGGCGCTGAGCAGCTGACCGTCGCGGCGGGTGAAGTAGCGGTGGTGCCCGCTGCTGATCACGTGGCCCGTCTCGCCGACCCGGCAACGCGCCCGGATCAGCGGAGCCCCGTCGGCCTCGGTCATCGAGACCAGGTCGTCGCCGCGCACCTCGATGCTGGTGCGGCCGGTGACCACCGGGGCGCCGCGGGCGGCGGCGTACTCCCGGACCGTGTGACTCGACGCCACGTAGTGGGTCCACCAGCCGCCCGGGCTGAGACCGCCGGGGGCGTCCACGCCGGTCAGCGAGACGCCGAGGTAGGTCAGCGAGTAGGCGCCGAAGCCCGAGGTCTGCGTCTCGTCGTCGACGATGTACTGGTTGAGGAACACCTGCCGGTCCGAGCGGGGACGCAGGCCGGCCGGGACCAGAGCGGCCACCGCGTCGGGATCCGCCGGCAACCAGCTGAAGTAGAGCGTGCGGCTGTTCACGACGAGCTGGGGAGCGGCTGGATCGAGCACGGTGCCTCCGAACCGGGTGTGTACAAGGCGACGCTACGGGCAGTCCCACCGGCGGGACAACGACGGATAGTCGACACCTCGGGCCGGATGTCGGGTTTTGTGTTGACCGCCCGGCCGACAGTGGTGGGCCGACCGGTCAGGCCGGGGTGGGTTGGTCGGGTGGCCGGGCAGGAGCACGGGAATCAGTAAGAGACCTCACAACCGTCCGGACCGCCGCCCGATTTGCACCTCGTGCGGCCTTAAACGGCTTAAGTACATCAGCCTTTCGGCTAGATTTCGAGGAGACGATCAGGTTAAGGTGAGTCCCGAACGGCCCATACGAAGCTAAACCAAAGCGTCACGTCTTTTTGTCCAGCGGACGAGGTGCAGGGAGGACCACCAATGACCGCGCCAACGATCAGCGAGCAGCCGAGCACCGCTGCGAAGAGCACGAAGCTCGACCCGCGCGCACTCACCGACAGCGCCACCGATCTGCTCAACGCCATGGCGGCGCTGCCGACCACCCACCCGTCGCGCGCCGCGCTGCGGGACCGGGCGATCGAGGCCTGGCTGCCGCTGGCCAACCACCTCGCCCACCGCTACAGCGGGCGGGGCGAGCCCACCGACGATCTGGCGCAGACCGCCGCGGTCGGCCTCATCAAGGCCATCGACAAGTTCGACCCGTCCCGCGGCGTCGACTTCGCCGGGTACGCCATCCCCACGATCATCGGTGAGCTGAAGCGGCACTTCCGCGACCGCACGTGGGACATCCGGGTGCCCCGCCGGCTCCAGGAGCTGCGGCTGTCCATCTCCGACGCCAACAGCTCGCTCCTGCAGACCCTCGGCCGGTCGCCGACGGTCGCCGACATCGCCGCTCACCTCAAGCTCACCGAGGAAGAGGTGCTGGAGGGCCTGGAAGGCGCCCGCGCGTACAACGCGGTGTCGCTGTCCACCCCGACCGGCGACGGCGAGCGCGCCACCGAGCTGGGCGACATGCTCGGCGGCGAGGACGCGGAGTTCGAGCTGGCTGAGCTGCGGGTCGCCCTCGGCCCGGCGCTGGCCACGCTCGACGAGCGGGAGCAGAAGATCCTCACCCTGCGGTTCTACGGCAACCTGACGCAGTCGCAGATCGCCGACCAGATCGGCGTCTCGCAGATGCACGTCTCCCGACTGCTCGCCCGCGCGCTCACCAAGCTGCGCGGCCAGCTCGACGGCACCTACTAGGCGGTTCACGGTTGAGGGCCGGGTCGGCGGACCCGGCCCTCAACCGTGCGTACTGTCACGTCAACGTGACAGTGCGTACGGTCGGCAGCCGTCAGCGGCCCACGGGCTCGCGCCACATCGGCCAGAACGGCGTGCCGTCGGGCACCCGGAACGGTTCGCCAACCTGGTAGCCGTGCCGCGCGTACAGGTCCCGACTGTTCGGGCTGCTCGCCTCCAGGTAGCCGGGCATGCCGTTGGCGTCCAGCCAGGCGTGGTGGTGCTCCAGCAGCGCGGTGCCCAGCCCTTGCCCCTGCCTTTCCGGCTGAACCGCCAGGAAGGCCAGATGGTGGTGGTCCGGGTGTGGATGGTTCGCCGCGAACAACTCGTCGAGATGCTGGAAGCGGTCGGTCCACTCACCGCACGCGGCGGCGAGCCGGGCGTCGTAGTCGGGTGGCGGCGGGGCCGGCTCGCCGACCGAGGGGAACCAGACGGCGACCGCGGCCCGGTCCCCGCTGGCGTACACCAGGCCGTGCCGCATCGCGTGCCCGACCAGGATCTCGAAGTTTCCGGCCAGCACAGCCTCCCGCTTGCTGGCGTCGGGCACCAGCCAGCGGGTCACGTCCAGCTCGGTGAACGCCTCGGCGATCCGGCCGGCGACCAGCGCGGTGTCGTCGGGCCCGAGTCGGTCGATGTCCACGCTCATCGGGGCACCTCCGTACCGGCCGGCGCCGGCGGCTGCTCCACCGGCTGCACGGCGCCCGCGGCGGCCTCCGCGCCGAGGCCGATCCGGGCGTACGTGTCCGGACGGCTGCGACGCAGCACCAGCGCCCAGCCGACGCCCAACGCGGCCGCCACCGGGTACACCGCGGGCAGCGCCCAGCGCAGGGTGGAGTCCGGCGCGACGCCGAGCAGGTTGGCGAAGTTCGACACCGCCAGCCAGATGATCACAAAGAGCGCGAGGGTGGCGAGGCTGGGCGCGATGATCCGCCGCCAGAGGGTCTCGCCGCCAGGGGCACGGAGGAAGTAGGCGATCACGGCCACCGAGGTGGTGGCGATCAACAGCAGCACGCCGAACCCGCCGCTGGTGCCGACCCAGAAGAACAGCTTGACCACCGGGTCCCAGCCGTTGACCGCGTACAGCAGGATGACCAGCAGGCCGAGGACGCTCTGCGCCAGCGAGGCGGCCCGCGGCGCGCCGCTGCGCGGCGAGGTCTGCCCGAACACGGCCGGCAGCACCCGCTCCCGGCCCAGCGCGAACGTGTAGCGGGCCGTGGTGTTGTGGAAGGAGATCATCGCGGCCAGCACCGAGGTCAGGAAGAGCACCTGGCCGATGGTGACGGCGGTGTCACCGAGGTGCTCGGCGGCCAGGTTGAAGATCAGCCCGACGCTCTGCTCGCCGGCCGCGGCGACGATCTGGTCCGACCCGACGGCGACCGTCATGGTCCAGGAGGAGAGCGCATACAGCCCGGCGATGATCGCCACCGAGAGGTACGTCGCCAGCGGCACCGTGCGCTTGGGGTCCTTGCTCTCCTCGCTGAACACCACCGCGGACTCGAAGCCGACGAACCCGAGGACCGCCAGCACCAGCACCGCGCCCACCCCGGACACGAAGAGGTTGTCCGGCGAGAACCCGGCGAAGTTGACCTCGCCGCCGGCCGGGTTGCCGATCTGTCCCAGGTCGAAGATCAGGACCACCACGATCTCGGCGACCAGCAGCGCCGCCAGCACCATGCCGTTGATGTCCACGCGAAGCAGACCGAGCAGGCCCACCAGGGCCCACGCCACCAGGGCGACGACCGACCAGTGCGGGTGCCCACCGAAGATCCGGTCGAGGACCGGCTCGGCGGCGACGCCGATGGTGCCGTAGAGCCCGACCTGAAGCGCGTTGTACGCGATCAGCGCCACCCAGGCGGCGCCCACGCCGGCGGGTCGGCCCAGGCCGCGGGAGATGTAGGCGTAGAAGGCGCCGGCGTTCTCCACCCGGCGGGACATCGCCACGTAGCCAACGGAGAACAGGGCGAGCACCGCGGCGACGACCAGGAAGGCCAGCGGGATGCCGGTCACCCCGATGACGCCGTAGCCGGTGGTGACGACACCGGCCACCACGGTCAGCGGCGCGGCGGCGGAGAGCACGAAGAAGATCACCGAGGGGACGCCGAGGCGGCCTCGGGCAAGGGCTTCGGAGACGTTGCTGGGTCGGTCGACTGTCGATGTCGGGGGCATACGACTACTCCGATTTGTCGAGGGGAGGG
>NZ_RCVJ01000152.1 GCF_003667505.1 Micromonospora sp. BL4
GAAGATGTGGATAAGAGACAGACCCGGGCCAAGCCGCCGAAGCCCACCCTGCGCCCGCTGCCGGCCAAGCTCCCGGCCGGCCTACGCCGCAGCACCGGCGTACGCCCGGTGGCCCTGACCTTCGACGACGGGCCCAGCCCGGCGTGGACGCCCAAGGTGCTCGACCAGCTGCGGGCGGCCCGGGTGACCGCCACCTTCTGCCTGGTCGGTCAGGAGGTGCGGCGCCACCCGGAGCTGGTCCGGCGCATCGTCCGGGAGGGACATCAGCTCTGCAACCACAGCTGGCGGCACGACCTCGAGCTGGCTCGACGGCCGGTTGCCGAGATCCGGGCCGACCTGGCCCGGACGAACAAGGCCATCCAGGCAGCCGCCCCGAAGGCGTCGGTGCCCTTCTACCGGCAGCCGGGCGGCCGGTGGACGCCGGAGGTGCTGGCGGTGGCGAAGGATCTCGGCATGCGGCCGCTGCACTGGAACGTCGACCCGCAGGACTGGGACAAGCCGACTGCCGTCACGATCGCCAAGCGGGTCCACTCCGCCGCCCGTCCCGGCGCCGTCGTACTCCTGCACGACGGGGGCGGTAACCGGGGCGCGACGCTCGCCGCCTGCCCGCACGTGATCGCCGACCTGAAGCGCCGCTTCGGCATCACCCGACTCCGCTAGACCGGCTCTGACCTGCGGTAATGCCTGGATCCGCGGCCCCGGCCATACCGGTTTTGTCGACCGACCACGCATCACGTATGCTTTCCAAGCCTCCGGCGGGGCCGGATGGGAGCAAGTCCGCTTGATGTTGCGAATGTGCAATGATGGCGGGGCCGCCCTCATCGTCTAGCGGCCCAGGACGCCGCCCTTTCAAGGCGGTAGCACGGGTTCGAATCCCGTTGGGGGCACGACCGGCGCAAGCCGGAGCAACACAAGCTAGGTCCTGTGGAGCAGTTGGAGTGCTCGCCGCCCTGTCAAGGCGGAGGTCGCGGGTTCAAGTCCCGTCAGGACCGCAGCGCCGACGCCGCGCCCAGCGCGGCGTTCTGCGTATCGGAGCGTGTGACCCTGCCAACGGTTCGACCGGTTGGCGGGTAGCATGAGCCGAGCGGTACGGCCAGGTAGCTCAGTTGGTACGAGCGTCCGACTGAAAATCGGAAGGTCGGCGGTTCGACCCCGCCCCTGGCCACATAGCCTTTCGCCGGGCTACAGAGATCCCCACCAGCGGAGACGCAGGTGGGGATCTTGCTGTATCCCGCTTGGCTGCGGCCTCGCATCCCGCCGGCCGCACCTGCCCCACTGCGGGCACCCCGGCCACGGGTAGGACCCGTCGGAGAGCCGGCCGGCGGATCGCGTACGGGTCAGAGCGTCTGGACGATCTGGATCGGGTTGCCGTCCGGGTCGGCGGTCCAGGCGATCAGCAGGCGACCGAGCCATTCGTGGGGTGACGCCAGCGCGGGAGCGCCGCTCCCGGTGATCTGGGCGTACGCGGAAGCCGTGTCATCGGTCCACAGGATCACGGCGGCCCGCTGGCCCTCGGGCACCGGGTCGAGGCCGTGATCATCGCGGGTGGAGGCGACCGAGGCGATCCCGATCTTGTAGCCGTCGAGCACGAGGTCAACGTGAATCGGCTCGCCCTCGGTCGGGACCCGGAACGTCTCGGTGAACCCGAGACCCGAGTAGAACCTGACGGCGCGCGGAACGTCCGCACTGAAGAGGATGACCTGCGGCGTACGGAACATCGACACAGGTGGACGTTATCAGCGCCTTCACGTCACCGTGGTGGAGGCGAGTTCCCCGGCTGGCGTCAGTCGTCCCGGCGCCCCTGCTGACGGTGCTGCGCCATGCCGCCCTGGATCGCCTCCCACACGCTGCGCCCGGCCTGGCGCAGGGTCTCCCCCGCCTGCTCGGCGAGTTGCGCCGCGCTCTGCGCAGCGGCCTGCGCCCCACCCGGTCCGCCACCGGCACCGCCCTGCCCGGCACCGCCCTGCCCACCGGCATCGCCACCCCTTGAGGGTCCGGGGCCGGGAGCCGTCGATCCGCCGCTCTGGTCACGGGCCTGCCGCTCAGGTCCCGGCTGCTCGGCACCCGGCCGCTCGGGCGCCTTCCCCTCAGGTCCCTTCCCCTCGGGTCCCTTCCCCTCGGGTCCCTTCGCCTCAGGTCCCTTCGCCTCAGGTCCCTTCCCCTCAGGTCCCGGCCGCTCAGGTCCCTTCCCCTCGGGTCCCGGCCCCGGCGTCCCCTGCCGCTCGGGTGGGCGATCCTCCGGGCGGCGTCCGCCCGGACCGGCGGGCTCGGCGCGGCCCGGCTCGCCCGGGCCGGGACGGCTCGGGCCCGGTCGGTTCCGGTCGGCGCCCGCGCCGACCTGCCGGTCGCGTACGTCGCCGGTGCGCTGCGCCGACCCGGTGACCTCGGCGGCCCCCGTGGCCAACTGCTGGGTGCTGCGGTTGACGTCGTCAATCGTGGCGCCGGCCGTCCGGGAGATGGCTTCGATGATCTGCGGGTTGTTGTCGATCGTCTCCAGGGCCCGGCCGAGAATGGTCACCAGTTGCTCCAGCCGCACCCGCAGCTGCGCCTCGGCGTGCACCCCGTTGATGTCCAGTTCGACGCCTTGCAGGTGCACCCGTACGCCGGCGTCGAGCTGGAGCAGGTTGGCCAACCGGGCCCGCAGAGACAGGTCCGCGTCCAGCCCGTCCACGGCCAGCCGGATCGAGTCGACCGAGACTTTCGGGATGTCGAGCAGGACATCCGGATCCCCACCGCGGTCGGCCGGGTCCGGCCGCTCCACGTCCCGGTCCGGCTTCCGCTGCTGCGCGCTCTCGCTCATGCTCTCCCGCTCCGCCGCACTCCCGCCCGACCAGTCCGGGCCGTCCGGCGCGGTTACCCGCTTTCTCGCGGGCCATCCGTCCGTGACGGTCCGGCGACCCTCTGTCCGGAACCGGGCACCTTGCGAAGCTGCACACCGGGGCATCAGCCGGTATGGTCCGGGCCTATGGGACAGGAGATGGCTGATCCGGCCGACATTCGGCAGGACCTGGAACGGTTCTCCTTACGGTGCACCCTCCTCGTCCCGGGCGCAGCCGAGCACGCGTTCGGGGTTTTCACCGACGACCTGACCGAGTGGTGGGTCACCGAATACACCTGGTCCGGTCCGGAGGCCCTGGCCGAGCTGGGCATGGAGCCGCGGGCCGGCGGCATGCTCTACGAGATCGGTCCGTACGGCTTTCGCGCCGACTGGGGCCGGGTGCTCACCTGGGACCCGCCGCGCCGGCTGGTCTTCGTCTGGCAGATCGGTCCGGACCGGGTTCCGGTGCCGGACCCGGCCCGGGCCAGCGAGGTGGAGGTGCTGTTTCTCCCCGACGGCCCCGAACGCACCCGGGTCGAGCTGGAGCACCGGCACTTCGACCGGCACGGCGAGGCGGCCGAGGGATACCGCAAGGCGCTCACCGCCGGCTGGCACGAGCTGCTCACCCGCTACCTCGCCACGGTGTCGCGTCGCCACCCCACCACCCCCGCCTGACCGACGGCCCCGCTCCGCGGTCGGTCAGCGGCCGAGTCGTCGTTCCCTGACCGTGCCGCCGCCGAGGTCCCGGCCGCCCAGGTCCGCGCGCTGTCCAGCTTCCGCCCCGGACCCGAAGCCGGTGCCGGCCAACCGGCGCGGCGGCGCGGTGCGCAGCCGTGGGTACTGCTCGGCGAGTCGCCGCTGCACCCGGTCGGAGCGGTCGGCCAGCACGAGCGCCACCGACGGCGTACCCGAGCCGCTGGCCGCCGCCGTCTCGGCCGCCCAGAGCCGTCCCCCGATCACCTGCGCGAAGCCGGCGAGCCAGGACCGGCGGAAGGCGGCCGGATGCTCGCCCGCCGGCACCGCCGTGCCGGCCAGGCCGTGCGCCGCCTGCACGAGCAGCGAGGTGAAGAGCAGATCGACCCGTTCCAGGTCGCTGGCGAAGCCGAACAGGTGCAGCGCGAACCCGTTGCCCTGCCGACGGCGTACGCAGCGGCAGCGCAACGGTTCGGCGACCGCGGCGAGCAGGCCGACCTTGTCCCGGGCGTACGGGGCGACGATGTCCACCACGCGGTCGCCGACCGGGTCGGTGGCCGGGTCCCGCGCGGCGAGCAGCGCCCGGTCCACGCCGTAGCGGGCGATCAACTCGGTCGCCTTGGCGGTGAACGCGGCGGATTCCGCCGGCGTGCAGGCCGGGTCCTCGGCCTGGGCGAGCAGCTTGCGCACCTTGCTGAGCATGGCCTCGGACATCCCCCAGAGCTATCACATCCTCCGTCCGGCACGGGACCGCGCTGGCATTGATCGATACGTATCATCGTCACGTTCGGATCCACCGTCCTGTACGGACGGTCAACCCCACTGTTCGGAGGCATGCATGTCATCCACGAGCGCCCGCCTGCTCGCCGCCGCCACGGCCGCGGCACTGCTCTCGCTCGGCACGCCCGCCGTGGCCGCGCCGGCCGGCCCCGAGGTGAACCTCTTCGCGCCGCTCGCCACGTGCTACGGCGGGGCCGTCCGGTCCTACTTCCAGACCGGCGGTTACGGCGGTCAGGCCGGCACGTACCGCACCACGAGCCGCTGCCGCGACATCAACGTACGCAACGCCAGCGCGTACGGCACCGAGGCGTGCGTGATATTCGTCGACAAGACGGGCGCCTGCAACTACTGGACCTACCTGCCGGCCAACTCCGGCTGGGTCGTGGTGGCGACCAATGTCCGCGACGGGGTCAACTTCCGGGTCCGCTTCGACAACCTGCGCTACGAGTACGAGCCGCTGGTCGCGTACCACGCGTTCTGAGCGACTGCCCGGGGGGCGCCGGGCGGCGCTGTCAGCCGGCCCTGCTGCGCAGGGTGGCGATCGTCGACCCGGCGAGGGTGAGCAGGCAGTCCGGGAGCAGCCCGTCGGCCTCCGCCGCGCCGAACAGCGCCTCCCCGGTCGGCACGTCCCGGTTGGCGTACGCGCTGACGAAGCGGGCCACCCAGCGGGTGTCGTAATCCGCCTGATCGATCTCCGGGAAGTCCAGGGCGCAGCCGCTACCGCGCGGGGCGTCACCGAGCATGGTCGCGGCCAGGCACCAGGCGACCCCGTAGGCGCCGCTCAGGCCGGCGCGTTCGACGACCGCGTCGAATGCCCCCACCACCGCGTCGCCATCCCCGGCGAGCGCCGAGTGGAGCACGGCGGCCGCGTCATCGAACGTCTGCTGTGGTAGGTCCGTCACTCAGCGCACAGTAGGAGAGGCGGTCAAGGCCCCCGGCGACCGTCACTCTCCGTGTTCAAGGCGGGCGACCTGCGCATTACGCCACCTCCACGGTCCCGCCGCTGGCCCGGGCACGCTAATGTGCGCAGCGGACCTTCGCCGGAGGAAGGACGACCATGCTCGTATCACGCCGCTCGCGGGTGGCCTCACTGGCTGCCTGCGCGACGATCCTGCTTGCCACAAGCGCGTGCGGGAATGACAAGGCCGAGGAGAAAAGCGCCCAACAGGTGCGCCTCTATGGCACGGACGGCAACATGCTCAACTCCTACCCTGCGGAGTTGAAGGAACGTGCCAATCTCGTCGATGGGATGAAGGGAACGACGCCGCTCACCCCGCTACCGGAGGATTTCAAGAGCCGGCTACGGTCCGTCGATCCGGCGCTGACGGACTACCTCTACTCCGCCGAGACGTACGACGCGGTCGTGATCGGGGTGCTCGCCGCCCAGTTGGCCGGGAGCACCGACCCGGCGGCCATCGCGAAGCAGATCGTCGGCGTGACCAACAACGGTCAACGCTGCGAGGACCCGGTTACCTGCCTGACGCTGGCCCGCGCCGGGCGGGACATCGAGTACCGCAGCGTGTCGCTGACCCGGGCGGGCTTCACCGACAAGGGCGAGCCGGCCACCGCGAGCTACGCGACGCTGACCTTCGACGGGCAGCAGATCAACGACGGCAAGACCGAGTTCGTCGGGGCGGGCACCGAGTCGGCGGCGAGCACCAAGACGCCGCCCAAGCCGAAGAAGCAGCCGTCGGGAGACAAGCCCGACCAGGAGCCGCTGATTCTGGGCGGCCTGCTGCCGAAGACCGGTGACCTGGCGCTCTCCTACGCGCCGATGGCGGCCGGCGCGGCGCTGGCGATCAGAGAGGTCAACGCCGCTGGCGGCGCGCTGGGCAAGCCGGTGACCTGGGTGGACGGCGACGACGGCACCAACCCGACGGTGGCCAAGGCGACCGTGGCCAAGCACGTGTCGGACGGCGTCAGCCTGATCATCGGCGCCGGCGCATCCGGTATCTCCCGGGCGGTGCTGCCGGATGTGGTGAAGGCCGGAAAGATCCTCTTTTCGCCGTGCAACACCGACGCCGGCCTGACCGATGTGGAGGACAACGGCCTCTACTTCCGGACCGCCCCGCCGGACAGCCTCCAGGGCCGGGCGCTGGCCGACGTGATCCTCCGCGACGGGTCGCAGAAGATCG
This sequence comes from Micromonospora sp. BL4, assembly GCF_003667505.1. GTDB lineage: Bacteria > Actinomycetota > Actinomycetes > Mycobacteriales > Micromonosporaceae > Micromonospora. The sequence goes on from NZ_RCVJ01000152.1 coordinate 6,427, forward strand.
TCATCGTCGCCCGCAAGGACTCCTACGGCGAGGGCCTCCAGGCCACCGCCCGTGACGAGCTGCAGAAGGCCGGCATCGCCGAGGACCGCATCAAGCTGCTCACCTACGAGCCGCCGGCCGACGCCAAGGCTCCGCCGGTCGACTTCTCCGGTGGTGCCAAGGAGATCAAGGACTTCGGCGCGGACGCCGTGCTGGTCATCGGCTTCGGCGAATCCGCCCAGGTGATCCGGGCGCTCGCCGACAGCGGAGTGCAGATCCGGCACTGAGCACCGACCGCGGACCTCGACGGCCGCACCGGCATCCCGCCGGTGCGGCCGTTTCCGTTTCGGGGATCACCGGGTCCGGCGGCGCTCCAGGAACTCGGTCATCCGGCGGTGCTTCTCCTCGTCCTCGAAGAGCACCGCCTGGCTGACCAGGTCGAGCTGCGGGTGCGCGCCCGCCGGAGCGTCGACCGCCAGCTTGGTCAACCGCAGCGCCAGCGACGAACCCTGGGCCATCTCGTCCAGCAGCCCGTGCGCCACCGCCAGCAGCTCAGCGGGCTCGTCCACCACCCGGTTCACCAGACCGATCCGCAGCGCCTCGGCGGCATCCACCCGCCGGCCGGTGAACAGCAGCTCCTTCGCCCGGGCCTCACCGATGAGCGCGGGCAGCCGATGGGTCGCGCCGGCGCCGGCCAGGATGCCCAACCGGACCTCCGGCTGGCCGAAGACCGCCCGCGCCGTGCACACCCGCAGATCGCAGGCGTACGCCAGCTCCGCGCCACCGCCCAGCGCCGGACCGTCCACGGCCGCCACGCTCGGCATCGGCAGCGCCCTGATCCGGGCGAACGCCGCCGAGTTGATCGCGGCCAGTGCGTCCGTACGACCCCGCTCGCGGAGCTGACCGATGTCGGCGCCGCCGGCGAAGATGCCCGCCGCGCCCCCGGTGAGCAGCAGCAGCCGGGGGCGCGCCTCCAACTCGGCGCAGACCTGGTGCAGCTCGGCGATCAGGTCGGCGTCGATGGCGTTGCGCTTCTCCGGCCGGTCCAGGGTGACCACCAGCCGGTCCGGGCGCTCCTCGATCCGCAGTCCTGGCCCGCTCACTGCTTGGCACCGCCTTCCCACCGGTAGAAGCCGTGCCCGGACTTCTTGCCCAGCCGCCCGTCGGCCACCATCTCCACCAGCAACGGCGGCGGCGCGAACCGATCCCCGTACGCGGCCTGGAGGGTGCGGGCGATGTCCAGCCGCACGTCCAGGCCGACGAGGTCGGTCAGTTCCAGCGGCCCGATCGGGTGCCGGTAGCCCAGCACCATCGCCTTGTCGATGTCGGCCGGGCTGGCCACCCCGTCGGCGACCATCCGGATCGCCTCCAGGCCGAGGGTGACCCCGAGCCGCGAGGTGGCGAAGCCGGGCAGGTCGCGTACCACGACGGGGTCCTTGCCCAGCCGGGTGGCGAGCGCGACGGCCGCGGTGGTGATCTCCTCGGCGGTGGCCGGGCCGACCACGATCTCCAGCAGCGCCATCGCCCAGACCGGGTTGAAGAAGTGCAGGCCGACGAAGCGCTCGGGCTTGTCCAGACCGGCGGCCAGGTCGCCGATGGCGATACTGGAGGTGTTGCTGCCCAGCAGCGCCGGGTGCAGCGCGGCGGCGTCGCGCAGCACCGCCCGCTTCAGGTCGAGCCGCTCCGGCACCGCCTCCACGATCACCTCCGGGTTGGGGGCGACCTCGGCCAGGGACGGGCGCAGCGTCACCCGCTGTCGGTTCGCCGCGGCGTCGTCGGCGCTCAGCTTCCCGCGCTGCACCGCCCGCTCCCACAGCTCGGCGAGCCGGTTCAGCGCGGTCGCGCCCCGGTCAGGGTCCACCTCGACCAGCTCGACGGCGTAGCCCGCCCCGGCCGCCACGTACGCGATGCCGAGCCCCATCGTGCCCGCACCGACGACCACGAAACGATCGCTCATCACGCCTCCCTGTCCCGCCCGGCGGCGCGCGGGGTCCCCGCCACGCCGGCCCGGGTGATCCGCCTGGTCCGCTCGCTCATGGTGCGACCCTATGCAGCACGGGGAGCAGGCCCATGCGTGGGGGAGCGCGGGATCGGGTACAGACCGCCCGTCAACCGAGGGAAGGACCAGTCGACATGAGCCAGGCACCGGAGAGCGTCACCGACCCGGGCAGCACCGACGGCGAGACGGTGGAGACCCGGGGAGACGAGCGGGTCGACCTGCTGCGCGCCGACACCAACAACGACGGCAAGACCGACGTGTGGGTGGTGGACACCGACGGCGACGGCAAGGCCGACCTGTTCCAGTTCGACACCAACGGTGACGGCAAGGTGGACATCACCATGGTCGACATCGACGAGGACGGCACCCCCGACGAGGTGGTCGACGGCGACGGCGGCCTCCCGCCCGAGCAACTGCCCCCGACCGTCCAGGTCTGAGCCGTGCGCCAGGGGTCCTTGTCACGCAGCAGGCGATGACAGGGACCCCTTGGTGGCGTCAGCCGGCGAGGCGCAGGGTGGCCAGGTAGTAGGGAGCGTCCCGGTCGTCCACATCGGTCAGCCGCCAGCCACTGCCCCGCACCAGCGCGTCGAACTCCTCCGCCGAGCAGACCAGATAGTCGAACCACTCGGTGCCCAGTTCCCGGTAGCGCAGGCGGAGCCGGAGCTGACCGCCGAGCCGGCCCCGGCGGCGGTTGCGCTCGTGGTAGCCGGTGTGCAGCGGGTCGCGGGTGCCGTACGGGTCGGTGCCGTGCGCGATGATCTGCGCTCCCGGCCGGGCCAGTGCGGCCAGCGCGGCGAGGAAGCCCGGTGCCCGCTCCCGCCCCTCGAACAGCCCCAGGTTGTTGCCGAGGAGCAGGAAGGTGTCGTACCGCTGGCCGTCGGCGACGTGCGTGTCCACCGTGCCGTGCACCAGACGTCGGACGCCGCGGCGCCGGCTCACCGCCAGCGCGCCCGCCGAGGTGTCCAGCCCGGTGACCGGTACGCCGCGCTCCTGGAGCAGCAGCGCGATCCGGCCGGCGCCGGTGCCGATGTCCAGCGTCTCGCCCCGGACCCGGTCCACCGCCCGGTGGTCGTACGGCTGCCAGTCCGCTGGGCCGTCCAGGTAGTGCGCGGCCGGCGCACCATTGATCAACCCGTCGTCCCGTTCAATGATCTCGATGACCGGTCGGGGCAGCCGCCCACCGACCAGAGGTCGAGGGCCCACCCCGGTGGCCACGGCGAGCGTGTCCCGCAGCAGTTCGCCGATCACGTCACCAATTTGAGGCTCCCCCGTCATGACGTCACGCTATCCGGCCACTCAGCAGCCCGCAGCGGTCGTATCCTGGCGGCGTGACCACGTTGGACCGGCTGTCGGCCGAGAAGTACATCCTGCTCACGACCTTCCGCAAGGACGGTCGGGCGGTGCCGACGCCCGTCTGGTCGGTCCGCGACGGCGAGGCGTTGGCGGTCTGGACACGGGCCGACTCGGGCAAGGTGAAGCGGATCCGCCGCAACGGCGACGTGACCGTGGCGCCGTGCGACGTGCGGGGCCGGCCGCACGGGGCGGAGGTGCCCGCGCACGCGACGATCTACGGCAACGGCGACACCGGTCGGGTACGCGACCTGCTCAAGCACAAGTACCGGCTGCTCGGTCGGCTGAGCCTGCTCGGCAGCCGGCTGCGCCGGGGCGAGGGTGGCACGGTGGGCATCCGGGTGACGCTCGCCGAGGGGCAGGGCTGAGGCCGGACGGGGTCTGCGGCCGGTTGACGCCGACCGGCATGGAAAGGGGCGGCGGATCGCGATCCACCGCCCCTGACCGGAAAACCTGCGCTCAGTCGCCCTGCCGCTGCTGCGGGATCTGGCCCTGCAACAGCGCCCTGACCTCCGACTCGCGGTATCGACGGTGACCACCCAGCGTGCGGATGGCGCTGAGCTTGCCAGCCTTGGCCCACCGGGTCACCGTCTTCGGGTCGACACGGAACATCGACGCCACCTCGGCCGGCGTGAGTAGCGGCTCTGGTTCGTGCGTTCGCGATGCCATCGGTCACTCCTCCACATGTATAGACATCGGCCGGGGTCCCGCCGGCCGACGCGTCTCCCATGGTCCGGCTAGTCCCCGATGTCCGACATGGGCCGAACGGATGAAGGTCCCTAGACGGACGGATGAACCATGCCCGATTTTTACGACTTTTACACGGCAGAAAGTACCTTATTCGGACTCATGATCACGGTTCGTGATGCGTCAACTACGAGCACACCTCGCCTTGGGAGCGCTCTGCGGGCGATTTGCCTCAGTTGCACCGCTCCAGCAGCTGCACCGCACGCCACCGTGCCACCAGCTTGTCGTACGCGGCGGACGCCTCGTCGGCCTCACCACGCGACAGCCCGGCGAGGCCGCTCGCGACCAGCTCAGGGGAGTCGTCCGCGGCCAGCGTCTCATCGGAGAGCAGGTCGACCAGGCCGCCGTAGTCCAGCTCCACCACCGAGCGCGGGTGGAACTCCTCCAGCCAGCGGGCCGCCTCCTCCACCGCCTCGGTGATCGGGGCCTCGCCCACCGACTTGCGCAGCACCGAGAGCGCCCGCGACGAGCGGCGGCGGGCCTTGGAGATCTCGGTGCGGTAGCGCAGCGCCCGGCGGCCCGGCTGGGTGACCAGGTCCCGCTCGGCCGGGTCGAAGAGCACGAACCAGCGCAGCGGCACACCCCAGGTGGCGATCTGCTCGTGCACCCGGGGCACCCCATGCTCCAGCACGCGGGCGCCGCTGCGCCAGTCGTCCACGACCGCCCTGGCCTGCCCGGCCAGCACCGGCGGCACGAAGGCGTCGGCGAGCACCGAGGGCACCCCGTCCCGGGCGCTGAGCGCCGCCTCAGCGACCCGGATCCGCAGGTTCCAGGGGCAGACCAGCAGGCTGTCGTCCGTCTCCAGGACGTACGCCTCCTCCGGCGGGTCCGGCAACCGCGTCCAGCCCGCGCCCAGCGCCTCGATCACCGCCGTCCGCTGCCGGCCGGGACCCTCCACCGGGGCCACCGCCCGTCCCTCGGAGACGTAGCGGCGCCAGTAGCTCTGCCGTTCCCGGTCGAAGGCGGTCAGCGGTTCGTACACGCGCAGGTAAGAAGCGAAGAGCGACGGCACGGCGCGATCCTCCCACGAACCGCGCCCGGACGCGGTCAGCGGCCGGACCACGCGCGCCGCAACGTGAGACGGCGGCGGCGCGTCGGGCGACGCCAGGGCGGCCGATACTAGGCTCGACCACACCGGCAGCATCCCCGCCGGGGTCCACCAGGTCCGCGTCCCACAAGGGCGCACCCCACTCCAGGAGCAAGCCATGGGCGTATTCGCGAGCACCGACGACCCGGTCTCGACCGGTCACGAACAGATCGTGTTCTGCCAGGACAAGCAGAGCGGCCTGAAGGCGATCATCGGGATCTACTCCACAGCGCTGGGGCCGGCGCTGGGCGGCACCCGCTTCTACCCGTACGCCGACGAGGACGCGGCGCTCGCCGACGTGCTCGACCTGTCCCGCGGGATGGCGTACAAGAACGCTCTGGCCGGGCTCGACCTGGGCGGCGGCAAGGCGGTCATCTGGGGCGACCCCGAGCAGATCAAGAGCGAGGCGCTGCTGCGCGCGTACGGCCGCTTCGTGGAGTCGCTGGCCGGCCGCTACTACACCGCCTGCGATGTCGGCACCTACGTGGCGGACATGGACGTCGTGGCCCGGGAGACCCGCTACGTGACCGGCCGCAGCGTGGAGCACGGCGGCGCGGGTGACTCCTCGATCCTGACCGCCTGGGGCGTCTTCCAGGGCATGCGGGCCACCGCCGAGCACGTGTGGGGCACCCCGAGCCTGCGCGGCCGCCGGGTCGGTGTGGCCGGTCTGGGCAAGGTCGGCAAGTACCTGACGGGGCACCTGCTGGAGGACGGCGCCGAGGTGGTGGCCACCGACGTCAGCCCGAAGGCGCAGGAGTGGGCACGCACCAACCACCCGCAGATCACCCTGGTGGACGACGCCGCCGCGCTGGTCGCCGCGGACATCGACGTGTACGCCCCGTGCGCGCTGGGCGGGGCACTGAACGACGACACCGTGCCGGCGCTGCGCGCCAAGGTGGTCGCCGGGGCGGCGAACAATCAGCTCGCCCACCCGGGCATCGAGAAGCTGCTGGCCGACCGGGGCATCCTGTACGCCCCGGACTACGTGGTCAACGCCGGCGGCGTGATCCAGGTGGCGGACGAGATCGAGGGCTTCAACTTCGACCGGGCGAAGCTTCGGGCCACCCGGATCTACGACACGACCCGTCAGATCCTGCGGCTGGCCGACGCCGAGGGTGTGCCCCCGGCGGTGGCCGCGGACCGGCTGGCGGAGCGGCGGATGGCCGAGGTCGGCCGCCTCCGCACGATCCACCTGCGCTGAGCGTCCCCCGGAGGCGGACCGACGACCGGATCCGCCTCCGGGCCCACCGCCGGCCAGCGATCGGTAGGCTGAGGCCCGGTCCACGTTTAGGGTGTTTTGTCCGGTGTCACGGGTGCTCTCCGCTCCGCTCCTTACCAGGTACACTGGGTGACGGCCGGATCGCCGCGACTCGCAGAGCCGGCTGACGGTAACCCGAGGTGCCGAACGATGGCATCCCCATGTACCGTAAGAGCCACGAGAGATGCCTGACGTCATCGGGGCCCGCCTTCGGGCTGCCCCGCATTCTGTGCGAGGGGGTCGAGCCATGGGGCGCGGCCGTGCTAAGGCCAAGCAGACGAAGGTGGCCCGGGAGTTGAAGTACCACTCCCCGAACACCGACCTCACCGCCTTGCAGCGTGAACTGGCGGGTGCTGGTAAGTCTGAGCACCACTTCGACGACGACTCTAAAGAGTTCGTCGACGACGATGATGAGGATCACGCGGACGACGACCCGGATCCCTGGATCCGTCCGACCCGCTGACCTCTCGACGCAGCTGAGCACGCGGTGACCCCCGCGTGCTCATGCATCTGCCCATCGAGAGCGGGACCAGTGCCGACGGTCAGGGGCCTGGCGCGGCCGGAGACGACTCCGGCCGTTCGACAGGCCCCTGAACGCGGTAGCCCTCAGCGGGGTCGGTTGTTCCAGTTGTAGAAGGTCGGGATGTTCTCGAAGTGGTTCCAGGCGCAGACCGCGCTGGTGCCGCCCCCGCCCGGCACCTCCGCCCGCAGCCGCCGCGCGTCCTCGGCCTCCTGCAGGAGCGCGACAAGCCCCGGGGCAACCTCCCGCACCCGCTCGGCGACTCCGTCCGGAGCGTCATCCACTCCGCGTTCAGGTGGCCGGTGACTGATGGTCTCTGGCATGCTCCAACACTCCCTCCAGTAGGCGGATCTTGCTGTTGCGGCAGTGCTCGGTCTCCGTACCGTCGAAGCGCCCCAACTCGAAGTACCGGTTGGCGGCATGACCACCACCGCAGAAGCCGAAGTACGGGCAGGACGCCCGACACGCCTCGACCCCGGTCAGGAACTCGCCCACCCACGGGGTCTCCCCGGCGCCGGTGAGGATCTCGGTCAGCGGGGTGGTCAGCACGTTTCCGCTGCTGAAGTCGCCGTAGCGGGGGTCGGTGAAGCCGGCGAGTTCCGGGGAGAGCACGGTCACCGAGCCGTCGTGCCCGATGGTCGGGATCGGGTCCAGCCGTCGCGGCAGCACCGCGTCCGCCGAGTCGTCGAGCACCGCCGCGGCGTAGCGCAGCGACCACTCGATCTCACGCAGGTGGATCCGGGGCTCCCGGCGCCAGGCCGCTACCAGCTCGGCCCAGAACGTGGTCACCGCCGCCGGATCGTGGCGATTGTCGCGGGTGTTGACGCCCTCGGTCTCCTCGACGTTGATGCCCAGCACGTCGCAGCCCAGGCCGAGGAAGTAGTCGTACAGCTCGGCGGCGAGCCCCGGCTCGGGCCGGGACACCACGGCCAGCGCGGAGAACGGCAGGCCGTGCCGGCGCAACGCGTCCACCCCGCGCATGATCCGGTCGTACGCGGGCTGACCGCCCCGGTTGACCCGGTCGCCGTTGCGCTCGCGGGGTCCGTCCACGCTCACGCTCACCCGCACGTCATGCCGGGCGAAGAAGGCGCACCAGTCGTCGTCGATCAGCGTGGCGTTGGTCTGCACGTGGTGCTCGACCTCGGGCCCGAACGGCGCGATCAGGTCGGCGAGCCACTCCCGGCCGGCCGCCAGCGGCTCGCCGCCGTGCCACACCACCGAGAACCGGCCGGCCGCCGCCCACGGGTTGACCGCCGCCGCCACCGCCTCGGCCACCGGCACCGGCATACGCCGGTCGGCGGCCCGGAACGGCAGGTAGCAGTACGCGCAGTCGAGGTTGCAGAGGGTGGTGGGCTGCATCACGACGTAGGACGGGACCGTGGCCAGACCACGCATCCCGCTGAACGACCGTCCCCGAGCAGCCATCGCCCTCCTCCGCCTAGCCTGAGGGTGCCCTTCAGGCTAGGCGGCATTGGCCACTCGGGTGAAGCCCTGATCAGGTGCCCGTACGATCACCAGAGCGTGATCATCCGCGGGTGTGCTGGCCAACCATCTGCACGTTGCCGGTGCCCTCGATGATCTCGCCGGCCTGCCACGCCTCGACCCCACGGCCGGTCAGCGTGGCCAGCGCCCGGTCGGCGTCCTCGGCCGAGACGATCGCGAACATGCCGACACCCATGTTGAAGGTCGACTCCATCTCCGAGTCGTCGATCCGGCCCTTCGACTGGATCAGGTCGAAGACCGGCTGCGGCTTCCAGGTGGACCGGTTGACCACCGCGTCGACGTGCTCCGGGAGCACCCGGACCAGGTTGCCGGGAATGCCGCCGCCGGTGACGTGGGACAGCGCCCGCACCTCGGCCTCGGCGATCAGCTTGAGGCAGTCCTTGGCGTAGATCTTGGTCGGCGTGAGCAGCTCCTCACCCAGGGTCCGCTGCCGGCCGAAGTCGTCGATCACGATGTCCAGCCGCATCCGGGCCGCGCCGAGCAGCACGTGCCGGACCAGGGAGTAGCCGTTGGAGTGCAGTCCGGAGGAGCGCATGGCGATCACGACGTCACCCACCTCGACCCGGTCCGGGCTGAGGATGTCGCTCTCCTCGACCACGCCGACGCCGGTCGCCGAGATGTCGTACTCGTCCGGGCGGAGCACGCCGGGGTGCTCGGCGGTCTCCCCGCCCAGCAGCGCGCAGCCGGCGTACCGGCAGCCGTCGGCGATGCCCGCGCCGATCTCGGCGACCTTGTCCGGCACGACCTCACCGGTGGCGATGTAGTCGAGCAGGAAGAGCGGCTCGGCACCGCAGGCCACCAGGTCGTCGACGACCATCGCGACGAGGTCGATGCCGACCGTGTCGTGGATGTCCATCTGCTGGGCGATCACCAGCTTGGTGCCCACGCCGTCCGTGGAGGAGGCCAGGATCGGGTTCTTGTACTTCGTCGTGTCCAGCCGGAACAGGCCCGCGAAGCCGCCGAGGTCGCCCAGCACCTCGGGGCGACGGGTCTGGCGCACCTTCGACTTGAGCAGCTCCACCGCGCGGTCACCCGCGTCGATGGAGACCCCGGCGTCGGCGTACGAGACCGAGCGTTTGCGCGCCTGACGGCCGGCGCCGGCCGTCCAGAGCTGGCGGTCGCCGCCGGCGCCGGTCGGGCTGCTTCCTGCGCCGCTGCGCTCGGACACGTGCGTCACGGTTCTCCCCTTTGTGGTTCTCGGTGCCGCGCCGGCGGTGGCCGGGCCGCGCCAGTTTGGTGCTACGGGCGGTTTGCGGTCACGCCACCCGGAGTGGCGACGAGCGGGCCGTTGGTGTGCGGGGCCTCCGGTGCCGAGTTGGCGACCCGTCGGCCCACCCCTTCGAGCACGTGCTTGCCGATCAGGTTGCCAGCCGGCAGCTCGATCGGGTACTCCCCATCGAAACACGCCCGACACAGCCGGGTCTTCGGCTGCTCGGTCGCCGCGATCAGGCCGGTAAGCGAAACGTAACCGAGCGTGTCGGCACCGATGGAACGCCGGATGCCGTCGTTGTCCAACCCGTTGGCCAGCAGCTCCGCCCGGGTGGCGAAGTCGATGCCGTAGAAGCACGGCCAGCTCACCGGCGGGGAGGAGATCCGGACGTGCACCTCCAGCGCCCCCGCCTCCCGCAGCATCCGCACGATGGCCCGCTGGGTGTTGCCACGGACGATCGAGTCGTCCACCACCACCAGCCGCTTGCCCCGCACGTTCTCCCGCAGCGGGTTGAGCTTCAGCCGGATGCCGAGCTGCCGCAGGGTCTGCGACGGCTGAATGAAGGTGCGGCCCACGTACGGGTTCTTCATCAGGCCCGCGCCGTAGGTGATGCCGGACGCCTCGGCGTAGCCGATCGCGGCCGGGGTGCCGGACTCCGGCACCGGGATCACCAGGTCGGCCTCGACCGGATGCTCCTTGGCCAGCTGCCGACCGATCTGCACCCGCGCCGCGTGCACGTTGCGCCCGGCGATCGTGGCGTCCGGGCGGGCGATGTAGACGTACTCGAAGAGGCAGCCCTTCGGCTCCGGCGACGCGAAACGGGTCGACCGCAGCCCGTCCTCGTCGATCGCGATCAGCTCGCCCGGCTCGACCTCGCGCACCACGCTGGCGCCGACGATGTCCAGGGCGGCGGTCTCGCTGGCCACCACCCAGCCGCGCTCCAGACGACCGAGGACCAGCGGGCGTACGCCGTGCGGGTCACGGGCCGCGTAGAGCGTCGACTCGTCCATGAAGACGAAGCTGAACGCGCCCCGCAGCTGCGGCAGCACCTCCAGGGCGGCCGCCTCGACCGACAGGTCCGGGCGGCTGGCCAGCAGCATGGTGACCAGCGAGGTGTCGTTGGTCGAGCCGTCCGCGACGAGGCCGCGCTCGGCGACCTCCTTCTCCAGCTCGGTGGTGTTGACCAGGTTGCCGTTGTGGGCCAGCGCGATCGTCGTGCCGGCACTCGTCGACCGGATCGTCGGCTGGGCGTTCTCCCAGTTCGAGGCGCCGGTCGTGGAGTAGCGGGCGTGCCCGATCGCCAGGTGGCCGCGCAGGCTGGCCAGGGTGGGCTCGTCGAAGACCTGGGCCACCAGGCCGAGGTCCTTGTAGACCACCACGCCGGAGCCGTCGCTCACCGCCATGCCCGCCGCCTCCTGGCCGCGGTGCTGCAGGGCGTAGAGACCGAAGTAGGTCAGGTTGGCGACCTCTTCCCCCGGGGCCCAGACGCCGAAGACGCCACAGGCGTCCTGGGGGCCGGGTCGTTGGGGATCAAGGTCGTGGCTCAGCCGGCCGTCGCCTCGGGGCACTACCGCTCCCTCATGCTGGTCTGGACCGGCCGGGCGGGGATCACGGGTGGATCCACACTCCTTGGCCGGGACCACTGTCGTCGCCTGACAGTGTACGCGAATCGTCGTCAATACAGAAAGTCACGGTTTCCCTGCCGAGCGTCACTGAGGGCCGGACATCGGGGCAGCTAGAGGGGCAGATATGCCGAGAGGTCCGCCCGGACCCCGCTCACCTGGACGCGACCCTCGGTGACCGCCTCGGCCCAGTCAATTCGCCCGGTGGCCAGCGCGAGCCAGGTGTCCGGGGCCATCTCGACCACGTTTGGTGGGTTTCCCCTGGTGTGTCGAGGACCGGGAACGCACTGGATCGCACCGTATGGTGGGACGCGCACCTCCACCGATCGGCCGGGGGCGCGCTCCGCGAGGCCGGCCAACAACGACCGGACCGCCTCCCGGAGTACCGGCCTTTCGGGCGTACGCCCCTCGTCGAGCGCCGACAACGCCGCCGCAACGGCGGTGGACTTACTGTACGGAGAGGACACGACGGGACGATACGACCCGCAGGCAGAACACCCGACGCTGGCCCTGGGTCGCGCCGATCCAGTCAGACAAGGCATAGTTGCCGACGGCGTATTCGTACCGTGATGATCCCCGGCCCGGCGCCCCGCCGGTCAGAGGGAAGTCAGTCCGGAAGGCGGTGGACGTGTCAACACACCGACGTGCCTGGAAGCAGCGGGCCGGTGTGGTCGTAGCGCTGGTTGCCAGCGCTCTGCTCGCCGTCCCCGCCACACCAGCCCTGGCCGCAAGCGTCGACGTGTCACCTGGCTCGGTCACCGTGAACGCCGGCAGCGATGCCACGATCACCGTACGCGTGACGGGTGACAACGGCGACGAGAAGGCGAAGATCAGCCTCTCCGGGCTGCCGTCGGGCGTCAGCTGCGCCAGCGGTTGCGGCGATGTGGATCTCCCGGACGGAGGCTTGGGCAACCCGACCAGGTCGGTGCTGGTCAGGATCGCGGCCAACGACAACGCTGGTGACGCCACCGCCACCGTCACCGTGGCCGTCGAGGCCGAGTCGGGCCCGGACACCGCCACCGTCTCGCTGACCGTCAAGGGCAAGGCCGCGCCACCCCCGCCGCCGGAGGCGCAGACCGTGCGGTCGGTCTCCGGCAAGGTGGTCGCGAAGGCCAACAGCAAGGCGGTGCCGAACGCGGTGGTCATGCTGCAGGACAGCACCGGCCGACGCTACGACACCACCAGCGACGGCAGCGGCAACTTCCGCTTCACCGGCACCACCGCGAAGCCGATCGCGCCGGGCCGGATCGACCTGGGCGCCAGCTTCGACAACGTGCTCGCCACCAAGTCCCTCAACGCCAGCGCCGGTCAGGCCGTCACCGGGCAGCGGATCAGCCTGGAGATCAAGGTCGAGGTGACGCCGAGCGCCACGCCGTCCGCCACCGCCGAGGCCACCCCCACCGAGGAGCCGCTCGACGAGGGCGCCGAGGAGGAGCCCACCGAGGAAGCCACCGCGGGCCCCCCGGCGAACGCCTCCAACGAGGACGAGGGCGGCGGCATCGGCTCGTACATGATCATCCTGCTCGGCGGTCTGCTCGTCGCCGCTGGTGTCGGCACGATCGTGCTGCTCTGGATGCGGCGCAAGGAGAACGGCGACGAGGATGACGACCCGGCGGGTGCCGGCGCGGTGCCGGCGGCGCGGGGCGGTTTCCGCGGGGCCGACGACCAGACCCGGGTCGTCAACCGACCCTTGGGCGCACCCGACCCGACCATGGTCGGCGGCGCGGCGCTGAGCGAGGCGCCGACGATGATGCACCGTCCGGTGGTCGACGACGTCCCACCGGATCCGTACGGCGCGCCAGCGCAGCCGTACGGCGGCGCTGGCCAGCAGAACTGGGGCGGCGCCGGCTACGGCGACGAGCCGGCGCCCGGCGGGTACGGTGCCGGCGGCTACGGCAACGCCCCGGCCTCGGGCGGCGGCTACGGCACGGCGGCGACCCCCGAGGGTGGCTACGGCGCCGGCCCAGCCGGTGACGCCTACGGCGCCGCACCCGGTTCCGGCGCGGGCTACGGCGGCGCACCGGCTTCCGGTGGCGGCTACGGCAGCGCCCCGTCCTCCGGCGGCGGCTACGGCAGCCGCGACTACACGGCCCCGGCCGGCGCGGCCGGCTACCCGCCGGCTCCCGCGGGCGGCGCGGGCTACGGCGAGCGCTTCGACGAGCCGACCGGCCGGTACAACGGCGACAGCACGAGTTACCCGGCTCCGGCCGACCCGTACGCCACCGGCGTCTACCAGCCGGAGCAGGGCCAGGGCTACGGTCAGCCCGACCCGGCCCCGTACGGTGGGCCGGCGGCGGAGCCGACCGGTGGCTACGGCCAGCAGGCTGGCGGCTACGACCAGGGCGGCTACGGTCAGCAGACCGGTGGCTACGACCAGGGCGGCTACGGCCAGCAGACCGGTGGCTACGACGACCGGGGCGGCTACGGTCAGGAACCCGCGGCGCAGCGCGCCGGCGGCTACGACGACCGGGGCTACGACCAGGGCGGCTACGGCCAGCAGACCGGTGGGTACGACCAGGGCGGCTACGGTCAGGAACCCCCGCCGCAGCGCGCCGGCGGCTACGACGACCGGGGCTACGACCAGGGCGGCTACGGCCAGCAGACCGGCCGGGCGCGACCGGCGGACAGCCCGCCGCCGACCGAGCGGGGCGGTCGACGCCTCGACTGGCTGGACGACTGACCCGGCACGCACCACCTACGGCACAGCAAACGGCCGCTCGGATCTCCGGGCGGCCGTTTCGCTGCCGCAGAGTCCACCGGCAGGCCGCAGAGTCCACCGGCGGGCCGGAGGGGAACTCGCGTCGGTCAGGCTGCGGAGAACACGCCGTGGCGGAGCACCGGAACGACCTCCGACACGCCGACCCGGACGGCTACGTCGACGTCCTCGACGAAGCCACTCTCGGTCAGTTCCCGGCCGGAGACGCTGCCCCGCACCGCCGCGGGCACGTCGGGGGTGCTGGCCAGCGCGGCGAGCGCCATGGCCGCCTCCACGGAGAGCCCACCGGGCACACCGGAGAGGGCGTCGAGCACGCTGGCCGCGCCGAGCTGGTCCTCCACCGACGGGCGCAGCGAACCGTCCGGCCACCGCTCCCCCGACGCGATCACGCCGATCGGGGCGTCCGTCGTGCCGTACCCCTGGCGGCGCAGCCAGCGCCCGACGGCCTGGGCGTTGCGCAGGCACGCCGCGACCACCGGCAGACCGGTGGCACTGGCGGCGGCGCTGATCGCGGAGCCGTTCGGTGAGGGCAGCACCAGGTCCGCCACCACCGGCGCGGTGCTCAGCGCGGCGGGCGAGAGCGACCACGGATGCTCCGCCGTCACCCGCCGACGGCCCACCGCGGCCACCGCGCCGACCCGCAGCGCGTACTCGGCGGCCTGCTCACCCCACGGGAACGGATGCACCCGCATGCCGCGGCCGACCGCCACCTCCACCGAGGTGGTGAACGAGAGCACGTCCACCACCACCAGCGCGGCGCAGACCCGGCCGAGTTCAGCCGCCCCGGTCAGCCCCCAGTCGAATCGGGCGCCCGACCCGGGTTGGCCGTAGACGGCCGCGGCCAAGGCCTCAGCGCTCGTCAGGCGACGGGTCGGTGACACCGGAGTCAGCCTCGGACGGCCCATCGGCGTCCGCAGGATCGACCGGCTCGACGGCACCGGCCTGCGGGGACGGACCGGCCGACGCGATCGGCTCGGAGACCACCGCCGCCACATCGATCTGCTCGGCAGCCACCGGCTCGCCCTGCGCGACCGGCAGCGGCACGGCCTCGACCGCCCCCGCCACGCCAGCCGCCGGTGCGGGCACCTCGACGGCGGCTGCGCCGCCGAAGAGACGCGGCAACGTCTCGGTGTGCGCGGCACGCAGCTCGTCCAGCCCGATCCGGAACTGGCCGTGCACCTCCAGCGCACCGCCGGCCGGGTCGGTGACGCCGATCAGCTCGAACGGCACGCCCCGCTCGGCGCAGAGCGCCGCGAACGCCTTGTCGTGGCCACGCGGCACCGACACCAGCGCCCGTGCGGCCGACTCGCTGAACAGGTAGACGAACGGCATCGAGCCGCCGGCGAAATGCTCCGGCACCGCGATCCGGGCGCCGACGCCGCGACGCAGGCAGGACTCGACCAGGCTCTGGGCGAGGCCACCGTCGGAGAGGTCGTGCGCCGAGGTGAGGTGACCGACCCGGGCGGCCTCGGCCAGCAGGTCGCCCAGCGCCTTCTCCCGTGCCAGGTCGACCTGCGGCGGGATACCGCCGAGGTGCTCGTGCGTCACCCAGGCCCACTCCGAGCCGGAGAGTTCCACGTTGGTCTCACCGAGCAGGTAGAGCTGGTCGTGGTCGCCACCGGCGCGCGGGACGAAGCCCATCGGAACCCGGTCGGCGACGTTGTCCAGCACACCCAGCACGCCGACCACCGGGGTCGGGTGGATGGCTGCGGCGCCGGTCTGGTTGTAGAAGCTGACGTTGCCACCGGTGACCGGGATGCCCAGCTCCAGACAGCCGTCCGCCAGGCCGCGCACGGCCTCGGCGAACTGCCACATCACGCCCGGGTCCTCGGGGGAGCCGAAGTTGAGGCAGTTGGTCACGGCGATCGGCTTCGCGCCGGTCACCGCCACGTTCCGGTACGCCTCGGCCAGCGCCAGCTTGGTGCCGTTGTACGGGTCGAGCCGCGTGTACCGGCCGTTGCCGTCCACGGACAGCGCCACGCCGAGCCCGGTCCGCTCGTCGATCCGGATGACGCCGCCGTCCTCCGGCTGGGCGAGCACGGTGTTGCCCAGCACGTAGCGGTCGTACTGCTCGGTGACCCAGGTCTTGTCGGCCAGGTTCGGCGACGCGATCATGCGCAGCACGGTCTCGCGCAGCGCCTCCGGGTCGGCCGGGCGGGGAAGCGTCTCGGCCCGGTCGGCCTGGAGCAGGATCAGGTCGGCCGGCTCACGCATCGGCCGGGCGTAGACCGGGCCGTCGTCGACCAGCGAGCCCGGGGGCACGTCGACGACCAGGTGGTCCTGCCAGGTGATCAGCAACCGGCCCGGGCTGCCGTCCGGCTCCGGCGCGGTGACCTCGCCGATCGCGGTGGCGAGCACGCCCCACTTCTCGGCGGTCTTGAGCACCGCGTCGAGCTTGTCCGGCTCGACGACCAGGAGCATGCGCTCCTGGGACTCGCTGGCCAGGATCTCGTGCGGGTCCATCGACGGCTCACGCAGCGGCACCCGCTCCAGCCAGACGCGCATGCCGGTGCCGGCCGCGGCGGCGGTCTCGGTGAGCGCGCAGGTCAGCCCGGCGCCGCCGAGGTCCTGGATGCCGACGACCAGCTGGCCGTCGTACAGCTCCAGGCAGGCCTCGATCAGCAGCTTCTCGGTGAACGGGTCGCCGACCTGCACGGCCGGGCGACGCTGCTCGCTGCCCTCGTCGAAGGTGGCGCTGGCCAGCACCGAGACGCCGCCGATGCCGTCCCGGCCGGTCTTGGCGCCCATCAGCACGACCACGTTGCCGGGGCCGGCGGCGGCCTTGTTCTGCAGACGGTCGACCGGCAGCACACCCAGGCAGAGCGCGTTGAGCAGCGGGTTGCCCTGGTAGGACGGATCGAAGACCAGCTCGCCACCGATGTTGGGCAGACCGAGGCAGTTGCCGTAGCCGCCGACGCCGGCGACCACGCCGGTGAGGACCCGAGCGGTGTCGGGGTGGTCCGCGGCGCCGAAACGCAGCGGGTCCATCACCGCGACCGGGCGGGCGCCCATGGCGAGGATGTCCCGGACGATGCCACCGACGCCGGTGGCCGCACCCTGGTACGGCTCGACGAAGCTCGGGTGGTTGTGCGACTCGACCTTGAAGGTCACCGCCAACTCGTCGGAGATCTGCACCACGCCGGCGTTCTCGCCGATACCGGCGAGCAGTCGGTCACTCTGCGGGGCCTTCTCACCGAACTGGCGCAGGTGCACCTTGCTCGACTTGTAGGAGCAGTGCTCGCTCCACATGATCGAATACATGGCCAGCTCGGACTGAGTGGGCCGCCGGCCGAGGATCTGCCGGATGCGGTCGTACTCGTCGTCGCGAAGACCCAGTTCGGTGTACGGCTGGAGCTCTCCCGGGGTGCCACCGGCGCGCGGCACGGTGTCCACGCCGTCGGTCCAGTCGACGGCCGCCGACTGCGCGGGAGCGGCCGGGGCGACGGGCTGCGCCGGGCGCGGCTCGGTCGGCTGCGCCGGGGCGGAGTACGCCTCCGGTGTGTCCCGTACCGGGTCCGGATGGGTGGTCATGACCTCTCCTCGCTGCGCAGGTGCCCGCCGGACTCGCTCCTCGCGCTCACGCCGGCGCCCCCACCAGGTGCTTGAGGGCCGAAGTGAAGAAGCCGAGGCCGTCCAGCGAGGGACCGGTGAGCGCCTCCACCGCGTGCTCGGGGTGCGGCATGATGCCGACCACGTTGCCGGCGGGGTTGGTGATCGCGGCGATGTCGCGCTGCGACCCGTTCGGGTTGCCGCCGACGTAGCGGGCGACCACCCGACCCTCGGCTTCGAGCTGGTCCAGCGTCGCGGTGTCGGCGACGTAGCAGCCCTCGCCGTTCTTCACCGGGATGAGCACCTCCTGGCCGGGCTGGAACGTGTTGGTCCACGCGGTGCCGGCCGACTCGATGCGCAGGATCTGGTCCCGGTTGCGGAAGTGCAGGTGCTGGTTGCGGGTGAGCGCGCCGGGCAGCAGGTGCGCCTCGCAGAGAATCTGGAAGCCGTTGCAGATGCCGAGCACCGGCAGGCCACCCCGGGCGGCGTCCACGATCGTCTCCATCACGGGGGCGAACCGGGCGATCGCGCCGCAGCGCAGGTAGTCGCCGTAGGAGAAGCCGCCGGGCAGCACGACCGCGTCGACCCCGCGCAGCTCCGGGTCACCGTGCCAGAGCCGGACCGGCTCGGCCCCGGCGATCCGGACGGCTCGGGCCGCGTCCCCGTCGTCGAGAGAGCCGGGGAAGGTGACCACACCGACCCGGGCGGTCACGAGCGGGCGTCCGCGGTCTCGTCGGCCTCGACCAGGCGGACGGTGAAGTCCTCGATGACCGGGTTGGCGAGCAGTTTGTCGGCGATCTCCCGGGCCCGGTCCAGGTCCGGGTCACCGGTGAACTCGATCTCGATCCGCCTGCCGATCCGAACCGAGGCGACGTCGCTGACGCCGAGCCGGGGCAGCGCGTTTGCGACGGCCTGGCCCTGCGGATCGAGGATCTCGGGCTTGAGCATGACGTCGACGACGACGCGAGGCACTGGGCACTCCTGACTGTGTACGCAGTTGGGTGCCGACCCACAACGGGCGAGCGCAGCCAGCGTACCTGGCAGATTCCGTCGCGGACGCACCGGCCGGGTGCAGTTCAGGCGGTGGTCGACACAACCGGCGGCCGGGACGGGTCACCACGCGGGACACGCGGCCCCACCAGGGCATATACGGCGCTGAGGGACGCCGAATCGTTACATTGGTTAACCTCGATCAAATTCTTGAAAACAGCCGCCGTGGGCCCTACTGTACATCGACAGAGTTCGATGTCGGCGATGGCGGGGACCCCCCGCTGTCGTCCTCCCGCACCCGGCGACCCCGGGTCCGCCCCGCCCAAGGAGTCCACCCGATGCGCATCCGTCCCCTGCTCGCCCTGCTCGGCGTCGCGCTGGCCGGCGCTCTCGGCGCCGCGTCCGGCGCGTCCGCCGCCCCTGCCGGCCCGCAACCGATCATCGGCGGCGGCACCGTCTCGTCCGCCCCGTGGGCCGCCGCGGTGATGAGCAACGGCTCGTTCACCTGTTCCGGCAGCGTGATCGCCCCGCAGTGGGTGCTCACCGCCCGGCACTGCATCAGCGGCACCATGTCCGTCCGGGTCGGCAGCGTGAACCGCTCCTCCGGCGGGGTCACCCGCACCGTCAGCGCCACCTACACCCGCAACGACCTCGCCCTCATGCGCCTCTCCAGCACCGTCAGCACCTCGGCGGTGAGCCTGGCCAGCAGCAACCCGCCGATCAACTCCACGAACTCGATCTACGGCTGGGGCATGACCTGCTACAGCGGCTGCTCGGCTTCCACCACGTTGAAGACCGCCACCGTCCGGGTGACCAGCAACAACGCCAGCGACGCGTACGGCGGCCAGGCGATCCGCAGCAGCCGGATCAACGGCAACGCCTGGCGGGGCGACTCGGGCGGCCCGCAGTTCTACAACGGCCAGCAGGTCGGCGTGGCCTCGACGGCCGACGGGTCGAGCATCCAGAACTACGGCAGTGTCGCGTACAACCGGGCCTGGATCACCTCGGTGGCCGGTGTCTGACGGTTAGCGCCCCGCGCGGCGCGGATGGCAGGCCCTGCGCCAGCCGTCCGCGCCGCGTCGTTTTGCAGCATCCGATCAGGTGAACTAGTGCACACGATCGGGTCACGCCGCTCCTGACAGCATCGGAATCGTGCTGGTCGTGACGACGGAGCAACTGCCCGGCTACGAGATCCGCCAGATTCTCGGTGAGGTGGTGTCATCGATGGCCAGGACGCGCAACCCGTACCGCGAGGGGGTCAAGAACCTGCGCGGTGGCGCGTACGACCCGATGGCCCCGGACAACCTGACCCGGTGGCGCACCGACTCGGTGGCCCGGCTCGGCGAGGAGGCCCTACGGCTCGGCGCCAACGCCGTGATCGGCATGCGGTTCGACAGCCGGGACTGCGGCGAGATGTGGATGGAGATCTGCGCGTACGGAACGGCAGTGGTCGTCGCACCCGTCATGCCGGACGTCATGCCCGCCGACCAGCCCGCGATCGCCGCGGAGACGGCGCACGACGCCGGCTTCACCGAGTCGCCCGGCGGCATCGCCGAACCAGCCAGCGCCCCCAACCTGCGAACCGCCGCCGGGCGACTCGGTGAAGCCGGCGTCGTGCGCCGTCTCCGCGGCTATCGCGGGCTGGTCGGC
>NZ_RCVJ01000057.1 GCF_003667505.1 Micromonospora sp. BL4
GGGGGTGGGGCCCCTACGATGACGGCTCGCCGGAGCGTGGAGGGGGCCAGGGTGGACGGGTTTGGTGCGGTGTCGACGGCGCTGGTGGCGGACGCGTGCGTGCGGCTGGGGGTGCCGGTGCGGGCGGCGCCGCCGGGTGTCCGCTCGGTCGTGTCCGGTCAGCGGGTGGCGGGGCGGGCGCTGCCGGTACGCCACTACGGCAGTGTCGACGTGTTCCTGGAGGCGTTCGAGCGGGCCGAGCCGGGCGACGTGCTGGTGATCGACAACGGCGGGCGGTCGGACGAGGCCTGCGTGGGTGATCTCGTGGTGCTGGAGGCGGGTGCGGCCGGGGTGTCCGGTGTGGTGATCTGGGGGCTGCACCGGGACACGGCGGAGCTGATCGAGATCGGGCTGCCGGTGTTCAGCTACGGCGGCTGCCCGCTCGGGCCGTCCCGTCTGGACGCACGGGAGCCGGCGGCGTTGGCCAGTGCGCGGTTCGGCGGGTACGAGGTGGGCCGGGACGATGTGGTGTTCGGCGACGACGACGGGGTGCTGTTCGTGTCCGCCGACCGTGTTGCGGAGGTGCTGGCCACGGCGGCGGACATCCGTCTGGTGGAGCGGGAGCAGGCGGCGCGGATCCGGGCCGGGGAGACGCTGCGGAGGCAGACCGGGTTCGCGGACTACCTGCGGCGGCGCGACGCCGACCCGACGTACACCTTCCGCCGGCACCTGCGCCGGATCGGTGGCGCGATCGAGGAGTGAGCCGCGCGCAAGCGTGCAGGTTCGGACCGCGGTTTGTCGGCGGCGGACCTCTAGCGCGCGGCCGAGACTTGGCAATATCCTCCGGAGAGCGTGCGGCCATTGGAGCTACTTTTCATTCCCCCGCCGCCGGCCGCAGGAGGAGAAACCATGCACGTCGACCATTCCGAAGTGGACCGCCGGACGCTGCTGCGAGCCGGTCTCGGCGCGGCCACGGTCGCCGTGGTCGGGAGCGAACTCGCCTTCCCGGGCGCCGCGCACGCCGCCCCCGGCGCCGACCTGGACTGGATCATCAGCTGTGACGAGTGGGCGGCCCGGCCGCCGAAGGACCCGCTGTCGGTCAGCGCCATCGCGACCAACAAGATCATCGTGCACCACATGGCGTTCCCGAACGTCACCGACTACTCCCGGGAGCAGGCGGTCAAGCTGGCCCACGACTGCCAGGACCTGCACATGGACGGCAACGGCTGGTCCGACACCGGCCAGCACTTCACGGTGAGCCGGGGCGGCTACGTCCTGGAGGGTCGGCGGGGCAGCCTGGAGCGCCTCGAAGCCGGCGACCGGCAGATGATCTCGGCGCACTGCCCGGGCGAGAACGGGCGTGCCATCGGGATCGAGAACGAGGGCACCTACGTCACCGAGACCCCGCCGAAAGCGCTGACCGACTCGCTGGTCAAGCTCTGCGTCGCCGTCTGCCGGCAGTACGGGCTGCACGCGCACGACATCTTCGGCCACTGGGACTTCCGCACCACGCAGTGCCCCGGCGCCGCCTTCTACCGCGAGTTCCCGGCGCTGCGCCGGCGGGTGTTCGCCGCCCTCGGCACCGACCTGGCCGACGTTCCCGCGCGCCGCTGGCCGGACCTGTGGCGCTTCGTCAACTCCCCGTCGGTCCGGGTCGTGCAGCACCTGCTCGCCTTCCGCGGCTACGCCGTGACGGTCAGCGGCACGTTCGACACCGCGACCGTGGCTGCCGTGCAGGACTGGCAGGCGCGCAACGGCATCGCGGTCGACGTCGACGCCACGCTGACCCCGCCGACCTGGGAGACCCTGGCGCCCGAGCTGGACCAGCACGCCAGCGGCCCGCCGGTGACCGCGGTGCAGGAGATGCTCTTCACCAAGGGGTACGCCGTCACCGTCACCGGCGCGTACGACCACGCGACCCGGGACGCCGTGAAGGACCTCCAGGCGCTGCACGGGCTGCCCCGCAACGGCAAGCTCAGCATGAGCACGTGGTGCGCGATCGTCGGCGGAACGGTCCGCCAGTCGTTCCGGCACCGCTGAGCCTGCGGAGCACCGGCGGCGGCACGGGCGCGTACCCGTGCCGCCGCCAGCCGGGCAACCAGCACAAACGCGGGCGCGCCTCACCCGCCACCCTCGACCGGTCTGCCACGATGGGGCTGACCAGGACCAAGGAGGGTGCTGTGCAGACACGACTCAACCCGTACCTCAACTTCCCCGGCACCGCGCGCGAGGCGATGGAGTTCTACCACCGCGTGTTCGGCGGCGACCTGACGATGAACACCTTCGGCGAGTTCGGCAGCACCGAGCCGGGCCTGACCGACCAGATCATGCACGCGCGGCTGGAGTCCCCCAACGGGTTCACCCTGATGGCGTCGGACACCGCGCCCGGGATGAACCACGTGCCCGGCACCAACATCGCGATCAGCCTCAGCGGCGACAACGCCGACGAGCTGCGCGGCTACTGGGAGCAGCTCTCCGCGAGCGGGTCGGTGACCATGCCGCTGGAGAAGCAGATGTGGGGCGACGAGTACGGCCAGTGCGTCGACCCGTACGGCATCGACTGGATGGTCAACATCACCCAGCCGCAGGCCTGACCAGCGCACCGTCGCCGGTCAGCCGGTTTGGCCGACGACGCGGGCGGAAAGAGTGCCGGGCATGAGATGGGCCCGTCGAGCCGTACCCGCCGTAGCCGCCGCCGTAGCCGCGCTCGCCGCGCGGGACCTGATCCAGCGTGACCACGCGCTGCTGCGCAACTTCCCGGTGCTCGGGCGCGCCCGATACCTGTTGGAGGCGATCGGACCGGAGCTTCGGCAGTACATCGTGGCCGGCAACAACGAGGAGCGGCCGTTCACCCGGGACCAGCGCCGCTGGGTGTACGCGTCGGCGAAGCAGGAGAACAACTACTTCGGCTTCGGCACGGACAACGACATCGAGTACACCCCCGGCTATCCGATCATCAAGCACCGCACCTTCGGCCGTGCGGTGCCGCCGTCGACGCCGACCGCCGGGCACGACGTGCGGCTGCCCTGCGCCAAGGTGCTCGGGGGTGCCCGGGGTCGGGCACGCGCGTTCCGGCCGGAGTCGGTGGTCAACATCTCCGGGATGAGCTTCGGATCGCTCTCCGGCAACGCCATCACCGCGCTGAACAGGGGCGCGGCGCTCGCCGGCTGCCTGCAGAACACCGGCGAGGGCGGTCTGTCGCCGTACCATCGCAACGGCGGTGAGCTGGTCTTCCAGCTCGGCACGGCCTACTTCGGCTGCCGGGACGAGCACGGCCGGTTCAGCCTGGACCGGCTGAAGGAACTGGTGGCCGGCGCGCCGGTGAGGGCACTGGAGATCAAGCTGAGCCAGGGCGCCAAGCCCAGCCTCGGCGGTCTGCTGCCCGGTGCGAAGGTGTCCGCCGAGATCGCCGCCACCCGGGGCATCCCGGCCGGGCAGGACTGCGTCAGCCCCTCCCGGCACGCCGAGTTCTCCGACTGCGACAGCCTTCTCGACTGGGTGGAGCTGCTGGCCGCCGAGACCGGCCTGCCGGTCGGCATCAAGTCGGCGGTCGGCGACCTGGGCTTCTGGGAGGAATTGGCCACCCTGATGCGGGACACCGGCCGGGGCGTCGACTTCGTGACGATCGACGGCGGCGAGGGCGGCACCGGCGCCGCGCCGCTGATCTTCACCGACTCGGTGTCGCTCCCGTTCCAGCAGGGCTTCTCCCGGGTGTACAAGGTCTTCGCCGAGCACGACCTGCACGAACAGGTGGTCTTCGTCGGCGGCGGCAAGCTCGGCCTGCCGGACAACGCCGTCGTGGCCTTCGCGCTCGGCTGCGACCTGGTCAACGTGGGCCGGGAGGCGATGCTGTCGATCGGCTGCATCCAGGCGCAGAAGTGTCACACCGACACCTGCCCCACCGGAGTGGCGACCCAGAACGCCTGGCTGGCCCGGGGGCTGGACCCGACGCTGAAGTCGGTGCGCGCGGCCAACTACCTGCGGACGTTGCGCCGCGACCTGGTGAAGGTGGCCGAGGCGTGCGGCGTGGAGCACCCCGGCCTGATCGGCACCGACGCGGTGGAGATCCTGGACGGCCGCACCGGCTCCACCGGACTGCACGAGGTGTACGGCTACCGACCGGAGTGGGGTCTGCCCGCACCGGCCGACCGGGCGGAGATCGTCCGGCTGATGGCGCCGGAGGCGCCGCAGGGTGGCAGCGCGACGCCCTCCCCCACCGCCGTCGGCTGACCGGCCCGCCGATAACCCGTGGAGCCGGACGCCCGGGCACCGTATCGTGGCGCGGTGCTGATCAGACGCGAGACGCCCGCCGATGTCGACGCCATCCGCGCGGTGCACGCCGCCGCCTTCGGCGCGCCGGACGGCGCCGTACCGATCGAGGCGACGCTGGTCGACGCGCTGCGCGCCGACGAGGGCTGGCTGCCCGCGTACTCCCTGGTGGCGGCCGACCCGGACGGCCAGGTGGTGGGGCACGTGGTGGCCACCCGCGCGCAGGTGTCCGGCCAGCCGGTCGCGCTCGGCGTGGGGCCGCTCGGCGTGCTTCCCGCCTGGCAGCGGCGCGGGGTCGGCTCGGCGCTGATGCACGCGGTGCTGGGCGCGGCCGACGCCCGGGACGAGCCACTGGTGGTGCTGCTCGGCCACCCCGACTACTACCCGCGATTCGGTTTCCGGCCGGCCGTCGAGCTGGGCGTCACCCCGCCGCAGCCCTGGGGCCCGCAGTACTTCCAGGCCCGCCCGTTGAGCGCCTGGCGGGATTCGATCCGGGGCGAGTTCCGGTACGCCGGCCCGTTCGACGAGCTGTGACCCCACCGCGTATCCGCCGGCGGCGCGCCAGCGACCTCGATGGTTGCGTCGCGGCGCTGGCCCTCGTCCACCGGGCCGACCGGTACCCGCTGAACTGGCCCGCCGACCCGCACCGCTGGCTGCGCGAGCCCCGTCCGGCGCGCGCGTGGGTCGCCGTCGACGCCGCCTCGGCGATCGTCGGGCATGTCGCGGTGCACCGGCTGCCCGACCCGGCGGACGGGTCGCCCGCCCGCCCGACCGCCGAGGTGGCTCGCCTGTTCGTGTCGCCGGCCGCGCGCGGGACCGGGCTGGGCGGCGCGCTGCTGACCAGGGTCGGGCGGTGGGCGGCCGAGCGCGGGACGGACCTGGTGCTCGAGGTGGCCGCCAGCGACACCGCGGCCGCCGCCCTCTACGAGCGCGCCGGGTGGCGGTGCACCGGCACCAGCACGGCGCAGTGGACCGCTCCCGACGGTGGCGCGGTGTCGATGCGCCACTACACCCTGCGCACCGGTGCCGCGGCGGAGCGCTAGCCTCCGGCGACACCGCCAGGTCACGTTCGCCCAGCTCACTGTGGTGATCGCGGACGCCATGCGAACATATGTACGTGTCACCCGGTGCCAGCATCCTGCACGCCGACCTGGACGCCTTCTACGCGTCGGTCGAGCAGCGCGACGACCCGCGCCTGCGGGGGCGGCCGGTCATCGTCGGCGGGGGCGTGGTGCTGGCGGCCAGCTACGAGGCGAAGGCGCGGGGCGTACGCAGCGCGATGGGCGGCCAGCAGGCGCGCCGGCTCTGCCCGGACGCGATCGTCGTACCGCCCCGGATGTCGGCGTACACGGCGGCCAGCCGGGCGGTGTTCGAGATCTTCCGGCAGACCACCCCGCTGGTCGAGGGGCTCTCCATCGACGAGGCGTTCCTGGATGTGGGCGGTCTTCGCCGGCTGGCCGGGCCGCCGGCCGACATCGCCGACCGGTTGCGCCGGGAGGTCCGCGAACGGGTCCACCTGCCGATCACCGTGGGCGTGGCCCGGACGAAGTTCCTGGCGAAGGTGGCCAGCGGGGTGGCCAAGCCGGACGGGTTGCTGGTCGTCGCGCCCGACGCCGAGCTGGCGTTCCTGCATCCGCTGCCGGTGGAACGGCTCTGGGGCGTCGGCCCGATCACCGCCGCGAAGCTGCGGGAACGGCGGATCCGTACGGTCGGCGAGGTGGCCCGGCTCGGCGAGGCGGCGCTGGTGTCGCTGCTCGGCGCCGGCGCCGGCCGGCACCTGCACGCCCTGGCGCACAACCGCGACCCCCGGTCGGTGCAGGTCGGTCGCCGGCGCGGCTCGATGGGCGCGCAGCACGCCCTGAGCCGTACGCCGCACGCGCCGGCGGAGCTGGACGCCGTCCTGGCCGGCCTGATCGACCGGGTCACCCGGCGGATGCGGGCGGCCGGGCGTTCCGGACGCACGGTGATGCTGCGGCTGCGCTTCGGCGACTACACCCGGGCCACCCGCTCACACACCATCGGCAAGGCGACCGCGGACACCACGCCGCTCCTAACCGCCGCGCGGGCGCTGCTGCGGGCCGCCCTGCCCGAGATCGATCGGCGGGGCGTCACGCTGATCGGCGTCTCGGTCGGCAACCTGGACGACAACCCGGTCCAGCCGGAGCTGCCGTTCCACCACGATCCGGGCGCCGAGCTGGACGCCGCGGTGGACGCGGTCCGCGACCGGTTCGGGTCGGCGGCGCTCACCCGCGCGGTGCTGCTCGGCCGGGATCCCGGCGTCGAGATGCCGCTGCTGCCGGACTGACCGTGCCGGGTGGCGACGGGGCGGACATCACAGGGGACGGAGGGTTTAGCGACGGCCTGAGCGGTCACGTAGTGACGATCAGCCATCCAGGGGGGACCACCATGTCCGACGACACCAGCAACCGTCCGAGCCGGCGCGAGCAGCGTCCCGGCGACGTGACCGACCCACTGCTCTGGCAGCTCGCGATCGACGTGCTCAGCGCACATGAGCCGGACGAGGACGGCGCCTGCCGCAATCTGCTCTGCGCCGGCCAGCCGTGGCCGTGCGCGGCCCGCCGCTCCGCCGAACAGTCGCTGCGGCTGGCCCGCGGTTCGGCCGACACACCGTCCACGTCGGAGCGGGACGAGGGCACCACCACACCTGCTGACCGGCCCGCCGAGGGCGTTCCGATCGCGCGCCGGGCCTGGTCGTCGCTTCCGGAGGCAGCCGCGTCGGCCGCCTGACGCGCACCCTTCTCGACACGCCGCGGGCGCCCGACCGGAATCCGGTCGGGCGCCCGCGCGTCGTGCGTCAGAGAGCGAGCCGCTGACCCGGGAAGATCAGGCCGGCGTCGGCGCCGATCAGCTGCCGGTTGCGCTCGTACAGGGCCTCCCAGCCGCCGGTCACCTGGTGGGCCTGGGCGATCTCCGACAGGGTGTCGCCCGGCTTGACCAGGTACGTTCCGGCGCCCGTCGACGGCGCGGTGCGCTCGTGGTTGCGGGTCGCCGGCTGCTCGCCGCGCGTCGACCGCTCCCGGGGCTTCGACGTCGAGTCGGACTTCGAGGTGGACTTCGAGTCGGACTTCGAGGTGGACTTCGTCGAGGACTTCGAGGCGGAGCCGCCCGACGAGCCGCCCTTCCTGCCGCAGGTCGGCCAGGCGCCGATGCCCTGCCCGTCGAGCACCTTCTCGGCGATCGCGATCTGCTCGCCGCGGCTGGCCAGGTCGGCGCGGGCGGCGTACTTCTTGCCGCCGTAGCCGGCCCAGGTGCTCTGCGAGAACTGAAGTCCGCCGTAGTAGCCGTTGCCGGTGTTGATGTGCCAGTTGCCGCTGGACTCGCACTGGGCGATCGCGTCCCAGTTGACCCCGGCCTGGGCCGGGGCGGCCGGGCCGAAGAGGGCGACGGCGCCGGTGACCGCGCCGACGGCGAGGGTGCCGACGGTGACGCGGCGGGTGGTGACCCGTCGATGACGGGCGGTGTGTGCAGATGACATGTGAGCTTCCTCCACGCCGGCGAGGTGAGCTGTCGGGTTCGGGCCGAGGAGCCCGGCCGCGCGGTGGCGGCTTCACCCCGAGGTGACGTGCACCGAGGAACGTTGGGTCCCCCGCTCCTGCCCGGGTGACTGGTTCCGACGACCGGGGGCAGGATTTGGCGTTGCCGGTCGCGGTGTCCGCATTGGCGAACCCGACCGACGTTAGGCACGGTCGGTGAGGGTCGCCCACCCCCTGTGAACTTCTTCACCGGGCCACACGGGGCGGCCCGCGCAGCGGTTGCGGGCGCGGCGCGGCTGTGCAGTGACCACGATGGACCGTTTCCGATCGGCGGTGCCGGGCCACGAGCAGCTCAGCGCGGGCGGCGTGAACGATCCGGCCGGCGGGGCCCGTCGCACGGGCGGCCCGCCGGCCGGAGGGATCGGTCGGTCAGAGGGTGCGCGCCAGCCGGTCAGCGAGGGTCCGGGTGAACCGGGCCGGGTCGGCCAGCTCGCCACCCTCGGCGAGCACCGCCAGCCCGTACAGCAGCTCGGCCGTCTCGGTCAGCGCCTCGGAGCCCGCGCTCTGCTCGTGGGCCTTGCGCAGCCCGGCAACCAGGGGGTGACCGGGATTGATCTCCAGGATCCGCTTCGTCGACGGAACCTCGTGCCCCATCGCCCGGTACATCTTCTCCAGGGTCGGGGTGAGGTCGTGCGCGTCGCCGACGACGCAGGCCGGTGACGTGGTCAGCCGCGACGACAGGCGGACCTCCCGGACGCTGTCGGTCAGGGTGGTGCCGAGCCAGTCGAGCAGCGCGGCGAACTCCTGTCGCTGCTGCTCGCGCTCGGTCTCGGCCTGCTGCTTCTCCTCGTCGGTGTCCAGGTCGACCTCGCCCTTGGCGATCGAGCGCAGCGGGCGGCCGTCGTACTGGCCGACCCGCTCGACCCACACCTCGTCGACCGGGTCGGTGAGCAGCAGCACCTCGTGGCCCTTGGCCCGGAACGCCTCCAGGTGCGGGGAGTTCTCGATGGTGGCCCGGGAGTCGCCGGTGGCGTACCAGATGTCGCTCTGGCCGTCCTTCATCCGTGCCACGTAGCCGGCCAGGTCGGTGGGCTCGGCCGAGTCGTGGGTGGAGGCCACCGACAGGATCTCCAGCAGGATGTCGCGGTTGTCGGCGTCGTCGATCAACCCCTCCTTGACCACCGCGCCGAACTCGGTCCAGAAGGTGCGGTAGCGCTCGGGGTGGTTGGCCTTGAGGTCCCGGACCGTGGCGAGGACCTTCTTCACCAGGCGGCGGCGGACGATCTGGATCTGCCGGTCCTGCTGGAGGATCTCCCGGGAGATGTTCAGCGACAGGTCGTGCGCGTCGACCACACCCTTGACGAAGCGCAGGTAGGTGGGGACCAGCGCCTCGCAGTCGTCCATGATGAACACGCGCTTGACGTAGAGCTGGACGCCACGGCGGCCCTGCGGGGCGAACATGTCCAGCGGGGCGTGGCTGGGCAGGAACAGCAGCGCCTCGTACTCGAAGGTGCCCTCGCCCTTCATGTGCACGACCTCGAGCGGGTCGGCCCAGTCGTGGCTGACGTGCTTGTAGAACTCGTTGTACTCGGCGGCGTCGACCTCGTCGCGGGGCCGCGCCCAGAGCGCCTTCATCGAGTTGAGCGTCTGCACCTCGCTGGTGGAGTCCGCGCCGTCGGCGCCCGGGCGCTCGACGCGCATCCGGATCGGCCAGGCGATGAAGTCGGAGTACCGCTTGACGATCTCGCGGACGGTCCACTCGGCGGTGTAGTCGTGCAGGTTGTCCTCGGTGTCGGCCGGCTTCAGGTGCAGGGTCACCGTGGTGCCCTGCGGTGCCTCGTCGACGGTCTCGATCGAGTACGTGCCCTCGCCGGTGGATTCCCAGCGGGTGCCGCCGGTCTCGCCGGCCTTTCGGGTCAGCAGGGTGACCCGGTCGGCGACCATGAACGCGGCGTAGAAGCCGACACCGAACTGGCCGATCAGCTCCTGCGAGCCACGCGCGTCGGCGGACTCGCGCAGCTTGTTCAGCAGCTCGGCGGTGCCCGACTTGGCGATGGTGCCGATCAGCCGGATCACCTCGTCGCGGGTCATGCCGATGCCGTTGTCCCGCACGGTCAGGGTGCGGGCGTCCCGGTCGACCTCGATGGCGACGTGCAGGTCGTCGGTGTCGGCGACGAGGTCCTTGTCGACCAGTGTCGCCAGCCGCAGCTTGTCCAGCGCGTCGGACGCGTTCGAGATGAGTTCCCGCAGGAAGACGTCCTTGTTCGAATAGATCGAGTGGACGACCAACTGGAGGAGCTGACGCGCCTCAGCCTGGAATTCCAACGTCTCGGCCTGATTGCTCACACCGTCTCCCTTCTCGGCTCGTGCGGAGGTTCGCGGAAAGGATACGAGCAGTCACCGGCCGGGCCGTGCCCGCGTCCGGGTCGTATTCCCGATCCGGGCGCGCCGCCCTCGTGACATAGCTGACTTTGATGAACAGAAGTCAGCTCGGATAGTGTTCCGGCCATGAAGATCGCTGGAAGCACCGCCCTCGTCACCGGCGCCAACCGCGGCTTCGGCCGGCACCTGGCCGCCGAACTCCTCGCCCGCGGCGCCACCGTCTACGCCGGCGCCCGCAACCCGGACACCGTCGACCTGCCCGGCGTGACGCCGGTGCGGCTGGACATCACCGACCCCGCCTCGGTGGCCGCCGCCGCCGAGCTGGCCGGAGACGTGAACCTGCTGATCAACAACGCGGGCATCGACTCCCGAACCGACCTGCTGGACGGCGATCTGGACCTCGTCCGGCTCGAGATCGAGACCCACTACATCGGCAACCTGTCGATGATCCGGGCGTTCTCGCCGGTCATCGCCGGCAACGGCGGCGGGACCATCCTCAACGTGCTCTCCGTGCTGTCCTGGGTGAACCTTCCGCACCACGGTCCCTACGGCGCCGCCAAGTCGGCCGAGTGGGCCATGACCAACGCGCTGCGCATCCAGCTCGCCGAGCGGGGCGTCCGGGTCGCCGGCCTGCACGTCGGCTACATGGACACCGACATGGCCGCCACGGTCGCCGGACCGAAGTCCGACCCGGCGGTGATCGCCCGGCTCGGCGTGGACGGCATCGAGGCCGACGCGTACGAGATCGTGACCGACGACATCAGCCGACGGGTCCAGGCGGGCCTCTCCGGCGGGGTGGCCGCGCTCTACCCGCAGCTTCCCTGAGCCGCGACACCACGACGGTGATCGGGCCGCCGCCGGCATCCCGGCGACGGCCCGTCCTCGGGTACGCGGTCAGCTCCGTCCGCGCACCCGCCTCGGCGTGCGGCGGTCAGCAGCCGCCGCAGCTGTAGAAGAGGATGTCCCAGTGACTGCCCTCCT
Source organism: Micromonospora sp. BL4 (assembly GCF_003667505.1). GTDB lineage: Bacteria > Actinomycetota > Actinomycetes > Mycobacteriales > Micromonosporaceae > Micromonospora. Next base: position 11,106 of record NZ_RCVJ01000057.1, read on the forward strand.
TGGTGTAGAGGTTGCCCGAGGCGGCCCGGTACTGGTAGCCGAAGCCGGCGATGTAGCCGACGTAGGTGTAGTTCGCGGAGATGTAGTTCTGGATGCAGGTGCTCAGCGCGATGTCGAGCTTGTAGCCGTTCCAGTGGCTGTACGTGCCGCCGGCATGGCCGACCTCGGTGCCGGCGGTGATGGTGACCGCGCAGCCGCTGGCCCGCTTGAACGTGATGATTCCGCTGATCGTCGCCTGCCGGACCCCGGTGAACGAGGTGCAGGTGGGCACGTTGCGGTCGCTGCAGTTGCCGCTGGAGGTCCACGAGATGTTGGCGGCGCGCAGCTGGGAGGTGGCGCTGGAGTGGCTGATGGCGAAGGCCGGGGCGGCGAGACCGAGCGCGGCGCCGACCGCGGCGAGGGTGGCCACCAGCAGTGTGAGCACGCGGCGGCGCAGGGTGGATCGGGTGGCGGACATGGCACTCCCGTTCGCAGCAGGGGTGGGATTTTTGCGAATCAGGGGCCGGCCTTGAAGGATTTCTACCAGAGATAGACAGGCGTGACTAGGTGTCGGGTGGAGGCGGTCGCCCGGCTCCACCCGACGACCTCCGTCAGCTCGCCTGCAGCGTCACGTCGTCGATCACGAAGCTGGTCTGCAACGAGGCGTCCTCGGTGCCGGTGAACCGCAGCGTCACCGTCTGGCCGGCGTACGAGGCCATGTTGAAGGTGCGCTGGACGTAGCCGGCGGCGGCGTTGAGGTTCGAGTACGTCGCCAGCGTGGTCGAGCCCACCTGCACGGTGAGCCGGTCGTACACCCGGGAAGTGGTCGTCTCGGCCGTGTCGATGTGCAGCCAGAACGACAGCGTGTAGCTGGCACAGCCGGCCGGCAGGGTCACCGACTGGGACAGGTTCTCGGTGCGGGTGCTGCCGTACCCGTTGAGCCACGCCTTGTACGACCCGGTCCGGGCCGGCTGACCGCTGGCGTTGGTGATCACGCCGGAGGACGCCGTCCACGGCGTGCTGCCGCTCTCGAAGCCACCGTTGCCGACCACCTGGCCGCCGGCGCAGCCGCCGGTGCCGGTCACCGTGAGCGTGAGGCTGGCGCTGCGGGTCACCGAGCCGCTGCCGGTCACCGTGATGGTGAAGGTGCCGGTCGCCGCACTGGCCGACGCGGCCAGGGTCATCGTCGCCGAGCCGCCCGAGGTCACCGAGGACGGGCTGAACGAGACACTCACCCCACTGGGCGCACCGGAGGCGGACAGGCTGACCGACTGCGCCGAGCCGGCGGTGGTGGCGGTGACGACCGTCGCGGTGGTGCTGGCGCCCCGCGCGACGGTACGCGTGGTGGGGTTGACCGCGACGGAGAAGTCGTTCGTCGGGGTGCCGCCGCCCACGGCGAGCTGCCACAGCGCGTACGCGATGCCGTCCGCGGCCCGGTTCAGCACGGTGGCGCTGACGTTGGCGGTGGTGTCGCAGGCCCGGTGGTAGCAGGGGTCGTACGCCGAGTTGGCGGTGCCGCCCCACTTGGCGGCCTGGGCGCTGGTCTTGCGGGCGCTGGCGCCCGCGGCGTAGCCCGAGGTGGGGATGCCGGCCTGCTGGAAGTAGTAGTCGTCGGAGCGGCCCTGGCCCTCGACGTTCTCCTCCGGTTGCAGGCCCAACGAGTCCCAGTACGCCTTCAGCGGCGCGGCCGTGGTCGAGGTGACCCGGTTGATGAAGTAGCCACCGTTGATCGAGCCGACCATGTCGAAGTTGTAGTAGCCCTTGATGTAGCCGCGCTGGGTGGCGTTGAGCGAGTTGACGTAGAAACGGGAGCCGTTGAGCCCCTGCTCCTCGTCGGTCCACCAGGCGAACCGGACGCGCTTGGTCATGGTCGGGTTCTGCGCGGCCAGGACCAGCGCGTTCTCCAGCAGGCTCGCCGAGCCGGTGGCGTTGTCGTTGATGCCCGGCCCGGCCGAGACTCCGTCGAGGTGGGCGCCGAACATGACCACCTGGTCGGCCGGGCCGCCGGGCCACTCCGCGATCAGGTTGTTCGAGGGGTACGTGCAGCTGGAGCAGTACTGCTCGCTGACCGTGTAGCCGGCTGCCTGGAGCCTGGTCTTGACGTAGGAGAGCGAGGCGGTGTAGCCGGCCGAGCCGGCCCGTCGGTTGCCGCCGTTGCTGCTGGCGATGGAGTTGAACTGGGTCAGGTGCGCCTGGACGTTGCTGACGGAGATGTCCGGCGCCGCCAGGACGGCGGCGGATCCGGCGATCGGCCGGGCCACTGCCGTCGCGGCGATGGGTGACGCGGTCACCGGCTGGGCGGCCAGCGTCACCGTCATCCCGGTGAACACGGCGAGCGCGATGCCCGCGCTCAGCGTTCTGCCTCTCATGGGGGCTCCTCGGGGGTTGGAGAGATAACCGAGACAATTACAGATATCAATGTCTTCGGCATCGGTCGTTCGTCCGGAACCCCCGCCGGTTCGGTGGCGGCCGCCGCTCTGCCAGCGGGCCGCCGGAACCGACACGGCGGGGCGGAACGTCCCGTTTCGCCCCCGCCGCTCCGTACGCTGAGCGCACGCCGACGCCGGCAGCCGGGATCGGCGGATGCCGGCGTCGGCACAGGTGAGTGAAGGTGCCAGGATGGGTAGGTAACGCCAGCAGGGGTCATCGGGCCCGGAACGGGGGGCTTGCGATGGGGCCGGGTCGAGCGTGAGACGACCCAGCACGGACCTGTTCACCGGCGGCGGTGACACCGGCCGGTTGATGGCGGAGCTGGACTGGACCGCCACCCCGCTCGGCCCGGTGACCGGCTGGCCGCAGAGCCTGCGCGCCGCGGTCCGAATGGTGCTCTCCTCCCGCTACCCCATGCTGCTGCTCTGGGGCGACCGCCTGTCCCAGCTCTACAACGACGCGTACTCCGCGCTGATCGGCGACAAGCACCCGGCCGCGCTCGGCGACGACGTGCGGGTGACCCTCGCCGAGGGCTGGGACGTGCTCGCCCCGCTGATCCAGCAGGCCATGGCGACCGGGGTGGCCAGCTGGGTGCCAGCCCTGCAACTGCTCCTGGAGCGTGCCGGCTACCGCGAGGAGGCGTACTTCAGCGTCTCGCACGCACCGGCCCGCGACGACGAGGGCCGCACCGTCGGCGTGCTGACCGTGTGCAGCGAGGTCACCGAGCAGGTGGTCGGCGAACGGCGGCTACGACTGCTGCGCGACCTTGCCGTAGGCGGCGACGGGCGCACCGTCGACGTGGACGCCACCTGCGCCCGGCTCGTCGACGCCATCGGCGCCCACCCGCTGGACGTGCCGTTCGCCGCCATCTACCTGCGCGACGGCACCGTGCTGCGCCGGGTCGCCTGGGCCGGCGGCGACGCGGATGACGCCACCGTGGCGGAGGCGCTGCCGGAGTCCGCCGCCCTGACCGACCCGGGCACGACGGCCCGCGCCTGGGGTCTGCCGGCCGCCGCCGAGGGCCGACCGACCGAGGTGACCGGCGTCGCCGATCGGCTGCCACTGCCGGCCGGCCCGTGGAAGGATCCGGTACGCACCGCGCTGGCACTGCCGCTGCCCTCGGCCACCGAGGCCCAGCCGCTCGGCGTCCTGCTGGTCGGGCTCAGCCCGAGCCGGGGGCTGGACGAGGCGTACCGCTCCTTCTACCAACTGCTGGCCCAGCAGGTCTCGGTGGCACTGCGCAACGCGCAGGCGTACGAGGAGGAGCGGCGCCGGACCGAGGCGCTGGCCGAACTGGACCGGGTGAAGACCAGCTTCTTCACCAACGTCAGCCACGAGTTCCGTACCCCCCTCACCCTCATGCTCGGTCCGCTGTCGGACGCGCTCACCGATGCCGCCGCGCCACTGGCACCGGTGCAACGCGAGCGGGTGGAGACCGCCTGGCGCAACGCCACCCGCCTGTTGACCCTGGTCAACAGCCTGCTCACCTTCTCCAGCCTGGAGGCTGGGCAGGCCCGCAGCGACGCCCGGATGGTCGATCTCGCCACGCTCACGGCAGAGCTGGCCGGCGTCTTCCGGGCCGCCGTCGAACGGGCCGGGCTGACCCTGGAGGTCGACTGCCCGCCGCTGCCGCGGCCGGTCACGGTGGACCCGGTCAACTGGGAACGCATCGTCACCAACCTGCTGTCCAACGCCCTGAAGTACACGTTCATCGGCCGGATCCGGGTGGTTCTGGAGACCGACGACGAGGAGGTGCGGCTCACCGTCACGGACACCGGCATCGGCATCGCCGAACAGGAGCTGCCGAAGCTCTTCGAACGCTTCCACCGGGTGCAGGGCGCCCTCTCGCGCAGTCACGAGGGCACCGGCATCGGCCTGGCCCTGGTGCACGAGCTGGCCCGGCTGGAGGGCGGCGAGGTCCGGGTGACCAGCCGGGTCGGCGTCGGCAGCACCTTCACCGTGGCGCTGCCGTGGTCGGCGGCGCGTCGCACCGTCGCGACCGGAGCACCGCCCAACGGGCGGGGAGACGCGACCCGGGCCGCCGTCCAGGAGGCGGTGACCTGGCTGGCCGACCCGGACGGCGGCGTCGCGGAGCCCGACCCGGCGTCCAGCTTCCTCGCCGACGAGCTGACCGGGGCACGGATCCTGGTGGCCGACGACAACAGCGACATGCGGGCGTACCTGACGCGTTTGCTCACCGGGCAGGGCTGGCGGGTGCGGGCCGTCACCGACGGGCGGCAGGCCCTCGACGCGGTCCACCGCGACCCGCCGGACCTGGTCCTGACCGACGTGATGATGCCGGTGCTCGACGGCTTCGAGCTGGTCCGCCGGTTGCGCGCGGACCCGGCGACCCGGGCGTTGCCGGTGCTGGTGCTCTCCGCCCGCGCAGGCGGGGAGGCCAGCGTGGCGGGCCTGAGCCTGGGCGCCGACGACTACGTGGTGAAGCCGTTCGCCGCGGCCGAGCTGATCGCCCGGATCAGGACCGTGATCCGCCGGTCCCGCACCGGCGGGGCCCCCCGGTCCGACGCGGCGCCGGCCCGGGACGACGGCGTTTCACCGCAGGTCGACGCCGCCTCGGCGGCGGCGCAACCGGTCACCGCCGTCGCGCCCGCGACGGCCGTGCCGACCTCGTCCGCTCCGGCCGCGAACACGCCGGGCCACCCGGCCGACACTCCCACCCCGGACGCCGTTGCCGCAGCCGTCGACGACACGTTCGCGATCGGCACCGCCGGCGATGTCCTCGACGTCGGCTGGACGTACCCCTCCGCGCCCACGTCGGCGGCGGCGATGCGCCGCGACGTCCGGCTGGCGCTGGACGGCCTGGAGGTCGACCCGGACGTGCAGGAGGACCTGCTACTGGCCGTGTCCGAGGCGATGAACAACGCCGTCGAGCACGCCCAGCGACCCAGCCGTCCGGAGGTACGCGTGCGACTCCAGGCGGGCGGCGGCCTGGTCCGGATCTCGGTACGCGACTTCGGCACCTGGCGGGACCGCCGTCCGGCGATGGACCGCGGGCGGGGCGCGCTGCTGATGAACGCCTACGGCGACGTGCGGCTGGTCTCCACCGACGAGGGCACGACGGTGACCATCGACGGTCGGCTGGTCTGAGCGGCCGGCCCTCGACGCGAAGAGCGTGTCACAGACGCGAGGACCAGCCCGTCACAGCCGACGGTCGCTGCCGTCGCGGGCGACGATGCCGTCCAGTTTGTCCCCCGGTGCCAGCTTGGCCGGGTCGAACCAGAAGATCACCACCTGCTTGTCGGCGCTCCACCGCGCCAGCCGGGCACCGACCTGCCGGCCGTCCACCGTGCCGATGATCTGCTGCGCCGGGCCGACGAAGTAGCCGAACGTGGGCACCGGCGCCCCTGATCCCCCGCTGTCGTAGCCGATCTGGTGGAAACCGGGGCTGCGGTCGGCCCCCTCGACGTCGTTGACCAGCAGGTCCGTCGTCACCGTGCCGTCCGGGGCGCGGCGGCCGGCGGCCAGGCCGATCGTCACCCGGGGCTCGCCGGGTACCGACACCTGGACGACGTAGAACACCCGCTGGTCGCTCCCGTGCCGGATCCCGCTGTCGACGATCTGGCCCACCGGCGAGGGCGACGGCTCCCCGCGGCCCGGCGTGGTCGTCGGCGTTGGTCCGAGCGGGTGCGACGCCGTCGGGGGAACGGCGACCGGCGGGGGTGCGACGGCGACCTGCGTCGGACGTTCGACGGTGCGCGGGTCGTCCGGCAGCGCGCCGACCACCACCGCGACGATGGCGGCGACCAGCCCGGTCGCCAGGGTCGCCGCCCCGGCGCCGGCGACCCTGCGGCGGGTTCGCAGCCGCCGCCCGTCGCGCATGACGGCCGCCAGGTCGACGGTGGCCCCGGGACGTTCGGTCACCCGCATGGCGTGGCGGAGCCGGTCGAGGTCGCTCATCGGCACGCCTCCTCGGTGTCGACGGCACGCTCTCCGGTGCTGCGCAGCTTCTCCAGGGCCCGTGAGCTGGTGCTCTTGACCGTGCCCACCGAGACGTCGAGTTCCCGGGCCACCTGCGCCTCCGGCAGGTCGAAGTAGTAGCGCAGCACGACGATGGCCCGCTCACGAGGGCTGAGCACGCCGAGGATCGCGGTCAACCAGCGCCGGGTGGCCACCTCGTCGGCCACGTCGTCGCGCCGTTGCTCCGGGACCTCCTCGGTCGGATACTCCCGGATCGGGCGCCGCCATCCGTCCACCAGGTGGTTGACCAGGATGCGGCGGGCGTAGCCGTACGCGTCGTCGTCGCGGATCCGGGACCAGGACGCGTAGGTGCGGGCCAGGGCGGTCTGCGCGGCGTCCTCGGCCCGGTGATGGTCGCCGGTCATCAGGAACGCGGCGTGCACCAGCCGCGCGGACGCCGCCCGCGCGAACTCGACGAACTCCGCGTCACCCCGCGCCACGCCGAACCCTCCCCCATGCCACACGGTTACGGACGGGTGAGGACCACGAAAAGTTGAGCGCTTTCGAGATCAACTTTTCGGAAGGGTCACCCGTCTCCTTCCCTGCGGCGCCGCGGTCCGGCGCGCGAGGGGAGAGACATGTCGACGAAGGCTACCCGTCGAGGATCGGGCGCCTCTGCGGCGTTGCTGCTTGTGGTGGCGCTGCTCACCGGCTGCGGCCTGCCGGCCGCCGGGCAGCGGGCCACCGATCCGGTCACGACCGGGCCGGCACACACCGGACCACCCGCGGCGGGGCAGGCCGGACTACCCGCGACGGGGCAGGCCGGACCACCCGCGGCGGGGCAGGCCGGGACCGGTCGGCCGGCGGGAGCCGCCGGGAACGCCGGTGTCGCGCCCGCACCAACCGTCGCCATCAGCTATCCCGCGACCGGCGGCAACCGCTGGTCGGTGGCCCCCGCCGAGACGGCGTCCGGGCGCGGCACCCGCGGACAGTTGCTGCGGTACCGCGTCGCCGTGGAGCGCGACATCCGCGGACTGCCGGTGACGGACGTCGCCGCGGCGGTCTCGGCGACACTCAACGACCCGCGCGGGTGGACGGCCGGCGGCGGCTGGCGGCTCCACAGGGTGGGCGCCGGCGCGCCCGCCGACTTCACCATCTACCTGGCCACCCCCGGCACCCGTGACGAACTGTGCCAGGACGTGCCGGACGGCTACACCTCTTGCCGCAACGGCCAGCGGGTGGTGCTCAACGTGGCGCGCTGGGTCAAGGCCGTGCCGGGCTACGGCGCCGACCTGTCCACGTACCGGGAGTACATGGTGAACCACGAGGTCGGGCACCGGCTCGGCCTGGGTCACGAGCGGTGCCCGGGACGGGGCCGACCGGCGCCGGTCATGCAGCAGCAGACGCTGGGCCTGCACGGCTGCACGGCCAACGCGTGGCCGTACCCGGACGGGGATCGCTACCGCGGACCGGTCGGGGCGTACCACGACGAGATCCCGCCGCGCGAGGGCGCTCGGCCGGCTCGTTGAGCCGGCGGCCGGACACCGCGCGTCAGGATCGGTGGCGGCGTTCCTGTTCGAGCCGCTCGTCCAGCCGGCCCAACTCGTAGATGGCGTTGAGGTTGGTCGGCAGTCGGCTGACGTTGTCCGGCACCGGACCGGGATCCGGCGCCGGGGTCGGTGCGGGCGCCGGCGCGGGGGCACCGGCGGAGGCGGCTGGGCCGACCGCCCGGCGGCGGCGCAGGAGCAGCAGCGCCAGCACCACGAGGACACCGGCCATCACCAGCTGGAGCGCGGTCAGCAGCGGCCAACCGCTCCGCTCGGGGGCGGCGAGCGTCGGCGGGGCGGCCGGTTCGCCACCGTTCGGCAGCGGCACCGCCGCTTCCCGGGTGCCCCGACCACCGGCGGTGCGATCCGGTGCGGCGGGCGCCGCCGGCCGCTGGGGATCGGCCGGCGATCCGGCGGGCGCGGAGGCCGGTGCGGGCGCCGCGGGTGCGGGCGCCATCGGGGCGGACGTCACCGGGGCGGACGGCCCGGCGGACGGTGGCGCAGGCCGGGTCGGGGTCGGCGTCGGGTCCGGGGAGGAGCTCGGGGTGCTGTCGCCGCCGAGCAGGTCGCCGACGAGTTGCCCGACGCCACCGATGAGGTCGCGGACGGGGCCCGAGGGGGCGGACGGCGACGGTGTGGGCGACAGTGCGAGCGTCAGCACGAGTGCGACGACGGCGGGCATGAGACCACCTCGGATCGGTCGTTGTCCCCGGCACGCTACCGCAGGGCGGTGACGGGTGGGTGACCCGCCGACGCGAGGCGGGCACGCGTGTCGCGCGTACCCGCCTCGGGCGTCCGAAGTGATCAGACGGGCAGGCCACCGACCTGGGTGGAGATCCAGGACCGGATGGACGGCAGATCGACGTAGATGGACGGGCCGGTGGCGCACGTGGAGTTGTTGTTGCCGGCGCGGCTGGTCGCGCCGATCAGGTTCCACACCCCGTTGACGCGGCGCACCTGCGGGCCACCCGAGTCGCCGTAGCAGGCCCCGGAGGTGCCGTTGGTGTTGTTGGTGCAGATCTCGTACGGGCCGTTGATGCCGGAGCACCGGCTGTCGGCCACGATGGACGTGTCCAGCTCGTTGGCCACCGCGGGGGCCGATCCGCAGCCCGGGCGGGGGCAGGTCTGACCCCAGCCGATGATCCGGGTGGCGGTGCCGACCGCGCCGGAGGTCGACGGGATCGGCGCCGGGGCGTAGGTGACCGAACTGGCCAGTTGCAGCAGCTTGACGTCGACGCTCGGGTGGTTGACCGCGCGGATCACCCGGACCACCGTCCCGCCGCTGCTGCGGTTGACACTGCCCACCCGGACCGAGGACGGCGTCGAGCAGTGCTTGGCGGTGACCGCCCAGTTGGCCTTGATCAGCGTTCCGGTGCAGCCGGAGACGTACACCATGAAGGGGTAGTTCTCGGAGGCCGGCCGGCCGCCGACCACCGTCGGTCCGATGTCCCCGGTGCCGTCCCAGGTGTACGTCGCGCCGCTGGCCGGCGCGGCGAGTGTGCCGGCGAACAGCGCGTTCACCCGGGACGCCTCGGCCGCGCTCGGGTTCGCGTTGCGGCAGGAGACGGGTGCGCTGCTGCCGGACATCAGGTCGGAGCAGAGGCCGGTGCGCCGGTCCGGCAGGCCCAGGATGTGGCCGACCTCGTGGGTGGCGATCCGGGTGCGGTCGTAGCCCTGGTTCACGGCCGTGCGGCCCATCCAGATGCGTCCCGAGCCGAGGCCGGTCGGTTGCGCCCGGGGCCAGCCGTTGTCGACGTAGATGGTGATGCTGGCCGGGGTGCCGGCCAGGAGCCGGACGTTGCTGACCCGGCTGTTCCAGATCTGCGCGGCCTGGTCGAAGTTGGTGCGGAACTCGCCGGTCCGGCTCGCGTCGTAGTAGACGGTGCGGACGGCGGCGGCCGGGGCGCCGGTGGCGAGCTGCACCCCGGCCGCCGCCAGCACGGCCACCAGCATGGCCTGCGCCGCGCGCAGCACTTGTCGTCGGAACATCACGCACTCCCCTGCGGTAGTCCGGCGGCCACCGGCCGCCGGTCATCGATGTACGTGAATGCTAATGTGACGGCGGTCGATGCTCGGCATAACGGAACCGTCATACCGACGACGGTGCCATCGCCCCGTGAAGGGCCGGTCCCTCGAAACCGCCACCGATGTCAGGGGGCGGCCCCGCCGCTGGCGTTGACCAGGGCCTCGCCCGCGGTCGTCCGGGCGTAGAGCACGAAGCGTCCGGCACGGTGGGCACCCACCAGGCCGGCGTCGCGCAGCGCGCCGAGGTGCTGGGACACGGTGCCCGGGGTAAGCCCGCAGCGCTCGGCCAACTCCAGGGTCGAGGTCGGCACCGCGAGCTCGTGCAACAGGGTCGCGCGGGTTCGACCCAGCACCCGGGGCAGACCCTGCCCACGGGGGGCCGGGTCCCGCTCCCACAGGGTCCCCACAGCCCGGGCCGGGTAGCGAAGCACCGGTTGCCCCGGGGAGCCGAAGTTGGACCAGACCCGGGGACCCGTGAAGACCGACGGAACGAGCAGCAGGCCCCGCCCGTCGAGTCGCACGGTGCCAGCCAGGACGATGTGATCCACCCGAAGCGTGTCGGCCTCCAGCCGGACGTACGGGTCGAGGTGGTTGAGCAGGCCGTGCACCCCGTCGGTGGCCATTCGCTGTGCGCCGAGCAACACCTCCCGCTCCAGAAGGGTGCGCATCCGGGGCCAGTAGGGCCCGATGGCCGCGTCGGCGTACACCGCAATCACCTCCGCCAGCCGGGCCAGCCCGGCGACCGGCTCGGCGTAGAGCGCGGCCAGCCGGGACGAGCGGGGGCCGGGCAGCTCGTCGAGACCTGCCCGCAGCGCCTCGGGTGAAGTGGTGACGAGGGTCGCCAGCTCCACGTCGAGGGTGGGCTGGGAGGTGGCCGGAGGCGGGCAGACGAAGGTCGGAATGACCAAGGTCGGTATCTGCACCAAGTCGGCGAGAAGCCGCCAGTCCACGTCGGCCAGGCGGGGGCGGACGCGTCCGGACCAGGGCAGGTGCTCCGGGAACAGGTGCGGCTGCTTGATGACACGGACGCTCGCGATCACCTCCCACAGCGGAGAGATGGCGAACCGGGTCATCGCCAGATCCCGCGCTTCCAGCCCGACCACCATCATTGGCACCCCCGACAGATTTGACGAGGGTCAAATTTATCGGTCCCACGTTGTGCGACCGGCACCGTGGGTGGCATGACCGCACCGACCGCGACCCTTCCCGACCATCGGGCAGGCCGCTGGCCCCGCTCTTTCCGGCTGCTCTACGCAGCCTCCCTCGTCGACGGCATCGGCTTCCACGTCAGCCAGCTCGCCGTGCCGGTGCTCGCCGTCTCCCTGCTGGCAGCCACTCCCGGCCAGGTGGGGCTACTCGGCGCGCTGAGCACAGCCGCCTTCCTGGTGATCGGCCTGCCGGCCGGTGTCTGGGTCGACCGGTTGCCGCACCGCGCGGTCCTGATCATCGCGGACCTGGCCCGGGCGGCTCTGGTCGCGTCCGTGCCGGTGGCGTGGTGGGCCGGTTGGCTGAGTATCCCGCAGCTCCACCTCGTGGTGCTGCTGACCGGCGTCGGCACGGTCTTCGCCGACGTCGCCGCACAGAGCTACCTGCCGGAACTGGTCGGCCGGAGCCGTCTGGTCGCGGCGAACTCGCTGCTGATGAGTACGAACGCGACGATGCAGATCGCCGGGCGAGGTTTCGGCGGTCTCGTCGTACAGGCGCTCACCGCGCCCGCCGCGATCGTGCTGGACGCGGTGACCTTCGCGGTCTCCGGGGCGATCCTCGCCCGGATCCGCACCGATGCGCCTCGCCGGCTCCCGACTCGGGCGGCGGGCGGGTTCGCGAGGCAACTCGCCGCCGGCGTCCGGCACGTGATCGGCAACCCGCTGCTCCGTCCACTCGCCCTCTCCACCGCGAGCATCAACCTGACCATGCAGCTCACCACGACCATGCTGCCGGTGGTCTTCCTACGCGAGCTGGGACTGGGTGCCGCCGCCCTCGGCCTCTTCCTGGGCGCGGGTGGGGTCGGCGCCCTGCTCGGTGCGCTGAGCGCGCGCCCGCTCGCCGAGCGGATCGGCCACGGTCGCGCGCTGTGGCTGCCCGGTCTGCTCGTCGCCCCGCTCGGTGGGCTGGTCGCGCTCATCGACACCGGACCGATGCTCTGGCTGGCCGCGTTCGGCTGGCTGGCACTGGCGTGGCGGACCGGGGTCGGCAACGTCGTCGGGGTGAGCCTGCGCCAGGGCGCCACCCCGGACGCGCTGCTCGGCCGGATGAACGCCACCTTCCGGTTCCTGCTCACCGGGGCACTCACCGTCGGCGCGGTGGCCGCCGGCCTCCTCGGCCAGTACACGGAGGTCCGCACCGCGCTGGTGGTCGGCGCGGCCGCCAACGCGCTGACCTGGCTTCCGGTGTTCTGCTCGCCGCTGCGCACGCTGCGTCGGCCACCCGTGACCGACTGACCGGCACCGTCCACGTCACCACCATCGACCGCCGTTACGTGCCTGTTACGTCGCGGCGAGGTGGCCGTGCCGAGGCGGGACGACGGTGGCCGCAGAGGGTCACCGGCAACGCCGCCGCGACGTGGCCCCCGAACATCGGACGGAGGCACCACGATGAGGATCAGGAGCGCACTGACGGCGCTGGCGGTCGTGCTCGCCGGGCTGGTCGCCGGCGCGGGCAACGGGGCCGCGGCGAGCACCACCACGGCGGCGGCGACCACGTCGCCGTACTGCGGCATCACCTGGGGCAGCGGGGAGAAGTCGGCGGGCGCGCTGAGCAGCGCCCCGCTGGTCGACGTACGGACCGGCCGGCACGACTGCTACGACCGGGTGGTGTTCGAGTTCGCCGGCCCGGTGGACGGCTACGCGGTCGGCTACGGCGAGACGTGGACCGAGGGCGAGGGGTTGGCGCTGTCGCCGTACACCGCCGGAGGCGCGCTGCTGCGGGTCTCGCTGCGGGCCCCCGCGTACGACGACTCCCACGTGGGCACCGTGCCGTACCGGGTCGGTGAGCACGCCGCGAACCTGCTGCGCTACCCGACGCTGCGCGACGTCGTCTTCGGCGGCAGCTTCGAGGGCTACACCACCTTCGCGGTCGGCGTGCGGGCACGGCTGCCGTTCCGCACGTTCGTGCTGGCCGGCCCCGGCGGGCACAGCCGGATCGTCCTCGACGTGGCCCACCAGTGGCAGCAGTGACACCCCCGGTGTCGGGGGCCGCCCGGTCCCCGACACCGACCGTTTCGCCAGGCTGCGCGCCGTCGCGGCGGGTCTACCCTCAGGTCATGGAGGGCCGCGTGCTGGTGGTCGAGGACGATGCCTCCATCCGGGAGGTCACCGCCCTCGGTCTGCGCCGCGCCGGCTTCCGGGTCGACACCGCCGTCGACGGGCGGCAGGCCCTGGCGGCGTGGCGGGCCCGCCCGGTCGATCTGATCGTGCTCGACGTCATGCTGCCCGGTCTGGACGGCCTGGAGGTCTGTCGGGAGGTCCGGCGCACCAGCCAGGTGCCGATCCTCATGCTGACCGCGCGCACCGACACGATCGACGTGGTCGTCGGGCTGGAGTGCGGCGCCGACGACTACCTGCGCAAGCCGTTCGACCTGCCCGAGCTGGTGGCCCGGGTCCGCTCGGTGCTGCGCCGGGCGAGCGCGCCGGTCGCGTCGAGCACCATCGAGGTCGGCAGCCTGGAGATCGACCCGGGCAGCTTCGTGGTCCGTCGGGGCGGCCGGGAGGTGTCGCTGACCGCCACCGAGTTCCGCCTGCTGCTGGAGCTGGCCCGCCGGCCCGGGCAGGTGTTCACCCGGGAGCTGCTGCTGGACCTGGTCTGGAACCACAGCTTCCTGGGCGATTCACGGCTGGTCGACGTGGCGGTGCAGCGGCTGCGCGCCAAGGTCGAGGACGACCCCGCGCACCCTCGGCTGGTACGCACCGTTCGCGGCGCCGGCTACAAACTGTCCACGGGCTGACGGGAGATCGGCGATGGCCGGACGCGCGGTGCCCCCGGGCCGCCTGCGGCGCCGGCTGACGATCGCCTTCGTGCTGGTCGCCGGTGTCTCCGCCGGCCTGCTCGCCGGGGGCACCGGGCTGCTGCTGCGGCAGTCCTGGTTGGACGCCTCGCTGCACCAGGCCGCCGCCGACGCCCGCTACCAACTCGTCCTCGCCGGACAGTTCCTGCCGTTGACCGACCAGCGCCGCACCGAGCTGCTCACCAGCTTCGAGGGCAGCGGACGGCACGTGGTGCTCGTCGACGGCCCGGCCCGCCCCTCGCACCCGTCGTACGCCCCGACCCTCGGCGCGCACCTGCGGGCCACGGTGGCGGACGGGCAGCTCGGTTACCAGCGATCCGCACCGGCGGAGCGCCCCCGGCTGTTGGTGGTCGGCGGCCGCATCCCCGGCTCCACCGCCGAGCTGTACGTGATCACCGTCGAGGACGACATCGCCGCCGACCTGGGTCAGCTGCGCACCGCGCTGCTCGCCGGCTGGGTGCTGGTGGTGCTGCTCGCCGCCGGGGTGGGGCACCTGCTGGCCCGCCGCACGCTGGAGCCGGTGGGCCGGGCCAGCCGGGCCGCGCGGGCGCTCACCGAGGGCCTGCTCGCCACCCGCCTGCCGGTACGCGGGCGGGACGAGTTCAGCGTCTGGGCGGCGTCGTTCAACGAGATGGCCGAGGCGCTGGAGTCGAAGATCGCCGCGCTCTCGGCGGCGCAGGCGCGGGAGCGGCGGTTCACCGCCGACGTCGCGCACGAGCTGCGTACCCCGGTGACGGCCCTGGTGGCCGCGGCCTCGCTGCTGCGCGAGCACCTCGACCAGCTGCCCGACGATGCCCGACCGGCCGCGCGCCTGCTGGTCGGTGACGTGGTCCGGCTGCGCCGGCTGGTCGAGGACCTGATGGAGATCTCCCGGCTGGACGCCGGCCGGGAACGGCCGACCGTCGAGCCGGTCGACGCGCCGGCGTTGCTGCGCGGGATCGTGGCGGCGCGCGGCTGGTCGGAGCGCGTGCTGGTCTGCGGGGATCCGGTGGCGCTGCGCACCGACCCGCGCCGGCTCGAACGGGTGCTGGCCAACCTGGTCGCGAACGCGGTCGAACACGGCGGCGGGGAGATCCGGGCCACGGTGTCCGGTGTGGGCCCGCTGGTCGTCTTCGAGGTCACCGACCAGGGGCCGGGCATTGCGGCCGAGCATCTGCCGCGCCTGTTCGACCGGTTCCACAAGGTCGATCCGTCGCGCTCGGCGCCGGGCAGTGGGCTCGGGCTGGCCATCGCCCGGGAACACGCGGCCCTGCTCGGCGGCGTGCTGAGCGCGTACAGCGAGCCGGGCGTGGGTAGCCGGTTCCGTCTGGAGTTGCCCGCCCTCGGCCCCACCCGGCCGCACGAGGGCGTGCCGCGTCCGGTCGAGCACCCCGAGGATCACGCCGCGGTGCGGCCGGGCGGGCGCACGGCCCGCACGGCGCCGTCGGGCGGTGCGGGGTGAGCCCGCGGGGCACGGCCCGGCTGGCCGCGCCGGTGCTCATCGCCGCGGTGCTCGTGGGC
>NZ_RCVJ01000081.1 GCF_003667505.1 Micromonospora sp. BL4
CCCGCAGCCGGCGCCGGGTGCCCAGCAGCACCACGGCGGCCAGCACCAGCCCGACAGCCATGGTGACGAGCAGCGGGCTGGACTCTCCCGGCAGCAGCCCGGCCAGCGAGCGGGACGCGGTGCCCAGCGCGAGGTAGAGACCGGCCCAGGCCGTCGCGCCGAGCGCCGCGCAGCCGAGGAACCGCCGGTACGACATCCGCAGCCCGCCGGCGGCCAGCGGCAGCAGCGCGTTGAACACCGGCAGGAACGGCGCCACCACCACCATCCGCCCCCCACCGCGACGCAGCAGCCCCTCCGCCGCCGTCCAACGCGCCTCGCCGATCCAGTCGCCGACCCGACTGCGCCGCAGCCGCTCCCCGTACCGGCGACCGACGAGGAAGCTCAACGACCAACCGGCCAGGCAGCCGACCAGCACCGCGGTGAAGGTGGCGAGCCCGGTGGCCGGGCGACCCACGCCGACCGCGGCGAGGATCGCCACGTCGCCGGGGACCAGGACCCCCAGCAGCGGTACGGCGTCGAAGAGCATGACCAGCCCGAGCGTGCCCATCAGCAGCACGATGGGCAGTTCCCCGACCTGAGCCAGCCATTGCGTCATGCCCCGTACGCTATGGCCACCGTGCCACGTGGACATCCGGTCGCGACCCCCAGCGACCCCTGGTATCCGCCTCGGGGTCGCCCCTGAGACGGCCCCCGGCCTCAGGCGGGTCGCAGCACCTGCACCCGGCGCAGCGACGAGTCGACCGAGGGCTCGGTGGTGGGCACGGGATAGTCGGCCAGCACCGTCAGCCGGTCCGCCGGCAGATGCCCCCGGCCGGGATCGCCGACCAGCACCTCGGCGCCGCCGGCGGCGGCCCGCTGGAGGAACGGCAGCATCCGGTCGGCCATCGCGCGGCTGTAGAAGACGTCCCCGGCGACGACCAGGTCCGCCTCGGCGTCGACGCTGTCGAGCAGGTCGTCCCCGGTGGCGTCGACGGCGACCCGGTTGGCCCGCGCGTTGACGGTGACGGCGGCGACGGCGTACGGGTCGATGTCGTTGGCGACCACTCTCGCCGCGCCGGCCAGCGCGGCGGCGATGGCCACCAGCCCCGACCCGGCGGCGAGGTCGAGGACCCGTTGGCCGGCGACCAGCTCCGGATGGTCCAGCAGGTGGCGAGCCAGGGCCTGGCCCCCGGCCCAGGCGGAGGCCCAGTACGGGGGCGGCAGGGCGTGCCCGACGGTCGCCTCCATCCGGGCCCACCAGACGATCGCGTCCTCGGCCAGGTGCAGCCGTACCTCCGGCACGAAGGGGGTGGGCACCAGCCGGAGCCGGTCCAGGCCGGCGCCGGGCGCGTCGATTTCGCGCTCCAGCTCGGACAGCGCGGCGGCTGCGGCACCCCTCATCGGCGCAAGCATGCCCCAGCGGAGGGTCGCGGGGGTGGGTTTCACCGGCCGGCGCGCAGAGTTCACCCGACTTCACTCGAAGACCTACGGCACTTCGGCCGGCAGATCGGCGTTTCGCCCGTTACTGTCGGACAGGTACGGGCGATCATCGGCCACAGGCCGAGGGTCAGCCGCTTTGAACAGGGAGAGATGCATGGCAACCGGCACGGTTAAGTGGTTCAACTCGGAAAAGGGCTTCGGTTTCATCGAGCAGGACGGTGGAGGGCCGGACGTGTTCGTCCACTACTCCGCCATCGCCTCGAGCGGCTACCGGGAGCTCAACGAGGGCCAGAAGGTCGAGTTCGAGGTGACCCAGGGGCAGAAGGGTCCGCAGGCGGACAACGTCCGCCCGATGTAGCTCCGTGCCGGTAGCGGCGGCCGGTCTCCGGCCGCCGCTGCAGCGCACTCAAGACGCCGCCGGGGCGGCGGGCAGGTCCCGCCGCCGCCGGAGTGGTCCGATCAGCAGAATCAACGGGGTGAGCGCCAACCAGGCGGTCATCACCCCGATCGCGGTCCCGACGCCGTAGCGTGCGCCGAGGGCTCCGGCCAGCACGGCTGCCAGCGGGATGGTGCCGTAGTTGAGCAGCTGCATGCTCACGGTCACCCGGCCGAGCAGGTGATGCGGGGTGTACGTCTGGCGGAAGCTGCCCTTGAGCACGTTGCCGATCGCCACGCCGAGACCGATCAGGACGCCGCCGAGAGCCGGCCAGATCAATCCCACACCGGGCGTGGCCAGCGGGATGAGCAGCGCGGGCGGCCCGGTGAGGGCTGCCCCGAGCAGCATGGCCCGCGCGGTGCCGCAGCGCCGGCCCAGCACGGTGGCCAGCAGCGCTCCGACGATCCCTCCGGCGCTCATCACCGCGACCAGGACGCCCACCACGCCGGGCGCGAGCCGCAGCTCGCGGACCAGGAACACCACCAGGACGGCCTGGTAGCCGATCAGCCCGATGTTGCTGGCGGCGCCGAAGACCGTGAGCACCCGCAGGTACGGGTCCCGGACGACGAAGCGCAGACCCTCGGCGATGTCCCGGCGCAGTGACCGGGACCGGTCGGCCCGTCGGGTACGCGGCTCGACGGTACGGATCCGCAGCAGGCAGGCCGCGGAGAGCAGGAACGTGACCGCGTCGAGCAGCAGCGCGGCGACCGCCCCGGTGAGCTGGGCGATGAGGCCCGCGAGGCCGGGCCCGACGACGTAGCTCACGGTCTGGGTGGCCTGTAGCTTCGCGTTGCCCTCCGGCAGTTGGTCGGCGCGGAGCAGCACCGGCAGGTACACCTGGTCGGCGGTCTCGAAAAAGACCCGCGCGGTGCCGGCGCCGAGCGCGACGAGCAGCAGGTGCCAGACGGTGAGCCGGTCCAGGACGGCGGCCAGCGGCACACTGAGGAACGCCGCCGCGCAGAACACGTCGCAGGCGATCATCACCGGCCGGCGCGGCAGCCGGTCCACCCAGGCGCCGGCCGGCAGGCCGATCAGCAGCCACGGCAGCCAGGCCGCCGCGGTGAGCACCGCCACCTGGAAGGTGCCGGCGTCGAGCACGGCCACCGCGACCAGTGGCAGCGCGACGGTCGTGACGTTGCTGCCGACGCTGCTGATCGCCTGGCCGGCCCAGAGCAGCCGGAAGTCCCGGTGCCGCAGCAGCCCGCCGCTCTGCCGGACCGGGCCCGGGTCGGTGTGCGTGGCCGTGGTCACGGCCGGGCCGGGACGCCGTGGGCGAACACGAAGACCGGCTGGCGGTCGCGCCCGTCGTCGGGCACCTCCCGGTCGGCCCAGCGGGCCAGCAGGTCGACCATCTCGCGACTCAGCTCGGCCAGCTCGTCGGGCGTGAGGTGCATCCAGCGGTCGGTGGAGAACGGCCCGTCCTCCCAGGCGGCCTGTGCCTCCTCGTCGGCGGCGTGCCAGGCCCGGGCCAGGGCGACGTGCCGGTCCAGGTTGAGCGAGGTGGCGGCGTCGGCGACCGCGCGGGCGGCCGGGTCGGCGTCGAAGTCGGTGTTGGACCAGCGCACCCCGCGGGTGACCAGCCGCCACCACCGCTCGCGCCGGTCGCGGGCCAGCTCGGGGGCCTCGGTGACCAGTTCGCCGGCGGCGAGCACCTTGAGGTGGTGGCTGACGTTCGCGGGCGCCTGGTCGGTGCGCTCGGCGAGCATGCCGACGGTCGAGGGGCCGTACACCTTGAGCACGTCCATCAGCCGGCGGCGCAGCGGGTGGGCCATGGCGGCCAGCACCCGCGAGTCGGTGACCTGGCGTACGTCGGGGCTCTCCATGCCGCCCAGCCTGCCATCCGCAACAGCAGTTGCGCAACAGACATTGCGTAACCGCTGTTGCGGGACAGGGGCGGCTCAGGCGGCCAGCCGCCGGGCCAACTCGTCGGCGACCTGCTTGGCCATGGTGGGCGGGATGGCCGCGGCGATCTTCTCCGGGGTCAGCCCGGCCAGCACGCCCTGGATGATCGCCGGCTCGTCGGTGAGGTCCTGGCCGGCGAGCGCCGCCAGTTGGGCGGGCAGCCCGTTCAGCACGATGGCGTGCGCGGAGGTCTTCCCGCCGTGGTCGGCGGGCAGGAACTCCCACGGCGCCCGCCGCAGGACCTCGCGGATGGTCGGGTCGCTGGTGACGCCCTTGCGCAACGCGGCGATGATTTCGGCCTCGGTCATGTCGTTCTCCTCCAGGAGTCCGATGGAGCTGAGATAGCGGCGGAACAACGGCTGCTGGTCGCGGCCGGCCTTGATGGCGTCACGGAAGAAGCTGAAGTGGGTGTGCCAGCGGTGCGAACTGTCGCCGCTGCTGCGCCGGCCGAGCCGGTCCCACCGCCGCACGGTGCTTCCGTCGGGGCTGTAGATGATCTCGCGAATGTCCCGGGTGTCGGCCGCGTTCGCGGCGCACTGCCCCACGCACCACAGCGAGAAGCTGGGCAGGGTGTGCGTACGGCCATCGACGCGGACCTCGAAACCGCCGACGTCCAACGCGGCCGCGTCCAGGGTCAGGCCGGCCCGGTCCCGGGGTGACTCCACCACGGAGTAGTCGTTGGTGACCACCCGGTCCGATCCACAGTGGTAGCCGCCGCGATGCGCCGGGTCGCCAACGATGCCGACCTCCGCCGGCTCCAGATCGTCCGGCCCGGGGGCGTTGTCGAGGTGGGTCAGCAACAGGGTGCGCACGGCCAAGAGATTCGCCGGGGCCCGGGTCATGGGGTCCCCCCTTCCAACGAGCGGGGGCCGGGCACGACGTCACACCGCGTACGCGGTGCGGGGCTACGGGCGAGCCCGGCCTACTGGTGCACAGCGCCGGGCGTTGACCCAACGATAGCCCGCATCAACCGCTAATGCCCAGCTCAGGGGACATCTGTTCACCTTGGAGATCGTTCCGGGCCAGAGTGGACGATCGGTAGCCGCAGCACCGAGGGGTACGTGGGGTCGTGCAGAACCTGCCGCCACCCGGCACGCAGAGTCACGGCTGTGCCGAGGGGTTCGCCGGTGCCCGGGTTGCGCGCCCAACGGGGATGGGCTCCACCGGCGACCTGCACCCGCAGCCGGTGCCCGGCGGCGAACCGGTACGCCGTCGGCCAGAGCGGCACCGGAACCCGGCGCACCCCGGACGCGTCGGCCGGGAACCGACCGGGCGCGACCCGGACCAGCCCGTCGCACACGTTCCACGATCGACCCCGGCGGTCCACATCACACAGTCGGACGAAGACGTCCAGGTGCGCGAGTTCACTGCGGACGTGGATCTCGGCGTGCACCGGGCCGATCACCTCGATCAGCCGGTCCAGCGGGGCGCTGGTGTACGTCAGCACGTCGGGGCGGGCCTCGACGCTCCGGTTGTCCACCGGGCCGGCCCGCTGCGCCACCAGCAGTGGCCCGCCGAGCGACGGCGTGGGGTCGGCCGGGTCGTACCGGAACTCGTCCGGCGCCGACGGGACCGGCGCGCGCGGCGCCAGCTCGCCACCGGGATGCAGGTGCCAGGCGGTGTCGGCCGCCGGCGGCGGCCAGTCCGGCAGGTCCCGCCAGCCGCCACCCGCGCCGCCCACGAAGAGCCGCACGGGGGCCGACCCGGACGACCCGGCGTCCTGGGACTGCTCGCCCGCCTGGGCCGGCCCGGTCAGGTGCGCGTCGAGCCAGGTGAGCCCCTCGGTGAGGGCGGCCACGAACAGGCCGGGGCTGCCGTGCGTCCAGGGGCCGACCACCAGGCGGGGACGAGCGCCGGAGGCGCGCAGGGTGGCGTAGTCGTCGAGCTGGGCAGGCAGGAAGATGTCGTGCCAGCCGCTGACCATGATCACCGGCGCTCGCACCCGGGACACCCGGTCGGCGAAGACCCGGGTCCGCCAGTACGCGGCGTCCGGGGTGTGGTGACGCAACCACTCCTGGAAGAACGGGATGGTCACGCCGGTGGCCACCCGGTCCGCTCCGGTCAGTGGCAGGTGCTCCAGCGCGGCGGCCAGTCGGGGCTGCCCGCGCTTGAGTTCGCGCTGGCGGGCCAGCCACGGCACGGTCTGCGCATGCAGCAGCTCCGCCCAGGTCAGCACGGTGTCCAGGGCGAACGACTCGCCCGCGTACGTCGAATCCCGGGTGGCCGAGGCGGTCACCACCGCGACCATCGCGCGCAGATCGTCGCCGGCGTCGGCGGCCAGCGCCCACTGCGCGAAGCCCTGGTAGCTGACCCCGAACATGCCGAGCGCTCCGGACCACCACGGTTGGCGGCGCAGCCAGTCCAGGGTGTCCACCCCGTCGTCGCGCTCGTGCACCAGCGGGGCGAACGTCCCGCCGGAGCCGCCGGTGCCCCGGCAGGACTGGATCACGGCGTGCCGACCGCGGGCGGCGAGCAGCCGGCCGAGCAGTCGCAGCGGTCCGCCCCGCCCGTACGGGGTCCGGATCAGGACGGTGGGCGCCTGCCGGGCGTGCGGGGCGTAGTGGTCGGTGCGCAGCACCACGCCGTCGCGGACCCGGACCGGGATGTCGCGGGTGACCCGCACCGGGCCGAGGCGGGTCGCGGGAAGCCGCAGCGCGGCGCCGGCGACGCGGGCGACGAGCCGGTCCGGCAACGGTCAGCCCGCCGGGCGGCGGGTCGACTCGGGCCGGGCTGCGCGCACCGCGTCGCGGTGCGCCCGCAGTGAGTCGCTCATCCGCGCCATGAACCGGTGCACCAGCTCCAGCTCGTCGTCGCCGAACTCGGCCATCACCGAGTCGGTGCGGGCGCCCAGCGGCTGGAAGAACTGCATGGCCAGCGCGGCCCCCTGGTCGGCGTAGTGCAGCAGCACCTTGCGCCGGTCGACGGTGTCCCGGTCCCGGCGGATGTGGCCGGCTCGTTCCAGCCGGTCGATCAGGGCGGTGACCGAGCCGGAGGAGAGGTTGAGCTGCTCGCCGAGGCGGCCGGGGGTGATCGGGTCACCGACCAGTTCGGCGTCCATGACCGCGAGCAGCGCGTTCAGGTCGGTCGGGTTGAGCCCGTGCAGGTTGGCGAAGGCGTGGCCGACGTGCTGGGCGTCCACCGCGTACCGCCGCAGGTTGTTGGTGATTTCCCCGACCAGCTGCTCACGTCGCGTGTCGCGCCGCCGGTACATGCCGTGAGTCGCCACCTCGTGCCGCTTCTCCCCGTCGTCGGTCCCCCAAGTTGCAGCATAGAACAGCCGCCGATAATCTCGATAGCCAAGATACTTGACCACCAGAAGGACCTTGAGGTCGCCTGATGTCTGTCTTCACCCGAGTCGCCCGCGGCCGCCTGGCTGCCTGGCTCACCGTGGCCGCCGCCATCGTCGTCGGCGCGGCGGTCTTCGGGCTGCCCCGCCCGGACAACCCGGCGCCGGTCTCCGCAAGCGGCCTGTCCGTGCAGTGGCAGTCGACCCAGGTGGAGCGGTTGCAGGACCAGCTCCCGTCCAGCGAGGTCCAGCCGGCCATCGTGGTGGTCAGCCGCGACGACGGCGGCGCGCTGAGCGAGGCCGACCGGGGCGCCGTCGCCGCGCGCTCCGGCGACCTGGGTCGACTCGCGGTCGGTGGGCAGGTCAGCCCGCCGCAGATCTCCCCGGACGGCACGGTGGCGCTGGTCGCCGTGCCGCTGAGCACCGCCGGCGGTCAGGACGAGGTCACCGGAAAGGTCAGCGAGGTACGCACCGCGCTGGAGACCCTGCCGGAGGGGCTCACCGTCGAGGTGACCGGCGCTCCCGCCTTCACCGCCGACCTCGCCTCGGTCTTCGACGGCGCCGACATCACCCTGCTCGCGGTGACCGCCGCCGTGGTCGCGCTGCTGTTGCTGATCACCTACCGCAGCCCGTTCCTGTGGATCGTGCCGCTGGTCGTGGTCGCCGCGACCGAACAGATCACCCTGCGCGCGGTGGACACGATCGTGCCGGCGTTCGGGATCACCCTGCAATCGGGCCAGGTCACCGGCATCGCCAGCGTGCTGGTCTTCGGCGCCGCCACCGACTACGCCCTGCTGCTCATCGCCCGCTACCGCGAGGAGCTGCGCCGCGAGGAGAACCGGTTCGCGGCGATGCGCGCCGCGCTGCGCCGGACCGCCGAGCCGATCCTGGCCAGCGGCAGCACCGTGGTGCTCGGTGTGCTCACCCTGCTGCTCAGCGAGCAGGAGACGAACCGGGCACTGGCCGTGGCCTGCGCCACCGGTGTGGTCTTCGCCATGCTCTCGGCGCTGTTCGTGCTGCCGGCCGTGCTCGTGCTCTTCGGTCGCGGCCTGTTCTGGCCGTTCGTGCCGAAGATCGGCGGCCCCGCCCGCGAGGGCCGGCTCTGGGGTCGGCTCGGCGCCGTCGTGGAACGCCGCCCGGCGCCGGTCGCCGTGCTGGCCACCCTGCTGCTCGCCGGCCTGGCGCTGGGTGGGCTCGGGATCCGCACCGGCCTGTCCGAGACCGAGCAGTTCCGGGCCCAGCCCGAGGCGGTCACCGGGGCGCAGACCCTGGCCCGGGCGTTCCCCGCCGGCACCACCCAGCCGGTGGCCGTGCTCACCACCCCGGCCGCGGTACGGGCGGTCACCGAGGCCGCCACCGCCGTGCCCGGCGTCTCCTCGGCCCGCCCCGGCGACGCCGGCGACGCCGTCGCCCAGGTCGACGTGGTGCTGGAGGCCGAACCCGGCACCACCGCCTCCGACCGGACGATCGAGGCGCTGCGCGACGCGGTCGCCGCGGTCCCCGGCTCCGCGCCCCCCGCGGTCGACGGCGCGGACGCCCCGTCCGGGGCGATCGTCGGCGGCACCGTGGCGGCCACCTACGACTCCGACGAGGCCAACGACCGGGACCTGCGGCTGATCCTGCCGATCATCCTGCTGCTGGTCGGCGCGGTGCTCGTGCTGCTGCTGCGCGGCCTGCTCGCTCCACTGCTGCTGGTGCTCACCGTCATCGCGTCGTTCTTCGCCAGCCTCGGCGCGGCGTGGCTGCTCTTCGACCACGTGCTGGGCTTCCCGGCGCTGGACAGCGGCGTGCTGCTGCTCGCCTTCGTGTTCCTGGTGGCGCTCGGCGTGGACTACAACATCTTCCTGGTCACCCGGGCCCGGGAGGACGCCCGCAGCGCGGGCACCCGGGACGGGATGCTCTCCGCGCTGCGGGTCACCGGCGGCGTGATCACGAGCGCCGGTGTCCTGCTCGCCGCGGTCTTCGCCGTGCTCGGGGTGCTGCCACTGATCACGCTGACCCAGATCGGCGTCATCGTCTGCATCGGCGTCCTGCTGGACACCCTGCTGGTCCGCACGGTCCTCGTGCCGGCGCTGGCGTTCCTGCTCGGCGACCGGTTCTGGTGGCCGGGCCGGATCGACGCCCGGCCGGGCACCGACGCCCCGGCGCTGCCCGAGCCGGCGGCCAGCCGCGGCTGACCGGCGACGGGGATGGTGGTCACCCGGCCGCCATCCCCGAGCGCGGCGATCAGTACCCCAGGCAGACGCACTCGGTCATCAGCGCCCGCACGTTGCGCACGTAGGACGGGTTGGGGATGGTTAACGGCTCGCCCTCCTGCGCCACCGCCCCGTGCCCGAAGTTGTACGCGGCGATCACCGCGTTGAGCAGGCAGGAGTCCAGCTCGGAGGTGCACAGGTCGGCGTCGAGCCGGAAGTCGGACTCGAAGTACATGTCACCGATGTACTTGGT
The DNA here is from genome assembly GCF_003667505.1 of Micromonospora sp. BL4. Lineage (GTDB taxonomy): Bacteria > Actinomycetota > Actinomycetes > Mycobacteriales > Micromonosporaceae > Micromonospora. The sequence continues at coordinate 9,492 of NZ_RCVJ01000081.1, forward strand.
CAGCCAGGCCAGGTAGTTGGCCCCCAGGTACGCGTTGTCCCGGTAGTCGTCGATCTCGTAGCTCTGCTCGAACCGCTGGTTCATCCACGTCGCGGTGGCCGGCATCACCTGCATCAGCCCGACCCCGCCGTCGCAGGCGTAGATGTTGGACTGCCAGCCGCTCTCCTGCCAGGCGGTCGCCTTGACCAGGTCAAGTGGGATCTTGAGCTCCGGCGCGGAGGTCGGCCAGTAGGTGCGGGCGGCCGCGTCGGTCAGCGCCGCCTTCGCCTGGGCCCGCGTCGCCTGGGTGCCCTTGTAGCTGGGCTTGCAGGAGGTCGGCGCCGGCTTCGGGGGCGCCGGCGGGACCTTGGTCTCGGTGGGCGGCTTCGCCACCGGGCGCGGCTTCGTCGCCGGGCCGGACGGGCGGGTCGGCTTCTTCGTCGGCTTCGGGGTCGGCGACGCTCTGCGGCTCGGCGCGGCGCCCATGCCGGCCACCCCGCTCACCGACGGGCTCGGCTCCGCGACGGCCTCGTCGAGCGGGGCGTCCGTCGGCGTCCCGGTGACCGCGACCGGCGCGGCCTGGCCCTGCGGGCTCTCCCCCGGGTCGGCGCAGGCGACCATCGTGCCCACCAGCAGGAGCCCAGCGATCCCCACGGCGCACACCCGGCCGGTCCGTCCACGCATGCCGTTCCTCCCCCGTGTGACCGTCGTCGCACCCTAGCAAGGTTCGACCGGGCGCCGAGGCCCCTGCGGCGGCGGCCGGACCGGGTCCTGCGGCTGCTCCCGCTCCCCCACCGCCCGGTCCCGGGTGGCCCAGGCGACCATGAACACCACCGTCCAGAGAACCCCGAGCAGCACGGCCGCCGCGGTCCCGCTCGCCGTGTCCAACCCGAGGTAGAGCCGGGCGCCGCCGACCCCGAGCACCCCCGCGGTGGCGGCCGTCCAGGCGGCCACCGCCACCGGCCAGCGGGCACCCCGGGACACCAGCCAGGCCAGGGTGCAGAAGCTCGCCGCGACCACCGCGTTCTGGGTCGGGAACGGAGCCGCCGCACCGGCGCCCGGCGACCCGGTCAGCTCGGCCACCACGGCCAGCACCAGCAGCGGCACGAACGCGCCCACCGTGCCGACGACGCTGAGCAGGTCCGCCCGCCAGGGCCGGTTCCGCCACGCCAGCACCCCCGCCACCAGCGCCACCAGAACGATCAGGACCCACCCCCGCAGCACGGACACCACGGCCAGGGTCGCCTCGGCGGCGTCCGGGGTCCGCCGGGCGGCGAACCAGCCCCCGATCGCCCCGTCCAGCGCGGACAGCCCGCTGTTGCGTACCACCACGGACAGCAGGGCGGCGATGGCGAGCCCGGCGGCGAAGAGCAGCAGCAGCCCGGCGGCGAGGTTGAGCAGCAGCGTCCAGGCCGGCCCGATCCGCATGGCCACCAGGAAGAACAGCACCCCGTAGCGGGCGCTGAGCCAGCGCACCGGCGGCAGCGCGCCGGCCCGGGACAGCAGCGCCCGGACCGGGTCGGGGTTACGGCCCAGCCACCGGCCGGCGAGCACCACCCCCAACAGGCCGGCCAGCAGCACCAGCACCGCGCCGGTGGCCCGGCCGAGCAACCGGGAGACCGTGTCGTACGACTCACCGGCGACGTGACCGAGCAGCACCGAGCCGCCCACCCAGGTCACCACGCCGGCCAAATTCCACGGCGCGAACCGCCGGTACGGCATGCCGGCCGCGCCGGCCAGCCGGGGCACCAGGGTGCGGGCGAAGGCCACCCAGCGGGCGGCGAACACCCCCCGACCGCCGAGCCGGGCGAGCATGGCGTCGGCCCGGCCCCACCGCTCGGGCCCGACCCGGTGGCCCAGCCCGGCACGCAGCCGCGAGCCGTACCGCCGGCCGGCGCGGAACGCCAGCGCGTCACCGGCCACCGCGGCGGCGATCATCGCCAGCAACGCCGGGCCGAGCCGCAAGGTACCGTTGTAGGTGAGGAAGCCGACGAGCAGCAGGGTAGCCTCACCCGGCACGAGCAGGCCGAAGATCACCGCGGTCTCGCCCGCCACGATCAGCGCGGCGACCAGGTAGATCCACAGGGTGGGCAGACCCTGCAACATGGTCAGCAGATCGTGCACTCAGGCCCCCGGGACACGGGAGCCAGCATGCCAGCCGGGGGAACGACCCGGACAGCAGTTTCACCAGAGATCAGGGGCACCTGGGGGTGACCCCGACGCGGCCTGCGCGAGCGCAGGCGGAAGGATAGAGGGTATGCAGCTTCGCACCGACCTCCGCAACGTCGCCATCATCGCTCACGTCGACCACGGCAAGACCACCCTGGTCGACGCCATGTTGCGGCAGGCCGGCGCGTACGGCGCACGAGGCGAGACGACCGAGCGGGTGATGGACTCCGGGGACCTGGAACGGGAGAAGGGCATCACCATCCTGGCCAAGAACACCGGCGTGCGCTACCTGCCGGCGGATGGCTCGGACCCCGTGACCATCAACATCATCGACACCCCCGGTCACGCCGACTTCGGTGGTGAGGTGGAGCGCGGCCTGACCATGGTCGACGGGGTCGTGCTGCTGGTCGACGCCAGCGAGGGCCCGCTGCCGCAGACCCGCTTCGTGCTCCGCAAGGCCCTGCGGGCCCGGATGCCGATCATCCTGGTGATCAACAAGGTGGACCGCCCCGACGCCCGGATCAAGGAGGTCGTGGACGACACCTACGAGCTCTTCCTCGACCTGGACGCCGACGAGGAGCAGATCGACTTCCCGATCGTCTACGCCTGCGCCCGCGACGGCATCGCCTCGCTGACCCAGCCCGCCGACGGCTCCGTGCCGGACGACAGCAGCTCCCTGGAGCCGCTGTTCCGCACCCTGCTGGACACCATCCCGGCGCCCGCGTACGAGGACGGCGCGCCGCTGCAGGCGCACGTCACCAACCTCGACGCCTCGCCGTTCCTCGGCCGCCTGGCGCTGTGCCGGGTCCGCCAGGGCACCATCAGCAAGGGCCAGACGGTGGCCTGGTGCCGCACCGACGGCAGCACCCAGCGGGTCCGCATCTCCGAGATGCTGATGACCGAGGGCCTGGAGCGCAAGCCGGCCGAGACCGCCGGCCCGGGCGACATCATCGCCGTCGCCGGCATCTCCGAGATCATGATCGGTGAGACCCTCGCCGACGCGGAGAACCCGGTGGCGCTGCCGCTGATCACCGTCGACGAGCCGGCCATCTCGATGACCATCGGCACCAACACCTCGCCGCTGGTCGGCCGGGTCAAGGGCTCCAAGGTCACCGCCCGCATGGTCAAGGACCGGCTCGACAAGGAGCTGATCGGCAACGTCTCGCTGCGGGTGCTGCCCACCGAGCGGCCGGACGCCTGGGAGGTGCAGGGCCGCGGCGAGCTGGCGCTGGCCATCCTGGTCGAGCAGATGCGCCGGGAGAGCTACGAGCTGACCGTCGGCAAGCCGCAGGTCGTCACCCGCGAGATCGACGGCAAGACCTGCGAGCCGGTCGAGCGGCTGACCATCGACGCGCCCGAGGAGTACCTGGGCGCGATCACCCAGCTGCTGGCCACCCGCAAGGGCCGGATGGAGCAGCTGGTCAACCACGGGACCGGCTGGATCCGGATGGAGTGGCTGGTACCGGCGCGCGGCCTGATCGGCTTCCGTACCGAGTTCCTGACCGACACCCGGGGCACCGGCATCCTGCACCACGTCTTCGAGTCCTACGAGCCGTGGTTCGGCGAGCTGCGTACCCGCAACAACGGTTCGCTGGTCGCCGACCGGGCCGGCGCGGTCACCGCCTTCGCGATGATCAACCTGCAGGAGCGCGGCCAGCTGTTCGTCGAGCCGACCACCGAGGTGTACGAGGGCATGATCGTCGGCGAGAACTCCCGCTCCGACGACATGGACGTCAACATCACCAAGGAGAAGAAGCTCACCAACATGCGGGCGTCGACCTCCGACGAGACCGAGAAGCTGATCCCGCCGCGCAAGCTGTCGCTGGAGCAGGCGCTCGAGTTCTGCCGCGAGGACGAGTGCGTCGAGGTCACCCCGACCGCGGTGCGCATCCGCAAGGTCGTGCTGGACCAGCAGCTGCGCGGTCGGGCCGCTGCCCGCCGCAAGCACGCCGGCTGACCCCACCAGCACCCGGCACCGGGCGCGTCGACCGCTTGCGGTCGGCGCGCCCGCCCGCTTTCCGGCGGGGGTACGCGGGCCAGCCCGGCCGGCCGGCCGATGATCCGCTACGGTCACCGGCATGACCTGGGATGATCTCGACGCCCACCTGGACCGGGTGCCCGGCACCGTCTCGGCGTACGTGGGCCGCCTGGACGCGCCGCCGACCTGGACCCGCCACGCCGACGCCACCCACTACGCCGCCAGCACCATGAAGGCGGCGGTGCTCGCCGCGCTGCACCGCGCCGCCGAGGCCGGCACGCTGGAGCTGGACGCCCCGGTCCCGGTGGTCAACGAGTTCGACTCGGCCCAGCCCGGCGCGCCCCGCTTCTCGTGCGCGCAGCACTACGACAACGACGACGCGGTCTGGGACCGGGTGGGCGGCACCGCGCCGCTGCGCTGGCTCGCCGACCGGATGATCGTGCGGTCCAGCAACCTGGCCACCAACCTGGTCATCGGCCACGTCGGGCTGCCCGCGGTGGCCGAGGTGTGGGCGCTGGCCGGAGCCCGGCACAGCGTCACGGGCCGCGGCATCGAGGACTTCGCCGCCCGCGAGGCCGGCATCACCAACCTGGTCACCGCCCACGACCTGGCGGTCCTGCTCGGCGCGCTGGCCACCGGTGCCGCCAGCCCCGGCCCGCTCGCCTCGCCGGCCGGCTGCGCGGCCATGCTGGACGTGCTGCTCGCCCAGGAGCACCGCGAGGACCTGGCCGCCGGCCTGCCCGAGGGCACCCGGATCGCACACAAGAACGGGTGGGTACGCGGCGTCCGGCACGGCGCCGGGGTGGTCCTGCCCGACGACGCCCCGCCGTACGTGATCACCGTCTGCACCACCACCGACCTGGCCGACGGCGGCGCGAGCGGCGACGAGGTCGAGGACGACGCCTGCCTGCTGATCGCCCACATCTCGGCGCAGGTCTGGGCGGCCCGCCACCAGCTCTGACCCGACATCCCCGGGCCGGCCGGGATCACTCCAGCAGTTGCGCCCGCAGCGCCGTGAGGGTTTCGTCGGTCAGCCCGAGCCCGTCGCGCAGGTAGCGGTCGAACGAGCCGTGCACCCGCCGCACCTCCTCGTAGCCGGCGTCCAGGTACTCGGGGCGGACCTCCAGCACGGGCAGCACCGCGTCGACGTCCAGCTCGGGCTGACGGCGCCGCATCGCCTCGACGATCACCGCGCGCAGGCTGTCGGTCAGCGCGTTGTTGCGCAGATACTCAGCGCGAATCGCGGCCTCGTCCACCCCGAGCGCGGTCAGCAGGACGACGGTGAGCCAGCCGGTGCGGTCCTTGCCGGCGGAGCAGTGGTAGATCAGCGGCAGGTTCTCGCGCCGGGCGGCCAGCCGCACGGCCTCGGCGAAGCCGACCCGCGCCGACTCGCCGGTCACGAACCACCGGTAGATCGCGGCCATCGCCGCCGCCGTGCCCTGCCGGGCCAGCTCCGCGTACGCGTCGAGGTCGTGGCCGAGCAGCACCGCCGACACGTACGTGAAGACCGGGTGCTCCGGGTCGTGCACCGGCAGGTGCACCACCCGGGGCTCGCCGACCAGCCGGTCCGTCGGGGCCACCGCGATCTCCGAGCCGTCCCGCAGGTCGATCACACAGGCCGGGCCCAGCTTCGCGAGCACCGGCAGGTCCTCGTCGGTGAGCCGGCCCAGCGCCGGGGTACGGATCACCAGCCCGGGCCGTACCCGCCGGCCGTCGGCGCCGACGAGGCCGCCCAGGTCACGCGCGTTCGGCGCGCCGACCATCTCCCAGTCCCGCCCGGCCATCCGGTCTCCCCTCGGATCACGTGCCTGCGTATAGGGTGCCGCATATGACGATCTCGGCGGTACGCACCCACCGGGTTTCCGCCCCCTTACACACCCCGTTCGTCACCGCGCTGCGACGCACCACCACTGTGGACACGCTGGTCGTCGAACTGGTCGACGCCGACGGCCGGTCCGGCTTCGGCGAGGCGCCGCAGGTCTGGCAGGTCACCGGCGCGTCGGTCGGTGGCGCCCAGGCGTGCGTGCGGGAGCTGCTCGGGCCGCTGCTCACCGGACGCGACCCGGACGACCTGGTGGCCCGCTGCGCCGAGGTGCAACGCGCGGTCGTCGGCAACGAGGCGGCGAAGGCAGCGGTGGACGTCGCCCTGCACGACCTGGCGGCGCGGCGGTTGGGCGTACCCCTGGTGCGGTTGCTCGGCGGCACCACCCTGCGGGTGCCGACGGACGTCACGCTGGCCGCGGGCGACGCGGCGGACCTGGCGGCGGCCGCGCGGCAGCGGCAGGCCGACGGCTTCGGCGTGCTCAAGCTCAAGGTCGGCACCGACGCGGTCGGCGACCTGGACCGGGTCCGGGCGGTCCGCTCGGCGGTCGGCCCCGGGGTCCGGATCCGGCTCGACGCCAACCAGGGCTGGACGCCCCGGGAGGCGGTACGGGTCATCCGCGGCATCGAGGACGCCGGCCTCGACGTGGAGCTGGTGGAGCAGCCGGTGGCCCGCTGGGACCTGGACGGGTTGGCGTGGGTCAGCGACCGGGTGTCGGTGCCGATCCTGGCCGACGAGGCGGTCTTCGGGGTCCGTGACCTGGTGGAGGTGATCCGTCGACGGGCCGCCGACCTGGTCAACGTCAAGCTGGCCAAGTGTGGCGGGCTCCAGCCGGCACGCACCCTGCTGGAGCTGGCCGCCGCCCACGGGCTCGGCACGGTGGTCGGGTCGATGATGGAGACCCAGGTCGGCATCGGCGCGGCGGCGAGCCTGGTCGGCGCGTACGGCACTACCGCCGTCGCCGACCTGGACGCCGCCTGGTGGCTGGCCTGGTCACCGGTGCACGGCGGACTCCGCTACGAGGGGCCCACCGTGGTGCTGCCGGACGCTCCCGGCCTGGGCATTTCGGGCCTGGCTGAAGTAAAGGTGCAGCCCCGCAGTTGATGATCGTTGGTTTCTTTCATAAGGTTCGAGGGGACAGCGGACACCAGCTGGGGGTTGACGTGGAGCTGCAGCCGGGCCGCGAGGCCGTCGTCCGGGTCGCGGTGGCGACGCTGTGGACCTCCCCCGAGGCGGTCCGCCCGGTGGACCAGCCGGCGCTGACAGCGCGCGCCGACATCCCGACCTGGGTCTCCGGCCTGGACACCGACCAACAGGTCGGCGACTGCGTGCTGAGCCAGTTGCTGCTCGGCGAGCGGGTGCTCGTCAGCGAGCTGCGCCCGGACGGCTGGGCGCGGGTGGTCGCCGTCGAGCAACCGGCCGCCAAACTGGACCCGCGCGGCTACCCGGGCTGGTTGCCCGCCGACCAGCTGGTCCCCGTCGACCCGACAGTCACCGGCCACCCCCTCGTGGTGGACGCCACGGTCACCGGGCTCCGCGCCGCGCCGAACGGGCCGGTGGTGCTGCCCGGCGTGGTCGTCGGCACCCGACTCGTCCCGGCCGGTCCGGCGCGCGACGGTTGGCAACCGGTGCACGTCCCCGGTCAGGCCGCGCCGCTCTGGATGCCCGACGGTCAGCTCACCTCCGCGCCGGTCGAGCCGCCGGACGCCGCCGACGCGCTCGCGGTGGCGCAGCGACTGCTGCACGTGGCCTACGTCTGGGGCGGGCTCTCCGCGTACGGCATCGACTGCTCGGGGCTGGTGCACCTGGCGTGGCGCCGATTCGGGGTGCTGCTGCCCCGCGACGCCGACGACCAGGCCCAGGTGACCACTCCCCTGCCGCTGGGCGAGGAGCGCCCCGGCGACCTCTACTTCTTCGCCCGCCCCGGCCGGAAGATCCACCACATCGGCATCGTCACCGCCGTCCCCGGCGACCAGGAGGACCGGCGGATGCTGCACGCCTGCTACCGGCGGCGGCGGGTGGTGGAGGAGCCGCTCCCGGCCGACCGCACCGCCACCCTGGTCGGCGCGCACCGGGTCTGACCGGCCGGGCGCGTTCCCGCACCCGGCCGGCGGCGGCTCAGCGTCGAGCCTCGGCCAGCTCGCGGCGTCGGTCCCGGGAGGACTTCACCAGGCTGGCGATCGTGGCGACCAGCAGGGTGCCGAGGATGACCAGCAGGGAGAGCCAGATGGGGATGTGCGGCGCCCACCCCACGTGCTCCCCGCCGTTGATGAACGGCAGGTTGTTGTCGGCCAGCGCCTCCAGCACCAGCTTGACCCCGATGAACCCGAGCACCACGGCCAGCCCGTAGCTCAGGTAGATCAGCCGGTCCAGCAGGCCACCGAGCAGGAAGTAGAGCTGACGCAGGCCCATCAGCGCGAAGACGTTCGCGGTGAAGACCAGGTACGGCTCCTGGGTGATACCGAAGATCGCCGGGATCGAGTCCAGAGCGAAGATCAGGTCGGTGGTGCCGATGGCGATCATGACGATCAGCATCGGGGTGAAGAGCCGTCGACCGGCCGAGTGGGTGGTGAGCTTCGCGCCGTCGTAGTCCTTCGAGATCGGCAGCGCCTTGCGGCTCCACCGGATCAGCAGGTTCTCCGAGAACTCGTCCTCGTCCGGCTCACCCTGCCGGGCCAGGTTGACCGCCGTGTAGATCAGGAACGCGCCGAAGATGTAGAAGACCCAGGAAAACTGCGAGATCAGCGCGGCGCCCGCGGCGATGAACCCGCCACGCATCACCAACGCCAGCACGATGCCGACCAGCAGCACCTTCTGCTGGTACTGCCGGGGCACCCCGAAGCGGGCCATGATGATCACGAAGACGAAGAGATTGTCCACCGAGAGGCTGTACTCGGTGAGCCAGCCGGTGTAGAACTGCCCGGCCACGCTCGCCCCGGAGGTCAGCCAGAGACCGGCGCCGAAGATCAGGGCCAGGCCGACGTAGAAGGCGACCCAGAGGCTCGATTCGCGCACACTCGGCTCGTGCGGGCGCCGACCGATGATCAACAGGTCGACGAGCAGAACCGCAGTCAGTGCGACGAGGGTCCCCGCCCACACCAATCCGGACACGTCCAACGTTCATTCCTCCGGCAGACACGCGGCGTCGGGCACACCGTACGCCCCCTGAAGGGCCGGTGTGCCGCTGACGCTCACTCTGGTGACTGTCGGAGGTCTCTTCCGCCACCTGCCCGCGAGCGGGAAGGCGACCGACGGGCCGGGTCGGGCAGCCGAGATTCCGGCGATCGACCGTGCTGACGACTCCGTCGCGAGGGAATACTCCCCTCCTCGATGACCATTCTCCCCCACCACGCCGTGTGATCGCACCCCGGGCAACCGGTGTCTCCGGCCACCCGCCCGCCGGGAATACCGTCCGACACACCCTCTAGCGTGTCCTAGGAGGCTAGTGTGTGTCGGGTTAGACGAGCGGGCCGACAGACCCCACGGCACGGCCCGGCCGACCCGTCGTGGGAGGCTTTCCGACATGGTGCTTGAGGTCGCGCTGATCGACGTACTGCCCGGACACGAGGACGCTTTCGCCGCCGCGTACGCCCAGGGCCACCCGGTGCTCGCCGGGACGCCCGGCTGCCGCTCGGTGCGGATGACCCGGGGCATCGAGTCCCCGACCCGGTTCGTGCTGCTGGTCGAGTGGGACTCGGTCGAGGCGCACGAGGAGAACTTCCGGGCAAGCGAGCGGTTCGACCAGTGGCGGGCGCTGATCGGGCCGCACTTCGCCGGGCCGCCCCTCGTGGAGCACTTCATCGACGTACCGGCCTGAGCGGAGCTGTCGTACCGCGCGGTTATCGTGCCCACCGCACGCGCCGGCCGCCGGTCCCGACGGGCTCGGGGGCGCCGGGCCCGGTGGCCGCGCCGTGCCCTCATTCGCCGACGCGGCGGGCCAACGCGGTGACCGTCTCCTCCGGTGACAGCGCGGCGGCCAGCAACGCCTCGGTCATCCGCTCGTACCGGTCGACGTCGAGCGCCGTGGCCAACCGCACGTCGGTGGTCAACGCCTCCAGCATCACCGTCCGCGGATCAGCCGGGTCGGGAAAGGCATAACAGGAGTACGGGGTGAGCGGGTGCAGCCCGTCGCCGGCCACGCCGCGGGGCAGCAGCCGCACCGTCACGTGAGCCAGCCCGCTCACGGCCACCAGGTGCCGCAACTGCTCACGCCAGACCGGGTCCGGCAGGTCACCCGGGTCGCAGGCCGCCTCGGCCAGCACCGCCGTGTAGCGCGGCGGGTCCGCCCGACGCAGCACCTCCTGCCGCAGCGCCCGGGCGCGCACCTCGCCCTCCACGTCCACGTCCGGCGCGAGCAGCGCGCCGGCGGCGACCCGCAACCGGGCGTACGCCGGTGTCTGGAGCAGCCCCGGCACGACCGCAGGCTGGTACTCGACGATGTGGGCGGCACCCGTCTCCAGCTCGGCGTAGGTGCGTTGCCGCTCGCTCATCTCGCCGAGCGTCTTCCACCAGCCGCGGCTGGTCGCCGCGTCCCGGGCGATCACGATCAGCGCGTCCCGGGTCGGCGTCGGCACCTGGTAGACGTCCAGCAGGTCCAGGACGTCGGCGAGGTCCGGACGGCTCTGGCCCAGCTCGATGCGGGACAGCTTCGACGTCGAGGCCCAGCCCAGCCGGTCGCAGACCTGCTCCAGGGTCAGCGCCTCGCGCCGGCGCAACTGGCGCAGCTCGGCGCCGAGCCGCACACGTCGAATGACAGGACTTGTTGGCAACGGCATCCCCGCCTCCCCATCGAGGGAGACTACGCAGGACGATCACCCAGTGCAATAGCTTGCTCGCGCACCGCAACCGACCCGATCACCCGGTCGACCGAGCAGACCTGCCCGCACCTGCCGTTTCGTCCGCCAGCCGGCGCCGCCCGGCGGAGTCCGGTGTGGACCCGGCGCGGTCAGGGCCGGTACGTGCCGAAGGTCCAGAGGGTGCCGGCCAGGCGCCGGCCGCTTCCCGACGGACCAGCGGCAGGTCAGCCCGCTCCCGGTAGCCGACGTACCGGTCGACGAACGGGCGCAGCCTGGCCTCGGGCAGCCCGAGGACCACCTCGTCGAGAGGTGCCACCGCCGTCAACCCGACCGCCCTCCCGCGCCCGGCCGGCCACGCCCGAGCGCCCTCGCCGCGCCCGGCCGGTCCGCCCCGAGCGCGCGGAGCGTGACGGCCGGGATCGTGTCACTTCACGCCGGCGGCGTCCATGCCGCGCAGCTCCTTCTTCAGGTCGGCGACCTCGTCGCGGATGCGGGCCGCCAGCTCGAACTGCAGCTCGCGTGCTGCGGCCAGCATCTGGTCGTTGAGCTCCTGGATGAGCTGGGCGAGGTCGGCGCGGGCCATCCCCTCCCGGGACGGGGTGGCGGCGGTGGCCCGACTCCGGCTGCGGGTCTCCTTGACCGGCGCCTTGCCCCGGGAGAGCTGACGCACCGCGCCACCGACCCGGGAGTTCTCGGTGTCCTCCGCCTCGCGGTAGATGTCGTCCAGAATGTCGTGGATCTTCTTGCGCAGTGGCTCCGGGCTGATCCCGTGCGCCTCGTTGTGCGCGATCTGCTTGGCGCGACGCCGGTCGGTCTCGTCGATCGCGGCGGCCATCGACGGCGTGATCTTGTCGGCGTACATGTGCACCTGGCCGGAGACGTTACGGGCGGCCCGGCCGATCGTCTGGATCAGGGACCGACCGCTGCGCAGGAAGCCCTCCTTGTCGGCGTCGAGGATCGCCACCAGCGACACCTCGGGCAGGTCCAGACCCTCGCGGAGCAGGTTGATGCCGACCAGCACGTCGTACTCGCCCTTGCGCAGCTCGCGCAGCAGCTCCACCCGGCGCAGCGTGTCGACCTCCGAGTGCAGGTAGCGCACCCGGATGCCGTTCTCCAGCAGGTAGTCCGACAGGTCCTCGGCCATCTTCTTGGTCAGCGTGGTGACCAGCACCCGCTCGTCCCGCTCGGTGCGCAGCTTGATCTCGTGCATCAGGTCGTCGATCTGGCCCTTGGTCGGCTTGATCACGACCTCCGGGTCGATCAGCCCGGTCGGGCGGATGACCTGCTCGACGAACTCGCCCTGGGCCTGCTCCAGCTCCCACGGGCCGGGAGTCGCCGAGAGGTAGACCGTCTGGCCGACCCGCTCCAGGAACTCGTCGAAGCGCAGCGGCCGGTTGTCGGCGGCGCTGGGCAGCCGGAAGCCGTGGTCGATGAGCATCCGCTTACGCGAGGCGTCGCCCTCGTACATGCTGCCGATCTGCGGGATCGTCACGTGCGACTCGTCGACGACGGTGAGGAAGTCGTCCGGGAAGTAGTCGAGCAGGCAGTGCGGCGGGCTGCCGGGCAGCCGCCCGTCCATGTGCATCGAGTAGTTCTCGATGCCGGAGCAGAAGCCCACCTGCCGCATCATCTCGATGTCGTAGGTGGTGCGCATCCGCAGTCGCTGCGCCTCCAGCAGCTTGCCCTGCCGCTCCAGCTCGGCCAGCCGCTCGGCCAGCTCAACCTCGATGTCGCGGATGGCCCGCTCCATCCGCTCGGGGCCGGCCGCGTAGTGCGTGGCCGGGAAGATCACCAGCTGGTCGACCTCGCGGACCACGTCACCGGTCAACGGGTTGAGGTAGTAGAGCTTCTCCACCTCGTCGCCGAACATCTCGACGCGGACGGCCAGCTCCTCGTACGCCGGAATGATCTCCAGCGTGTCGCCGCGGACCCGGAAGGTGCCCCGCTGGAACGCCATGTCGTTACGCGTGTACTGGATGTCGACCAGCCGGCGCAGCAGCTTGTCGCGGTCGAGCTCCTGGCCGACCTCGACCCGGACCGCCCGGTCGAGGTACTCCTCCGGGGTGCCCAGGCCGTAGATCGCCGACACGGTCGCCACCACGATCACGTCGCGGCGGGTGAGCAGCGACATCGTCGCCGAGTGCCGCAGCCGCTCGACCTCCTCGTTGATCGAGGAGTCCTTCTCGATGTAGGTGTCGGTCTGCGGGATGTACGCCTCGGGCTGGTAGTAGTCGTAGTACGAGACGAAGTATTCGACCGCGTTGTGCGGCAGCAGCTCGCTGAACTCCTTGGCCAGCTGCGCGCAGAGCGTCTTGTTCGGGGCGAGCACCAGGGTCGGGCGCTGCAGCCGCTCGATCAGCCACGCGGTAGTGGCGCTCTTGCCGGTGCCGGTCGCGCCGAGCAGCACCGTGTTGCGGTCGCCACGCCGAACGCGACGCTCAAGATCGTCGATCGCGGCGGGCTGGTCGCCGGCCGGCTGGAAGTCACTGACGACCTGGAAGCGGCTGTCAAGCCGGGGAATGTCGAGCGCCATGACATCAACGGTACGCCGGAGGTCCGACAGGAAAGGCCGTCACGGCGGTCACGTGATCAGCTTCAATATTCCCATTGTGTGGCACATGTCACCGACGCTAGGCTCTCGCTGTAGGCCGCTCGCGGCGGCCGACCGGGCCGGTGGCCCAGGCCGTCATCTCGGCCGGCCGCCCCCGGCACTGCGGTCGCAGCACCCGGCTTGTCCGGCGTGCGCACCCGGGTGGTCGCGCTCGAAGCGCAGACCGGCCGCCGCGAGCGCCCCTGCTCGTTCCGGCGATGCCACCCCATCGGTTCGTCACCCCGGTGCGGCCCGGCCCGTTTCACATCCGTGGACACCTCTCCGAACGCGACGCGCGACACCGGCAGCACGTCCCGGTCCGGCGGCACGTCCCGGCCCGGCGGCACGTCCCGACCCGGCAGCACGTCCCGGCCCGGCAGCTCGTCCCGGTCCGGCGGCACGTCCCGGCCCGGCAGGGCCGCCGACCCGGCCGCCGGCGCCACCGGCCCGGCCCGAGCCGGTCGTCGCCGCCGAACCGTGCTCCTGCTGCTGGGCCTGACCGCCGTCACGTCCGCGACCGCGCTCGTGATCGGGCTGTTGAGCTGGGCGCCCGACCCGCCGGAGCCAGCCCGGCCGCTGACCGTGGCCGAGGGCGAGCGACTGGGCGCGATGCGGGTCACCAACCTGCGGGACCTGCGCGCCGGGGTCCGCGTCACGGTCGGCGCCGACGCCGCCCGTACCGAACTCGTGGGCTGGGTGGACTGGTCGCGGCCGCTGCTCTACCTCGACGTGGGTGGGCCGGGCGCGGGCGCCGAGCGGGGGCTGTTGCAGAGCGTCGGCCCGTTGCTGGTGATCCGGCCCGACCCGTCGGCGGTGCCCACTCCCGCCGCGCCGCCCCTGGTGCCGCCGACGGACCGCTGGCGGCTGCACCACCTGACTCCCGGCGCGGGCCTGGCACCGGTCCTCGACCTGCTCCTCGGCCTCGCCGCCGACCGCCCCGACCCGGCTCAGGCGCTGCGGGACGGCGGTGCCCGCTGGGTGGCCCGGGACACCGTCGCCGCCGTTCCGGTGGACGTCCTCCAGGCGCCGCTGCCCGGGGGCGCACGCGCCAGCGCGGCGGCCGGCACGCCGGGCGCCGGGCCGTCCGGCGGCGGGCCGGACGAGCAGCCTCGCTACTGGCTCGACCGGGACGGCCGGTTGCACAAGCTGGTCGCCCGGCTGCCTGGCGTCGGCCCGGTCACGGTGCTCCTGAACCGGGTGGACCGGCCCACGCTCCGGCCGGTGGACGCGCTCGGTGGGCGGCCAGGGCTGCCCCGTGCGCTCACCGACGCCGAGCGGGACCGGCTCAGCCGCCTGCCAGCTCGGCTGCGGGCGCAGGGCGGGGCCACGCTGACCCTGACCGCGCCGGTGGGCACGGACACCAACCTGCGGGGCGCCGGCTGGCTGAGTTGGACCGCGCGTACCGCGTACCTGGCGGTGGCCGACCTCGGCACACCGGATCGCCGGACCCTGCTGCGCCGGGACACCGCCGGACTGGCCCGGGCCGACGTACCGGCCGCGGCCGGTGGCGGTGGCACCGCGGAGACCCCGGGTCGGCCACCGCTGCCGCCGCCCGCCGGGGCATGGCGGTTCACCCGGTCCGGCACCGACGACCTCAGCCTGCTGGTCGGCGCGGCCATGACCGCCGGGTCGGCCGGGCAGCGCGGCGCGGCCGTACGGATCCGCGAGGACGTCTCCGCCGGACGGACCGTGGACGTCGTGGAGCTGCGCACGGGGGGCGCGCTGCTGCGCTACTGGATCGACCGGAACGGGTCGCTACGCCGGTTGGAGTTGCGCACCGCCCCCGGCGCGTGGGCGCAGCTCGACCTCAACCCCGCCTCGGTGCCTCGCCTGGCCCCGGCGCCCCGCCCGGCGGCCACCACCTGACCGACCGTGGCGCTCAGGGCCGCCAACCGGTCTGCGCGGCCCACTGCTCCGCACGCAGGTACTCCTCGTCGAACCACGGGTCGCCGGCCGTACCCGAGCCGTCGACCACCGGGGCCGCATCGGCCAACTCCCGCTTGAGCAGCAGGTACACGGCCCGCTGCCCCGGGTCGGCGCGGAGGTGGTCGCGCATCAGCAGCGCGTACCGCCAGCCCGGCGATCCGGCCACCCGCACGTGCAGGCGCACCGGGCGGGCCGGGTCGGCGCTGCCGTGCAGCCGCTTTCCCCACCGGCCGCTACCGGCCGGACGTGGATCGTCCCACCACTCCCCCGGCACCCGCGGGAACCCCGCGTTCGCCAACCGGTCGGCCAGCGTCCCGTCGGCGTCGGCGAGACTGGGCACGGCCACCTGCACGTCCACGACGTCCTCCGCGGCGAGGCCCGGCACCGCGGTCGCGCCGATGTGATCGATCCGCAGGTCCGCCGGGGCGAGCGCGTGCCGGATCCGGGCGGCCAGCCGCTCGTACTGCTCGGGCCACGTCGGGTCGGCCTCGGCCGGACCGACGCGGTCCGCCGGAACCACCCGCCGCTCCCGCAGGTTGTGCTCGTAGGGCAGCAGCCGCTGTCGCCAGAGCGTGTCGACCTCGGCGTGCAGCGCCGCGAGGCTTCCGTCGTTGGTCAGCACCACGTCCGCCACCGCGCGGCGACCGGCGTCGTCGGCCTGCGCGGCGATCCGCCGCTCGGCCTCCGCGCGGTCCATCCCCCGGTCGCGCGCCAGTCGTTCCAGTCGGGTCGACACGGCCGTCTGCACCACGACCACCAGGTGGTACGTCGGCGCCAGCCCCACCTCCACGAGCAGCGGCACGTCGTTGACGACGATCGCGTCGGGCGCCGCCGCGGCGACCAGCTCGGCGGTACGGGCCCGGACCCGGGGATGGGTGATCGCCTCCAGCCGGCGGCGGGCGGTCTCGTCGGCGAACACCACCGCGCCCAGCGCGGCGCGGTCCAGTGCGCCGTCGGCGTCCAGCACCCGCTCGGAGAAGGCGGCGACGATCTCAGCCAGCCCCTCGGTGCCCGGCGCGACGACCTCCCGAGCCACCCTGTCGGCATCGATGAGCACGGCGCCCCGCTCCACCAGCCGCGCGGCCACCGCGCTCTTGCCCGACCCGATCCCGCCGGTCAACCCCACCCTCAGCACCGGACCAGTCAACCGGATCACGAACCCCGCTGCCAAACCCACCCGGGACAGGGGCCCCTGCGGCGGGCGGTGAGCAGCGGGGTTCGTGATC
>NZ_RCVJ01000055.1 GCF_003667505.1 Micromonospora sp. BL4
GGTCAGTCGACCAGCGCCACCGGGGACCGGTCCCGGCGGGGCGCGGCGGCCAGCCCCAACGCCAGCAGCGCGCACACCGCGCCGACCAGGAACAGCAGCGACGCCGGCGGCTGGCCCAGCCACTCCCAGAACGGGTGCCACGCCGGGTGCGGCTCGCCGCGGTGGTGTTGCAGCAGCGACGGCGCGGCCAGCAGCACCGGCAGCCACCACAGCACCAGGGTCGTGCCGGACAGGAACTTCGCCCCGCCGTCGCGACGGCGTCCCTCGGTGCGTCGGCTGGCCCAGCCGAACACCACCCAACCGACGACCGTGCCCAGCAGCGCGCCGAGCACCCCGGCGGGGACCACCGCGGGCGGCGGCGCGCGGCGCAGGACGACCGCCAGGTAGGTGCCGTCACCGGTGCTCTGCGACGGAATGGAGGCGTTGAGGATGGTGTCGCCGCGCCGAGCCAGCAGGGTGGTGGTGACGTTCGACATCGGGGTGGCGCACAGCTTGTCCGAGCAGATCATGTCCTCGACCACCACGGGGTCGTACAGCCGCCAGCCGGTGTCGGTCAGACGCTGCCGGGCCACCGTGACGATCTGCTCGGCGGGCACGGGTGGCGCGCCGAAGGCGACCGCGCTGGTGTCGCTCTCCTGGTACTCGCCGCCGTCGCCGAGCAGCACGGTCCGGAGGTTGCCCAGGCGCAGCGGATGCCCGTACACGACGAAGAGCGCGGGTGGGGTGTCGATGTCGCCCAGGTCGTGCCCGGGGAAGACCTCGTCCAGGATGGCGCCGGCCTCGGCGCGGTCGGGCTGCGGTCGGGAGGTCTCCCAGGCGACCCGGCTGGCCAGCGCGCCGGCGAAGAGGCCGCAGATGATGGCGGCCAGCGCGGCCCAGGCGACGACCGTGTGGCTGGCGGGCCGGCCGAGCCGGCAGCACAGCCGCCGGTACCGGTGGGCCAACCGGCGGCTCGTCGGCATGGCCATCCTTCGGGTCAGGGCGTGGTGGGGAACGCAGGTGCCGGGGTCGCGCCTCGGCGACGATGGTGCGCACAGCCGGATGCCGGCACTATAGAGAGATCATTTATGGCTGGGCAAGGATGTGGGCTTCATCCCGCGATAGCCACCGCCGGTGGCCAGGATCGGCCAGGATGGGCGAGGCGGCCGGCCACGGCCGCGGCGAGGGGGCGGGCGATGCGGGTGCGGGCGCGGCTGACCCGGGGGCGGCACGCCCGGGCGGGAACGGCGCTGGCCACCCTGCTCGTCGGCGCGGTGCCGATGGCGCTGGTGCTGGCGCCGGGCGCGGCGCTGGCCGGCGCGCCCGGCGCCGGAACACCGGTCTGCCAGGTGCGTGACGACCGGCTCCGGGAGATCTCCGGGATGGTCGCCACGGACGACGGGTACGTGGTGGTCAACGACGGCGCCGACGACGAGGCCCGCCGCCGGATCTTCTTCCTCGACCGGCGGTGCGCGGTGGTGCGGACGGTCGCCTACCCGTCCCAGCCGCGCGACACCGAGGACCTGGCCGTCGGCCCGGACGGCACCCTCTGGGTCGCCGACATCGGCGACAACGACCGCACACGCAAGACGATCGCGCTGTGGCGGCTCGCACCGGACGCGGACCAGCCGGTGCTGCACCGGATGACGTACCCCGACCGCCCCCACGACGCGGAGGCGCTGCTGATCGACGCGGCCGGGCGCCCTCTGATCGTGACCAAGGGCGGCAGCGGCACGGTCCTCCTGTACGCGCCGACCACCGCGCTGCGGCCCGCGGCGGCGACGCCGCTGGCCTCCGTCGGTCAGGTGGTCCTGCCGGCCTCCACGACCAGCAACCCGTACTCCTTCCTCGGCCGCGGCGTGGTCACCGGGGCGGCGAGCGCGCCCGACGGGCGTCGGGTCGTGCTGCGCAGCTACGCGGACGCCTACGAGTACGACGTGCCCGACGGCGACCTGGTCCGCGCGCTGACCAGCGGCGTCCCGCGGGTCACCCCGTTGCCGGACGAACCCCAGGGCGAGTCGATCACCTACAGCCGCGACGGCCGGTCCCTGCTCACCGTCTCCGAGTCCGCCGGCCAGCCGCAGGGCACCCCTTCGGCGATCCTGCGGTACCCCGTCCCGACGGGAGCGGCCGCCACCCCACGCCCGGACGCGCCCACCACCGCCGGCCCGCTGGCGCCCACCGCCGCCCGGCCGGCGGCGGCGGACGAGGGCGTCGGAGGCGACCGGACCTGGCCGTTGGTGGCCGGCGCCGGCACGCTGCTGGCGCTGGTCTGTCTGGGCGGTGTGCTGTGGTGGCGACACACGGCCCGACGGTGACGGCAGCACCCTCGGGGTGCGCCGCCGGCCGCCGGTGCGACCGGCCCGCCCCCGGCTGACGGACTCGAGCACCCGCCGGTCGCGGGTGGGGTCGGTGCGACAGGATGAGTGGATGTCCGTGCTGTCCGCGTTGCGCCACCCGATCGTCGCCGCCCCAATGGCCGGCGGCCCGTCCACGCCGGCGCTCGTGTCGGCCGTCTCCTCCGCCGGCGGCTTGGGATTCCTGGCCGCCGGGATGATCGACACCGGCCGGCTGGCCGCCGACATCGCCGAGGTCCGGGCCCACACCGACCGGCCGTTCGGTGTGAACGTCTTCCTGCCCGGCTCCGGCGCCGTCGACGAGGCCGCCATCCGGGCGTACGCCGACCGGCTCGCCCCGCACGCCGGCGAGCGCGGGGTGAGCCTGGGCGAGCCGGTGGGCGGCGACGACGGGTACCCGGACAAGCTGGCCATGCTCCTCGCCGACCCGGTCCCGGTGGTGTCCTTCGTGTTCGGGCTGCCGGACCGGGCCGCGGTGGCCGCCCTGCGCGAGCGGGGCACCGAGGTGTGGGCCACGGTCACCCGGCCGGACGCCGCCACGGCCGCCGCCGAACTGGGCGTGGACGCCGTGGTGGTGCAGGGCACCGAGGCCGGTGGACATCGCGGTGGCCTGCCGGACGACGACGACTACGGGCTGCTGCCGATGCTCCGACTGGCCGCCGCCGGCTGTGACCGGCCGCTGGTGGCCGCCGGCGGCGTCGTCGACGGCCCCGGGGTGGCCGCGGTGCTGGCGGCCGGCGCCACGGCCGCGCAGCTCGGCACGGCGTTCCTGCGCTGCCCGGAGGCGGGCAGTTCCCCGATGCACCGGGCGGCGGTGGCCAGCTCCGCGCCGACCGCGCTGACCCGCGCGTACACCGGCAAGCGGGCCCGCGGTGTGGTCAACGACTTTCTGCGTCGGCACGACGCGGCGGCGCCGGCCGGCTACCCGCAGGTGCTGCACCTGACTCGCCCGCTGATCGCCGCCGCCCGCCGCGACGGGGACGCCTCGGTGCCGAACCTGTGGGCCGGGCAGGCACATCCCCTGGCCCGGGACCTGCCGGCGGCCGAGCTGGTCGCCGAGGTCAGCGCCGACGCCCGGCACGCGTTGGCGGCGGCGGCCGAGCGGGCGTCCCACTGGGGTTGACCGGATCGCCGCCCGGTCCGGGCGGGCCGGACGGGGCAGAAGCGAAAGCCGTAGAGTCTCGCCGTGATCGAGATCGGCGCGCAGGTCGACCTGTCCCACCCGCCGGACCGGGTGTGGCTCGCATTGACGGACCGGGAACTGCTCGGCCGGTGGTTCGCCGAGGCCGAAACGGTGGCGGGAGTCCCGGACCGCCTGGTGCTGCACACGGCCGGTCTCCCCGGCTTCGACGCCGACGTCGAGGTCGAGGTGACCGAGCGGCAGGTGCCGGAGCTGCTCGCGCTGCGTTGCGACGAGAGCGGCCGGCTCAGCGAGGTGACCTGTGCCGTCACCGCCACGAAGCAGGGCTGCCGGCTGGCGGTGCGGGAGGTCACGACACACGGCACCTGGTCCGCCGAGCAGCACGATCCGCGCGAGCAGCAACTCCGGCAGGCGCTGACCGTGCGACTGCCGGCCATTCTCGACTGGCTCGCCTTCCAACAGGTCGACCTGCGGCGCGGCGAAGCCGGGATGACGGCCGAACTGCCGACGATCGCCGCGCGCGGCCAGGGCGCCGCCCGGGCCCGCCGCCGTCGCCGTACGGTGGGCGCGGTGCTGGCCGGGGTCGTGCTGGTCGCGGGCTTGGCGGCATGGGTCACGTTGCCGGACGAGCCGGACAGCGCCGCCGCACCGGCCCCGGTGTCCCCGTCCCCGTCGCTGTCCCCGTCTGCGTCGCCCGTGGCGGTCGCCGCGCCCAGCGGCACACCGAGGGCGACGCCCTCGGCGCGCCCCTCGCGGACCGCCGCGTCGCCGACCGCCCGCCCGAGCCGCACCCCGACGGCGAAGCCGTCGCCCACTCTCGCCTCGGTTCCGGCGCCACCGCCGCTGACCGCCAGCTACCGCACCGATTCCAGCCGGCTGTTCGGCTACACCGGCGAGGTGGTGGTCGAGAACCCGGCGGGCGCGCCGGCGGGGGACTGGGTCGTGGTGGTCACCCTCGCCGAGGGCAGCAACGTCGACGACGTCGACGGCGCCGATCTGCGGCAGGACGGACGGACGCTCACCTTCACCGGGCCGGCCGTGCCGGCCGGCGGGTCGCAGACGTTCCGCTTCGACGTCCGCGACAGTCGACCGAAGGCCAGGGCGCCGGAGGCCTGCACGGTGGGTGGCAACCCGTGCGCGGGCGTGTGAGCGTGGGCCGCGACGGTGACCGTCGTACCGCGTCCGCCGGTTCTCGTGGCCGGCCGTCGACGGTCCGACCCGAGAGCAGGCGGACGCACGGTCGTCCCTAGGCTGGCGGCATGGCACTGCTGCACCGGGCGACCCTGCGCCCCTCGAAGCTCGACCTGCTGGCGACCTGGCTGCCTGGCCGACCGTGGTACCGGGGGCCGGCGGGCGCCGACGTGGTGAGCCGGGGCGCCTACCGCTTCGACGATCCGGCCGGCGCCGTCGGCATCGAGACGATGCTGGTCGGCGCCGCCGACGGGCCCGTCCACCAGGTCCCGCTCACCTACCGCGCCGCACCCCTGGACGGCGCCGAGGAGTGGCTCGTCGGCACCACCGAGCACTCGGTGCTCGGCCCGCGCTGGGTGTACGACGGCTGCGCGGACCCGGTGTACGCGGCGGCACTGGCCGACGCGATCCTCGCCGGCACCGGTCAGGCGGAGCAGTACTTCGAGGTCGACGGCCGACGCGAGCTGCGCGAGCCGACCGTGACGATCGTCGCCAGCCACGCCGGGGTGCTCCCCGCCGACGCTCGGGAGCCGGTGGTCGACGAGGACGTCACGCTCATCGGCACCGATTCCGTCGAGCTGGTCGTCGTCCGTCGGCCCGGCGCTGGCGCGGTGGCTGCCGCCGGGGCTGTCCTCAGTGGCAGCTGGGACGGCCAGCCGACGACCGTGCCGCTGGCGTACGCCCGACCGCGCTGACGGCACCACGGCCCGGCCTCTCCCCGGGCGGGCCCGCGGGCCGTTACGGTCGTGGCATGGTCACCGTCGCCGACGTGCGGGCCCTGGCCCGGACGCTGCCACGCAGCACCGAGCATCTGATCCGGGACCGGGTGAAGTTCCGGGTCGGGTCGATCGTCTACGTCGCGTTCTCCCGCGACGAGGCGACGATGGGCTTCGGGTTCCCCAAGCAGGAGAGGGCCGGGCTGGTGGCCGCCGAGCCGGAGCTGTTCTTCCTGCCCGGCGAGGCCGACCTGCGTTTTCACTGGGTGTGCTGCCACACCGCGCGGCTGGAGCACGCGTACATGACCGAGCTGGTCACCGAGGCGTGGCGGATGGTGGTGCCGAAGTTCCTGGCCCGGCAGCGGCTGGGCAGCTGACGGGCGGCGGGCTACGGCGACGGGGGCCCGGTGCCGGGCCCCCGTCGCGTGTCACCACCGAGCCGGTGGTGGCGGCGGCGATACGGGCGGCCGGTCGTCGCAGGTGATGGTGTTCGGCAGCAACCACGGGGCGAGCCAGCCGCCGTCGTTGCCGCCGAGGTCGGTCAGCGTGAACTCGGAGCCGGCCGGGGTGAAGTGGAACGACCCGCAGTTGTTGACGCCGACCGCGCCCACGTTGCGGGCGTCCACGTTGGCGAACGAGGCCGACCCGGCCGTGCGGGCACTGACCACCGAGGTGCCGGTGCCGTCGACCCGGATGTCCCGGAAGCGCACGTTGGTTATCGAGTAGAGGTCCTTCACCGGCCAGTCGCTGACCAGCATGATCGCGTTGTACGTGTTGTCGAGGTACGCGTCGCCGGTCACCTCGATGGCCGCGTCGATGCTCCGGTCCAGGGCGAAGAACCAGATCGCCCCCAGTCCGATGTTCCAGTTCAGCTCGTACGTGCCCGCGCGGGCGGTGGTGTTCCCGGTGATGCGCAGGTGCCCGGCGAACGGCTCCGCGCCGAACCGGGCGCCGACATGCAGGCCGCTGCCCTCGCGAACCGGATCGGCGATCAGGTTGTTCGACACGGTGTTGTCCGTGCCACCGTAGATCGCGATGCCGTTCGCCAGGGTCGGGGACTGCACGGTGTTGTGGTCGAACGTGTTCCGCGCGTTGGCCGTCTTCTCCGACCACATGGCGAGGCCGTCGTCGCCGGTGTTGCGGACGAAGTTGTGCGCGACGAGCGAGTCGGTCACCCCGGTGTGGAAGTTGAGGGCGTCCGCGATCTGGTCGACGATGATGTTGTTGGTGACGCGCACGTTCCTCATCGGCCCGTCGAACCACAGGCCCACCTTGGTGTGGTGCACGTAGAGCCCGTCGATGGTCGAGTCGCTCATCGCCCCACCGATCGCGTTGACCTGGTCGGTGTCGATGCGTTCGCGGACGTCACCCTCGATGGCGAAACCGGAGAGGTGGACGTTGCGGCTGCCGCCGTCGGCGGCGTCGCGGCCGTAGAAGCCGACGCCGGTGTGCACCGAGCCGTCCGGGGCCGGCGTCGGCAGGGCGACCTCGCGGCCCTTGATGATGGTGTACCAGTTGCCGGCGCCCTCGATGGTCACGTCGTCGACGATGATGTGCCGGTTGACCTGGTAGGTGCCCGGCGGGATGTACACCTTCAGGTGGGTGCGCCGGGCGAAGGCGATGGCCCGGTCGAGGGCGTCGGCGGAGTCCCGCCGCCCGGTGGGGTCGGCGCCGAAGGCCAGCACGTTCGCGGCGAGGAGCCGGACGTGCGGCGGTGCGACCAGTTCGGAGTCGAGCAGGTCGATGACGGTCCAGGCGGCGGCGCTCCCGGGCGGCGCGGTGAGCCTGACCTTGTCGCCGGCCCGGTAGGTGCGTCCGAGCAGGAGCCGCTGCTCGTCGTAGAAGTGGGTGGGCCGGAACGGCGTGCTGATGGTCGGGTACGGCGTGGTGGCCGACGGGACGCACGAGCACTCGGTGATCCACCAGTCCGGGTGCAACAGCCCGGCCTGAGGGTCGTTGGAGAACGGGTACTGGTTGTAGAGCCACGAGTACTGCGAGGTCAGCGTCATGCTGCGCAGATGTCTGCCGTTGACCGCGACACCCAACGGGGCGGTGATCCCGCCGCCGCGCGGCGCGTCCGGGATGCTGTACCGCACGGTGATCGCGTTGGCCGCACTGGGCAGGACGAACTCGACGTGCTCCCCGGGGGTGAGCCGGACCGCCCGGCGGCCGGACGCCTCCGCGGGCAGGGTGTACGCGGACCGGTCCGGGCCGATGATCTCGCCGTTGGTGCGGGCGTTCTCCGCCTCCTGCTCGACGAAGTCGACGTTCGCGCCGCGCCCGGTCACCAGCGCCGGGTCGAGGGCGGCCCGGGTGACCACCGGCTGCGCGCCGTCGCGGGGCGCGGCAGTCGCGGCGGGCGCGCCGGCCAGCAACGTGAGGACGGTGGCGGTCGCGATCGCGCCCGCGGTCAGTGGGTGGGGGCGTCGCCGCGCCGGCGTCCTGCTCCGGGACATGGACTCTCCTCTGTGGTCCGCGGCGCTCCACCGGCGCTCAGCATCGAACGTCATGATGCCAGTGGCGAACGTCACGTTGCAAGAGCAAGATGGAAACATGAAAAGCGACGACCGGTAAGTAGAAAGAAACCGACAAGCCGATGCGACCCTCCCGTTCGCTCAGCTCCACCGGACGGGCTGCCGACCGGCGTAGGGTGAACCGCGTGGATCAAGAAGACCGGATCGCCCTGTTCCTCGACTATGAGAACCTCGCGCTGGGGGCTCGCGACAACCGCGGCGGCATGGCCTTCGACTTCCGGCCCATCGCCGACGCGCTGGCCGAGCGCGGGCGCGTGGTGGTGCGCCGGGCGTACGCCGACTGGTCGTACTTCGACGAGGACCGCCGGATGCTCACCCGGTCCCATGTCGAGCTGATCGAGATCCCGCAGCGGATGGGAGCGTCCAGAAAGAACGCGGCCGACATCAAGATGGCCGTGGACGCCATCGAGCTGGCCTTCGAGCGCGACTACATCTCCACCTTCGTCATCTGTAGCGGCGACAGCGACTTCACCCCGCTGGTGCACAAGCTCCGCGAGCTGAACAAGCGGGTCATCGGCGTCGGGGTCGAGGGGTCCACCTCCGCGCTGCTGCCACCGGCGTGCGACGAGTTCCTCTACTACGACCGACTGGAGGGTGTGGACATCCCGCCGACCCGCGCCCGGCGTGCCCGTCCGGTGCGGCAGCCGGGCCCGGAACTGCGGGCACCCGAGCCGGAGCGCGAGCAGGAGCCGGAGGAGGAACGGCAGCCGACGGGGGAGGAGCCCGGCCGGGACGTGGACGCCCTCGCCGTCCTGGTGGCCCAGACGGTGGCGGGGTTGCAGGGCAGCGCCAGCGGCGAGGTGACCGCCTCCCGGCTCAAGCGCACCCTGCTGCGCAAGGACCCGACGTTCAGCGAGTCCGACTACGGGTTCCGCACCTTCGGCGAGCTGCTGCGCCACCTCGCCGCGCACAACGTGATCGAGCTGGCCGAGGGCCCCGCCAAGGGCGACCCCGAGGTCTCGCTGCCCGAGCACGGCGATCGGGAGGTGGCCTTCGGCCTGCTCCGCGGCGTCGTGGCGGAGCTGGGCAGCGGCGGCAACCCGGTGGCGCTGTCCGGGCTGAAGAACCAGCTGCGCCGGGCCCGGCCAGACTTCAGCGAGAAGAAGCTGGGCTACCGCAGCTTCCTCCAGTTCTGCAAGGCCGCCGCCACCGGCGGCGCGGTCGACCTGCGCTGGAGCCCCGAAGCCGACGACTACCTGCTCACCGCGCAGGGGTGATCCCCCGCACACCCGCGCCCGTCCCCCGCGCCCCGTCCGCTGCGTTGATCAAGAGATTTACGTCATCAGGGGCGCGATTCCTGACGCGAAGCTCTTGATCAACAGGGGCGGGGGTGTCGGCATTCTAAGCCGTCGCTCAGGGGGAGAGATTGCGCCGCCGTTGTGGTTTCGAACGGTTAACGCTGGGCCCGATTTGCGTCTGAATTGCGGTTCTTGCCCCGGTCTAGCCTCACCTGCGCCGTACCCCCGACGCAGAAATTGCTATACGGTCGGCGAATGAAGGTCGAGGAACACTGGTGGAACGGAGACACGACTCCGCGCGGGCGCCGGGACGTGTACATCCGTACTGATGGGCAGGGTTGGGAGGTCCGCGCCCAGATCGGTGGGGCGTCGGGTCGTGAGCGGGTGCAGCAGTGCCCCAGCCGGGCCTCGGCGGCCATCCTGGCCGACGCCTGGCGCGGCACCCACCCTTCCTGGCGCGAGCTGAAGCAGCGCTGATCCGGCACCGGGCCGGGCCGGCAACGCTCCTGGGCTCCAGCCCGGCGCGACAACCGGCCGGCCCGGCGCACGGCTCACCCGCGAAACCGGCCGCGGACGGGGTCAGGACAACCGGTCACCTCGCGTCGCCTCGACGAAGGTGCGCCACTGATCAGGGCGGAACCACAACGCGGGGCCGGTCGCATCCTTGCTGTCCCGAACGCCGATGACGCCGGGCAGGTTGTCCGCCACCTCGACGCAGTTGCCCTGGGCGCTGCTCCGGATGCTCTTGCGCCAAGCGGCGCCGGTCAGATCAACCATCGTGTCTCTCCTTGATGTCCTGCATGAGCTTGCGGGTTTCCTGCACGCTCAGCGCCTCTGCCGTGAGCGTCTTCCAGACCTCGGCGTACGCCCTGACCTCTTCGATCCGGTCCAGGTACAGAGCTCCCGACAGCCCCTCGCTGTAGACCGTCGTGGGCTCCGCGGACCTGGCGCCGTTGGTGGGGAAGTCCAGGATGACGAAGTTCCCCGCCACCGCCACCTGACTCAGCCTGCTGTCGAGGGGCAGAAGCCTGATGGATACGTTGGGCGCCGCGCTGGCCTCGATGAGCCGATCTATCTGCTCGGCCATGCCGGGAACGGCCCGGTGTAGTAGTGCCTCCTCAAGAATCACGTCCAGCGTTGGCGCGGCCGGGCGCTTCCTGATCAGGATGCGCTGACGCTCGGTCCGCAGTTCGACCAGCTTGGCCACCTCGTCGTTCGAAATTTCTGGTCGAGTCCGTCCTACCTCAGCCGCGTACTGCGGTGTCTGCAACAGGCCGGGTACCAGGGCATGTTCATAGGTTCGTATCCGGCTGGCCGCTGACTCCAGCCCCACGTACAGCTCGAACCATCTCGGGATGATCTCGCCGTAAGCGTGGTACCAGCCCTTGCTCTTGGACTCTCGGGCCAGGCTCACCAGGACCTCGGTCATGTCCGGGGCTGCGCCGTAGAGGCGACACATCTGGTCCACGTCCAGCGCCCGCACCGGGGTCTGCCCGGACTCGATGCGGTACATCTTGGCGCGGGACCACTCAAGGTCGGACGCGGCCGCCTCCAACCCGATGCCTGCCTGTTCCCTGGTCTGGCGCAGCAGCCGACCGAGCTGCCGCCGCGGAACCGTCGAACCAGCCTCGGTCATCCGCGCCGTCCTCTCCGTCTCATCCTGACGCGTCATCGGGCGTCGATTGAGACGCCACACGCATCATGACTCGTAATGCGCCGTTCGTAGTGAACATCTCACGGCGAGTGTTGCAGGCGAGGACCTCAGAGCGGAATCGTGGCAGGTGTCAGGGCTGGTCAACGGGCCTCTACCGCCGATCGAGCCCGTCCGTCGACGGACGACCAGGAGAGGATGACGATGATTGAGCAGTACCGGCCCGAGCCGCCGTTCCTCGTGATCATGGCCGGTTACGTCATCGACCTCCATCACCGCAATGTCTGCCGCCGATGCCAGCCTGACGGGACGTGCCCCAAGCTCGCCGAGGCCGCCGAGCGCCTGACGGCCTGGCGGCAACGCGGAACCAGATGAGGCTTCGAGCGGCCGATCTGCTGCTGGTTGACCGGTCCGCGAGCCCACAGTTCGTGGTGCCCATCAGATTCCGGCTGATCCGGGTCCTGGACCGCATCACCTACGACGGCTGGGCGTGGCTCGACGGGTACCAGGTGAACCGGACCGGCCAGGCGATCGCACGTCGGGAGATCTACGTGCAGCCGGCGAATCTCCGTATGCTCACGGCGCGCAATCCCGTGTTCCCCGCGTCAGGCGGGGTACCCCCGGGGCGGCCGATTCGTGCCCGATGGAGGTCGCCCATGTCGCAGGGTCCCGACGAGGAGAACCCGAGGATCGAGCAGGAGACGCGGGAGGCCGAGCATCGGCTGGCCCCGCTGACCGACCGGTCCGAGGACGCGCTGACCGACGATGAAGCCCGGGCGTCGGACGAAGCCCCCACCGAGCAGGACGCCGGTTAGGGCCGGCCCGAGGCGGGCCGGCCCAGCACACGGCAGGGGTCAGGCGGCGGGGCCCGTCGGAACCGGCAGCACCACGCCCTCGACAGCCGACCGGTGCGCCAGTTCGATCAACGCGACGGTGGCGACCGAGTCCCGTGGATCCACGGGCATCGGCGTGCCGTCCCGCAGCGCCGCCGCCACCTGCTGGTAGAAGCTCTGGTACGAGCCGGGCTCGGTGGGCACCGACCGCAGGTCACCGTCGACGCCGAGCAGGCCGTACCGCTCCGGCGGGACCTCGCCCCAGCCCGGCTGGTCCGGTCGGCCGCCGTCGTGCAGCGCCGCTTCCTGCACGTCCAGCCCGTACGTCGTGTAGCCGGCCCGGTCGCCGAGCACCCGCAGGCGGGGCCCGAGCTGAGCGGTCACCGCGCCCATCCAGAGGTGCGAGTGGACCCCGTTGGCGTGGGTCAACGCCACGAAAGCGTCGTCGTCGACCGCGGCGCCCTCGCGGCGGCGGTCGACCTCGGCGTAGACGCGGTCGACCGGGCCGAAGAGCTGCACCGCCTGGTCGATGAGGTGGGCGCCGAGGTCGAAGAGGGCGCCGCCGGCCTCCTCCGGGCCGGCGAGCTCCCGCCAACCCGGCTTGATCGTCGGACGGAAACGCTCGAACCGGGACTCGAAGCGCAGCACCCGCCCCAACTCGCCCTGCTCGACGAGGCGGCGAGCGGTCAGGAAGTCGCCGTCCCACCGGCGGTTCTGGAACACCGTCAGCGGCACCCCCCGGCGGTCGGCCTCCTCGACCAGCGCGCCACTCTCGGCGGCGGTGGGGGCCAGTGGCTTGTCGACGACGACCGGCAGGCCGGCGGCCACCGCTGCCAGGGCCATCGGCACGTGCAGGCGGTTCGGCGTCGCCACCACGACCAGGTCCAAGGCGTCAGGCGTACGCCACAGC
Source organism: Micromonospora sp. BL4 (assembly GCF_003667505.1). Classification (GTDB taxonomy): domain Bacteria; phylum Actinomycetota; class Actinomycetes; order Mycobacteriales; family Micromonosporaceae; genus Micromonospora. The sequence continues at coordinate 12,551 of NZ_RCVJ01000055.1, forward strand.
TCGTCGGCGTCGTCGACCAGGCGGGCGTCCGGGTGGTGCTGCCGAGCCTGCTCGCGCCGCTGCGGATCGCGGGTCATGATGGCGTCCAGCCGCAGCCCGGGCGTGGCGGCGATCAGCGGTGCGTGGAACACCCGGCCCGCCAGCCCGTACCCCAGCAGACCGACCCGCAGCGCCTCCGCCATGCCGTACTCCCGTCTCCCGGTCCGCGCCCTGGTGACGGCGGTCCCGGTGATCGAATCTACGCCCCGGCCGGCCGGGCCTGACCTGCGCCCGGCGCTGGTCAGCTGGCCGGGTCGGCGCGCAGGAAGGTGAGCACCGCGAGGACGCGGCGGTTGGTGTCGTCGCTGGGCGGCAGGTCGAGCTTCAGCAGGATGTTGCCGACATGCTTGCCGACCGCGGCCTCGGTGACGTGCAGCCGGGCAGCGATCGAGGCGTTGGACCGGCCCTCGGCCAGCAGCGCCAGCACCTCACGTTCCCGGGCGGAAAGCGCGGCGAGCGGGTCGCGCGGGCGGTGCAGCAGCTGCCGGACGACGTCCGGGTCGATGGCGGTGCCGCCGGCGGTGACCCGGCGCAGCGTGTCCACGAACTCGGCGACCTCCGCCACCCGGTCCTTGAGCAGGTAGCCCACCCGCTGGCCGTCGCCGCTGTCCAGCAGCGCAGCGGCGTACCCGGTCTGCACGTACTGGCTCAGCACCACGACCGGGAGGTGGGGCCGCTCCGCGCGCAACGCCACGGCCGCGCGCAACCCGTCGTCCCGCCGGCCGGGCGGCATCCGGATGTCGGTCAGCACCAGGTCGGGCTGGTGCGTGCGGGCCGCGTCCAGCAGCTCCGGAGCGGAGCCGACGGCGGCGCACACCGCGAAGTCGAATCGGGTGAGCAGCGCGACGAGGCCCTCGCGCAGCAGCACCTCGTCCTCGGCCAGCACGACACGGGTCACGGGCGGCATGGCAGCTCCACCCGTACCAGGGTGGGCCCGCCGGGCGGGCTGGACAGCAGCAGCCGGCCGTCCGCGGCGGCGACCCGGTCGGCGAGGCCGGTCAGGCCGGTGCCCCGGGCGGGATCGGCGCCCCCACGGCCGTCGTCGGACACCTCGACGACGAGGTCGCCGCCGGTGCGGGTGAGGCGCACCTCGGCCCGGGTCGCCCCGGCGTGCCGGGCCACGTTGCCCAGCGCCTCCGACACCACGAAGTAGGCGGTGGTTTCGACGAGCTCCGGAAGCTCGCCGTCGACGTCGGTCCGTACGACGACCGCGACGGTGGCCGCGTCGGCCAGCTCCCGCACCGCACCGGCGAGACCGAGGTCGGTGAGGCTCTGCGGCCGGATGCCGTGCACCAACTGCCGGAGCATCACCATCAGGCCCCGTGCCTGGTCGTGCGCGACGGCCAGCGGCCGGGCGGCGGGGGAGTCCTCGGGCACGTCCAGCCGGGCCAGGCCCAGCTGGAGGGTGAGGCTGGTCAGCCGAGGTTGGGCGCCGTCGTGCAGGTCGCGCTCGATCCGACGCCGCTCGGCCTCGTAGACGCCGACCAGCCGGGTCCGGGACCGGGCGACCTCCCGCAGCGCCGCCGCGTCGACCGGCCAGGCCAGCGCCCACCGGGCAACGGCGGCCTGGAGGGCGGCGAGCAGTCCGGCCGCGTAGCAGAGCACCGGGAGGAGCAGCACGCCCACGACCGCGTACGGAACGGCTTCGCCGGTGGTTTCGATCGGGCGCCAGATGACCACCGGTTCGGCGTCGCCGGCCAGCCACGGGCTGGTGATCATCCCGAGGTCGAGCAGCACCACCAGCAGGAGCACCCAGTACGCCACCGGCACGAACCCGCCCAGCCAGAACAGGTACGCCACCTCGCGCCACCCGGCGGCGGTGCGGTAGCGGGCGGCCAGGCCCGGCCACGGCGACCGGGGCAGCGGCCGGCCGTCCACGAGGCCGAGCCGCCACCGCTCCACGACGGCCACCGGGAAGCTCACGAGCGGCGCCAGCGCCAGCAGGGAGACGCTGCCGACCGCCAGGAACACAAGGATCGGAAGCTCCGGTGGCCGGCCGTGCAGCCACACCGCGTTGAGGGCGGCGAGCAGGGGCCCGATGATCACGAGCAGCCCGACGGCGATCACGCCGGCGACCGGCACGGTGCTGACCAGGTAGACCAGCGCGCGCCAGGGCCAGGCCGAGACCAGCCAGCCGCGGCGGCGCAGCGCCTCGGCCAGGTGGCGGGGTTGTTCCGGGGTCATGACGCAGACGCTAATCGCCGCGTCGGGGCCGACCCAGCCGTCCAGATCCACTTCCGGGGTATGCCCAGCACTACCGCCCGACGGGTGTGTGGGGTCCGCAAACGGGAAGAACGCGCCATCACGCGGCCTCGCGTGACAGTTGCTGATGGCGGCTGGAGTGACATGGGTGCCAGAACCTTCGTGGTGGTCGGCGGTACCAGCGGGCTCGGCCTCGCGGTGGCCCGGCTGCTGGTCAACGAGCACCAGGTCGCGGTGTTCGGCAACGTGGCGGCTGAGGTCGCCGCGGTGACCGACCAGCTGGGCTGCGCCGGAGCGGTGTGCGACGTCTCCTCCCCCGAGCAGGTTCACGACGCGTTCGCCGAGGTGGTCGGACGCCACGGCACGATCGACGGGGTGGCGGCCTGTGCGTCGATGTGGGCGGGCGGCGACCTGGCGGACCTGTCCGTGGAGCACATCCGGCGGGCCGTGGACACCAACGTGCTGGGCACCACGTACGTCTTCCGGGAGGCGTTGGAGCACCTGCACCGGCAGGGCCACGGGAACCTGGTGTACATCGGCGCGATGGCGGTGACCTCTCCCCGGCCCGGCATCCCGGTGTACCGGGCGACGAAGAGCTACGGCAGCAGCCTGGTCGAGTCGCTGGCCGAGGCCCAGCACAGCAACCAGGTCAAGGTGATGCAGCTGCATCCCGGGCCGATGCCGACCCGCCTGCAGGAACGGGTCGGCGCCGAGTTTCTCGACGAGGTGTACGCCATGCCCGATCAGGTCGCCGCCGAGGTCGTCCGGCTGCTGCTGCTCGCCCCCGACGATCTCTACGTCTCGGGAGAGCGCGTGCTGCGCGCGGACGGGCGGTGGTGACGGCGGAAGCCGGACCCGCCCGGCATTCGGCCTCGGCGTGGGCGCCGCTGCGGACCGCCGTCTACCGCAACCTGTGGCTGGCCCTGCTCGCCGCCAACATCGGCACCTGGATGCAGACGGTCGGCGCGCAGTGGCTGCTGATCCACCACTCCAACGCCTCCACCCTCGTCGCCCTGGTCCAGACGGCCAGCCTGCTGCCGGTGCTGCTGCTGGCGCTGCCCGCCGGCGTGCTGGCCGACAGCTTCGACCGTCGACACCTGCTGATCGCGGTGCAGCTGTTCCTGGTGGCGGTGGCGGCCGCGTTGACCCTGCTCACGGTCACCGACCGGATGCCGCCCGCGCTGCTGCTCACCCTCACCTTCGCGTTCGGGGTGGGGCAGGCGCTCACCCTGCCGGCCTGGGCGGCGGTGATCCCGGAACTGGTGCCGCAGGACCAGCTCCGGGCGGCATCCGCGCTCGGCTCGATCAGCGTGAACATGGCGCGGGCGGTCGGGCCGGCGGTGGCCGGCGTGTTGATCGCCCGGACCGGTGTCGCCCCGGTCTTCGCGCTCAACGCCGTCGCGTTCCTGATCTTCACGTACGCGTTGGCGCGCTGGAGACCGGGCAACGCCCGCGCGGTGGAGGTGCCCGAGCGGTTCACCGCGGCGCTGCGTGCCGGCAGCCGCTACGTGCGGCACTCGCCGACCGTGCGCCGGTTGTTGCGCCGCGCGCTGGTCTTCGTCATCCCGGCGAGCTCTCTGTGGGCGCTGCTGCCGTTGGTGGCCAGCCGCCGCCTCGGGCTGAGCTCCGGCGGGTACGGTCTGCTGCTGGCCGCCCTCGGGGTGGGAGCCATCGCGGGTGGCCTGCTGCTGGCCGTGATCCGGACCCGGCTGTCGGCGAACCAGCTCCTGTTCATCGCCGGGGTGCTGTTCACCGTCGCGCTGACGGTGGTCGCCACGGTGCAGGTGGTGCCGCTGGTGCTCCTCGCCCTGCTGCCCGCCGGGCTGGCCTGGGTGACGGTGCTGGCCAACGTCAACGCCGAGATGCAGGTCTTCCTACCGAGCTGGGTGCGAGCCCGAGGTCTGGCCGTCTACCAGGTCTTCTTCGCCGGCGGGCAGGCGGTGGGCGCGTTCGTCTGGGGTCTGGTGGCCGACCTGGCCGGGCTGGTGACCGCCTTCCTCGCCGCGGCGGTGTTCATGCTGGTCGGCACCGTGACCAGTCGGATCTGGCCGCTGCCGGACCTACCGACGGTGGACCGGGACCCGGCCGCCTACTGGCCGCAGCTGCACCTGGCGCACGAGCCCGGGCCCCGGGTGGGGCCGGTGCTGGTGATGGTGCAGTACACCGTCCGGCCGGAGCGGACACAACCGTTCCTGGCGGCGATGGACCTGGTGCGCGGCGCACGCCAGCGGACCGGCGCGATGCGCTGGGGGCTGTTCCGGCCGGCCGAGGTCACGGACCGGTTCGTCGAGGTGTACCTGGTGCCGTCCTGGGACGAGCACCTGCGCCAGCACGGCGGCCGGTTGACCAGCGAGGATCGCCAGGCCGAGGAGCGGGCCCGGGAGCTGACCGACGGCGATCTCGAGGTGCGTCACCTGGTGCCGGCCGCCGCCGGGCCGACGCTCAACGACGATCGGGAAGCGGTGTGACCGGGCCGGCCGGACGGCTGCGCGTGAACGCGGCGTCACGATCGCGCCGACCGGCGTAACGGACGCGTGAAAAGCCTCGCGGTCGCCCGCCCTGGCGCGCTGATATGGCGATCGGCGGGTCCGAGGTACGGGCCGTCGCCCTCGCCGGAGGCGTGCTGTGGTTGTCGTTCAGGAGCGGGAGACGGCGGCGGTCCGGTCGACACCGACCGGGATGAGCGTGGCGGCCGGGTGGGCGCTGATGATCGGTGCCGCGCTGCTCGCGGCGGGGCTGTTCTCCCCGGCGGAACTGCCGGCCCGGACGCTGCTCATGTGCGTCGCCGCCGGGGCGTACGCGGCGGTGGTGACCGACCTGCGCGCGGTCGTCGCGGTCACCGGGCTGGGCATGGCCACGTTCGTCGGCTTCCTCGCACACCGCTTCGGTGACCTGACCGGCGGCGGGGACGCGTGGTCGTACGCCGTGGTGATCGCGTTCGCGGCCACGCTCGGCGCGGGATACCGCTGGCTGCGCTCGATCGCCTCGGTGACCGACTGACGGTCCGGTCGACACGCGGCGTACGGCGTACGGCTAGGATGGTCGAACCATGGCTAATGAGCGCAGGGCGACCGCGGACCCGGCCCGCAGCCTGGCCATCCTGTGGCGCACCCGGGAGCCGACCAGCCGCAGCGCCGGGCCGGGGCTGAGTGTCGACCGGATCGTCCGGGCCGCCATCGCCATCGCGGACGCCGAGGGCCTCGACGCGCTGACCATGCGCCGGGTCGCTGAGGCGCTGGGCGTCGGCACCATGACCGTCTACACCTACGTGCCGGGCAAGGCCGAACTCGTCGACGTCATGATCGACACCGTGTACGGCGAGATGCCCCACGCCACCGTCGCCGGTGACTGGCGGGCCCGGCTGGAGCGGATCGCCCGGGACAACCTCGCCCTCTACCAGCGCCATCCCTGGATGCTGCGGGCCGAGACGACCCGGCCCGTGCTCGGTCCCCACCTGGTGGGCAAGTACGACCACGAGCTGAGCGCCGTCGCCGACATCGGGCTCACCGACGTGGAGATGGACGCCGTGCTCACCCTCGTCCTCGGGCACGTGAAGAGTGCCGCGCGCGCCGCGTCCGAGGTGGTCGACCTGGAGCGGGAGACCGGCATGACCGACGGCCAGTGGTGGCAGTCGCACGCCCCCTGGCTGGAGCGGGTCATGTCGGCCGGCAGCTACCCGACCGCCGCCCGGGTCGGCACCGCCGCGGGCCAGCAGCACGGCGCCGCGTACGGGCCGGAGTACGCCTTCGAGTTCGGTCTGCAACGCGTCCTGGACGGCATCTCGGTGGTGGTCGCCGAGCGGGCGGCCACCGGTCAACCCGGCTAGCCGCCACCGTCCGTCACGGGTACTGCGTCACCAGGGGCTCGTTCTCCTCGACGATGTACGTCGAGAGCATCATCGTGGTGGTGTCGTCGGTGACGTTGCGAGCATTGTGGATCGTCCGGGGCGGGATCAGGAACGGCTCCCCGGCGTGGATGGTCAGCGTCGGCCGGTCGTCGAACTCCATGTCGACCGTCCCCCGGATGAGGTAGCCCACCTCCTCGCCGGGGTGGCTGTGCCGCCCCGACGCCTGCCCGACCGGAATCTCGAAGAGCGTCTGCACGATCAGGCGGCCCGGCGCGGAGGCCGGATGACGCTGCAACTCGGTGCGCTTGACGCTGGGCGCCACGGCCTTCTCCTGGTTCCTGGCGGCTTGTGCGAGATGCTCCGGATACGGACGACTCTAACGGCGTCCGCCGGCACGGACCGCCCGAACAGGCGCGTTGCCGGTCCGGGCGGAATCGACCCGGGCCGGACCCCGCGGGTGGTACGACTGGAGGCGGCGGCACCGGGGGCCGGGAAGGGTGGCGATGGCGAACGGGCTTCCGGGGCGGCTGCTGCAGCGGCGGGAGGATCCCCGGCGGACCTCGTTCCTGGAGCTCTTCTTCGATCTGGCCATCATCTTCGCGCTCACCCGACTGTCCCGGGCGCTGCTCGACGACCTCACCCTCCACGGCGCCTTCCAGGTGCTCCTGCTGCTGGCGGCCATCTGGTGGGTGTGGTTCGTGACCGCGTGGTCGGCGGACTGGTTCGACCCGCGTACCCCGCTGATCGTCGTCCTGCTGCTCTGGGTGATGTTCGGTGGTCTGCTGATGGCCGCCTGCGCGCCGACCGCGTTCGGCGCGCAGGCGATGGTGTTCGCCGTCGCGTACGTGAGTATCCACCTGGGCCGCGCCTTCCTGCTCATCCCCGCCCTGCGGGGGCATCCGCTGCAGCTGCGTACCGCGCGGGTGGCGATCTGGTTCGCCGCCTCCGGCGTGCTCTGGGTGGTCGGGGCGGTCGTCGCCCCGGCGCGGGAGGCGCTCTGGGTGCTCGCCCTGATCCTGGACTACGGCCTGGCGCGGCTGGGCTGGCCGACGCCGCGGCTGGGCCGCAGCTCGTGGCCGGACCTTCAGGTGAACGGGGAACATCTCTCCGAGCGTTACCAACAGATCTTCATCATCGCGCTCGGTGAGCTGATCCTGATGTCCGGCATCGCCTACGGGGAGTCCGGCTTCGACCGGGAGCGCACCGTGGCGTTCGCCGCGGCGTTCCTGACCGCGGTGGCCCTCGCCCGGCTCTACCTGATGCCCGCCGGCGGGCACCTGGGCGCCGCCATCGAAGCGGCCGGCCCGCCCGGCAGCCGACTGGCCCTGGTCGCCGGTTACCTGCACCTCGTCATGATCGCCGGGGTCCTGGCCACGTCGGTCGGGTTGGAGCTGGCCATCGTCGATCCGGGGTCGTCCGACCCGGCTCGGCTGACCGTGACCGTCGGCGGCCCGGTGCTGTTCCTGCTCGGCCGGCTCCTGCTCTCGGCGGTGATCGACGGCAGCGTCTCCCGACCCCGGCTGGTCGGGGTGGCGCTGATCGTCCTGGGTGGCTTCGCGAGCACGCAGCTGCGGCTGCTCGGGGCTGCCGCGGTCACCACCGTCCTGCTCCTGCTGATGATCGCGGCCGAGTTGCTGCTCGACCGGAGCCAGCGGCGTCGCGCGGCCCGGGCGGACGGGACGACTGAACGGCGGCGGACCGATGTCTGAGGGACCCCGGCGCCGCCGCGACGAGCCGGCGCGACACGACATCGTGGAGCTGCGGGTGCACGGCGTGTCCGGGGCACGACCGGAGCGGGTCCTCGACCGGACGCACGTCCACCAGGTCGCGGGTGACAGCAGCGGTGGCTTCCACCGTCCGGTCCCGGAGCGGCAACCCGGCAACATCGACCCGGACGGGGTGACGCTGGAGGCGTACCGGTGGGGCGACCTGCCCTCGGGCACCGTGGGGCGGACGCTCTCCCTGGTCCTCCTGCTGCCGTTCATGCTCAGCAACGTGGCGGTCTGGATGCGACCGGTGGGCCGGCGCAGCGGGCCCGGGGTCACCGTGCTGTGCCGGCTCCTCGCGCTCAACCTCACCGCGCTGTACGTGCTGTCGATCGCCGGCGTCGCGCTCGACCTGCTCGCCTGGCGGTGTCTGGGTGTCGCCCGCTGCCCGGCTCCCTTCACCGGAATGGTCGAGCTCGACGGCCGGCAGGTCGGGCAGCGACTGGCGGCGCTGGCCCTGCTGCCGGTCGCCGCCGTCGTCCTCCTCCGCCTGCTCGGTGGCCGCCGAGGCCCTCCGGTCGCCCATCCGCTGTGGGCGGTCGAGCCGCTGGTGGGACGGTTGCGGGCCATCCACGTCGCCACCGCGCTCGCCGTGCTCGACCTGGTGCTGCTCGAGGCCCGTGCCAGCGGCGGCCGGACCACCGCGACGACCGTCCTGCTGGCGCTCGTCGGGGCGGTGTTGCTGGTCTGCGTCGGACTGCTCGCCGTCCCGGGGTTGCTGGACGGGGCGGGGACCGCGCGGACGGCCACCTGGACCGCCGGAACGGTACGCGTGCTGGCGTACGGCATGAGCGTCGCCACCCTCGCCGCCATCGCCCTCGACGGGCGCGGCTGGCCGTCGTCACCCGGGCTGCCGGGCTACGGCCCGGTCGTCGGTTGGGCGATGTTCGGCCAGATGGCACTGCTCGTGGTGCTCAGCGGGCTGGTGCTGTGGCGCTACGCCCGGGGGGACCGCCGCTCCGCTCTGCCGACCGGGCTGGGCGCGGCGGTCATGGCGGCGCTCGCGGTCGGTCTGGCCGGCGCGTTCTCCTCGAATCTGGTCTACCAGACCGGGCTCCTGCTCGGCGGCTATCAGGGCGACGGCGGGCCGCCGCTGCCGTACCAGTGGACGATCCTGGCCTTCTTTTTCCACGTCACCGCGGGAGTGGTGGTCGGCGGCGTGATGACGCAAACCTCGCGGCGGACGCGGTGGCGTGCCGCGAGGACGATCACCGCCTGGGATTTCCCGGCACCGCCGCCGGCTGCCGTCGAGGAGCTGCACGGGGTGACGAGGGCCATCGCCCGGGCGCGGTTCACCGAGTGGCTGGGAATGCTCACCGCGGTGTACGCGGCGCTGGCGGTGATCGGCCTGGCCACGGGTGCGCTGGGGCTGCTCGGTCACGAACCGGGCCAGCTGGCGCGGCGCTTCTTCGGGCTGCCGGCCGGGTCCGTCGGTATCGGCCTCGCCGCGGGCAGCTACCTCACGACCAGCGTGGTGCTCGCCCTGCTGCTGGGCGGGATCCTCGCCTACCAGACAGTCTGGTTCCGCCGGCACGTCGGGATCCTGTGGGACCTGGGCACCTTCTGGCCCCGGGCCGCCCACCCGTTCGCACCGCCGAGCTACGCCGACCGGGCGGTGCCGGAGCTGGTCGACCGGATCACCCAGCTCGCCGGGCGGCACGCCGGGGTGGTGCTCTGCGGGCACAGCCACGGCTCGGTGCTGCTGGCGATCGCGGTGCTGCGGCTGCCCCCGGAGGTGCGCCAACGCGTCGCGCTGCTCACCTACGGGTCCCCGCTGGGCCGCCTGTACGCCCGGCTGTTCCCGGCCTACCTGAACCAGGAGGTGCTACGGGAGGTGGGGGAGCGGATCGGGTGGCGGTGGCTGAACCTGTGGCGGGACACCGACCCGGTCGGCGGCTGGATCTTCGCCGCGCGCCGGCCCGGCGAACCGACCTCGGACGCCGCCGACCCCGCCGGGCGGGTCGATCGGCGGCTGCGGGATCCGCGGGACCTGCTGGCGCCGCCAGGGGAGCACCGACCGCCGCCGATCCGGGGGCACTACCCGGGCGAGGCCGACCCCGAGTTCCGGGCCGCGGTGCGCGAACTCGCCGGTCGGCTACGCGACCAGGACCGTTCGTGAGCGGTCGTCGCTGGATCCGGGTGGTGTGGAGGCGATCCTCACTGGTCGTCCGGCAGCCGTTCGGACTCCGCGACCACCGCCCGGACCTTGCGCAGGGTGGCGTCGGGAGAGCGGATCGCGGCACGCCACCGGTCCAGCGTCCGGGTGAGCACCCGGACCACGAACTGCAACTGGTTGACCTGCTCACGCAGCACCCCCAGTTCCGACCGGGCGCTCAGCGCCTCCTCCTCCAGTTCGGTGATCCGGGTCTGTAGCGGTTGCACCAGGGTGAGGGCGGCCTCGGTGAGGGTGTCGGCGGCGTCGGCCTTGAACTTGCCCCGCTGCACCACGACGGTGGCGATGGCGGCCAGACCGGTGCTGCCGCCGAGGATGCCGAACACGCTGAGCGCCACCTGCAGCCACGGGGGTGCCTCGGGCGCCGGTGTGGAGATCACGGGACACCGCCTTCTGCGGGTTCGACGACCACGCACCGGCTGGCCTGGGCCAGCCGGCGCAGGTCGATGGCGATCTGGACGGCCCGCCACAGCGATCCGACGGCGAGCGCCGTGATGAACGACGCCGCCGCGACGGCCTGCCGGCCCGACACGACCAGCAGGGCCATCGTGTACATGCCGCTGATGGTGCCGAACACCACGACCGAGGCGAGCTCGATGCCGAGCCCGGTGGCGAGCCGCCCCGGCCACAGGATGCCCAGCAGACCCCCCACGCCGACCAGGACCAGACCGATCTCCCAACAGATCTGGATCGGCACCGGCATGGCCATCCGGACCGAGGTCGGTCGACCACCGAGCAGGAGCAGCAGAACACCGCACACGGGAGCCATGGCCAGGGCGGCCACCTCGAATGGCTGGTGCCGGGACCGGATACGCAGGTTCCCCACGGCGACTCCTTGGTCGAGGGCGGCCGTCACACGTGGGGCGCCCGTCGGGTTGCCGGGTGGGCGGGTCGTGGCCGCTGCGGTCCGTTCGGCGACGCCCGACGGTGGGGACGGTGCGTGTGGACGGTCGATGGTCGAGCAGGTGAGCGACTCGCCGTCGTTGGCTGGCCGATATCTGCCTGTGTAGCACCGATCGGCCGCTGGCGTCCACTTTGTGTAACGTCACATATCCGCAGGTCAGAGCCCATGTGGATAGGCCCTGGTGCGGGTGGCGCGGTGGGGGCCGGGAAAGGGCCGACGAGCCGACCGGGCCATGTCAACGAGTGACAGAAAGTGTCGGATATCTTACGGCTCGTGACATGGCTGCGGTCGACCCGTCACTGACGCGCGAGCAGGGCGCGCAGCGCCCGGACCACCTCCGCCGGCGCCTCCTCGGCCATGAAGTGCCCGCAGGTGACCGTCTGGTGCGACAGATCCGGCGCCCAGGCCCGCCACAGCCCGGCCGCGTCGTAGCCGAGCGCCGCGCCCCAGTCCTGCTGCAGCACCGTCACGGGCATCCGCAGCTGGTTGCCGGCCACCCGGTCGGTGGTGTCGTGTGCGACGTCGATCCCGGCGGACGCCCGGTAGTCGGCGACGATCGAGGTGACCGCGGCCCGGGACGCGCTCAGGTACGCGGCCCGCACATCCGCCGGCAGGGCCGCCGGGTCGCGGGTCCAGGCGTCCAGGAAATGGCCGAAGAAGGCGTCCGGGCTGCCGCCGATCAGCTCCTCGGGCAGGCCGGGCGGCTGCGCCATCAGATACAGGTGGAAGGCGACCGCGGCGGTGGCGCCGTGCAGCACGTCCCACATGTCCAGGGTGGGCAGCACATCGAGCAGGGCGAGCTGGCTGATCGCCTCCGGATGGTCGAGACCGGCGCGGAACGCGACCAGGGCGCCCCGGTCGTGCCCGGCCAGCGCGAAGCGCTCGTGGCCGAGAGCCCGGGCGAGCGCCACGACGTCGGCCGCCATGGTGCGTTTGGCGTACGCGCTGCCGTCGACGTCGAGCGGCTTGTCGCTGTCGCCGTAGCCGCGCAGGTCCGGGCAGATGACGGTGTGGTCGGCGGCCAGGTCGGCCGCGACGTGCCGCCACATGAGGTGGGTCTGCGGAAAGCCGTGCAGCAGCACGATCGCGGGTCCGGAGCCGCCCACGGCGACGTTGAGCGTCACGCCCTCGGCGACGGTGACCCGCCGGTAGTCGAATCCGTTGATCCTCGGGTCCACGGGGAACCTTTCTGGTGAGCAGGTGTCGGCGGGGGCGGGGCCCGTCGCCGTCGTACCTGGTCGAGCTTGCCCGGCGGTGATCAGCAGGCGGTCAGCGTCAGATCAGTGCCGACAGGCCGGGGCCGGCCGGGTGGACCCGCCTAGATTGGTGCCATGACCAGGCGGCGGCACCCGTGGCGGTGACCTTCGGCGTGCTCGGGCCGGTGACCGCCGCGACCGAGCAGGGCCCGGTCCCGCTCAAGGGGCCCCGTCAGCGCACGGTGCTGGGGCGGCTGCTGATCGCCCGGGGCCGGGTCGTGCCGGTGGACCGGCTCGTCGACGACCTGTGGGAGGTGCCCCCGGAGGGTGCGGTGGGCGCGATCCGGACCTTCGTCGCCGATCTGCGCCGGGCCCTGGAGCCCGACCGGCCGCCCCGGCAGCCGCCCCGGCTCCTGGTCACCGAACCACCGGGGTACGTGCTGCGGGCCGCCCCGGAGGCGGTGGACGCCGGACGGTTCGAGGCGGCGGTCGGCGAGGCCGGCCGGATGCTGGCGGCGGGACTGCCCGCACCGGCCCTGGCCGCGCTGGACGCGGCCCTCGGGCTCTGGCGCGGGCCCGCGTACGCCGACTGCGCGGGTGAGGCGTGGGCCGTCGCGGAGATCAACCGCCTGGACGAGCTGCGGATGCTCGCCGTCGAGCGGCGGGCCGAGGCGCTCCTGGCGCTCGGGCGGCCGGACGAGGCCGCCGCCGACCTGCCGGCGCACCTCGCCGCCCATCCGCTGCGCGAGGACGCCTGGCGGCTGCTCGCCGTGGCCCGGTACCGCTCCGGGCGACAGGGCGACGCGCTGGCCGCGCTGCGCCAGGCCCGGGACGTCCTGGTGACCGAGTTGGGCGTGGACCCCGGGCCCGAGCTGCGCCGGCTGGAAGCCGACATCCTGGCCCAGGCGCCGCACCTCACCCCGTCCGCCGCCGTCCCGTCCGCCGCCGCCCCGCCCGCCGCCGTCCCGCCCGCTCTGGACC
>NZ_RCVJ01000134.1 GCF_003667505.1 Micromonospora sp. BL4
TGTCCCCGGTGGCGCTGGTCGACTGACCCGTCCCCCGGCCCACCCCCCGGGTTCCCTCCACTCAGGACAGCGACTCGCTGACGGAGGGTTACGCGTCGGTCGCCGCCCCGGTACGGTCCGAGAGGACCACGGTCACGGCAGGCGGCGGGCCCGCGCTCCGCACCCGGCCGGGCCACCCGGCACGCGAGGGGAGCCAGGGTGCGGATCAGAGCGGGACTGTGTGTCGCGGCGATGTTCGCGGCGGGGCTGGTGACAGCCACACCGGCGGCCGCCGCGCCGGGGGAGGGCGCCACCGTGGTGCCGATGCAGGTCACGGGTGACCCGGCGAAGCGGTTCAACCTGGTGCTGCTCGGCGACGGCTACACCGAGGCCGACCTGCCGACCTTCCGGTCACACGTGGAGCGGCACCTCAACACGCTGTGGACGATCGAGCCGTTCAAGTCCTACCGCAGCTACTTCAACGTGTACGCCGTCGAGATCGTCTCCGCGGAGTCCGGGGTGGACTGCGACCCGGGCCTGTCCGCGCCCCAGCGCGACACCGCGCTGGGCATGGGCTTCTGGGGCGGCTGCAACCCGGCGAGCGTGCAGCGGCTGCTGACGGTCGACGGCGCGGCGGCGAACGCGTACGCCGACCTGGCCACCGGGACCAACGCGGGCAACCGGCAGCTGATCGCCCTGGCCAACAGCGACACCTACGGTGGCGCGGGCGGCCGTAACGCCACCGCCTCCGGCGGCAACGCGCTCTCCGCGCTGATCAGCCCCCACGAACTCGGGCACTCCCTCGGGGAGCTTCAGGACGAGTACGACTACTACGGCCGTGGGGTGCCCGGCGACACGTACGACGGGCCGGAGCCCGACTCCGTGCACCACACGGTGCTGACCGAGCAGCAGATGCGCGACACCCGGGCCAAGTGGTGGCGCTGGCTGGGCGAGGCGAGCGAGTCCGGTGGCACGATCGGCCGCTACGAGGGCGGGCTGTACCTCCAGCGCGGCGTGTGGCGGCCCAGCCGGCACTCGATGATGAAGTCGCTGGGCTTCTACTTCGACCAGGTCGCCCGGGAGCAGATGACCGAGCGGATCGCCGCCCGGGTCGCCATCGTTCAGGGCGGCACGGCCACTGACCAGTCGGTCGGCGCGGACCGGGTGCTCTGGGTGGACACCCTGCACCCGGTGAGCCACGAGCTCTCCGTCACCTGGGCGGTCGACGGCAGGACGCTGGCACGTACCGGCAACGCCCGTCACCTGGATCTGCGGGCGCTGCGGCTCGCGCCCGGTCGGCACACGGTCACCGCCACGGTGACCGACCCGACGCCGTTCGTCCGCGACCCGGCGGTGCGCAGCTCGCCCGCGCTGACCCAGACCCGCGCCTGGACCGTGGACACCGGGGTGCGCACTCCGCCGGTGACTCAGCCGCTCGCGATCACCGGGTCCACGGCCACCGACCGGCCGGTCGGCGCGCGTGACGTGGTGTACGTGCAGACCACCCAGCCCACCAACCGCGTGCCGCAGGTGCGCTGGTCGCTCGACGGCCGGCCGCTGGCCGACGTCGGCAACGACCGGGCCCTGGACCTGGGCGCCCTTCGCCTGTCGCGCGGCGCCCACCGGCTGACCGCCCGGGTCAGCGACCGGGCGACCCGGGAGACGGTGAGCCGCACCTGGACGGTCGACGCGACGCGCCCCGACGTCGAGCACTCCCTGTCGGAGCCGCTGCTCACCCTGACCCGGCCCGGCCGGCCCACCGAGTACGTGTACAACGGCCCGTTCACCATGGGCCTGACCGGCACCGACGACGGCGCCGGGCAGGTCACCTCGGAGTTCCGGCTCGACGGCGACGGCTGGCACAACTACTACGGCTGGCCCACCGACGCCCGGTCGCCCTTCCTGTTCACCGCGACCGGCACGGACGTGGACGGCCTGGTCTACGGCAACCTCGGCTCGGGCGGCCTGTCGGTGTCCCCGTTCGCCGAACGCTCCCCCGGCTACGGGCGGCACACCATCGAGTACCGGGGCATCGACGCGGTCGGCAACATCGGTGCGGCCCGCGCCTTCGTGGCCACGCTGATCCCGCCGCCGCCGGCCTGCACGCGGGTGATCTCCGGCCGGTACGCCGGTCCGCTGGTGGTCGCCGCCGGTGTCACCTGCCTGCGCGACGCGACCGTGTCCGGAGCGGTGACCGTCCGGCCCGGCGCCACCCTGGTCGCCCAGCGGTCCTCGATCGCCGGGAACCTGGTGTCGACCGGCGCCACGGCCGTGGAGTTGTTGAACACCGGCGTACGGGGCGCGGTGACGCTGACCGGCACCACCGACCACGTCACCGCGGTGGGTGCACGGGTCACGGGTCCGCTGGTGCTGATCGGCGCCGCCGGCACGGTGGCGCCGATCCTCGCCGGCGGCGAGGTGGGCTCGCTGGTCTGTTCCGGACGCGGCCCGGCTCCGGTGGACCTCGGCGTGGCCACCACGGTCCGCGGGGCCACCTCGGGTCGGTGCGGGTCGACGCCGGCCGCCTGACGCCGCGAGCAGGCACCGCGACCGGTCATGGCCGTCAGGCGTGACCGCGCCGGTGGCGGGTAGGCAGCGGCCCGGCGGCACGTCGACACCCGCCGGGCAGGAGGCTGCGATGAGCACGTTCCGGGACGAGCAGAGTGATCCGGTTACCGAGGCGGACGCCCTTGAGCAACGGCAGGACGCGGTCGACATGGGGCCGCCGGACCGGATGTCGGGTGACGTGGACCCGGAGGCGTCCGAGGCCGACCTGGCTGAGCAGGGTTCCCTCCCGGCGGGCACGCTGGAGGACGCGTCGTCGCTTCCGGACGACGCCAATCCGGCGGACGCCCTTGAGCAGCGCCAGGAAATCCCCACCCGCGACGAGGGCCGCCGGACCTGACCGCGCCCGGCCGGCGTTCAGTCCAGTTGCCGCAGCCTGCGGTTCCACCAGCCCGGCCGCCGGCGGGCGATGTCGCGGAGCCGCCAGTGCTCGGCGTGCTGCGTGACGATGAGCAGCGGCACCAGGCCGAGCGCGAGCAGCGGCAGGTAGCGCGGCGCCGAACGGTTCTCCCGCAGCAGCGCGACCAGCGCCGCGGCGCCCGACACGTACAGGATCGGGTTGTAGTACCGCATCAGCTCCGGCCCCAGCCCCTCGCACTCCCGCAGCCACGGCAGGCCCAGCCCGGTGCGCCGGCGCGGCCAGCCGCGCAGGTGGGCGATCACCGCGGCCAGGCCGATGCCGTTGGCGACGGCGAAGATCGCATCGCTGGACGCCGGTCGGGTGCCGGCCGCCCGCCACAGCGTCCCGGTGCCCAGCGCCCACAGCCCGGCGGCGGGCGCCGGGCCCACGAGCGAGGCCACCGGCATGCCGACGCCGGCGCCCAGCTCGAAGAAGACGTGCGCCGCGAGGCCCGCCGTCGCGATCCTGGTCAGCGGCCGGCCGGTCACCCGATCCGGTCGCACCCGGCTCCCGGCCGTCCATCCGATCCGGTACGACCCCACGGCAGGACCCTTCCGCAGTACGGCACCTCGGCTCGTCGTCGGTCACGCGCGCCCGACCAGCCCGATCGCGGTACCCGCTCCGACCCGGCCTACACGCCACGGTTGGCGCCCGCCGGCCGGGTCAGCCGCCGACGACCTGCCAGAGCAGGAAGGCGTTGAGCGCGACGACCAGGACGGCCACCAGGGACGCGGCGGCGGTGGTGAGCGGGTGGTTGACCAGGTTGCCCATCAGGTCGCGGCGGCGGGTGAAGGCGACCACCGGGATCAGCGCGAACGGGATGCCGAAGCTGAGGATGACCTGGGACAGCACCAGGGCCTGGGTCGGGTCGAGGCCGATGGCGAGCACGGCCAGAGCGGGCAGCAGCGTGACCAGGCGGCGCAGCAGCAGCGGTACGCGCCGGCGCAGGAAGCCCTGCATGATCACCTCGCCGGCGTAGGTGCCGACGCTGGTGGACGCGAGCCCGGAGACCAGCAGGGCGATGGCGAAGCCGAACGCCGCGGCGGTGCCGATGGTCTGGCCGAGGCCGGCGTGCACCCCCTCCAGGCTGTCCGCGCCCGCCGGGCCGCCGCCGCGGAAGCTGGCCGCGGCGATGAGCAGCATGGCCAGGTTGACCGCGCCGGCCGCCGTCAGCGCGAGCAGCACGTCGGCACGCTGACCGCGAAAGAGCGTCCTGCGTTCGGTGTCGTCGGTGGCGGGGATGCGGTCGCGGGTCAGCGCGGAGTGCACGTAGATGACGTGCGGCATGACGGTGGCCCCGAGGATGCCGGCGGCCAGCAGCACGCTGTCGGTGCCCTGGAGCCGGGGCACCAGGCCGGCCACGGCGGAGCCCGGGTCGGAGCCGGCGGCGAGCAGGTTCGCCGCGAAGGCCAGCACGATGACGCCGAGCCCCACCGCGATGGCGACCTCGAAGGCGCGGAATCCACGCGAGCGCAGGGCGAGCACGGCGAACGCGGCGGCGCCGATGATGATCCCGCCGGGCAGCAGGGGAATGCCGAAGAGCAGGTACAGGGCGACCGCGCCGCCGATCACCTCGGCCAGGTCGGTGGCCATGGCGACCAGCTCGGCCTGCACCCACATGACCCGGTTCACCGGCCGTGGCAGGCGTTCCCGGCACAGCTCGGGCAGGCTGCGCCCGGTGGCCAGGCCCAGCTTGGCGGTCAGCGTCTGGACCAGCATGGCCATCAGGTTGGCCACCACCACGACCCAGACCAGCAGGTAGCCGTAGCGGGCGCCGGCGGCGGAGTTGGTGGCGAAGTTGCCCGGGTCGACGTAGGCGACGGCGGCCACGAACGCCGGGCCCAGCAGGATCAGCCGTCCGCGTACGCGGCCCCGGGCGCGGGCCACCTGCAGCGGTGTCGCCCTCGGCGTCGTCAGTTCGTTGGTGGCCACCGAACACCTCCCTCTCCACACGGATCGCGTGCCCGTTCCCTTCCCGGACGGCTGGCCCGTCCGGGCCAACGTGTGGCCCGGGCGTGCCACGGATCAGCCGACCCTCGACTCGCCGCGCCGTCCTTGACAGCGGCGAATCCCCCCGGGAAGCTGTCTATTAGTTCTACTGTCGTAGGACAACAGGGAGGATCGTCTCGAGTGATCGAGTTTGTGCTGGACAGCCGGTCGAAGGTGAACACCTACATGCAGCTCGTGCAGCAGGTGAAACAGGCGCTGCGGGTCGGCCTGCTGGTGCCGGGCGACCAGTTGCCGAAGGTCCGGGACGTCGCGCAGTCGCTGGCGATCAACCCGAACACGGTGCTGAAGGCGTACCGGGAGTTGGAGATCGAAGGTCTGGTCGGCGGCCGACCCGGGGTGGGCACGTTCGTCCAGCGCACCCTGGCCGGCGCGTCCCTGCCCAACCAGGCCGAGCTGCGCGAAGACCTCGTCGCGTGGCTGCACCGGGCGCAGTCCGCTGGCCTCACGGCCGAGGACGTCGTCGCCCTGGTGGAGACCACGCTGCGAGCCACCCTCGCCGACGACGCCCCTCAGAAGGAACTCGCGTGAGCGGAACGAGAGGACAGAGGATGGACATGGTCTTGGAGGCCGACCGGCTGGGCAAGCGGTACGGCAGCACCTGGGCGCTGCGGGACTGCTCGCTGCACCTGCCGGCCGGCCGCATCGCCGCACTGGTCGGGCCGAACGGGGCGGGCAAGAGCACGCTGCTGCACCTGGCCGTCGGGCTGCTCAAGCCCGACGCGGGCACGGTACGGGTGTTCGGCAGATCGCCGTACGGAGACACGGACGGCCTGGCCGACATCGGGTTCGTCGCTCAGGACACCCCGCTGTACCGGGACTTCACCGCCGCCGAGCTGGTCATCGCCGGCGGCAAGCTGAACCGCCGGTGGGACGCGCCGCTGGCCCGTACCCGGCTGGCGCAACTCGGCATACCGCCGGACCGGCCGGTCGGGAAACTCTCCGGCGGGCAACGCGCCCAGGTGGCGCTCGCCCTGGCGCTGGCCAAACAGCCCCGGCTGCTGCTGCTCGACGAGCCGGTCGCCAGCCTCGACCCCCTCGCCCGGCGGGAGTTCCTCCAGTCGCTGATGGGCAGCGTGGCCGACTCCGGCACCACCGTCCTGCTCTCGTCGCACCTGCTGGCCGACCTGGAACGGGTCTGCGACTACCTGATCGTGCTCAACGCCGCCCAGGTGCAGCTCGCCGGCACGGTCGACGACCTGGTGGCCGGGCACCGGCAGCTGATCGGCCCCCGGCACGACGGCGGCCCGATCGGGGGCGTCGCCGCCGTCGTCCGGGCCAGCCACACCGATCGACAGTCCACGCTGCTCGTCCGCACCGACGGTCCGGTCACCGATCCGGCCTGGACGGTACGGGACGTCGGCCTGGAGGACGTCGTCCTGGCCCACCTGGCCGGCGGCGACGCGCAGACCAGTCACAGCGAGTGGGGAGTCCCGGCATGATCTGGCTGACCTGGCGGCAACATCGAAAGCAGGCGTTCTTCACCCTGCTCGGGTTCGCGGCGCTCGCCGCCCTGATGGTGCCGATCGGCCTGTCGATGCGGCACAGCTTCGCCGACCTCGGGCTGGCGGACTGCGCACGCCAGCTCGCCGACACCAACGTGGCGGCGGCGACCCGGGACACCTGCGACGCGGGATTCCGCCGCTTCACCAACCGGTACGGCAGCCTGAACCTGGTGGCCGTGCTGTTGATCACCCTGCCGGTGCTGGTCGGCCTGTTCTGGGGCGCACCGCTGGTCGCCCGCGAGGTGGAGCACGGGACGCACCGGTTCGTCTGGACCCAGGGCGTCGGCCGCACCCGCTGGGCGCTGGTGAAGTTCGGGATGGTCGGCGCCGGCGTGGTGGTCCTCGCGGTCGGCTACGGGCTGGGCATCTCGTGGTGGGTCGACCCGTTGACCCAGGCCGCGCACGAGGGTCGGCTCGGCATGATCGTCTTCGACCTCCAGGGCATCGTCCCGATCGGGTACACCCTCTTCGCCGTGGCGCTGGGCATCTTCGCCGGCACGGTATGGAAGCGGATGCTGCCCGCCATGGCCATCACGTTGGCCGGCTTCATCGGCGTACGGGCGGCGGTGGAGGTCCTGGCCCGACCGCACTACCAGCCCGCCCGTACCCAGACCTTCCCGATCGAGGGGGACGGGCCTCCGGAGATGAGCCGTGGGGACTGGATCCTCACCCAGGGCGTCCGGAACCCCGACGGGACGATGATCGCGGAGGACACCCGGATCCAGTGCCCGCCGGGTGGAAAGGGGCCGGACGGTCGGGCCTGCGGGGCCGAGCTTGGCATCGAGCCGGGCGCGTACAACTGGCAGCTCTACCAGCCGGCGGACCGGTTCTGGCTGTTCCAGGGCATCGAGACCGGCATCTTCGTCGCCCTGGCCCTGCTCCTGCTCTACCTCGCCGTGCGCCGGGTCCGGCGGATCGCCTAGCCCGCGACGGGTGATCGCCGGGGCCACGGGGCCTGGCGATCACCCGTCAACGCAGGCCCTCGGCGGTCAGTTTCAGCCAGGCCGCGAGGTCGTGCAGCTCGTCGTGCACGGCCCGGGTCACCTCCGGTGTGCAGGGCACGTCCTCGTGGATGGCGTGCACCGTGAGCGTGCCGCGCCGGCGGTCCGCCGCGGCGTCGACCTTACCGACCAGCCGGTCACCGTGCAGGATCGGCAACGCGAAGTAGCCCCACCGTCGGCTGGCCTTCGGCTTGTACATCTCCAGCACGTACTCGTACTCGAACAGCTCCGCGAGGCGCACCCGGTCGTGCACCAGCCGGTCGAAGGGCGACAGCACCGCCGTACGCCCGGTGAAGGGCTGCCCGAGCGCCGCCGGGTCGACCCGCCAGACCCCCGGCACGCCCTCGACGACCGCCGGCTCACCGGCGGCGCCGACATCCGCCGGCTCGCCGGGGACGACCACCGCCCTTTCCCGGGCGATGCCCAGCGCCCGCAGCCGCCGCTCGTTGCGCATCCGGTGCGCCTGCTCCAACGGAACGACGGGTGTGCCGGGCGGGTAGACCCGCTCCGCCACGTCCCACAGTCGTTGCCGGCCCTGCCGGCCGGCGATCGCGACCTCGCCACGCAGGACCAGGAACTCCAGCATCTGGGTGACGTTGCGGTTGTTGGTCCACCCGGACGACGGCCAGGGCACCACGCAGGTGTCCGGGATGTCGCGTGAGAGCAGCGGCCCGGCGCGGCCGAGCAGATCGAGCACGGCGCGGCGGAACGGGTCGTTGGCGCGCAGCCACTCGCGCTGCCTCTCGTGAGCGGGCCAGGCCGCCATGGCGGCGAGGTAGAGCCCCAGGTCGTCCATCGGCCGCACCATCGCCTGATGCTCGAAGAGCGTCCGGTCGCGCTCCAGGGCCCGCTGCAACTCGGCGGGCTGGTACGACGAGCCGAGCCGGCTCCAGGCGACCAGGTCCGCGCTCGGCGCGACGGCGGCCGTCGGATCGATCTGCAACAGCGTCAGCTGACGCACCACGGTCAGCAGGTCGGTCGGCCGAGGGGCGGCGAGCAGTTGCGCCCGCACGGCGATCCGCCGCGCCTGCGCCCGGTCGAGCTGGTGCACCACCACGTCACCGAGCCTAACGGCGACCCCCGACGGTGGGCCGACCGGCGAAGTCGGATTCCGGCCCGTCGCCAACGCGACTGAACGTGCCCGTCCGATCACGATCAGTGCTCCGATGTGGACCGCAGGGCCCGCGTCCCGCGGGCCGCAGGGATGGGAGCGCAAGCGTGAAGTCCAAAATCCTTCGTCGGGTCGCCGCGTCGGCCGTGGCGCTCGCCTGCGCCATGCTGGGCGCGGTGGCCCTGCCGGCCGCGCCGGCGATCGCCAGCCCGATCCGCAACGCGACCGCCTGGTCGGTGCTGCTGTGCAAGTTCAGCGACAAGCCGGCCGAGCCGAAAGCACCGTCGTTCTTCGCCAACTTCCTCACCGCCGCCGGGACCGGCACGGGTGGCGTGGCGGACTACCTGGCCGACCAGTCCGGCGGGCGGGTCTCGCTGGCCGGCTCGATGGTCCGGGGCTGGCACACGATGCCGTACACGTTGGCGCAGTTCCAGTCGATCGACCGCTGGACCCGGATCCAGCGCTGCGTGGACACCGCGGCGGCCGCCGGCTACGCGGTGCCCGCCGGCAACCGGATCGCGGTCATGCTCAACGACTGGGTGGATTCCGGGGCGGCCGGCGGCCGGGTGCTGCTCGACCCGGGCGCCTGGAACGTCGGCTTCGCCGCGCACGAGATGCTGCACGGCTACAACCTGGGCCACTCGTTCTCCAACGACACCACCTACCAGAACGCGCCGTGGTCCCAGCCCGGCGAGTACGACGACCCGTGGGACGAGATGAGCGCGATGCACATCTACGCCTTCGGCACCGCGAACTACGGCACCAGCGCGGTCGGGCTCAACGGGCCGCACCGCGACGAGCTGGGCTGGTTGCCGAAGAACCGGGTGTTCACCATGGCCGCCGACGGGGTGGGCTCGCGTACCCTCACCCTGGCGCCGCTGGAGGTGCCCGCGGCGGGCGGCCCGCAGCTGGTCCGGATCCCGTTCGACCCGGGCGACCCGTTCCACTACTACACCGTCGAGTTCCGCCGGAAGACCGGCTGGAGCGCCGGCATCCCCGGCGACACGGTGCTGCTGCACGAGGTCCGCAACGGCACTCCCACCCTGCTGCGCACCGGGCCCGGCGGCGGGCCGGCCCAGTCGCTCAACGCCAACGGTGTGCAGATCGGCGTGAACTGGGTGTCCGGCAACGCCGCGTCGGTGACCGTGACCACCGACGTGGTCAACCGTTGCGTCCAGGGGTACGTCTGGCGCGAGGCCCGCCCCGGCGACCTGGTCTGCGTCACCGGCGCCACCCGCAGCCAGGTGTGGGCGGACAACGCCGCCGCGCCGAGCCGCTGGGTGAACGGTCCGTACGGTCCGCACACCTGCGTCGGCGGCTACGTGTGGCGCGAGGCGTACGCCGGGGACGACGTCTGCGTCACCGGCGCCCAGCGCACCCAGGCCGCCGCGGACAACGCCGCCGCCGCGTCCCGCCGCAACCCCGCCCGGCTGGTGTCCGGCCCGAACACCTGCGTCAGCGGGTACGTCTGGCGCGACGCCGACCAGTCCGACTACGTCTGCGTGACCGGCACGACCCGTTCCCAGGTGCTCGCGGACAACGCGGTCGCCGCGAGCCGCTGGGTCAACGGCCCGTACGGTCCGCACACCTGCGTCGCCGGCTACGTGTGGCGCGAGGCGTTCCTCGGCGACGACGTCTGCGTCACCGGCGCCCAGCGCAGTCAGGCCGCGGCGGACAACGCCGCCGGCCCCGGCCGGGTGCTGCGGCCCGGAGGTTGACCGCCGGCGTCCCGATCGGGCGGGCCCGCCTCGCCCGATCGGGTGCCCGGCGCCGCGGGTGCGGTCAGGTCGGGTCGTCGGCGCCCAGCTGGCCCGCCACGCCGACGTTCAGCGGGTCGGCCAGCAACTTGTCGAAGGCCAGTTCGGCGGCGCCGATCAGGACGGCGTCACGGCCGAGCGCCGCCGCCTCCAGCCGCAGGTGCTCGCGGGAGACGGGCAGCGGCATGGCGTCCAGGCGGCGGCGAACCGTGTCCGCGCCGGCGGTGAAGATGTCGCGCAGCGAGCCGCCGAAGACCACGGCGTCCGGGTTGACCACGTTGACCAGGTTGGCCACCCCGAAGCCGAGCCAGTCGGCGACCTGGTCGACCGCTTCCCGGGCGGTCCGGTCGCCGTCCGCCGCGGCGCGCAGCACCTCGGCCACCGCCGCACGGTCGCCGGGGTCCCGACCGGCATGCCGCAGCAGCGCCGCCTCACCGATCTCGGTCTCCCAACAGCCGCGCGAGCCGCAGCCGCAGGGCAGCCCGTTCGGGTTGACCACCATGTGACCGACCTTGCCGCTGTGGCCCCGGTGCCCGATGACCAGCCGGCCACCGAGGATGATGCCGGCACTGATGCCGAGGTCGCCATGCAGGTAGATGAGGTCGTCGATACCCGCCGCCACGCCGCGGATGTGCTCGGCCAGGCCGGCGATGTCGGCCAGGTCGCCGGCCACGAAACCCGGGCCGGCGGTGAACTCGGCCTCGAGCGCGAGGCCGAGGCTCTCGTCGACGCCGGCGATCCGGATGCTGCCGTCCGCCGCGCAGGTGGTGTCGGTGACCGCGACCGCGCCGCCCACGAGCAGCGCGTCGGTCGCCACGGTGCGTTCCATGTCGCGGACGAGGTCGGCCAGCGGCGCGACGGCGTCGACCGCCGACATGCCGCTGGGGCGGGCGACCTCACGCAGATCGAGGATGCGTCCACCGAGGCCGACCCGGGCGGCGCGCAGTCGGTCCGCGTCGATGCTCAGCGCGTGCGCGTAGACACGGTCGGAGCGGGGGCTGACGACCAGCGAGGGGCGGCCGGCGCGGCGGGCGGTGGTCGGCGCCTCCTCAGTGACCAGGCCGCTGGCGACCAGGTCGGCCGCGAGAGCGCCGATGGTGCTGCGGTTGAGGCCGAGCCGGCTGGTCAACTCGGCCCGGGACGTCGGCCCGTGCAGGTGGACGTAGCGCAGGACGGCGCCGAGGTTCTGCCGTCGGATCTCCTCCTGGCTGGCGCCGGGGAGCGAGGGCAGTGGGGATTCGGGATTACGGCCGACGCCGGATGGCCTGGCCCGGACTGGTGACGCCACGGTCAGACCTCCTTCCGGGTCGGTGCCGGCTGGTGCGGGGGTGCCAGGACGACGATGGGTCCCGGAAGAGGAGATCCGGGACCCATCGGCGTTGCTGCCTACCGTGTGGTGCTTACTTGGTGAGCGGCGCGAGCTTCGGGTCGTTGGCGTACGCCTCAGCCGCGTTCGCCTTGGTGACGGCGACCGGCGGGAGCAGGTACGTGTCGACGACCTTGCTGCCGTTGTTGTAGGACTTGGTGTCGTTCACCTGCGGCTTGTCGCCGGCCTGGAGAGCCTTGACCATGTTGATGGTCTCCTTCACCAGGTTGCGGGTGTCCTTGTTGATCGTCATGTACTGCTCACCCTTGACGATCGACTTGACCGACTCGACCTCGGAGTCCTGACCGGTGACGACCGGGGTCGGCTTGCCAGCACCCTTGACCGAGGTCAGGATGGCGCGGGCCAGCGTGTCGTTCGGGGAGAGGACGCCGTCCAGCTCCTTGCTGCCGTAGGTCGAGGTCAGCAGCTGGTCCATGCGGGCCTGCGCACCCTCGGCCTTCCAGCCCTGGATGGCGGTCTGCTTGACGTCCTTCTGACCCGAGGCGACGACCACGTTGCCCTTGTCGATCTCCGGCTTGAGCACGCTCATCGCGCCGTCGAAGAAGACACCGGCGTTGTTGTCGTCCGGCGAGCCGGAGAACAGCTCGATGTTGTACGGGCCGTTCGGCTTCTTGGCCTTCATGCCGTCCAGCAGGGCCTGGCCCTGGAGCTGGCCGACCTTGAAGTTGTCGAACGCGACGTAGTAGTCGAGGTCCGGCGTGTTGGTGATGAGCCGGTCGTACGCGATGACCTTCGCGCCGGCCGCGTGGGCCGCCGCGACCTGGGTCGCCAGCTGCGCGGCGTCGGTCGCGCCGATGACGATGACCTTGGCGCCCTTGGTGGTCATGGCGGTGATCTGGGCCTGCTGGTCGGCGACCGTGGTCGACGCGCCGGCGTACTGCACGTCAGCCTGGAAACCGGCCTCCTTGAGACCGTTGGTGAACAGGTCACCGGCGAGGACCCAGTTCTCCGAGGTCTTGGCCGGGAGGGCCACGCCGATCAGGGAGTTGGCCGGGAAGCCCTTGGCGGCCTCGCCGCCGGAGCCGCTGTCGCCGTCGCGGCCGGAACCGCAGCCGGCGAGAGCCAGCATGGCGGCGGCGCTGATGGCAACCACCGACGTGCCGAAGAATTTACGCATGGGAGGACTTGCCTTTCTGATAATTGAGACGGGTGGAGAGGTCGGTGGCCGTCAGCCGGACACCGCAGCCTTGGCGGGCTCGCGCTCCGCGTCCGGCGGTGAGGGGGGCGAGGCGGAGTCGTCGCGGCGGAACGGCCGCATCAGGCTCCCGATGATGGAGAACCGCCCCTGGCTCTTGTTGTAGACGTCGATCGCGACTGCCAGCAGCAGGACCAGGCCCTTGATGATCTGGACCTTGTCGGTGCCCACGCCCTGCAACTGGAGGCCGTTGTTGAGCACGGCCATGACGAGACCACCGACGATCGAGCCGCTGATGGTGCCGATGCCGCCGGCGACGGCCGCGCCGCCGATGAAGACCGCGGCGATGGCGTCCAGCTCCCAGCCGTTACCGTCCTGCGGGCCGGAAGCCTGCGAACGGGCCACGAAGATCATGCCGGCCAGCGCGGCCAGGACGGACATGTTCATCATGACGAAGAAGTTGACCCGCTTGAGCTTCACACCGGACAGCTCGGCCGCCCGGGAGTTGCCGCCCACCGCGTAGATGTGCCGGCCGCCGGCCGTGTTGCGGGTGTAGAAGGAGTACGCGATGACCAGCGCCACCAGGATGATGCCCGAGATCGGGAAGCTGGTGCCCACGCGACCGCTGGCGAAGCGCAGCGCCGCGAAGGCGATGACCCCGACCATGACGGCCATCCGCAGGATCGAGATCCACATCGGCGCGGGGTCGGCGTCCATCGCGCGACGGGTCTTGCGCAGCTGGAGTTCCCGCCACACGATGGCCACCGCCGCGGCCAGGCCGAGCAGCAGCGTGGCGTTGTTGTAGCCGGTGTTCGGGCCGAACTCGGGCAGGAAGCCCGAGCCGATCTCCCGGAACCCCTCCGGCACCGGAATGCTCTGCGCGTTGCCGATGAACTGGTTGCCACCGCGGAAGAGCAGCATGCCGGCCAGGGTGACGATGAACGCCGGCACCCCGATGTACGCCACCCAGAAGCCCTGCCAGGCGCCGATCACCGCGCCGATGGCGAGGCCGAACACGATGGCAGCGGGCCAGGGAAGATCCCACTCGGTCATCGACTTGGCGACCAGGATGCCGGTGAATGCCGCGACCGAGCCGACCGAGAGGTCGATGTGCCCGGCGACGATCACCATGAGCATGCCGATGGCCAGGATCAGGATGTACGAGTTCTGCTGGAACAGCGCGATCAGGTTGTCCGACCGCAGCGTCAGCCCGTTGGTCCAGATCTGGAAGATCAAGACGATCGCCACCAGGGTGAAGATCATCCCGAACTGGCGGGCGTTGGAGGTCGTGCCTCCAAACAGGTTCTTCTGAAGGTCCTTGATACGGCTCATCGGGTGGCCAACTTCTTCGTCGAGGTCATCTGCTTCATGAGGGTCTCCGGGTCCGCGTCCGCCCGAGCGATCTCGCCCGTGATGGCGCCTTCGAACACGGTGTAGATGCGGTCGCAGAGCCCGATCAGCTCAGGCAGCTCCGAGGAGATGACGACGACGCCCTTCCCCTGGTCGGCGAGCCGCTGGATGATTCCGTAGATCTCGTACTTGGCGCCCACGTCGATGCCGCGCGTGGGCTCGTCGAGGATCAGCAGGTCCGGGTCGGTGAACATCCACTTCGCCAGGACGACCTTCTGCTGGTTGCCGCCGGAGAGCTTCGAGACGCCCTCGTCGACCGTCGGGGCCTTGGTCCGCAACTCCTTGCGGTACGCCTCGGCCGCCTGGTACTCCTCGACCTCGCTCAGGACGCCGCGGTGCGAAATCTTGGACAGCTTGGCGGCCACCGTCGACGACTTGATGTCGTCGAGCAGGTTGAGGCCGAGCGCCTTACGGTCCTCGCTGACGTACGCGAGCCCGTTGTCGATCGCGTCCGCGACCGACTTCAGCACGATCTCCTTGCCGTCCTTGATGATCGTGCCCGACTCGTACACCCCGTAGGAGCGACCGAAGACGCTCATCGCCAGCTCGGTGCGACCGGCGCCCATCAGCCCGGCGAAGCCGACGATCTCGCCGCGGCGCACCACGAAGCTCTCGTTCTTGCAGACCTGGCGGTCGGCGGAGATCGGGTGTCGGACGTTCCAGTTGCGAACCTCGAAGAAGACCTCGCCGATCTTCGGCGTGTGGTCCGGGAACCGGCTGCTCAGCTCGCGGCCGACCATGCCCCGCACGATCCGGTCCTCGTCGACGCCGTCCGCCTTGACGTTCAGCGTCTCCACGGTCCGGCCGTCCCGGAGGATGGTGATCTGGTCCGCGATCGCCTCGATCTCGTTCAGCTTGTGCGAGATCATGATCGACGTGATGCCGCGCGAGCGGAAGCCGCGCAGCAGGTCGAGCAGGTGCCGCGAGTCGGCCTCGTTCAGGGCGGCCGTCGGCTCGTCCAGGATGAGCAGCTTCACGTCCTTGGCGAACGCCTTGGCGATCTCCACGAGCTGCTGCTTGCCGACACCGATGTCCTTGATCAGGGTGTCCGGGTCTTCCTGGAGACCGACCCGGGCCATCAGGTCCAGCGCCATCCGGTTCGCGGCAGTCCAGTCGATCGCGCCCCGCTTGCGCGGCTCGTTGCCGAGG
Organism: Micromonospora sp. BL4; assembly: GCF_003667505.1. GTDB lineage: Bacteria > Actinomycetota > Actinomycetes > Mycobacteriales > Micromonosporaceae > Micromonospora. The sequence continues at coordinate 15,407 of NZ_RCVJ01000134.1, forward strand.
AAGATGTTCTCGGTGATCGACATGCCGGGGATGAGCGCGAGCTCCTGGTGGATGATCACGATACCGGCGCTCTCGCTGGCGCGGATGTCGGAGAACCGGGTCTCCGCGCCCTGGTAGATGATCTGACCGTCGTACGTGCCATACGGGTAGACCCCGCTGAGGACCTTCATCAGCGTGGACTTGCCCGCGCCGTTCTCGCCGCAGATGGCATGGATCTCGCCGGCGCGAACCACCAGGTTGACGTCGGAGAGGGCCTTGACTCCGGGGAACTCCTTGGTGATGGAACGCATCTCAAGGAGGATGGGCACGTCGCTCATCGCTCGTACCACCTCGCCAACGTCATCGGTTGCCTCCGGAAGGTTGAACCTTCACTTGGTTTTGTTGTTGACGGCAACGTATTGCGGTGGAAGGGTCATCCGCAAGGCGAGGGACTGTTGAAAATGTAACAATCCGGCAATATCGACGTCGCGCAGTGTTCACGAGTCACAGCAGCCGCCGCCGACCCACCCGCAACCCCGCTGCCGCGCGCCGGACATCGTCCGACCAGCGACCTGGCCATGATCGAGCCCGACCACTGCCCTCGGCGCCCTCAGCAGGCACGATCCGATTCCGAGGGCTCGCGGGGCACCGCAACGGGGCGCTCGCCGCATCGAACGATCTTGACCGAACCGCCTCTCCGACGCCCCGCCCAGCAGCGCTGCGGCGGATCCGCGACGGCGATGTGATCAACGCCTCTGGCGGACACCACGATCGACCCCGGCGGCCCGGTAGACGACAGTTCCGGGGGTCCCGGACGTACCTCCGTGTCCGTTAGAATCCGGACCGTGACCGCCCGGCCCGATGCGCACGATAGATCACGCGAATCCCGAACGCCGTACGTCGCCGGCCTCCTGGCCCTGGCGGTGCTGACGGTCGTCATCTTCGCCGGCGCGGGTCGGCTGCCGTCGGCCGCACAGACCGTCCTCGGCTTCAGCGTCATCTTCTTCGTCGGCGCCCTGGTGTGGTTGAGGTCCGCCGTGCGCCGGCGTGACGGGGCCGAGCCGGCACAGGCGGCTGCGGCCACTCTCAACGCCTACGGCGTGGCGCTGGTCATCGCCCTGGTCGCCTACTACCTTCTGCGTGGCCAGGAGTGGGCCTGGCTGGTCGGGCTGCTGCCCGCGGCAGTCTGCGTGACGAACGCCTGGCGGATGACCCGCGACTGACCTCGCTCAGTCGGGCAACGTGATCGGGTTGATGATGTCGGCCACCAGCGTCAGCAGGGTGAACCCCGCGAAGATCAGGATCACCGCGTACGTCAGCGGCATGAGCTTGAGGTAGTCGACCCGACCCGGGTCCGGCCGCCCCAGCCGGGCGTAGAGCAGCGACCGGGCCCGCTCGAACCACGCGATCGCGATGTGCCCGCCGTCCACCGGCAGCAGCGGCAGCAGGTTGAACACCCCGATGAAGAAGTTCAAGGCGGCCAGCAGCAGCAGGAACGTGGGCCACTCCCCCCGATCGGACAGCTCACCGCCGATCCGGCTGGCACCCACCACGCTGATCGGTGTCTCCGGGTCCCGTTCCCCGCCGGTCACGGCCGCCCAGAGCGCGGGGATCTTCTCCGGCACACGCTGCAACGAGTGCAGGGTGTTGGAGAACATCAGGCCGGTCTGGTCGGCCGCCCGACCCACCGCCGCGACCGGGCCGGCGGTGCTGGTCGGGACGATCGGGGTGATCCCGAGGACACCCACCTGCTCCAGGTCGGCCGGTGTGATGTCCTCGATGGTCCGGGTCGGATCGCGGACCACGTCGAGCCGGACCCGTTCGGCCAGCGGCAGGGTGACCGCCGCCGTCCGGGACTGCCCGTCCCGGACGAAGGCCACCTCGACCTGCCGGCCGCCGGCCGCCCGGACCGCCGCCGACATGGTGTCCCAGCCGTGCAACGGCCGGCCGTCGATCGCGGTGATCACGTCCCCGCGCCGCAGCCCGAGCTGAGCCGCCGCGCTCGGCGGGTCCGCCCCGGGCCGGCACTCCCGCTCGCGCTTCGTGGCCGGGTCGACGCTCCACGTCGCCTGCACACACGGCGCGATGGACCCGACCCGGACCGGCTCGGACTGCAACTTCGCGGCGTCCTGCAGGGGAACGAACGCGAAGAGCCCCCAGAGGATCAGCGCGCCGAGAGCGAAGTGCGTCATCGAACCGGCGGACATCACGATGGTGCGTTTCCACACCGGATACCGCCACATCGCCCGCGCGTCGTCCGCCGGGTCGACATCGTCGTCCTGCTGGGTCATGCCGACGATCTTGACGAAGGCGCCGGCCGGGATGGCCTTGACGCCGTACTCCGTCTCCCGCCGCCGGAACGACCACAGCGTCGGGCCGAAGCCGATGAAGAACCGGGTCACCTTCATGCCGAACATCCGGGCGGTGCCCATGTGCCCCGCCTCGTGCAGGGCGACGGAGATCAGGATGCCGATGGCGAAGAGCACCACGCCCAGCACGTACGTCATGTCCCGGTGCCCGCTTCCTGTCGCTCCGCGCTGTCGCGCCGGCCCGGGCGTCGGTCAGGGCCGGCGGGCCGGTGCGGATGGCTCTGCGGCCATCCTAGGGACTCGTCGGCGTGGATGTGGTCCGTCGACGCGACGCGCGCCGAGCTGGCCCCGGGGGCACCGCTACCCTCGGGCCCATGGGAGATCCGTTCCGGGTACGCATCACCGTTCGTGGCTACGAGCTGGACACCCAGGGCCACCTGAACCAGGCCGTCTACCTCCAGTACGGCGAGCACGCCCGGTGGGAGTGCCTGCGCGCGGCCGGCATCGCGCAGGACCGGCTGCTCGCCGCCGGCGTGGGTCCGGTCGCCATGGAGGTGACCGTGAAGTACCTGCGGGAGCTGCGCGGCGGCGACGAGGTGGATGTCTCCTGCCAGTTCCGCTGGGGCGAGGGCCGGGCCTTCCACATCGACCAGGACTACACCCTCCCGGATGGGACCCCGGTGGCGCGGCTGACCGGAGTGGGCGGGCTGCTGGACCTGTCCGCCCGGCGCCTGGTGCCCGACCCGCGTGGACGGTTCCGGGAGCTGGCCACCGACCCGGCGCCACTCAACCTCTGACGGGCGGCCGGCGTGGGCCGGCGCTCACGGGTGCAGCACCGCCTTGATCACCCCGTTCTCCCGGCGGTCGAAGCTGCGGTACAGCTCGGGCGCATCGGCGAGGCTGCCGTGGTGCGTGACGATCACGCTGGGCCGGGCCCGTCCGGAGACGACGAGGTCGCGCAGCAGCACGGTGTAGCGGCGGTCGTGGGTACGGCCGAACCGGACCGAGACGCCCTTGCTGAACAGCGTTCCCCACGGTGCGACCAGCTCCTCACTGGCACTCGCGCCGGGGCGCGGTTGCAGATCCTTCTCCGGGAACACGCCGGCGACCGCGATCACTCCGGTCGGGTTGACCAGCCGGGCCGCGTCCGCGATGACCTGGTCCGGGCGCTCCTGGTCGGGGCGCTCGCGGTCCCGGGCCTGGAACCCGACCGCGTCCACGACCTTGTCGATCCCGCCCAGCATCTCCTCGCCCAGCGGGAGCCCCGCCCGGGCCCTCTCCGCGCGGATCTGCTCCACGGGGTCGCCCCGGCGAAAGTCGACCGGCACCGCCCCGATCTCCCCCGCCTTGTCGAGTCGGGCGTCCACGCCGTCCACGCAGTACACGACCCGGGCTCCGCGGATCAGCGCCGAGTAGGCGCTGAGCAGGCCGATGGTGCCGGCCCCGAACACGGCCACCGTGTCGCCGGACTCCACCTCGGCGAGGGTCGCGGCGGCGTGCCACCCGGTGACGAACGCGTCGGCGAGCAGCACGAAGTCGTCCTCGTATCCGTCACCCGGCTCCCCGGGCACGGGTACGCAGTTCGCGTCGGCCCACGGCACCCGCAGCAGGTCGGCCTGGGCGCCCCGGTAGGGGCCCATCCCCGCGTAGCCGTACGCGGCGCCCGGCCCCTCGGCACGGACGCGCAGGCAGGCCGCCGACAGCCCCCGGGCGCACATCACACAGGTTCCGCAGAACAGGTGCGTGGGGATCACCACGCGGGTGCCGGGGCGGATCCACTCCACGGCGCTGCCCACCTGCTCGACCACGCCCAGCGGTTCGTGGCCGAACACCAGGCCGGGTTCGGCTCCGGTCCGCCCGTCGTACATGTGCAGATCCGTGCCGCACATGGCGGTGGAGGTGATGCGCACGAGCGCGTCGGTCCGGGCCTCCAGCGTCGCGTCCGGCACCTCCCGCACCGCCACGGTACGGACGTCCGCGTAGACGACGGCCCTCATCCCGACTCCCCCTCCGGCGGCGGACGACCGTTCTTCCCGCAGCCGCGGCGTTCATGCGACCGGGCAGGTGGCACGAGCACCGCGCCGGGGTCGTCGGCGTGCCGACGTCCCCGGCGCGGAAGGCCGGTGCGGGCGGCGCTACTCGGGTACGCCACCGTTCTGCTGCTGCCGGAACTGGTCGACCGGCAGGCCACCGCGACCCCAGTTCTCGGTCTCGACCTCGTCGATCACCACGAAGGTCGACGTCAACGGCTTGTTCAGGACGTCGCGCAGCAGCTCGCTCACACCCTTGATGAGGGCGGCCTTCTCCTCGGCGGTCGCCGCGGACGTGCCCGGCGTGCTGCCCTCGCGAGTGATCTGGATGGTGACGATCGGCATTGTCTGCTCCTCTTGCGGGATGGGGTCGGGCGTTCAGTGACCGGCGTTCTGGCCGCCGTCGACGTGCAGGATCTCGCCGGTGACGAAGGGTGCGGACTCGAGGTAGACGACGGCGTCGACCACGTCGCTGGTCTCGCCCATCCGGCCGACCGGGTGCAGGCCGGCGAGCGTCTGGTGCGTCTCGACCGGGTGCATCGGGGTCTTGATGATGCCGGGCGCGACGGCGTTGACCCGGACTCCGCGAGCCGCGTACTCGATGGCCAGGGACTTGGTGGCGGAGCTGAGGCCACCCTTGGTCAGCGAGGCGAGCGCGGACGGGACGTGCGAGTTGGGCTGGTCGACGAAGCTGGTCGTGATGGTGACGACGTGCCCGGCGCCGGTGGCCAGCAGGTGCGGCAGGACACGCCGGGTGAGGTGGAAGAACCCGGCGAGGTTGACCCCGGTGACCAGGTCGAACTCCTCGTCGGTGTAGTCGGTGAACGGCTTGGCGACGAAGACGCCGGCGTTGTTCACCAGGGTGTCGATACGCCCGAAACGGTCCAGGGCGGCACGGACCACCCGCTCTGCCGTGTCCGGGTCGGCGATGTCGCCGCGAACGGTGACGACCTGCGGGTCGTCGGCGGGGCCGATCGAGCGCGAGGTCGCCACGACGCCGTATCCGAGTTTGCGGTAGGCCTCTACGAGGTCGGCGCCGATGCCCTGTGACGCACCGGTGATCACAACGACCTTCTGCCCCTGGCTGGTCTTCATGAGAACCACTTTCTGAACTGGTTGGAGGAGGCCGGACCGGTTCGGCTCGGCGAGATGACCACTAGACGACTGGTCGACTAAAAGCTAGCCGACCGGTCGGGTATCGTCAAAGCATGGGACGGACCAGTGACGCGCGAAACAAGATCCTCGACGCCGCCGCGGTGCTGATCGAGCAGCGCGGCTACTCCGCCCTGGGCGTGGCGGAGATCTGCGCGACGGCGGGCGTGCCCAAGGGCAGCTTCTACTACTTCTTCGAGTCCAAGCAGGCTCTCGCCCGCACCGTCATCGACGAGCACTGGGCGAACCAGCGCCGCCAGTGGGAGCAGCTGCTCGGCAGCGGGCGCGACCCGCTGCGACGGCTACGGGACCTGTTCGAGGCCACCGAGGAGGTCCAGCGCACCGGCCAGCAGAAGGCCGGCGTGGTCGCCGGCTGCCTGTTCGGCAACCTCGCCCTCGAACTCAGCAACCAGGCCGAGGAGATCCGCCGCCGACTCCAGGAGATCTTCGAGGCCCAGATCGACCTCATCGAGCAGGTGATCGTCGAGGCGAAGGCGACCGGACTCGCCGGCCCGTCGGTCGGCACCCGGGAGGCCGCCCGGTCCATCGTGGCCCAGATCGAGGGTCGGGTCCTGCTCGCGAAGCTGCTCAACGACCCGACCCAGCTGGAGACACTGTGGCGCAACTGCCTGGACCTCCTCCAGGTGCCGGCGGAGGCGCGAACCACGACCGGCTGAGTGGTCTCCGACGGTGGCGCGGGCACCCGGACGTAGCATCGGCGATGCACGATGTTGAGGCGGCCCACTCCCGACCGGATCGAGCACACCCCACATGACCACAGAGCAGACGACGTCTCCCCCGCGCACGGGCGTCGGCATCCGGGCCAGCGGCCTGGGCCAGAGCGTCCGGAAGGGACGCCGGATCCTCGACGACATCTCGTTGGCCATCCAGCCCGGCGAGGTGGTCGCCGTCATCGGCGCCAGCGGCGCCGGCAAGACCACCCTGCTGGAGACGCTCGCCGGGGTACGGCGACCGGCGGCCGGCACCGTGTCGTACGACGGCGCCACGGGTGGGGGCGCGGTCGGCTACGTCCCGCAGGACGACATCATCCACCGCGAGCTGCCCCTGGAACGCACGCTGCGGTACGCGGCCCGGCTGCGCCTGCCCCCGCCCAGCGGCCCGGTCGAGGTGGCCGAGCGGGTCGCCGAGGTGCTCGCCGGGCTACGGCTGACCGAACGGGGCGACGTTCCGGTGGGCCGGCTCAGCGGCGGTGAGCGCAAGCGCGCCAGCATCGCCGTCGAGCTGCTCACCCGGCCGGGTGTGTTCTTCCTGGACGAGCCCACCTCCGGGTTGGATCCGGCGATCGCCGTGGACCTGCTCCGGGTGCTGCGCACGCTCGCCGACGCGGGGACCACGGTGGTGCTCACCACCCACCAGATCACCGACGTGGAGCACTGCGACCGGGTCGTGGTGCTGACCCGCCACGGCCGGTTGGCGTTCGCCGGCACGCCGGCTGACGCCCGGGAGTTCTTCGGCCTACGGTCCCTCGCCGAGGTGCACCTGCGGCTCGACGAGGAGACGGACCCGGCAGCGCTGCCCGACCGCTTCGCCGCGCACCGCGACGCCGACCCGCCGCCGGGCCGTCCGGTCGAGCCGGCTGCCACGGGACACCGGCGGGTCGGCCGGCTGCGCCAGTTGGGCGTCCTCGCCGCCCGCAACGCGGAGATCGTCGCCCGTAACCGGCTCACCCTGGCGATCCTGCTCGGCTCGCCGCTGATGGTGCTCGGCATGTTCGCGCTGCTGTTCCGGCCCGGGGCGTTCGACCCGGCACGACCGAGCCCGACCGTGACCGTGATGATCCTGTTCTGGATCGCGTTCGGGGGCTTCTTCTTCGGGCTGACCTACGGCCTGCTCCAGATCTGCACCGAGCTGCCGATCCTGCGCCGGGAGCGGTTCGCGGGTGTCCGGCTTGCGCCGTACCTGGCGGCGAAGGTGGCGGTGCTGCTTCCGCTGCTGGCCCTGGTGGACCTCGCCCTGCTCGGGGTGCTGCGCGGCATCGATCGGCTGCCGCCGGTCGACGGCGCCGGCTTCGCCGCCCTGTACGCGACGCTGCTGCTCTCCTCGGCGGCCGCGCTCACCCTCGGCCTGCTGTGCTCCGCGGCCGTCTCCGACGCCGCCCAGGCGACGCTCATGCTGCCGATGCTCTGCTTCCCGCAGGTGCTGTTCGTCGGCGCGATCCTGCCGGTGCCGGCCATGGCGGCCGGCGGCCAGTGGCTCAGCTACGCGATGTCGAACCGGTGGGCTTTCGAGGGACTGGGGCACACGGCCGGGGTGGAGCGACTCTGGCGGGACGGCGCGTCCCCGCTCGGTCCGCCGCTGCTGGCGACGTACGGCGACAGCTTCTCCCGGCCGGTGTGGGTGAACTGGCTGGTGCTCGGCGGTTTCGTGCTGCTCTTCCTCGGCGCGACCTGGGTGGTGCTGGTCCGGCGGGAGTCCCGCCGTGCCTCCTGAGTCGGCACCCCGCGCCGCCGCCGGCACGTCGGCGGCGGCTCTGCCCGGGTACGCCGGCACCGCCCGGATCGACGAGCTGCGCGCCACCGAGTACCGGCACCTCGACCGGCTCGGCCACGTCTACCTGGACTACGCCGGCGCCGGGGTGGCCGCACAGGCTCAGGTGCGAGCCCACCACGACCGGCTGCTGGCCGGTCTCTACAGCAATCCGCACTCGGAGAACCCGACCTCGGAAGCGGCCGGTTCGCTGGTGGAGTCGGCCCGGCGCGCGGTGCTGGACTTCTTCCGGGCGGATCCGGCGGAGTACGCCGTCGTCTTCACCCCGAACGCCAGCGGCGCGTGCCGGCTGGTCGGCGAGGCGTACGACTTCGCCCGGGCCGCACCGTTCGTGCTGACCTGGGACAACCACAACTCGGTCAACGGCATCCGCGAGTACGCCCGGGCCGCCGGCGCGCCGACGCGCTACGTGCCGCTGGCCGGTCCGGAGCTGCGGGTCGCCCAGACGGACCTGGTCGACGTGCTGGACGCCAACCGTGGCGGACGGTGGGGCCGTTCCGGCGGTCGGGGCCTGTTCGCGTACCCGGCGCAGAGCAACTTCTCCGGCGTGCAGCACCCGCTGAGCTGGGTGGAGCTCGCCCATCGGCACGGGTACGACGTGCTGCTCGACGCCGCCGCGTACGCCCCGACGAACCGGTTGGATCTCGGCGTCGTCCAGCCCGAGTTCGTGTGCCTGAGCTGGTACAAGCTCTTCGGCTACCCCACCGGCGTCGGCGCGCTGCTGGCCCGCCGCGACGCGCTGGCCCGGCTGCGCCGGCCGTGGTTCGCCGGCGGCACCATCCGGGCGGTCAGCGTGCAGGGCGACTGGCACCGGTCGATGGACGACGAGTCGGCGTTCGAGGACGGCACACTCAACTTCCTGAGCATCCCGGACGTGGAGTTCGGGCTGCACTGGCTCGACGCGATCGGCGTGGACCTCGTGCACACCCGGGTCGGTCTGCTGACCGGGTGGCTCCTGGACCGGCTGACCGCGTTGCGGCACCGTACCGGCCGGCCACTGGTCCAGGTGTACGGCCCGGCGTCGGGCGAGGGCCGGGGCGGCACGGTGACGTTCAACCTTCGCCACCCGGACGGCTCGCTGGTCGACGAGCGGCTCGTCGCGCGGGAGGCCGCGGCCGCCGGCTTTTCCCTGCGTACCGGCTGTTTCTGCAACCCGGGGGCGGGTGAGGGCGCGTTCGGGATCAGCCGGGGCTCCCTGCGCCGACGGCTGCTCGCGCGGGTCGACACCATCGACCAGTACCTCGGGGCACTGCGACTGCCGACCGGTGGCGCGGTGCGCGTGTCGTTCGGTCTGGCGTCGAACGCGACCGACGCGGAACGCTTCCTGGCCTTCGTCGAGGCGACCTATCTGGACCGTGTGGCCAGCAGCGCGTCACCGTTGCCACCCCGGCTGCGCTGCTGAGCACGATCCTGCGTGCCGCCCGCCGGTGCGCTAGCTGATCTGCGCCACCCGGGCGGGGCGGCGCTTCGTCTCCTCCATGAAGGGGAACCGGGCGGTGAGCTCGGCGAGCGTCAGCCCGGCGCGCCAGGCGGCGGCCAACTGGGCGACCTGGACGAGATCCATGGCGTCGCCTCGCGCCTGAACCTCGTCCGAGACCCGAAGGTCGATCATGAAGTATCGGGCCTGGGAGCCCAGCCCGACGCAGACCACGCCCTGGCCGGAGTGCAGCTCGGCGCAGGTGAACCGGGCGCGCCCCTGCTCGGGAGCGGTGACCCGGCCGAGGTCGAGGTCGTAACGGGCAGCGATCTCGATCAGCGCGGGGGCCAGACCACCACGCTCGACCAGGTCCGGGTAGAGGCGCACACCCAGCGCCGTCGACACGTCGCTCATGACTGACTCCCACTTCCTCGTGACAGAGACCAGCAGCGCGCAGGTTACGGGGATGTTTCCGGCGAGCCTCGTCATCCTGTCCCCCATGGACGCCCTACGGCAATAGGAAGGATTGATTCGGCCCCGATCGGAGGAATGTGCGGTCCAACCCGCATGCCACCCGCCGGCATCAGGTGGTAACGGACTGTCGCCGCATTGGCAACACTCTTGACAAAAAGAGCACCATATCGACATGCTTCGCTATAGAGAGCGCTCTCTTAGGCCCTCCGGTGCACAGCCTCCGCCACCGACCCAGCTGAGGAGCCCCCCGTGTTCAAAGCCCGTCC
>NZ_RCVJ01000146.1 GCF_003667505.1 Micromonospora sp. BL4
GGCGCCGGCCGCGACGGCGGCGGCGGTCGTGCCGGCAAGCAGGATCAACCGATGTCTGGACGGGTGCATGAACTGCCTCCGGGGATCCGGTGGTGACCGCTGCGGTCCATCGGCCCTGCCCGGACGGCACGGTGGACGGTCCGGCACGACGGTGGCGGACAGCGATCTGATGTCGGGGGTGAACGCCCTGGAACTCACGGATCCGGCTCAAGGCGCATCGTAGGGCAAGCGCTTTCCACACCGCAACATCGACACTTGTCGCTGACTCGGTGGTCGTTGAGCACGGCCGACCCTTGCCCCCGCGGACGATGCCTGATCAACTCGTCCGGGTGAGCGCCCCCCACATGAACCCCGACGAGTTCCGCCGCGCCGGCCACGCCGTCATCGACTGGATCGCCGACTACTGGGCCACGCTGGAGCATCGTCCGGTCACTCCGGCCGACCCACCGGGCACGGTGGCGTCCGCCCTGCCAGCCACCCCGCCCACCGCCGGCGAGCCGGTCGGGGCGGTCCTCGCCGACCTGGACGCGATCGTCGTACCGGGGCTGACCCACTGGCAGCACCCGAGCTTCTTCGGCTACTTCCCGGCCAACACGTCCGGCCCGAGCCTGCTCGGCGACCTGGTCAGCTCCGGGCTCGGCGTGCAGGGCATGCTCTGGACCACCAGTCCGGCCTGCACCGAGCTGGAAACCGTGATGATGGACTGGTTGGCCGAGTTGCTGGACCTCCCGCCGCGGTTCCGCTCGACCGGCAGCGGCGGCGGGGTGATCCAGGATTCGGCCTCCTCGGCGACCCTGGTCGCCACCCTGGCCGCGCTGCACCGGGCCAGCGGCGGCCGCTGGCGCGCCGCGGGCATCGACCGGCGCTACCGCGCGTACACCTCCGTCCACGGCCACTCCTCCATCGAGAAGGCGGCGCGGATCGCCGGGCTGGGCAGCGACGGGGTCCGCCCGATCGAGGCGGACCCGGAGACCCAGGCACTACGGCCGGCCGCGCTGCGCGCCGCGATCGAGGCCGACCTGGCCGCCGGGGAGATCCCCGCCATCGTGGTCGCCACCATCGGCACCACCTCCACCACCGCCGTCGACCCGCTGCCGGAGATCGGGGCGATCTGCGCCGAGTACGGGATCTGGCTGCACGTGGACGCCGCGTACGCGGGCGCCGCCGCCGTCTGCCCGGAGCTGCGCTGGTCGCACGCCGGCCTGGAGTACGCCGACTCGTACTGCTTCGACCCACACAAGTGGCTGCTCACCGGCTTCGACTGCGACGCGTTCTGGGTGGCCGACCGCGGCGAGCTGATCGAGGCGCTGACCGTACTGCCGGAGTTCCTGCGCAACGCGGCCTCCGAATCCGGCGCGGTGATCGACTACCGGGACTGGCAGGTGCCGCTGGGCCGGCGGTTCCGTGCCCTGAAGCTGTGGTTCGTGCTGCGCTGGTACGGCGCCGAGGGACTACGCGCGCACGTCCGCTCCGGGGTGGCGCTGGCCGCCCGGTTCGCCGACCGGCTCCGCGCCGACGACCGGTTCGAGCTGGCGGCGGCGCACCCGTTCTCGCTGGTCTGCTTCCGGCTGCGCGCCGACGACGACACCAACGCCGAGCTGCTGGCCCGGGTGAACGGCACCGGGCGGGTGCACCTGACGCACACCCGGGTGGCCGGCCGGTACACGCTGCGGCTGGCGGTCGGCTCCCCGCAGACCGCCGAACGACACGTCGACGAGGCGTGGGACCTGTTGGCCGCCGCCGCCGGCGATCTGCTCACGCCCTGACGCCAGCCCAGGGTCGCCCGACCGTGCGGGCGACGCCGCCTCACCATCGGTCGCCCCGACCACCATCCGCCGCGACCACCCTGGATCGCGCCTTTGCTCTGCTTACACCGAGGCGACAGTTACCGGTGGTCACCGAGGTGCCCGGGGTTGGGCCCGTCCCGCCGGGAAATCCGCAGGTCAGTGCGGTGTCGCGTGGAGGTAAGCAGAGCAAAGGGGTGAACAGGCATCCGATGGGGACGCACCGCTGGTCACCAGAGGTAGCTGCGGCTGAGGCGGACACCGCGGGTGGCAGCGGGGTTCAGCGGACGGCGGGCGTACCCGTTGCGGTCAGTTCAGCCGGGGCGGTGCCGGCGGCCGACGGAGCGGGAGAGACCTCGACCGCGCTCGCGGCGGCCTCGCGGGCCCGGCGGGTACGGCGCAGGGCCCGCACCGCCAGCACCAGCGCGGCCAGCCAACCCGCGGCCAGCAGGGCGTAGACCGCGGGGCCGACCGGGCCGTCCAGCTCGGCGGACCGGATCAGGGTGCGGGCGTTGGTCAGCACGATCACGCCACCGACCGCCGCGCCGAGCAGTTGGGCCGGCACGATGCGCACCAGCCACGCGGCCAGCGGAGCCGCGACGAGCCCACCGATGAGCAGCGCGGCGACGGTGGGCAGCAGGAACCCCTCGCTGCCCAACCCGATCAGGAAGCCGACGCTGGCCGCGCCGGCCACGACGAACTCGGCGGTGTCCACCGAGCCGATCACCTTGCGCGGCTCCAGGCGGCCGGAGACCAGCAGCGCCGGAGTGGCCACCGGGCCCCAGCCACCCCCGCCGGTGGCGTCGACGAAGCCGGCGACCAGGCCGAGCGGGCTGAGGAAACGCCCGCGCAGCCGCCCACCGACCCGGTCGGTACGCAGCGGCCGGGCGAAGCGAACCAGCAGGTACGCGCCGAGCGTGAAGAGGATGCCGGCCATCCACGGCGCGGCCGACTCGGTGGAGATCGAGCTGAGGAGGGTGGCGCCGGCGAACGCGCCGATCGCGCCGGGCAGCGCGATGCGGGTCACCACCCGCCAGTCGACGTTGCCGAACCGCCAGTGCGCCACCCCGGCGGCGAGCGTGGTGCCGATCTCGGCCAGGTGCACCGAGGCCGACGCGGCGGCCGGGGCGACCCCGGCGACCAGCAGCAGGGTGGACGACGTCAGCCCGTACGCCATGCCGAGCGAGCCGTCGATCAGTTGCGCGGCGAGCCCGACCAGAGCGAGGACCAGCAGCTTGCGCACGAGCGCCCCCTGACTTTTCGCCATCTCCTATCGACTTGGTCGACAATGCGGCACGGGGCGGCCCGGGTCAAGTGCCCGATCGGTGGATGGGACGCCGGCGGTCAGATCCAGGCGCGCGGGTCGGCGGCCAGCTCGGTGACCCGGGCGGGCAGCGCGTTCGCCGCCACGTCGCCGACGCTGACCAGCTCCAGGATCTGCCGCTCACTGGCCCGCAGCGCGATCCAGACCTCCTGGAGCGCGTGAGCCGGACCGTGGTAGCCGAGCGTCTCCGGCCGCTGTCCGCGTACGTGCGCGAGCGGCCCGTCGATCACCCGGATCACCTCCGCGAGGGAAATCTCCTCGGCCGGGCGGGCCAGCCAGTAGCCGCCCTCCGGGCCCCGCTGGGCGTGCACGATGCCGCCCCGGCGCAGCTGGAGCAGGATGCTCTCCAGAAACTTCGGCGGGATCTCCTGCGCCCGGGCGATCTGGTCGGCCGTGACCGGCCGGCCCCGCCCGGGACCGCTGGCCGACGCGGCGAGCTCGACAGCCGCGCGGAGGGCGTAGTCGACCCGGGCGGAGAGACGCATGTCGGCAAGGTTAGCCCGCTGGTCAGCCGCCCGGTCGGGCGGCCCTCGGCCGATCGGCCACGCATCGACGAAAAGCCCGCCTGCCCGGGTCGGCGCCGGAAGGCATTTGAGGGCGCGTGAAGTGCGTCATGATCCGCCGTACGGTAGGCCCCGAAAAGCTGTTCCGAAGCGTCCTTATGCTGGGCGGGGAGTACGACTGTCGGACCGTTTGCGCGGGCTCCATCGGCACATTGATAAACACCCGGGTCCGACTCGGGGGGAAGGCACACGATGACCGATATCGCGACACGCACCTGGGATGGCATGACCATCCCGGCCGCCGGCACCTATCGTCTCGATCAGGCGCACAAGCGGATCGGTTTCCTGTCCCGGCACATGATGGTCAGCCCGGTGCGGGGTGAATTCGCCGAGGCGACCGCGCAGATCTTCGTGGCGGAGGACCCGCTGCTCTCCTCGGTGACCGCGACCATCGAGACCGCGAGCATCACCACCGGGAGCGCCGACCGGGACACGCACCTGAAGAGTGCCGACTTCCTCGACGTGGAACGTTATCCCACCCTCGAATATCGAAGCACGGGTATCAGGTGGCAGGGCAACGACGATCCCATCTTCTACTGGGCCCGACTGCGCAGAAATCGACTCGCCGGACGAGGCAGAAGTCACAATCTTCCGCCGCAGCCGGACCCGGCACCCGGACGATTCGTGCTCACCGGTGAGTTGACGGTGAAGGGGATCACCCGGGCGGTCGACCTTCAGGTGAATTTTGGTGGCGCTCGTCGCGATCCGTACGGACAGAACATCTTCGGATTCAGCGCCACGGCGGAAATCAACCGCGAGGACTACGGCCTGCTCTGGAATGTCGCGCTGGAAAGTGGCGGGGTTCTGGTCGGAAAGACCGTCCAGATCGAGATCGCCGGCGAGGGCATCCACCAGCCCTGACCCGCCCCGCGCTCGTCAGCGGTGACGGAGCGCGGCCGGACCCGTCGTCCCCGCCCGGACGCACCCTGTGCTCAGGTGCGCGCCCGGCGGGGATGACCGACAGCCTCAGGCGCCGACGCGGCGCAGCAGACCCTCCTGCACGGCGCTGGCGATCTGCCGGCCGTCGGTGGTGAACATCCGGCCGGTGGCCAGCCCGCGGGCACCGGACGCCGACGGGCTCCAGCAGTCGTAGAGGAACCACTCGTCGGCCCGGAACGGCCGGTGGAACCAGAGCGCGTGATCGAGGCTCGCGCCGACCACCCCGCCCGGCCCCCACACCTCGCCGTGCACGGAGAGCACCGAATCCAGCAGGGTGAGGTCCGAGGCGTAGGTGAGCGCGCAGGCGTGCAGCAGCGGATCGTCCGGCAGCTTGCCGTCGATGCGCATCCAGACCCGCTGGTGGGGGTCGGCGGGCCGGTCGCCGGGACGGACCCAGCCGGGCTCGCCGACGTAACGCACGTCGATCGGGCGCGGGATCTGACCCCAGATGCCCAGCCGCTCGGGGTAGCGGGACAGCCGGTCGGTCATCGTCGGCACGTCCTGCGGGGCGGGCACGTCCGGCGGGGCCGGCGCCTGGTGGTCCAGCCCCTCCTCGGCCCGCTGGAAGGACGCCGACATGAAGAAGATCGGCTTGTCGTGCTGGAGCGCGACCGCGCGGCGGACCGAGAAGGACCGGCCGTCGCGGATGTTCTCCACCTGGTACTCGATCGGCTCGACCGGGTCGCCGGGGCGGACGAAGTAGCCGTGCAGCGAGTGCACGAACCGCTCCGGGTTGACCGTGCGGCCGGCGGCGACCAGCGCCTGGCCGGCGACCTGACCGCCGTACACCCGCTGCGGGCCGACCGGCGGGCTCATCCCCCGGAAGGTCATCTCCCCGGTCGGGTCGAGGTCCAGGACCTCCAGCAGCTGGTCCACCGCGGCCTGGCCGACCGCGACCCGGCCGTCGCTCACTGCAGCGCCCGCGCCGACGCCGCGTCGACGAGCGACCCGAGCTGGTGGACGCGCAGCGTGTTGGTCGAGCCGGGGGTGCCGGGCGGGCTGCCCGCCACGATCACCACGTAGTCGCCGGGGTTGGCCCGGTTGAGGCCGAGCAGCGCCTGGTCGACCTGGCGGAACATGTCGTCGGTGTGCTCCACGAACGGCATCAGGAAGGTCTCCACGCCCCAGGTCAGGGCGAGCTGGCTGCGCACCTCGGGGACCGGGGTGAAGGCCAGCAGCGGAAGGTCGCAGTGCAGCCGGGAGAGCCGCCGGACGGTGTCACCGGTCTGCGAGAAGGCGACGAGCGCCTTGGCGTTGATGGCCCGGGCGATCGACGAGGCGGCCACGGTGAGCGCGCCGCCGTGCGTACGGGGGTCGTGCTGGAGGCGGGGCACGCCGATCGAGCCGGCCTCCGTGGTCGTCACGATCTTGGCCATGGTGCTGACGGTCAGCACCGGATACTTGCCGACGCTGGTCTCGCCGGAGAGCATCACCGCGTCCGCGCCGTCGAGCACCGCGTTGGCCACGTCGGAGGCCTCCGCCCGGGTGGGTCGCGAATTCTCGATCATGGAGTCGAGCATCTGGGTGGCCACGATGACCGGCTTGGCGTTCTCCCGGCACAGCTGCACGGCCCGCTTCTGCACCAGCGGGACCTCGTCCAGCGGCATCTCCACGCCGAGGTCGCCGCGGGCCACCATGACACCGTCGAAGGCCAGCACGATGGCCTCCAGGTGGTCCACCGCCTCCGGCTTCTCGACCTTGGCCAGCACCGGGCGGAACACGCCCTCCTCGGCCATGATGCCGTGCACGAGCTTGATGTCCTCCGCCGAGCGGACGAACGAGAGGGCGACCAGGTCGACCCCGAGCCCCAGGGAGAAGCGCAGGTCCTCGGCGTCCTTCTCCGACATGGCGGGCACGCTGACCGCCACGTTGGGCAGCGAGACGCCCTTGTTGTTGGAGACCGGCCCGCCCTCGGTGACCAGGCAGCGGATGTCGTTGCCGGTTACGTCGGTGACCTCGACGGCGACGCGGCCGTCGTCGATCAGCAGCCGGTCACCGGGCTTCACCTCCTGCGGCAGCTTGCGGTAGGTGCAGGAGACCCGCTCCCTGGTGCCGACGATGTCGTCGCCGGTGATCACGACCGAGTCGCCGGTGCGCCACTCGTGCGGCCCGTCGGCGAACCGGCCGAGCCGGATCTTGGGACCCTGAAGGTCGGCGAGGACGGCCACCGGCTTACCGGCCGCCTCGGACGCCTCCCGGACCAGGCGGTAGACCGCCTCGTGGTCAGCGTGGCTGCCGTGGCTGAAGTTGAGCCTCGCCACGTTCATGCCGGCCTCGACGAGACCCCGGATGCGCTCCGGGGACGAGGTGGCGGGACCAAGAGTGCAGACGATCTTCGCGCGGCGTGTCACGCCCATCAGGCTAGTCTCTCCTTCAGGTCGGACTCGGGGCCGACCCCTTGCAGGCAGCGGAACAATTGTCCAACGACGCGCGGTGCGCGTCGGGCCGGCGGGCGGAACCGCACCGGGAACGTTGTGGCGACGGGCAACGGCGACCGCGCGCCGGGAATCGTACGCCTCCGCCGGCGTGCACCGTCCGGGTGCTCCCGGCGGCGGCTCACCCGGAACGCTCCGACGGCGGCAGGGTGGGCACGGCGGTGAGCAGGTCACGGGGGTCGTAACGGCGCTTCGCGCGGCGCAGCCGCTCCCAGTTCGCGCCGTAGGCCAGCCGGACGCGGTCGGTCTCCCGCGGGGCGAGCAGGTTCGGGTAGCCGCCGGGCAGGGCGTGCGGGGCGAGCGCCGCCGAGGTGCGCTCGGCCCAGTCCCGGTGCGGCCCGACCAGCCCACCCGGCGCCCAGACCGCGATCACCTCGGTCAACAGGTGATCGTCGCGCAGACCGAACGCCGTGTCGGCGAGCCGCACCCGGCTGGCCGCGCCGTGGAAGTGGTGCAGGGCCAGCGCGGAGAACGGCGAGCTGACCTGCCGGGCGGCGTCGACCAGCGCGTCCACGGCGTCGCCGGTGAGCGCGGGCAGCCAGCGGGTCCGCAGCAGGTAGTGGTTGCCGTCCACCATCCCGCCGTCGAACATCCGCAGCGCGTCCGCGTACGCCAGGGGGCCGATCTGGTCGACCAGCGGGACGCCCAGCGCCCGCAGCCGGTCCACCCACGGCTGTCCGGCGTCCAGGTCGTCGCCGCTGTAGAACGGGCAGAGGAAGACCACCGGCTCGCCGGCGGGGCCGGGCAGGAAGCCGGCCATCACGGTCAGCTCGTCCGGGGCCTCGGCGAGCAGCGCGGCGTAGCCCCGCAGCACGGCCGGCGCCTCCGCCAGCGCGAACATGATCATGCCGGCGAGCACGGCGGGCAGCCGGTGCGCGCGGTAGCGCAACTCGGTGACCACGCCGAAGTTGCCGCCGCCGCCGCGCAGGGCCCAGTACAGCTCGGCGTCGTGCCGGGGGTCGGCGGTGACCCGGCGGCCGTCGGCGAGGACCACCTCGGCGCCGAGCAGGTTGTCCAGGGCCAGGCCGAACCGGCCGCAGAGCGGGCCGTACCCGCCGGCGAGGGTGAGCCCGGCCATCCCCACGTCCCGGACCACGCCGGTGGGCACCACCAGGTCGTACGGGCGGGCGGCGGCGAGCAGGTCGGCTGCGGTGGCGCCGCCGGCCACGGTCACCGTGGCCGTGTCCGGGTCGACGTGGACCGCGCGCAGGCCGGTCAGGTCGAGCACCAGTCCGCCGTCGCGCAGCGCCCGGCCGGCCCAGTCGTGCCCGCCGGAGCGGACCGAGAGCGGCAGGTGGCACCGGGCGGCGATGCGGACCGCGCCGGCCACCTCGTCGGCGTCCAGGCAGCGGGCGACCAGCGCGGGCGCGCGGTCCACGGCGGCGTTCCACAGGCGGGTCGCGGCAGCGAACGCCGGATCTCCCGGCTCGTGGAGCCGGTCACCGAGCAGGGCGCGCAGACGGGCGGTGGCGGACGCGACATCAGGGGTGGCGGCGGAGCTCACGGCGACTCCTCGACCGGGGCCGGCCGGTGGCGCCGGGTGCGCCCCGACGGCGGTCCTCGCTGGGCGCGACCGTAGCACCGGGGGGCGTCCGATCGCCGTCACCATCACGACAACCGCCGATGGACCGGCCGGTCAGCTCTCGGTCTTGGCCAGCGGAAACTCCAACGACCCGGCCGGGCAGAGGAAGGTCAGCACGTCCACCCGGTAGAGCCCGGCCTGCACCGCCGGGTCGGCCTCCAGCACGCTGCGCACGTCCTCGACGCTGCCGGTGCGGGCCAGCCCGAAGCCGATCGGCGGCTCCGGATTGCTGGTCGTCCCGTCGATCGAGCCGGCGACCAGGATGATGCCGCGCTGCTGCAACGCCTGCATGTGCTCGGTGTGCTCGGCCTGCAACCGCTGCACGGTCTCGTTGGGCAGCGCCCGTCCGGCCGGGCCGGGATAGATCACGATGCACTCGTACGTGTCGAGCGCGAAGTCGACCTGCGGCACTCCCGCCATGGGTGCTCCCTCCGCCGTCGCGCCGGAGCGGACCGGCCCGGCTGCCCGAACCGGCGTCGCCGGCACGCGCCCAGCGTCGCACGGCGACGGCGGTCGCATCGCTCGCTCCGCCCAACTGGCCCCGGTCGGGCCAGCGGTGCCAGCCGCCGCACCAGGATCGGCGTGCGGTCCGACCGGGTGCCGGCGGTCCCCCGACACGTCGGCTGACCCGGAGGCCGCGACCGGCTACCGTGGACGGTCCGGGCGAAAAGCGGGAGGTCGGGATGCGCGACGACGAACCGACGGCGGGCCCGCTGCCGTACGTCGAGGTGACCGACGAGGCGTACGCGGCGCGGGCCGCGGCGGGCTTCACGGTGCGGGAGTTCGAGTTCGCGGTGCTGCTCAGCGGACGATGCCCGCGGTGCGACCACGCGACGACCAGCACGGTGATCGACGAGCTGTACCGGCGGGAGGCCGCCCCGGCGGCCGAACCGGACCCGGGCTACCGGACGGTGCTCTGCGAGTGCGAGGCCGACCATCCTTCGCGCCCCGCCGGGCTGCGCGGCTGCGGCGCGTACTGGACGCTGCGGCTGGAGGTCGAGGCGTGATCCGGCTGCGCCCCGGGCCGCCCGCGACCGTCGCCGACCTGCACCGCGCGCAGCAGCTGGCCGGGCTGCTGCGCGGTGAGCTGGAGCGGGTCCGCGCGGCGGCGGTGGCGTGGCGCAACGGCCTCGGTGGCCTGCTGGTGGCACTGGTCGGCTTCAGCCTGATCCGGGGCCGCACCGACGTCAGCACGCTGGCGCCGCACTGGGGCGCGCTGGTCGGCGTCCTGCTGCTCGCCGCGCTGGCCGCGGGGGTGGCGGGGGCGCTGGCGCTGCTGCGCGCGGCGCACGGCAGGTTGGCGGTGACCCCGGTGGCGGCGCTCCCACCGGCCCCGCTCGGCGACCACGTGGAGGCGATGGCGGCGGTCCGGTCGCTGCGGACCGGGGTGCGGCTGGTGCTGCTCTGCACCGCACTGCTGGTCGCCGCGGTCGGGGTGACCTGGTACGCGCCGGCCGACCCCGACCCGCCCGCCGCCTCCACCACTGAGCGGTGAGCAGAAACCCTTCCTGACCGGGGCGTCAGGGGCCGAGGTGGGCGTAGCCGGCCCAGGTGTCGGGCCGGTCGGGCAGGGCGGCGCGGAGCCGGCGGACCGACCGGTGCAGGGCGCGGGCCGCCCGGTCCGGCGCGATCCCGCCGGGCACCGCCAGGCCGTCGTACAGGTCGGCGCAGAGCCGTACGGTCAGCGCGTCCGAGATGGACCAGAGCGCGCCGATGACGTGCCGGAACCCGGCGAGCTGGAATGCGGTGCCGAGGGTGAGCGCCTCGTCGGGCAGAGCCGCGCCGCCGCGCACCGTCTCGCAGGCGGACAGGACCGCCAGCGCGCCCGGCCGGCCGGCGGGCCGCCACAGGTCCCGGACGTGCAGCGGGCCGCCGGCCAGCGTGAGGCGCCCCCACGCCGGGGCGCGCAGGTCCTGCGTGCCGTGGCAGGACAGGTGGGCGACCGGCTGGTCGGGCAGCGCGGCGAGCACGGCCGCCGGGGTGGCCGCCGGGCCGAGAAGCGAGCGGACCCGTGGCAGGTGCCGTCGGACGATCTCGTCCTCCCGCGCGACACCGGGCAGGTCGGCGAGGCCGGGGGTCTGCGGCATGCCGACGACCAGCGCCGAGTCGACCGGCTCGGGTCGGGCCGGCACGCCGCGCCGGGCGTGCGCCAACGCCCGCAGCGAGGCGGTGTACGACGGCACCACCCGGTCCAGCACCCCGTCGCCGCCGTCGAGCGGGCCGGCCGCGTGCAACGGCAGCAGGGTGAGCAGCCCGGTCGGGCACCACCACAGGCGTGGCCAGTCCGCTTCGGCGGCGGGCTCCGCACCGGATGAGGCGGTCGGCGCCGGCGCGGCCACGTCGAGCACCGGTGCGGTGACGACCCGCCACAGCCAGTCCAGCGTCTGGCCGACGTCGGTCCGGGCCGCCAGCCGGCGACGCTGCGCCTGCGGCTCCGGGGCGTCCGGGTCCGCCGCCCCGGTGAGCACCGCGATCGCGGTCAGGAAGCCCGCCGTCCGGGTGACCAGCTCGGCCAGGGTCAGCTCGGGCAGCGGGACCACGGTGACCCGGCCGTCGGCGACCACCAGCGCGTCGCAGCGTCGCACGGCCACGTTGACCAGCACCACCGGGCCGTCGACAGCGGCCCGGGCCAGGGTGGCGAACGATGGCGGGCGGAGGAAGTCCGCGAACCCGGGCCGGGCGCGGATCTCCGCGAGCAGTTCCCGGCGGCGCATGGCGAGGTCGTACCGCTGCTCGGCACGGCCGCTCGGGCCGTCCGGGCCGGTGGCTTCGAGCGCGGTGAAACCGTCGAGGGCGGTCTGGAGGTCGGCGAGCCGGTCCGCCAGCCGGGGCGACTGCGCGCGCAGGGCGGCCAGGTCGGCGCCCGCGTCGTGGGCCCGGGTCAGCAGGACGCCACGACCGTACTCGAGCAGCTCGACGGCACGTTCCGGACGGTCGACGGCGATGGCGACCGCCGCCGCGGCACTGGCCAGCCCGGGGAACAGCCCGAGCAGACGGGCCTGGTCGTCGGTGTCCATGCCGTGCCAGGCCACCAGGTCGATCAGCTCGATCGCGGTGGCGTACCCGTCGAGCGCGGCCGGCAGGTCGCCGGCCGCGGCGGCGTGCTCCGCGTACCGGCTCGCCGCCGCCGATCGGAGCAGCGACGGCGCGGACTCCACCGCGGCAGCGGCGCGCAGGGCGGCGGTCGCCTCGGCGAGCGCGGCGGGGGTGGCGACCGCCTCCAGGGCGGTGGCCAGGTTGCTCAGGCACATGGTGCGGGCGGGATGCTCGGCGGGCAGCGCGTCGACCGCCGCCC
Organism: Micromonospora sp. BL4; assembly: GCF_003667505.1. Taxonomy (GTDB): domain Bacteria; phylum Actinomycetota; class Actinomycetes; order Mycobacteriales; family Micromonosporaceae; genus Micromonospora. Next base: position 11,923 of record NZ_RCVJ01000146.1, read on the forward strand.
GGTGGGCCACCAGCATCGCGGTGGCGTCCGCTTCGTCGCGGTGGGCCCGGTAGCGCATCAGCAGCGCGTTGCCGAGGTTGGTGTGGATCCGGTGTCGGTCCGCGCCGGCCAACGGCTCGCGGTCGCGGAGCAGTTGAAGGAGCCGGACCGCCTCGTTCAGCCCCGCCGGGTCGTCGCTCAGGCGGTGCCGCAGCAGGTGGGCCAGGGCGAGGGTGCCGAGCGTCCGCAGGTACTCGGTCGGCTCGGCCTCCCGTTCGGCCAGTTCGGCCGCCTCGCGCAGCGCGGTCACCGCGGCGTCGGCGTCCCGGGCGGCGGCGGCCGTGATGTCGTCGGCGGCCTGGCCGCCGGTGGGCAGCGCGCCGTCCACGGCCAGCTCCACCCGACGGTTCAACGCCGAGCCGTAGTTGTGCAGCGCCGGCAGCCGGTCCGGGTGCCCCGGCGGCGCGGTCTCGATCACCTGCGCCAGCACCGCGATCGCCTCGGTCAGGGTGGCCAGGTCCTGGGTCGAGGTGAACAGGGACTGCAACACCAGGCCCAGGTTCGAACGGTACGTGGGCAGCGCGGCGGCGTCGGGCGCGGCCGCGACCGCGGCCCGCAGTGCCACGGCGGCCGGCTCCAGCAGCGCCGGCTCCCCCGCCAGGTCGGACAGTTCGCGCAGGGTGTTGCCCAGGTTGTTGAGCACCTGATGGCGCAGCGGGTCGGCGCGGGGAAGCAACGACTCCGCCTCGGTCAGCGCGTCCCGGGCGGCCCGCAGCGCGTCCACCCCGCCGAGGTCGGCGTACCCCCGGCCCAGCGCGTACGCGAGTTCCGCGAGCCGGCGGGCCCGGCGGGCCGGTTCCCGGGCGTCGGCGCCCTCGCGCAGCAGCCGCACCGCCTCGGTGATGTCGTCGATCCCCCGCCGCAGCTCGTACCGGGTCACCAGCAGGCCGCCGAGGCTCCGCCGCAGCTCGTCCGGATCCGGCCCACCGTGCGCCGACCGGGATCCGGCCGCCGACCGGTACGCCTCGATCGCCGCGTCGAGGTCGGCCGGATCGCCGTCGGTCTCGTGCCGCTCGGCGAGCAGGCTCGCCAGGCCGGTCTGTGCAGTGCCGGCCAGCTCCGGTTCGAGGCCACCGAACCCGGTCAACGCCGACCGGTACGCCTCGATCGCCACGTCCCGGTCGGCGGGCGCCCGGTCGCGCAGGAACCGTTCGGCGAGCGCCGTGCCGTGCAGCGCGGCGACGCGCGGGTCGCCGGCGGCTCGGGCGGCGGCGAACGAGTCGACCGCCTCGTCGAGGTCGGACGGCCGGCCCCGCAGACGCCACCGGTCGCGCAGCCGCTGCCCGAGGTTGGCCAGCGCCATGGCGCGCACCGGGGCGCTGCCGCCGGTGGCTCGGGACGCGTCCCGGAGCAGCATGATCGATTCGTCCAGGCCGGCCGGGGCGCCGTCGACGTCGTACCGGTCGCCGAGCACGTTGCCGAGGTTGAACAGCCGGACCGCACGTTCCGGATCGCCGGCCGGGGTCGACTCCAGGCTCTCCCGGTGCGCCTCGATCGCCGACGGCAGCGCGCGCCGCCGGCCGAGGTGCTGGAACTGGTCGCGGTGCACCTTGCCGAGGGCGGACAGGTAGTGCAGCCGCTCCGGCACGCCCGCGGGCGTGCCGTCCACCGCCCGGCGCAGCAGCGTCGCAGCCTGGTCGGCACCCCGGTAGTCACGGTTGTTCTCCGCGGCGGCCATCAGCATGACGGCCTCGACGAACAGCGCGCCGGCCTCGCCCTCGGCCGGACCGGCCGTACGCCCGCCGGGAACCCGCGGTCCGGGGACCCGGCCGGAGTCCGGCGGCGGTCGGTGTGTGTGCAGCATGGCCAGCAGCGACGGCGGCACCCGTTCCGGGGCGAAGCGCAGCAGGAACTCGGTGAGCCTGACCGCCTGGACGAGGTCGTCGGCGTCCTCGCCGGACGGCAGCAGCTGGTAGCGGTACCAGTGCAGGCAGGCCAGGAGGAAGAAGCCCTCGGCGACCGGTCCCGGCAGCGGCCCGTCGGTGGGTGTGGCGGTCACGAACTCGATGACCGCCTCGGCGTCGCGGATGGCGCCGGAGTCGAGCACCGCCCGGGGGTCCGTCGTGGCGCCGAAACGGTCCAGCCGCTCCCGCAGCCGACCCACCGGGTCGGACCTGAACCGTCGCCACATCGCGCCTCCCCCGGTCGGCCGCACCGACTGGGATCAGGCGTAGCAGACCGGACACGGGACGCGCCAGCGGCAGGAGGGGAACAAACCGGATCTGTCGTGCGGCCACCGTGTCCGCGCCCACAGCAGGCGGGCCGGCGCGCCGGGGATAGGACGTCGCTGTTCGGGGGATCATCAGTTGGGTGGCGGGCTGCTCTCGTTCCCGCCACGACGACACGATTGGGGAACCGCGTATGGCGACCGACGTCAGCAAGCAACCCGCGAAGGCTTCCGGCAGCTACCGGATCGGCGGCGACCTCGCCGTCGACCGTCTCGGCTACGGGGCGATGCAGCTCACCGGGCCGGGCGTCTGGGGTGACCCGAAGGACCCCGCCGAGGCGGTCCGGGTGCTGCGCCGGGCGGTCGAGCTGGGCGTGACGTTCATCGACACCGCCGACTCGTACGGCCCGTTCGTCTCCGAGCTGCTGATCCGCGAGGCTCTGCACCCGTACGCCGACGACCTGGTCATCGCGACGAAGGGTGGCTTCACCCGGGCCGGGCCGGGCGACTGGCGCGTGGTGGGCCGCCCGGAGTACCTGCGCCAGCAGTGTGAGCTGAGCCTGCGTCACCTCGGCCTGGACACGATTCCGCTCTACCAGCTGCACCGGATCGACCCGCAGGTGCCGCTCGCCGATCAGCTGGGCGAGCTGGCGCTGTTGCAGCAGGAGGGCAAGATCCGGCACATCGGCCTGTCCGAGGTGACGGTCGCGCAGATCGAGGAGTCCCGCGCGATCACCTCGATCGTCTCCGTGCAGAACCTGTACAACCTCGCCAACCGCAGCGCCGAGGACGTGCTGGAGTACTGCGAGCGCAACGACCTCGCGTTCATTCCGTGGTTCCCGATCGCCACCGGTGAGCTGGCGCGCCCCGGCGGGCCGCTGGACACGATCGCCGCCGCGCACAGCGCGTCGCCGGCGCAGCTCGCGCTGGCCTGGCTGCTGCGCCGGTCGCCGGTGATGCTGCCGATCCCCGGCACGTCCTCGGTGGCGCACCTGGAGGAGAACGTGGCCGCCGCGGAGGTGCAGCTCACCGACGACGAGTTCGAGGCGCTGGCCAAGGCGACCTGAGCGGCCTCGACCGCGCCCGGCGCGGGTGGTCCGGGCCCGGACCACCCGCGCGGGCCGTTCAGAGGGCGAGGCAGTTGGGTCGCACCGGGCCGTCGACGAGGGCGCCCCGCACGATGGTGTACGCGGTGCCGTCGAGCACCAGTCCGAGGTGCCCGACCACCCGCACGGGGCAGTACGCCTGGATCAGCACGTTGGTCGCACCGTCGTTGACGGCGGCGTTCCCGGTCGGCCGGACCAGCTCGTCCTGGAGGGTGCGGATGGTGGTGTAGCGCACCGAACCCGGGGTGTCGTCGCCGGCGTTGAGGTCGGCGAGGAAGGCGGAGCCGATGGTCATCTGCTGGCAGGCCACGATGCCGGCGCAGCTGCCGAGGCCGAGGAACGCCAGGATGTTCGCCACGTAGGTGCCGTACTGCGGCGAGCCCAGGCTGACGTACCGGCCGACGGTGGCGGTGCCACCGAGCCGCTTGAGGTAGTAGCGGGCGACGAGGCCACCCTCGGAGTGGGCGACCACGTCCACGGTCGCCGCGCCGGTGCTGGCGCGTACCTGGTTGACGTAGCCGGCGAACGCGCGGGCGGAGGCGGGGATGTCCCCGAGGCCCAGGCCGGGCAGTTGGTAGATGAAGGTCCGGTAGCCGTCGCCACGGAGCCGGGCGGCGATCGGCTCGTACGCGACGGCGATGCCGCTGAGCCCGCCGACCACGATGACCGGGTTGGCGGCCGCGGCGGCCACTTGTACGGGGGCGGCCACGGGCGCGGCGGGGGCGGCGGTCGCCGTGGCGGTGGACGCGAGCACGGCGGCGGTGGCGAGGGACAGGACGAGGACGGTCTTTCGGAGCAGCATGGCTGCACCTCCCGGGGGGAGGCACCCGGCGAACCGGGCAGGTGGGTGGGGGTGTCCGGTCGACCGTGCGACGATGATGCGCGCAACAATTTGGAAACGTCAATGACTTGTTACGCGCCGGTAACCCGTTGTTCCGACGGAGGCGCAAACCGGCATATCGCCATCGCTCCACATCGGACGCTCCCCCCGGCCGCGCGCACCCCGCGCCGCGACGGCGGATGGCATGCTGTGGCCGTGGCCGCTGACGAACCCACCGAGCGCCGGCTCCGGGTGATGCCGTGGTGGCTGGTCCTGGTCGGCCTGCTGGTCGCCGCAGCCCTCGGCTGGCTCGTACTGGACCTGCTGCTCACCGAGGCCGACCGGGCCAGCCAGCCGGACACCCGCGCCACGCTGCGCATCGACGCGATCCGCACCGGCCTGACCGTGGTCGCCGGCACCGGCGGCGGGTTGGCGCTCCTGCTGGCCGCCCGCCGGCAGTGGATCGCCGAACGCGCGCAGCGGCACCAGGAGAGCGTCGCCGCCCTGGACCAGGCGCACCGCGACAGGGTGCAGGCGCACGCCGAGTCGGTGGCCGAGGCCGCGCAACGGCACCAGGACCGGCAGTCCGGGGCAGCCGAGCACGACGCGGCCGAGCGTCGGCTGACCGAGCTCTACACCCGGGCGGTCGAGCTGCTCGGCAACGACAGCGCGGCGGTACGCCTCGGCGGGCTGCACGCGCTGGAGCGTCTCGGTCAGGACAATCCGGCGCAGCGCCCGACGATCGTGGCGGTGCTCTGCGCGTACCTGCGGATGCCGGCGCCGGACGACGAGCCGCGCGAGACGGAGGTCCGGCGCAGCGCGCAGCGGGTCCTGACCCGGCACCTGCGCGCGGACGACGCGGGCCACTGGCCGGGCGTCGTGCTGGACCTGACCGGCGCCGCGCTCGTCGACTTCGACGCCACCGGCTGCACGCTGGTCGACGCGGACTTCACGCGTGCGGTGTTTACCGGCACGACCAGCTTCGCGGGCGCGAGCGCGCGAGGGCCGCTGCTGTTCGGGGCGGCGGTCTTCGGTGACGTGGTCTTCGACGACCTCAGCGCCGACGGGGAGGTCGTGCTGGACGGCGCCCGGTTCGGCGGGTCGGCCAGCTTCGAGGGTGCCGCGTTCGACGGCCTGTCCTGCCGGCGGTCCAGCTTCGCCGGCCCCACCTCATTTCGTCGGGCGACCTTCGGCCAGCCGACCAGCTTCGACGCGACCCGGTTCGAGGACGCCGCCTCGTTCCGGGAGGCCGAGTTCCTCGGCGCCCTGTCGATGGAGCACACCGAGTTCGGCGGGTCGGCCAGCTTCCGCTCGGTTCGTTTCACGAACATGGCGCTGTTCCGCTGGACGACGTTCGGCGCGGAGGCGCTGTTCGACGGCGCCCGCTTCACCGACGCCGCGAACTTCGGTCGGGCCCGATTCCACAGCATGGCCAGCTTCCGCGACGTCCAGTTCAGCCGGCCACCGCAGGTCGAGCAGGCGCGGGCGGTGGTCGACCTTGGTCACCGCTGGCCGGCGGGCACGGTCGTCAAGCAGCTCGACGACCAGTGGCTGCTGCTCGTCGACGGTTGAGCGGTCAGCGGGCGGCGGCCGGCGGGCGCAGCCCGTCCAGGGCGACGCCGAGCACCCGGTCACGCTGCTCGGGCGCCGGGAACTGGGCCATCGTGAGCCCACTGATCAATCGCACGACGTCGTCGAAGCCGATGTCGTCGCGGACCTCGCCGGCCGCCTGGGCGCGGTTCATCAGCGGCTCCCCGGCGGCGTAGATCTCCGTCCGGCAGCTCCGGAAGATCTCGGAGTCGTGCAGCAACTCCTCGGCGAGCGCCCGCTTGGTGGCGACGTACGCGACGAAGCGGTGCAGCCAGGCGACGAGGGCGTCCCACGGGGGCAGCTCGGCCAGGTCCGCGGCGGACCGGCTCAGGGCCCGCACCTCCTCGACGTAGACGGCCTCGAAGAGGTGCCGGCGGCTCGGGAAGTTGCGGTAGAGCGTGCCGATGCCCACCCCGGCTCGCCGGGCCACATCCTCCAGGGAGGCGGCGGCGCCGTGCTCGGCGAACGCGTCGCGGGCGGCGGCGATGAGGGCGTCGTAGTTGCGCCGCGCGTCGGCCCGCTTCGGCCGCCGGGCGAACACCTCGGGCGCCTGCCCCGCGCTGCTCATGACGTGCGTCACCTCACCCTGGTTGCATCCGGAGGCACCCCTCCGCTAGCTTAGTGGAGGCACCCCTCCGGAATCCCGGAGGCCTGCCTCCGGTTAGCTTACCTCGGGACCGCCCGATCCGCCTGGCCACCCGATCGCCCGGTCCCGACAGCCAACCCGCCTCCACACGGCGGGTCACAAACCTCCTTCCGACCGCAATCAGGGAGTTTTCTCTCGTGGCAGTGACATCCCGACGCAGCTCGCGTCGGCTCACCTTCACCGTGCTCGCGGCCGGCGCCGGGTTCTTCGCGATGCTCCAGTCGCTGATCACCCCGGTGCTGCCGACCATCCAGCAGGACCTGCACACCTCGCAGAACACCGTGACCTGGGTTCTGACCGCCTACCTGCTCTCCGCGTCGATCTTCACGCCGATCCTCGGCCGCGTCGGGGACATGGTCGGCAAGGAGCGGACGCTGGTCGTCTCGCTCGCCGCACTCGCCCTCGGCTGCCTGCTGGCGGCCATCGCGCCGAACATCGGCGTCCTCATCATCGCCCGCGTCGTGCAGGGCATCGGCGGCGCCGTCTTCCCGCTGTCGTTCGGCATCATCCGCGACGAGTTCCCCGCCGCGCGGGTCTCCGGCGCCGTCGCCGCCATCTCGGCGATCGTCGCCGTCGGCGGTGGCCTCGGTGTCGTGCTGGCCGGCCCGATCGTCAGCACGCTGGACTACCGGTGGCTGTTCTGGATCCCGATGGTCGTGGTCGGGCTGACCGCCGTCGCCGCGTACCTCTTCGTGCCCGAGTCGCCCGTGCGTACCCCCGGACGGATCGACTGGCGTGCCACCCTGTTGCTCTCCGGCTGGCTGGTCGCGCTGCTGCTGCCGATCAGCCAGGGCGCGGCCTGGGGCTGGACCTCTCCCCGGGTGCTCGGCCTGCTGGCGCTCGCCGTGGTGCTGCTCGTCGGCTGGCTGGTCGCCGAGGTGCGCTCGTCCAACCCGCTGATCGACATGCGGATGATGCGCCTGCCCGGCGTCTGGACCACCAACCTGGTCGCCCTGCTCTACGGCGCGTCGATGTTCTCCGTGTACGCGTTCCTCCCGCAGTTCGTGCAGACCCCCACCGTCGCCGGCTACGGCTTCGGCGCCAGCATCAGCCAGGCGGGCCTGCTCATGCTGCCGATGCTGGTCGCGATGTTCGTGGCGGGCCTGATCGCCGGCCGGCTCCAGTCCGTCTTCAGCGCCAAGGCGCAGCTCGCCACCGGCGCCGCGTTCAACGTGGCCGCCTCCGCGATGCTGGCCGCCGCGCACGACACCCGCTGGGAGGTCGCGCTCGCCGGCGGCCTGGTCGGCCTCGGCATCGGCCTGGCCTTCGCCTCGATGGCGAACCTCATCGTGGGCAGCGTGCCGGCCAGCCAGACCGGCGTGGCCACCGGCATGAACGCCAACATCCGCACCATCGGCGGCGCGATCGGCGCCGCCGTGGTCAGCGGCGTGATCACCGCCCACCCGCAGGCCAACGGCCTGCCCCGGGAAGCGGGCTTCACGACCGGGTTTCTCGTCCTCACCGCGATCGCCCTGGCGGCCGCGCTCGCGGCCCTGGCCGTCCCGTCCGCCCGGCGGGCGTCGGCCGGTCGCCGGCCGTCCACCGCGACGATCGTCGAGTCGGAGCTAGCCGGCGAGTTCGCCACCCTGCCGTCGACCCGCTGAGGTCCGTGTCGCAGCCCGGGCGGTTCGCCGCCCGGGCTGCGGCCTGTTCGGGAGTACGCTGGCCGCTCCCCCGTCCACCGTCCGTCGTCTTCAGGATGCGCCCATGTCCGAATTGCTGACCGCCGACCGCATCGACGAGCTCGGCGCCCTGGGCGCCAAGAGCCCGGACCCGGCCGCGCTCGTCGCCGAGCTTGTCGGCGCCGTCGACGAGGGGCGGGTCGCCGATCCCGACGACACCGGCTACGCGCTGCTGGTCGCCGCGGACATCCTGGTGCAGGCGGGCGACCTGGCCGACGCCCTCACGCTGACCACCCGCGCCATCGCCGAGCAGCCGGAGGACGACCCGTACGCCCGATCGAAGCGCGGCGGGCTGCTGCTGCGCCTCGGCCGCGAGGACGAGGGCCTGGCCGAGCTGACCGTCCTGCGCCCGCTGCTGGAGACCGATCCCGACGCCACGTACCTGATCGACGACCTGGCGGACGCCGGCCGCACCGACACGGCGCTGGAGTGGCTCACCGCGGCGCTCGACGCGATCCTGGAACGGACCCGGACCCAGCAGCACGAGTCCGAGGACGCGCAGGACGAGGCCGCCGCCATGACCTACGGGCTGGCCCAGCGGCGGCACGACCTCCGCGAGGACATGGGCCTGCCGCACGACGACTACGACAACCTCGCCGACCGGCTCCGCGCGGCGAGCGACCACGCGCTCGACGCGCTGGACGACGGCCCGGCGACGCTGCTGTTCTGGCCGCGGGCGGAGTTCGAGGCGCTGCTGGCGCGCTGGCCCGCGCTGGCCGACGACTTCCCCGCGACCTGGGACGAGCACCGCGCCCAGATCGAAGGCGCGCTGGCCAACGCCGCCTCGCTGGGCGGCGCGGACCTGGGCGTGGTCGCCGGCACCGTCGCCGGTCTGGCGGCCTTCGCCGGCGATGACCCCATCGACGAGGAAACCCTCGACGAGTACGCCGACAGCCTCGACGAGGCCGGCGTGACCGCCTGGCCGCCCGGGCGCAACGACGCCTGCTGGTGCGGCTCGGGTAGCAAGTACAAGAAGTGCTGCCTGCCGCGCTCGCGCAGCTGAGCAGGTTTTCCGGGGCCACCCGGTGGAGGGCCGCGCGGCTAGGCTCGTCGCGTGACGGCAGCGGAGCAGCACGAGACCATCGAGGACAGTCCGGTCGGTTGGGTCGCCACCCACATCCGGCGCTACGTGGAGAGCGACGGCGCCGAGGGCGGGACGTACCACGGCTACCCCGCCCTGCTGCTCACCACGCGGGGCCGCCGGTCGGGCAAGCTGCGGCGCACGGCGCTGATCTACGGCCGCGACGGCGACACCTACCTGCTGGTGGCGTCCAACGGCGGCGCGGTCAAGCACCCCGCCTGGTACCTGAACCTGAGCGCCGACCCGGCCGTGGAGGTCCAGGTCGGTGCGGAGCGGTTCGCCGCACGGGCCCGGACGGCGACCGCCGAGGAACGGGCCCGGCTGTGGCCGGTCATGACGGCGGTCTTCCCGACGTACGCCCGCTACCAGAAGGGCACCGACCGCGAGATCCCCGTGGTCGTCATCGAACGCCCTCCGGGCGCACCGGCTTCCGCAGCGGACTGAGCTCTGCCGGCTTCACCGAGGGCGGTGGTGACCGCCAGAGCCGATCTGCTCCGCGGGCTTGACCTTGACGCTACGTCAACCCTCCATGCTGACCGGCATGAGCATCCCGCCACCAACCGATCAGGTCGCGCACCCCGCGATACACGTGCACGGCCTGGAGAAGTCGTTCAAGAACTTGAAGGTGCTGCGCGGCGTGGACATCGACGTGGCGCGCGGCAGCATCTTCGCCCTGCTCGGCTCCAACGGAGCGGGCAAGACCACCGTCGTGAAGATCCTGTCCACGCTGCTCAGGGCCGACACCGGGACCGCCCGGGTCAACGGCTTCGATGTCGCGACACAGGCCGCCGACGTCCGCGAGTCCATCAGTCTCACCGGGCAGTTCGCGGCGGTCGACGAGATCCTCAGCGGGCGGGAGAACCTCGTCCTGGTCGCCAGGCTGCGACACCTCCGGAACCCGGGCACGATCGCGGACGACCTCCTGAGGCGTTTCTCGCTGACCGACGCGGCCAGCCGGAGGGTGGCGACGTACTCCGGTGGCATGCGCCGCCGTCTGGACATCGCGATGAGCCTCATCGGGAACCCGCCGGTCGTCTTCCTCGACGAGCCGACCACCGGGCTGGACCCGGAGGCGCGCATCGAGGTGTGGCAGGCCGTCAAGGAACTCGCCGAGGGCGGCACGACGGTGCTGCTCACGACCCAGTACCTCGACGAGGCCGAGCAGCTCGCCGACCGGATCGCGATCCTCCACGAGGGCCGGATCATCGTGAACGGCACCCTCCACGAGCTCCGGCAGCTCCTCCCACCCGCCGAGGTCGAGTACGTCGAGAAGCAGCCAACCCTTGAGGACGTCTTCCTCACCCTCGTCGGCGCCCGAACGGACAAGGAACAACGATGACCAAGCACTTCCTCGGCGACACCGCCGTCCTCCTGGGCCGTTCGCTGCGCCACATCTCCCGCAGCCCGGACACCATCATCACCACCGCGATCATGCCGATCGCGTTCATGCTGCTCTTCGTCTACGTCTTCGGCGGCGCGATCCAGACCGGGTCCGACTCGTACGTGAACTACCTGCTGCCCGGCATCCTGGTCATCACGATCGCCTCGGGCATCTCCTACACCGCCTTCCGGCTCTTCCTGGACATGCAGGGCGGCATCTTCGAACGGTTCCAGTCCATGCCGATCGCACGATCCTCCGTGCTGTGGGCGCACGTCCTCACCTCGCTGGTCGCCAACCTGACCTCGCTCGTGGTCGTCGTCCTCGTCGCCCTCCTGATGGGCTTCCGCACCGGGGCGGGCCTGCTGGGGTGGCTCGCGGTCGCCGGCATTCTGGTCCTGTTCACCCTGGCGCTGACCTGGATCGCCGTGGTCCCCGGACTCACCGCGAAGTCCGTGGACGGCGCGAGCGCGTTCTCCTACCCGCTCATCTTCCTGCCGTTCATCAGCTCGGCCTTCGTACCCACCGAAACCATGCCCGGCCCGGTACGCGCCTTCGCCGAGCACCAGCCGGTGACCTCCATCGTCAACGCGCTTCGAGACCTGTTCACCCAGCAGCCGGTGGACAGCGACATCTGGACCGCCCTCGCCTGGTGCGGCGGCATCCTCGTCGTCGCCTACGTGTTCGCCGACATCACCTACCGTCGCCGGATCTCCTGAGCCGGCGTCGACCGGATCCGGGCGGGTGGGGGCAGGATCAGAGCATGCTGACGATCGGTCAACTGGCGGCGTATGCCGGCGTCACGGTGCGGGCGGTGCGGCACTATCACCAGATCGGGCTACTTCCCGAACCGGAGCGGGACGCTTCGGGTTACCGGCGGTACGGCGCAGCGGCCGTCGTGTCCCTCATCAGGATCCGCACCCTCGCCAACGCCGGCGTGCCGCTGTCCCAGATCGGTCGACTGCTCGACGCCGACGCCGCGACCTTCGCCGAAGCGGTTCGGAAAATCGACCGCGACCTGCGCGAGGAGATCGAACGGCTGGAGACCAGCCGCGAGCAGATCGCGCAGCTCACTGCCGGCGACAGTCTGGCACTCCCACCGGAGGTGGTCTCCTATCTCGACCGGCTTCGGGAGATCGGAACGTCCGAGCGGGTCGTGGAGGGTGAACGGGACGGCTGGATCCTGGTCGCGGCCGGCTGGCCCGACCGCATCCACGAGTTCATGCCCGGGAAGATCGCACAGCTCGACGACCCGCGGGTCGTCCGGCTCTATCGGGTGCTGTCCGACATCTTCGACAGTGACGTACGCGACGACCCGCGCCTGGAGGAAGCCGCCGACCTCATGGCCTGTCTGGCCGAGCAGGCATACGCCTACGGCGCGATCAACCTCGGCGAGGAGGCCTACGACGATCTACCGCACGACCTGCTGGATGCGCTCGCCCTTGAGGCCGACCCGCGGTTGGTGCGGTTGCAGGACCTGATGCGCGAGCGTGGCTGGGCGGGCTGGAACCGGATGGAGCGCCTGCCGGAGTCGCCCGCCTAATCCGCCGCTTCGCCAGCTCTCGGCGGGGTTGCGCTGCCACCACCCGTGGTCAGTTTCCCAGCGCGCGGACCTTGGCGATCGTCTCCTGAACGTGCTGCTTCGCCGGGTCGCCACCCTGCGACGCCTGCGCGAGGGCCTGACGGTACGCATCGATCATGCCGATCAGCGGGCCGGCGGCCACGCCCTCCAACGCACCGGCGACGAGCGCCCGCGCCTCGGCCGCGTCCTGCGCCGCCGCTGCGGTCTTGGCCTTCGCCTCGTCCAGCTTCTGCGACGCCGCCGCCAGCCTCGCGATGATCTGTGCCGCGCTCACGAGCGCCTCCCCCATTGCTCGACCATCACGTCCGCCACCGCACCGGCGGAGACCACAAGGGAGAGTACGAGATCCCCGCACCCAGCGCGACCGCCCACTCGCTCGGCAGGCTCAAGATCGACACGACATCGCCGATATCGCGGTATCCCGCCGGCCCGAACACCCCGATATCAGCGATACCGAGTGGATCATGCCCGAGACGGCCTGGCCTGAGGCCAATTCGCCGCAGCAACCGGCCACTTCCCCCGGAGGCAGCTGGGCGGGCCGGCAGGGCTCAGCGCAGGCCGCGGACCAGCAGCAGGTAGCCGCAGTAGGCGACCGGGACCAGCAGGAAGCAGATCAGGAACCCGAGCGGCAGGTAGCGCGGCGGGGTGCCGGCCACCATGGCGGGCCGACCCCACCGGCCGAGCACCAGGTACCCGCCGAAGAACGCCAGCGCGGGCAGCCCGGCGCAGATCCACGCGCCGAGGGTGAACCCGTCGACCAGGCCGACCCCGGAGGCGAGCACCAGGGCCAGCATGAGCACTCCGGCGGCTGCCCCGCACCCGGCGTAGACGGCGACCGCGCGGGCCAGCGGCGACCAGGTGGGCAGCAGCGCCGGCCGCTGGGCCAGCAGCTCCGCCTGGTGTCCGTGCCGGTCGGCCTCGTCGGCCATCCGCCGGGCCAGCTCCAGCTC
>NZ_RCVJ01000151.1 GCF_003667505.1 Micromonospora sp. BL4
AGCGAGGTGAGGTCGTCGCCGCCGACCGGCGACGACCTCACCTCGCTCGCGGTCTACATCGCCCACGACCGGGTCGGCGCGCTGTTGTCGGTGCTGATGGAGCTCGCCGTCCGGGGGGTCAACCTGACCCGGATCGAGTCCCGCCCGACGGGCGAGGCGCTGGGCCGGTACGTCTTCTTCCTGGACTGCACGGGGCACGTCGCCGACGTGCGGCTGGGCGAGGCGTTGCAGGGCCTGCGCCGGGTCTGCGCCGACGTCCGTTTCCTGGGCTCGTACCCCCGGCACCGCTGGGCCGAGTCGGCGGGTGAGCGGCCGGTGCCGGCGCCGGCCGGCCTCTCCGACGTCGACTACGCCGACGCGGCGGCCTGGCTGGCCCGGCTGCGCAGCGGCGAGCTGAGCTGACCGGGGTGCCGGCGCGTCCCGGGATCGGGGGCGCCGGCACCGGCGTGATCAGCTCAGGAGACCGCCGAGCAGGCCACCCTCCTGCTGCTGCTGGCCGCTGCCCATGATCGGCGGCTCCTCGGAGGGCTGGACAACCACGAAGCCCTGGCCGGCGAAGCTCATCGTGAAGGACTCGCCGGTGCGTCGCCCGAGGAGCGTGCCGAGGCCGAGCTGCTCGGCCCGGTGGTAGCCGGTCTGGAGGTTGGCCGACCAGCAGACCGCGGCCTGCGGGTCGACGTACGTCGGGGCGTCCACGTTCAGCACCACCGGGGTGCCTCGGGTGGTGATGGCGATCCGGCCGTGCCCGCTGAACACGCAGTTGAACAGGCCGGACGAGGAGGCCATCCCGGCGCCGCCGACCATCCGGATGTCGTACTGGAGGGTGGAGTCGAAGGCGAGCACGCTGGAGCCGTTGATGGAGAGGGCGTCGCCGGGCTCCAGGTCGATGATGTGCACATCCTTGGCCAGTTCGGCGAGGAAGACGTCACCGCGGCCGGAGACCTTCATCAGCGGGACACCCTCGCCGGTGAGCTTCTGCTTGAGGAACTTGCCGAGCCCGCCCGAGCCCAGCGCCTGGAACTGCACCTGCCCCTGGTAGGCGACCATCGACCCGACCCGGGCCATCGCCTCGCCGTTGAGCTCGATCTTCAACATCTTGGAGTTTTGCAGCCGCATGCCGGGCTGTGCGGACTCCTTCTCCAGATTCTCCGTGGAGAACAGCTCGCTGCGCATGAAAGGTGCCTCCTGAAAAGGTCGCGGTCGCTGCACCGACGGTAGGCGACCAGGGCAACCGCGGGCCATCGGCCGAGCGGCGCGGCGGGTCGGTCCGGCGGCGACCGGCCGGGGTCAGCCCCAGCCCAGCGCGTGCAGCCGCGCGTCGTCGATGCCGAAGTGATGGGCGATCTCGTGCACCACGGTCACCGCCACCTCGTCGACGACGTCCTCGTCGTTGTCACAGATCCGCAGGATCGGGCGGCGGTAGATGAAGATCCGGTCCGGCAGCACGCCCGAGTAGTCCCAGCCCCGGTCGGTGAGCGCGTGCCCCTCGTAGAGGCCCAGCAGGTCGGGTTCGTCCGGCGGCGGGTCGTCCTCGACCAGGATCACCACGTTGCTCATCAGGCCGAGCAGTTCCTCGGGCACCTCGTCGAGGGCGTCGCCGACCAGCTCCTCGAAGCGTTCGCGAGTCATCTCCACCGGCACCCCACCCATTCTGCCCGACCCCGTGCGGAGCGACGGGTCACGATGAGCGGCCCGGGCCGGGGTCCGCGCGTTCACGGAGAGAGCGGCCGCCCGCTAGCGGGCGGAGACCCTGTCCGTGAACGTGCGGCGTGCGGATCGGCCGGCTCAGGAGGCCAGGCGGGCGGTGAGGGTGATCTCGGCGCCCGGCGAGAGCAGTCGGGAGATCGGGCAGTTGGCCTTGGCGGCCTCGGCGAGCTTCTGGAACTCCGCGTCGTCGATGCCCGGCACCTGGCCGACGGTCTCCAGGTCGATCCGGGTCACGGTCATCCCGGCGTCGGTCTTGTCCAGGTGGACCTTGGCGGTGGTCTCGACCGAGGTGGGCGTCGAGCCGGCGTCGGCGAGAGCCTTCGAGAACGCCATCGAGAAGCAGCCGGAGTGTGCGGCGGCGATCAGCTCCTCGGGGTTGGTGCCCTCGCCCTCCTCGAAGCGCGACTTGAAGGAGTAGGTGCCCGACAGGCCGCCCTTACCGGTGCGGACGGTGCCCGAACCCTCGGTGAGATTGCCCTGCCATTGTGCGGAAGCGGTACGGATAGGCATGACCAGAACGCTAGCGGAAAGGCGACCGCCGAGCGACCGACCGGCACCGAAGCCGGCCCTGCGATCCCGGTCACCACCCGCCGACTGTGCCATGATTCGACGCAGGCCCGTGACCGGCGGAAGGATGGCCGATGTCCGAGGAGCTGCCAATCCCCCGGCAGGGTGACCGGTCCGACGGCCCGGCCGTGATCGAGTGGGGTGGCGACGATCCGATCCCGCCGCGCCGGTTCGGTCGGTCCCTGGCCGGCTTCACCCGGGACCCCCGGCTGCCTCTGCTGCTCGCCGGGCTCGGCGCGGTGGCCGGGGTCGCCTCGCTGGTCGGCGAGTGGCTGGTGATGACCCTGCCGAACAGCGGCCCCGCCGGGACCAGCGCGATCGACGTGCCCGCCGGGGTCTCTGACATCGGCGGCTTCGGGGTCGGCTACCTGGTCGGCCTGCTCGGCCTGGTCTGCGCCGTGGCACTGGCGCTGCGGGGCACGGCCGCCGTCCGGCAGAACGCCCGGCTGGTTGGGCTCACCCTCGCCGGAGCCCTGCTGGCGCTGCTGATCGCCGCGACGGCGACGCTCAACGACAGCGGCCAACGGACCTACTTCTACTCACCGCAGGACGGTTTCCGGGTCGAGTACGGTCGCGGCCTCGTGATGGCGTTCGTCGCCTGCGTGCTCCTCGGCGCGGCTCTGCGCCTGGCTTCGACCGCCTCCTCGGGTCCGCGCACGGAGCTGGCGGCGGACGACCGCCCCGACGACGGGGCGCCGGGTCGAGGCTGGCGCCGCCGCCGCGATCACGATCCTGCCGACGAGGACGGCCTGCCCGCGCCGGCCGACCTGACCGTCGCCCCGGCCGTCCCGTTCGCCCGCCCGGAGCCCCCGGCCTGAGCCGCGCCGGGAGCGCGGTCGGACGCTCTGCTCGTACCGTCTGACCTGCGATTCCCGGACACCGACGGTGCGCCGCGCGTTGGCGTCCGATTCGCCTGGAAGCCATGGTTGGGACCTGTTCCGCGAGGTACGGTTGCTGCCCGCCGTCACGCCGGGTCGCGGCACCAGTACCGCACGGCAGGCTGCGACGGCGGCGGGCGAAGGAGGAACGATGACCCGCCCGGGACTGCCCAAGCTGATCGCGACCGACCTTGACGGCACGCTGGTTCGCAGCGACGACACCGTCTCCGCGTACACCCACGGGGTGCTCGACCGGGTGCGGGCCGCCGGCATTCCGGTGGTCGGCGCGACCGGACGCGGGCCCCGGTTGACCGAACTGACCCGCAACGACATCCGGGCCGCCGACTTCCTGGTGATGGCCGGCGGCGGGTGGGTGGTCGACCAGAGCGACCCGACCGGTCCCGTGGTCCTCCGCGACGAGCGACTGGCCGGCGAGGTGCTGGCCCGACTGCTCGCCGACCTGGAGGCCGAGGTCGGCCCGCTGACCGTCATGGTCGAGGCCTCCGACGAGCACGACGCCCCGCTCTGGGGCGACTACCACGCGAGCTGGCCCTACCAGGACAGGTTCGAGGCGCGGACCCGCGCGGAGTGCCTCTCCTGCGACGTGATCAAGGCCTTCGCCCGGACCGCCGACCACCACGTGGACGAACTGCTGGCCGTGGCCCGCCGGATCATCCCGCCGCAGGTCGCCACACTCACCCAGGCCGGGCTCGGGTTCATCGAGATCTGCCCGCCCGGGGTGGACAAGGCGACGGGGCTGACCGTGGTCGCGCAGACCCTCGGGGTCGACCCCGCCGACGTGCTGGTCTTCGGTGACATGCCCAACGACCTGCCGATGTTCGAGTGGGCCGGCTGGGCCCGGGTGGCGGTGGCCAACGCGCACCCCGCCGTCCGTGCCGCCGCCGACGAGGTGACCCTGCGCAACGACGACGACGGGGTGGCGATGTATCTGGACCGGCTACTGTCCCGGTGATGCGAGAAACACCCCGACTGATCGCCACCGACATCGACGGCACGCTGATCCGCGACGACCACACGGTCAGCGCCCGCACCGCCGGCGTGCTGGCCCGGATCGTCGCCCAGGGCACGCCGGTCGTGCTGGTCACCGGCCGCCCGGTCCGCTGGCTCAAGATGGTGTACGAGCAGCTGGCCGAGCCGCTGCCGGCGGTCTGCGCCAACGGCGCCGTGGTCTACGACCCGGTACGCGACGAGGTGCTGCGCGCCGACCCGCTCGCCCCACAGCACCTGGCCGAGGTGGCCGAGCGGCTGCGTGCCGAGGTGCCCGACATCGCTTTCGCCGTGGAGATCCTGGACAGCCGGGAGATGCGCCACGAGGAGACGTACCCGCTGCGGTGGGACGCCGACCACGAGGCGATTCGCCCGGTACGGACGCCGGAGGAGCTGCTGTCCGTTCCGGCGGTGAAGCTGCTCGTGCGGGCCGGCGAGCGGGACCCGGACGTCTTCGCCGACCTGGTCGCGGCGGCGGTGGCCGGGCTGGCCGAGGCGACGCACTCGTCGAACTCGGGGCTGGTGGAGATCTCCGCGGCGGGAGTGACCAAGGCGGCCGGGCTCGACTGGTACTGCGACCGGCTCGGCGTGGCGGCGGCGGACGTGCTGGCCTTCGGCGACATGCCCAACGACGTGCCGATGCTGACCTGGGCCGGTCGGGGCGTGGCGGTCGCCAACGCACACCGCGCCGTCCTGGCGGTCGCCGACGAGGTGACCACGGCGAACTCCGAGGACGGCGTGGCGGCGTACCTGGAGAAGATCTTCGGGGTGGACTGACCGGCCCGGGGCCCGGTCAGAGGTACTGGCCGGTGTTGTGCCCCTCGCCACCGGTCGGCTGGCCGATGCCCGGCATCCCGGGCACGATCCCCCCGGGACCGCTGGGCAGCGCCTGCCGGCCGGAACGCATCTGCTCCAGCTGGACCCGGGCGGCCATCTGCTGGGCGACCAGGGCCGCCTGGATGCCGTGGAACAGGCCCTCCAGCCAGCCGACGAGCTGAGCGTGCGCGATGCGCAGCTCGCTCTCGCTGGGGGCCTTGTCCTCCGTGAAGGGCAGGGAGATCCGCTCCAACTCGTCGCGCAGCTCGGGGGCGAGGCCGTCCTTGAGTTCGACGATGGACCGCTGGTGGATCTCGCGCATCCGGTTGCGGCTGGCGTCGTCCAGAGGGGCGGCCTTGACCTCCTCCAGCAACTGCTTGATCATGCTGCCGATCCGCATCACCTTGGCCGGCTGCTCGACCAGGCGGGTGGGGTCCTCGCTCTGCCCCTCCTCGGTCTGGACCGTGCCGATCGGCCGGCCGTCCGGGCCGACCACCACCACGGTGCCGGGGTGGCCGGAATCGTCGCGGTCGGGCTCGTCGTTCTGTGCGGCGGAGTGCGCTTCGGTCATGGGGTCCATCTTTACCCAGTGGGCGCAACCCATGCCGCTCGGGACCGACTCCCGGGCCCGAACCACCCGGGCGGGGCGCGCTACCGTCGCGCCATGTCTGCCGACCCGCGCGCTGTGCTGACCCGGCCCGCTCCGGAGCCCGACCGGACGGTGGCATACGGCGAGCACCCCGACCAGGTGGCCGACCTCCGGCAGCCGGCCGGTGCCGGCCCCGCACGCCCGCTGGTGGTCGTGGTGCACGGTGGCTTCTGGCGGGCCGAGTACGACCGGCGGCACACCGGGCCGCTGGCCGCCGCGCTCGCCGCGGCCGGCCACCCGGTCGCGCAGCTGGAGTACCGGCGTACCGGGCAGCCGGGCGGCGGCTGGCCGGGGACCATGACCGACGTGCTGACCGGAGTCGCCGAGCTGCCCCGGCTGGCCGCCGAGGCGCTGCCCGGCCGGGTCACCGAGGCCGCCCCGATCCTGATCGGTCACTCCGCCGGTGGCCACCTGGCGTTGTACGCGGCGGCCACCGCGCCCGCGACGGTGGGTGGTGTGCTCGCCCTGGCCCCGGTGGCCGACCTGGCCGAGGCGTACCGGCAGGATCTGGACTCGGGCGCGGTGGCGGCGCTGCTCGGCGGCGGCCCGGCGCAGTTCCCGGACCGCTACGCGGCGGCCGATCCACGATCATTGGTGCCGACCCAGACACGCACAGTAGTGATGCATGGCTCGGCCGACCAGCAGGTACCGGTGTCGATGAGCCGGGACTTCGTCGCGGCGGCGCGTGCCGCAGGATCCGATATTTCCCTTGTTGAGCTGCCCGGATGCGAGCATTTCGGGCTGATCGACCCGGAGTCCCCCACCTGGCCCCGGGTCCTCGTTATGTTGCGGTCCTTGCACGATGATCACTAACCATTGACGCAGCGTCGCGGAGCAGGTAGAACGCCGGAGGGGCGGTGTTCTGCCCTGCAACGCTCCTGGGAAGGAACTCGGTGTCGCAGATGAATCGCAGGCGGGCGCTCCAACTGTTGGCCGCGCTCGGTACGACCGGATTCGCCGCCGCGTGCGGCTCCGACACCGACGATCAGGCGACCGCCGACCGGGGGCCAATCAAGATCGGCCTGATCACGCCGCAGGCCGGCGGCTTCAAGAGCATCGGTGACGACATCACCAACGGTTTCCAGCTCTTCCTCGACCTGCACAACCAGCGGTTGGGCGGGCACCCGGTGGAGCTGCTGACCGCCGACGAGGGTGACACCGCCAAGACCGGCAAGGCAGCCGTCGAAGACCTGCTCAAGAAGGGTGTGCTGGCGCTCACCGGGGTGGTCAACTCGTCGGTGATGGTCGGCATCCGGGACACCGTGGAGCAGGCCCGGGTCCCGCTGATCGGCTCCAACGCCTCACCGAGCAGCCTGCAGAGCGTCTTCTACATCTGGCGGACGTCCTACGTGCTGGACGAGGCCGGCCGGGCGCTGGGCCGCTACCTGCGCGACCAGCTGCCGTCGAACGGTCGCATCGCCATGATCATGCCGGAGAACGTCGGCAGCCCGGACGTGGTGCGGGGCTTCCGGCAGGAGTTCGGCGCCAGTGACCCGCGGATCGCCGACCCGGTGACCAACACCAACCCCACCTCGAACCCCGGCAAGAACACGTACGTCGCGGACATCCGCAAGGCGCTGAACAAGAAGCCGACCGCAGTCGTCTGCTTCTACGCCGGCGCGGCGGCGGTGGAGTTCATCAAGCAGCTGCGTGACCAGTTCTCCGGGCCGGTGTACGCACCCGGCTTCCTCACCGAGGGCACCGTGCTGGAGAGCATGGACCGCGACGCGCTCGGCATCCAGACCGCGCTGAACTACTCGGCCGACCTGAACAACACGTCCAACCGGGTCTTCGCCTCGGCGTACCGCAAGAAGTACCAGGTCACGCCCACCACCTACGCCATGGCGTCGTACGACGCGGCGCAGGTGCTCGACCAGGCGATCCAGCTGACCGGCGGGTCCCCCAACCCCCAGCAGGTCAACCTGGCGCTGGGCAAGATCGGCCAGATCGACAGCCCGCGCGGCATCTGGCAGTTCAACCAGCCGCGTACGCCGCAGCAGAAGTGGTACCTGCGCGAGGTGCAGCGCGACGGTCAGGTCATGTCGAACGTGCTGATCAACGAGCTGGCCACGCTGGGCTGAGCGCCAGCAGGAGCGAACGTCAGGGCCGGTCTCCCGAGAGGGAGGCCGGCCCTGGTCGTACGCGGCGGTGTTCCGGTCAGTGCCGCAACTCCCCGATGCAGCACTTCACGCTGCCACCGCCCTTCTTCAGCTCGGCCAGCTCGACCGGGACCGGGTTGTAACCGGCGGCCTTGAGCTTGCCGGCCAGCCGGGTGGCCTCGCTGTTGAGCACCACGTTCGCGCCGTCGCTGACCAGGTTGAGCCCGAAGGCCATCGCGTCCTCGTCGTCGGCGATCACCGCGTCCGGGAAGAGCTGGGTGAGCACCCGCTGGCTGGCGGCGGAGAACGCGCCGGGGAAGTACACGACGTTCGAGTCGTCGATGGCGGCGAGCGCCACGTCCAGGTGGTAGAAGCGCGGGTCGATCAGGCGCAGCGACACCACCGGCCGGCCCAGCGCCTCCTGCGCCTCGGCGTGCGCCGGGATCTCGGTGCGGAAGCCGTGCCCCGCCAGGATGAGCCCGCCGTGCGCCTCCGGCACGTACGCGAAGTCACCCTCGCCCTCGTTGGTTTCGCTCGGGGCGATGAACCGCCAGCCCTGCGACTCGTAGAAGGCATGGTGCAGGGCGGCCTCGGCGGCCCGCTGCTCGTGCTTGAACCGCGCGCCGTAGACGCTGCCGTCCACCACGAAGCCGCCGTTGGCGGCGTACACCATGTCGGGCAGGCCACGCTCCGGGGTCAGCAGGTGCACCTGGTGGCCGAGGCCGACCAACGTCTCGCGCAGCCGGTCCCACTGCTTGACGGCCAGTTCCCGGTCGACCGGGGTGGTCACGTCCATCCACGGATTGATCGCGTACTCCACCGCGAAGTGCTCGGGCGAGCACATGAGATATGTCCGCTTTCGCGAGACTCGCTGCTGGTTCACGGTCACCAAGAGTAGGTACCGTTGAACTTTGGTAACAGCCACAACCATTGCTTCCCAGAGGCGGAACGTTGCAGATAGACGCGGTAGACCAGCGGATCATTGCGTTGCTCGTCGCCGACGCCCGCGCGTCGTACGCCGACATCGGCACCCGGGTGTCACTCTCCGCCCCGGCGGTCAAGCGCCGGGTCGACCGACTGCGCGCCACCGGCGTGATCAGGGGATTCACCGCGGTGGTTGACCCAGCGGCCGTCGGCTGGACCACCGAGGCGTTCGTCGAGCTGTTCTGCGCCGGCCGGACCACCCCGGCGCAGATCGGCGTGGCGGCCCGCCGGCACCCGGAGGTGGTCGGCGCGTACACCGTCTCCGGCGAGGCGGACGCGCTGGTGCATCTGCGCGCCGCCGACATCGCCCACCTGGAGGCGGCGCTGGAGCGGCTACGCGCCGAGTCCTTCGTGACCTCCACCCGCAGCACCATCGTGCTCTCCCGGCTGGTCGAGTCCCCCGGCGTCGGCCCCTCCACCCGCTGACCGGATCCGTCCGGTCCGCCGCACGGTGGTCCGGGTCGGACCGGATCCGGAACCGGACGTCCGATGGGAACCGGAGCGGCCCGGCCCGCGTCCAACAGCGTTGGTCCCTGCCCGACGGCCGGGCCACCGCAGCATGACCCTCCCTCCCCGGCGGGTGGGGCCCGGTTCTCGGGGTTTCCGGGCCCCACCCGCCCTTGACCTCAAGCCCGGTTCAGCAGGTGAACTGGCGGCGGAGCGTGGGCACGACGCCCACCCTGGCCGAGGGGGTTTCATGCGGGCGATCTGGTTACGTGAATTCGGCGGGCCCGAGGTGCTCGTGCCCGGCCCGGCTCCCGACCCGGTGCCCGGCCCCGGCCAGGTGCTCATCGACGTCGCGCACGCCAACATCACCTTCGTCGAGACGCAGCAGCGCTCCGGTCGTCCCGGGGCGTTCCGGGTCACCCCACCGCTGATCCCCGGCAACGGCGTCGGCGGGGTGATCGCCGCCGTCGGGCCGGACGTCGACCCCGGGCTGACCGGGCGGCGGGTGGTCAGCGCCACCGGCGGCTCCGGCGGATACGCCGAACGCGCGGCGGTGGACGCGTCCGCGCCGATCGAGGTCCCGGCCGGGCTGCCGCTGGACGCGGCGGTCGCGCTGCTGGCCGACGGACGCACCGCCACGATGCTGATCGAGGCGGTCGGCGTCCGCCCCGGCGACCGGGTGCTGGTGGAGGCCGCGGCGGGCGGGGTGGGCAGCCTGCTGGTGCAACTCGCCGGCCAGGCCGGTGCGCGGGTGATCGGCGTCGCCGGCGGGCCACACAAGGTGGGCCTGCTGCCCGGGCTGGGCGCCGATCTGGCGGTCGACTACCTCGTGCCGGGCTGGGCAGACCGCGTCCGGGACGCGGTCGGCGGGGTCGATGTGGTCCTCGACGGGGTCGGCGGGTCGGTCGCCCGAACGGCGTTCGAGCTGCTGGCCCCCGGTGGGCGCATGGTCAGCTTCGGGCTGGCCAGCGGCGAGTGGTCACCGGTGTCCGCGGAGGCCGCCACCGCACGGAGGGTCACGCTGGTCCGCCCGGACGTGCCGCCCGCGCGGCTGCGCGCGTACACCGAACGGGCGCTGGCGGAGGCGGCGGCCGGCCGGCTGCGGCCCCTGATCGGGCAGCGCTTCCCGCTGGAGCGCGCCGCCGACGCGCACGCCGCCATCGAGGCCCGCTCGACGGTCGGCAAGACCCTGTTGGACGTCTCCTGAAACCGCGCTCAGAGGTACATGCCGGTGCGGTGCTCGGACTCGTCGCGCCGTACCGGCTTGTCACCCTCGCCGAAGAACCGCTTGCCGCCGAACTCGCCGTGCAGCCGGTCGTCCAGCTCGTCGGCGAGCCCGGTCATCACCTGCACCGCCAGCATCAGGTGGGTGGCCTGGAAGTTGCGGCCGAAGACCGGGATGGACGCCCAGACCGTGTCGTCGGCGCAGTAGAGGCGGCCGATCGGCATCCTGTTGGTCAGCTCGGAGAGCTTGACGTAGAGCCGCTCGGTCGGCTCCACCTCGGTGAGCACCGGGGAGAAGACGTCCACCAGGGGCGGGTTGTCCCGCACCCGGACGAAGACCATCGCCGAACCGGCCCGGATGTTGATGTCGCCGTCCGAGTCGACCTGCAACCGGTCGGTGTCGGACTTCAGCATCGTGGAGACCACGGTGCGGACCCGATCCGCCAGGTCGAGCACATCGTTCCGTTCGGCCTGCGCGGCGGCCGCCTCGGCCAGTGCCTCCTCCAGGTCGCCCTCGACGTCGGCGTCCGGGCCGAACTCGCTTCGCGCGGTGCCCAACGGCTCCACGGTCAGCGGCTCGCCCTCGGCGTCCTGCACGACGTAGACGAGGAACGCCGGGTGCGGGGCGCCGTAGACGTCGCGCAGTGTCCGGGAGAGCAGCGCCGCGATCCGGGTCGCCTCCGCTGTCGTGCCGTCCAACCCGAAGGAACCGCCGGAGCCCGCCACCACCCCGGGCGGCGACCAGCCGAGCGCGACCATGTCCGCCACCGCCGCGCGATCCAGCCGGTAGCCCGCCGGCAGGGCGGCGTTGCCGACCGCCCGGGCGGAGAGCCGGCCGTCGCCGTCCACGTCGACGCTGATCGAGTAGACGGCGTCCCCGGTCCCGGAAGCGGTGGGATCCAGGGTCAGCTCAAGATGCGCGTCGGCGGGCAACTCCCGCAGCCGGACGGCGAGCGCACGGGCGAACTCCTGCCACGCCTCCGTCACCTTGGCCCGCAGGTCCGTGGTGCTCGGCTCGTCGAGCAGGATCGACTCCGCCGGCCCGGCCGTACCGCCGGGCAGCTCATTGTTCGGCGCCGAGGGGTGGTCAGCCGTCATGATCGCCTCCGTCCGTCACGATCACCCTACCCACGCCGTCCGGGCATAGAATCAGCCCGGACCGTGATCGGACAGCCGCACGGCCCGGCGCGGAGCCGCGGCGGTTCTCATCCGTGCGAAGGCAGCCTGGTCCGGACGCTCAGCCGCCCCAGCCCCGCTGGTGGCCCGGCGGTCAGACCGCCGACGGATCGGCGGGATCGGCGCCCAGTTCGACCGGCCAGGTGGCCGCGAGGGCGCTGAGCCGGGCAGCGGCGTCCGCCGGGTCGGCGCCCCGGCCCACCGCCAGCCCGAGCAGGTACGCGGTGATCGGCGCGCCCGGTCGCAGCACCTGGTGGGCGACGTCGCGGGCCAGGTCCAGCACCACCGGCACGGGCACCTTCGCCGTGCCGAGATCCAGCTCGGCACAGGCCGCGGTCACCCAGTCGTCCATCACGGTCATCGCGCCCACTCCTCCGCCCGGCGTACGTCCTCGTCAGTGTCGCAGTCGAACCAGGGCGGCGCGCCGTCACCGGACCAGGGCACCTCCCGCACGACGAGGCCGGCCAGCAGCGCCCGGACCGGAGCCCCCGCGAGGCTCCCGCCCCGCTCGGCCGCCAGCCGGTCCAGCCCGGCACGCAGCGCGGCGACCCGCCACACCCCGCAGAGCGACTGCCGCCGCCCATCCGCGTCGACGAAGCACGCCCCGTCGGGCCGCTGCTCGCTGCCGGCGACGCCCATGCGGGCCGGCGGTGCGGGAGGAGCGCCGCCGCCGGCCGGGACGGCACCGACGCCCTCAAGGGTGAGCTGGGTCAGCAGGTCGCCGATCGCGGACCGGGTGAGCAGCGGCAGGTCGGCGGCGAGCAGCGCCACGAGGGCCGTGTCCGGGTCGAGCAGCGCCAGCCCGGCCGCCGTCGCGGCGACCGGCCCGCCACCGGGCGGATCCTCCCGAATGACCAGCACCCCGTCCGGCACGATGCCGGGGGGACCGACCAGCACCCGCGGCGTCGCATCGGCGACGGCGGCCAGCACCCGGTCCCGCATCGGCCGGCCGCCGACCGGCAGCGCGGGCTTGTCCACCCCGCCCATGCGCCGGGCGGCACCACCAGCGAGCACCACGGCGGCGTACGTCCCCATCCGGCCACGGTAGCCGCGCCGACACCCGGTCGGCGCCCGGTGCCGCCTGCCCGATGCCCGGTGGTCGTGCGGGCGTACCGGCGCGGGGTGCAGGATGGCGGGATGGGACGGGCGACTGACCGACGGGGCGTACTCCGGATCGACCTGGACGCGGCGGCCGACGGGCGCGGGTCCGTCCGGCGACCGGACAATCTGGCGGTCGAGGAGCCGCTGGAGATTCGCGTCGGCGCTGCCGGTCCCGGCCGGCGGCGGCCGCTCGCGGTCACCATGCGCACCCCCGGGGACGACCTCGACCTGGCCATCGGGTTCCTGCTGACCGAGGGTCTGATCCGCTCGACCGACGACGTGCGCACCGCGCAGCTCTGCGCCGGCGCGGAGACGCCCAACACGTACAACGTGGTGGACGTGGTGCTCGCCCCCGGGGTGCCGGAACCGACCACCGACCCGTCCCGGAACTTCTACACGACCAGCTCCTGCGGGGTCTGCGGCAAGGCCAGCATCGACGCCGTCCGCACCCGCTCGCTGTTCCCCGTCGCGGCGGACCCGCTCACCGTGCCGGCCGCCCTGCTCGCCGAACTGCCCGACCGGCTGCGCGCCGGCCAGCGCGGCTTCGACCGGACCGGTGGCCTCCACGCGGCGGGGCTGTTCACGCCCGACGGAGAGCTGGTGGCGCTCCGGGAGGACGTGGGCCGACACAACGCCGTCGACAAGGTGATCGGCTGGGCGGTGCGGGAACGACGGCTGCCGCTGGCCGGGCACCTGCTGCTGGTCTCCGGCCGCGCCAGCTTCGAACTGACCCAGAAGGCATGGATGGCCGGGTTGCCACTGCTGGCCGCCGTCTCCGCGCCGAGCACCCTCGCCGCCGAACTGGCCGACGAGGCGGGGATGACGCTCGTCGGCTTCCTGCGCGGACGGACCATGAACGTCTACGCCGGCCCGCACCGGATCACCGTGGAGCAGCCGGCCTGACCCGGGCCATTCAGCGGTTGAGCAGGTCGAACAGCTCCAGCCGGATCGCGGCGTCACGGGCCAGCAGGAAGCCCGCGATGCCGAGGATCCAGCCGAGCATGCCGCCGGAGTGCCGCACGATCCAGGCGTTGAGCCGGACCAGCACCGGCTCGACCAGACTCGGCCACGCCACCCGAGCCACCAGCAGCAGCACCGCCGGCAGCACCATGACCAGGCAGTAGCCGGCGAGCAACCCCACGATCTGCGCCGCGCCGAGCCCCGAGGTGGTCAGCAGACCGACCGCGCCGAGGTACGGCAGCATCGTCGCCACCTCCGCGAGCGCGGCGAGCAGCGCCAGCCCCACCAGCCATCGCGCCGAGGAGTCGCCGGCGGTGACCCGGTCCCGCCAACGCAGCACACCGCCGCCACGCGGGCGCCGTTTGCCGTCGTACCGGAAGCTGAGCGCGAACAGCCCGACCCCGAGGACGAGCTGCGCCCAGAGCACCGGCCGGTTGTCCATCGCCCCGCCGAGCACGTCGGCCAGCCGGCTGCCGCCCAGGGCGAGCAGCAGCCCGACGGCGAAGTAGAAGACGGCGATCGTGCCGAGGTAGACGAGGATCCGCCGGGCGTTGACCGTCCCGGGCGCGAGCAGCAACCAGACCGGGATGAAGAGGGTGCCGATGCTCGTGCTGTCGATCAGGGCCAGGCCCACGAGCGACAGCAGCAGTCCGACGCTCACGTGCTGCATTTGTGGAGTAGGGGCACCTGACCATTGTCCGGCGATGCCTGCGGTGTCGAGTCGGCCCCAGACAGGAGAACCGCGTACATCGTTCGGACCACACCGGTCAGCGGCGGCCACGTCGACGCCTCCTGCGGGGGCGGACCACGCCGGTCAGACCGACCGACGGCCAGCCATCCAACTCGGACGGGGGCACGCCGCGCCGGAGCAGGTCGTCCAGGAGCAGGGCGAGCGAGTAGTCGGGGTGCAGGCTCAGCGTGCGCTCCAGCGCGACCGCCGCCAGCGCCCCCTGCCCCGCCCGCCAGGCGGCGAACGCCAGCAACGCGCCCGGCGCGGCGGTCAACTCCGACCCGGCCCGGCGCAGCACGTCGGTCCAGAGAGCGATGTCGCGGTCCCGACCGTCGGTGCGTTCCCAGGCGTGGTCGCGGATCGGCAGGTGCGTCAGCAGGAGGCTCAACCAGGCCACCTCGTCGTCGTCGAGCCGTTCGCCGCGCCGTTGCCGGCGCTGCGCCTCGCGGACCGCCGCCACCCCGGCGGAGCGCAGCGTCCGACCGCCGAGCAGGTCGCTCTCGGGCGCCCGCTCGACCAGCTCGGCCAGTCGTCGCTCGGCCCGGACGGTGGCCGCGCGCAGCGCGTCCCGGGCAGGGCCGTCCACCGGCGCCACCTGCGCCACGAGTGCGGCCCGGTCGGGAAGCGCGACCTGCCCTGCGAAGACGGCCGAGGCGGTCACCTGGTTGGCCGCCGGGTCGTAGCGCCGGCCCTCGGGCGGGCAGCAGTCGGCCTCGGCGCAGAGATAGGACCACCACCGGCCGTCGGTCACCCGCAACGCGTCCAGCACCTCCAACCCGGCCCCGGTCAGGGCGGCGCGAACCGCGTCCACGCTCGGCGTCACCCGGTCGGGCGGCCCGTAGCCGATCACGGTCGCGGCCTCCGCGCCCTGACGATGGATCACCCCGGCCAGGTGCCGGGCCCGCTCGACCGGATCGGTCGACGGATCGGGCAGGTCGGCACGGGCGGCGAAGATGATCCGCCGGCCACGCAGCGCCACCGCTACCACGCTGTCGGCGGGGTGGAAGCCGAGCAGGTACGGCACGGCGGCGAGCAGGTCGGCGGGTGAGCGGACGGCGAGCCGGGGGCGGTCGGTCGAGGTCATGCCGGGAGCCTGCGTCGGGCTCACCCGGCTTCGCCGCCCCTGTGGACGACACGCGGCTCATCCACAGTCACTCCCCGTGTTGTTCCTGGTCGAAGCGCATCGCCAGGTGCTGGAGAGGAACCGTTGGCGGCGGTGGCGGACCTGATGTGTCCGGGTGGTGCCGTTGTGTCGTGGGGAGCGGTTACGGTGCGCTGATGGACCTGGCGTATCTGCGCGCGCACCCGGCACACCTGCCGACTTTCCGGACCCATCAGCGGATCAGGGAGACGCCGGTCGCCGGTGGTGACATCTGCGCAGCCGCCCGGCTCACCCTGGACGACGGCCACTCGGTCTTCGCCAAGTCCTGGCCCGAGCGGGCCGACCGGCCGGTGCCGGAGGGCTTCTTCGCCGCCGAGGCGGCCGGGTTGCGCTGGCTGCGCGAGGCCGGCGCGGTCGCCGTACCCGAGGTGATCGTGGCGCTGCCCGACCTGCTGGCGCTCGACTGGGTGGAGCCCGGCGAGCCGACGCCGGAGGCGGCCGAGCGCTTCGGCCGGGAGTTGGCCGACCTCCACCGGGCCGGCGCGCCCGCCTTCGGTGCGACCTGGCCCGGTTTCATCGGGGCGCTCGGGCAGGACAACACCCCCGACGACGGCCCCTGGTCGACGTGGTTCGCTCAGCGGCGACTCGCTCCCTACCTACGGCGATCGGTCGACGTCGGCGCACTGAGCGGCGACGACGCCGCGCTGGTCGAGCAGGTGATCGGTCGGATCGGCGAGTTCGGCGGGGAGGAGCCGCCGGCCCGCATCCACGGCGACCTGTGGCCGGGCAACGTGCTCTGGGGCGCCGACGACCGCGCCTGGCTGGTCGACCCGGCGGCGCACGGCGGTCACCGGGAGACCGATCTCGCCCAGCTCGCGCTCTTCGGCGGCATCCCGCACCTCGACCGGGTCCTGGCCGCCTATCGGGAGAGCTGGCCGCTTCCCGACGGATGGCGGGACCGCGTGCCGCTGCACCAACTGCACCTGCTGCTGGTGCACACCGCACTGTTCGGCAGTGGATACCGAGATGCGGTCGTCCAGAGCGCCCGTGCCGCCCTGGCCCGGCCCGAGCGCGCTACGGTCGACAGGTGAGCGTCGCCCCGCGGACCGACGGCGTCCTCGTCGACCGGTTCGGCCGGGTCGCCCGGGACCTGCGCGTGTCCCTCACCGACAAGTGCAACCTGCGGTGCACCTACTGCATGCCCGCCGAGGGGCTGCCCTGGCTGGCCGGTCCCGAGCTGCTCACCGACGCGGAGATCGTCCGGTTGGTCCGGGTGGCCGTCGAGCGGCTCGGCGTGACCGAGGTGCGGTTCACCGGCGGCGAGCCACTGATCCGACCCGGACTGGTCGGCATCGTGGCCGCGGTCGCCGCGCTGGAGCCCCGCCCGCGGATCTCGCTCACCACCAACGGCATCGGCCTGGACCGGCTCGCCCCGGCGCTGCGCACGGCCGGCCTCGACCGGGTGAACGTCTCTTTGGACACCCTGGACCCGGACCGGTTCGCCCAGCTCACCCGCCGTGCCCGGCTGGACGCGGTGCTCGCCGGGCTCGCCGGAGCCGCCGCCGCCGGTCTCAACCCCGTGAAGATCAATTCCGTGTTGATGCGCGGCGTCAACGAGGACGAGGCGCCGGCGCTGCTGCGCTTCGCTGTCGACCACGACTACCAGCTGCGGATCATCGAGCAGATGCCACTGGACGCCCAGCACGGCTGGGACCGCAGCACGATGGTCACCGCCGAGGAGATCCTCGCCTCCCTGCGTACCCGCTTCGTCCTCAGCCCCGACCCGGCCGAACGCGGCGCGGCGCCCGCGGAGACCTGGCTGGTCGACGGCGGCCCGGCCCGGGTCGGCGTGATCGCCAGCGTCACCCGCCCCTTCTGCGGCGACTGCGACCGCACCCGGCTCACCGCCGACGGCCAGGTCCGCGCCTGCCTCTTCGCCACGGAGGAGTCCGACCTGCGCGCCGCGCTGCGCGCCGGCGCGGACGACGACGACCTGGCCCGGCGCTGGCGCACCGCGATGTGGGGAAAGCGCGCCGGGCACGGCATCGACGACCCCACCTTCCTCCAGCCGACCCGGCCGATGTCCGCGATCGGAGGCTGAGCCGTGGACCCGACGCCGCTGACCATCCGCTACTTCGCCGGCGCGCGCGCCGCCGCCGGGCGTTCCGAGGAGGTCACCGCCGCCGGCCGGTCACTCGACGAGCTGACCGTCGAGCTGGCCCAGCGGCACGGCGACCGACTGGCCTCCGTGTTGCGCGTGGCGAGTTTCCTCGTAAACGGCATCACCTGTCATGATCGTCAGGCACCCCTGCCCGGCGGGGCCACGATCGATGTCCTGCCCCCGTTCGCGGGTGGCTGAGGGAGGCGCACAGATGTTGGCGGTTATGGGGTTCGTGGCCGTCCTGGCGCTGGTCATCGGCCTAATCCACCTCTACCTGTGGAAGCGGCTGATCAAGGACACCACCGCGCCGGGCCGCTGGCGGCGGGTCGGTGGGATCGCGGCCCTGGTGTTGGCTCTGCTCGTGCCGCTCACCCTCGCCGGCACCCAGGCCGGGCTCTACTGGCTCGCCTGGCCGGGCTACCTCTGGCTCGCGCTGATGTTCTACCTGCTGGTCCTGCTCGCCGTGCTGGAAGTGCCGATGCTGGTCACCCGGCTGGTGCTGCGCCGCCGCGTCACCGCCGTCGAGCCGACCGCCGCCGCACCCGAGCCGGTGTTGGTCGGCGCCGCCGGGCCGACCGATCCGCCGGCCGCCAACGCGGTCCGGACGCCCGACCACGACCCGGCACGCCGGCTGCTGCTGGCCCGCGGGGCAGCCATCTTCGCCGGCCTCACCGCCGCCGGCATCACGGGGTACGGAGTCCGCACCGCGCTCGGCCCGCCGCAGCTGGACCGGGTGCAGATCCCGCTCGGCAAGCTCCCCCGCAGCATGGACGGCCTGCGCATCGCCACCGTCTCCGACATCCACCTCGGGCCGCTGCGCGGCCGGGCGCACACCGAGCGCATCGTCGCCGCGATCAACCGCCTCGACGCGGACCTGGTCGCGGTCGTCGGCGACCTGGTCGACGGCTCGGTCGCCGAACTGGGGTCGGCCGCCGCGCCGCTGCGCGACCTGCGCTCCCGGTACGGCAGCTTCTTCGTCACCGGCAACCACGAGTACTACTCAGGGGTGGAGGAGTGGGTCCAGGAGGTGGACCGGCTGGGCCTGCGGGTGCTGCAGAACCAGCGGCAGGAGATCCAGGCCCGGGGCGGCGTACTCGACCTGGCCGGTGTGAACGACCTCTCGGGTACGGGCACCGGCCTGGCCGCCGGGCCGGACTTCGCCGCCGCCCTCGGTGACCGCGACCCGAACCGACCGGTGGTCCTGCTCGCGCACCAGCCGGTGGCGGCGAAGGAGGCGGCCCGGTACGGCGTCGACCTGCAACTGTCCGGGCACACCCACGGCGGGCAGATAGTGCCGTTCAACCTGGCGGTCCGCCTCGAGCAGCCGGTGGTCAGTGGGCTCGGCGAGGTCGACGGCACCAAGGTCTACGTGACCAACGGCGCCGGTTTCTGGGGTCCACCGGTCCGGGTCGGGGCCGAACCGCAGATCACCCTGGTCGAGCTGCGCTCGGCATAGCGGACGTCACGTCCGCGCGTGGCGGCAGGCGGCCGGCGCGGCGCGCGTGACAGGATGCGGCGTGCCCCCGTTCAGCGCCGTACCCCCCGGTGGCCTCCCGCCATTCGTCGCGGACCTGCACATCCACTCGAAGTACTCGCGCGCGTGCAGCCGGGACCTGACCCTGCCGAACCTCGCCTGGTGGGCGCGGCGTAAGGGCATCGCCCTGCTCGGCACCGGAGACTTCACCCACCCCGCCTGGTACGACCACCTGGTCGAGACGCTGCGCCCGGCCGAACCGGGGCTCTACCGCCTCGACCCGGAGGCGGAGCGGGACATCGCCCGCCGGCTGCCGCCCCGGCTCGCCGGCACGGCGGAGGCGGACCCGGTCCGCTTCATGCTGAGCGTGGAGATCTCCACGATCTACAAGCGGGACGACCGGACCCGCAAGGTGCACCACCTGATCTACCTGCCGGACCTGGACGCGGTGGCCCGGTTCAACGCCGCGCTCGGCCGGATCGGCAACCTCGGCTCCGACGGCCGG
The DNA here is from genome assembly GCF_003667505.1 of Micromonospora sp. BL4. GTDB lineage: Bacteria > Actinomycetota > Actinomycetes > Mycobacteriales > Micromonosporaceae > Micromonospora. The sequence continues at coordinate 19,589 of NZ_RCVJ01000151.1, forward strand.
CCGATCCTCGGCCTGGACTCCCGCGACCTGCTGGAGATCACCCTGGAGGCGAGCCCGGACGGCTATCTCGTTCCGGCGCACATCTGGACGCCGTGGTTCTCCGCGCTGGGCTCGAAGTCCGGCTTCGACGCGATCGCCGACTGTTACGCCGACCTGGCCGAGCACATCTTCGCCGTGGAGACCGGCCTCTCCTCCGACCCGGCGATGAACTGGCGGGTCGGCAGCCTGGACCGCTACCAACTGGTGTCCAACTCGGACGCGCACTCCCCGCCGGCGCTGGGCCGGGAGGCGACCGTGCTGACCGCCGAGCGGAACTACTTCGCCGTCCGGGAGGCGCTGCGGACCGGCGACGGCCTGGCCGGCACCATCGAGTTCTTCCCGGAGGAGGGCAAGTACCACGCGGACGGGCACCGGCTGTGTGGGATCAACTGGTCTCCCGAGCGGACCCGGGCCGCGGACGGACGCTGCCCCGAGTGCGGAAAGCCACTCACCGTGGGCGTCCTCAGCCGCATCGAGGAGCTGGCTGACCGTGCCGCGGGGCACCGGCCGGCGCATGCCCGGGAGGTCACCCACCTGGTGCCACTGGCCGAGATCCTCGGCGAGATCAACAAGGTGGGCGCCCGGTCGAAGAAGGTCGAGGGGCGGCTCAACGAGTTGCTCGCCGCGCTCGGCCCCGAGCTGGAGATCCTGACCACGACGCCGCTGACCGACATCGCGCAGGCTGGCGGCGAACTGCTCGCAGAGGGCATCGGGCGGCTGCGGCGCGGCGACGTGCGCCGGGTGCCGGGCTACGACGGCGAGTACGGCGTGATCACTCTCTTCGACCCGGCGGAGCTGGGCGCCAGCGCGGGCGCGGCGCAGGAGACGCTGTTCGACGTACCGGTGCCGGCGCAGCGGAAGCCGACGGAGCCGGCAGCTCGGGCGGCAGCCAAGCGTCCCGCGGCGGCGAAGGCGGAGCCGAAGCGCAAGACGGCCCCACCACCCGCCCCACCGATCGCCTCGCCGCCGTCACCGCACGAGCCGTTCGAGCCGATGCTCGCGGGCATGGAGGAGGTCGGCACCGGCCTGCTGGACCGGTTGGACGCGATGCAACGGGTGGCCGCGTCCGCGCCCGGCGGCCCGCTGCTGATCGTGGCCGGCCCGGGCACCGGCAAGACGCGGACGCTGACGCACCGGATCGCGTACCTCTGCGCGGAGCTGAACGTCTTTCCCGAGCACTGCCTGGCCATCACCTTCACCCGCAGGGCCGCCGAGGAGCTGCGGCACCGCCTCGACAGCCTGCTCGGCCCGGTCGCCGAGGACGTCACCGTGGGCACCTTCCACGCGCTGGGGCTGACGATCCTGCGGGAGAACGCCGACGCGGCCGGCCTGCCGGTGGACTTCCGGATCGCCGACGACGCCGAGCGGGCGGCGGCCCGGTCGGAGGCCGGCGATGACCAGGCCAGCTACACCGCGCTGCTGCGCAAGCAGGGCCTGGTCGATCTGGACGAGCTGGTCAGCCTGCCGGTGGAGCTGCTGCGGACCGACCGGGAGCTGGTCGGGCGGTACCGGGATCGCTGGCGGTGGATCTTCGTCGACGAGTATCAGGACGTCGACGCGGTGCAGTACGAACTGCTGCGTTTGCTCAGCCCGGCCGACGGTAACCTCTGCGCGATCGGCGACCCGGACCAGGCGATCTACTCCTTCCGGGGTGCCGACGTCGGCTACTTCCTGCGCTTCTCCCAGGATTTCACCGACGCCCGGCTGGTCCGGCTCAACCGCAACTACCGCTCGTCCGCACCCATCCTGGCGGCCGCCGTGCAGGCCATCGCTCCGTCCTCGCTGGTCCGGGGCCGTCGCCTGGACCCGGCCCGGCTCGATCCGGAGGCGCCGCTGGTCGGTCGCTACCCCGCGGCCTCCGTCGCGGAAGAAGCCGACTTCGTGGTTCGTACGGTGGACGAGTTGGTCGGCGGGCTGTCCCACCGGTCGCTGGACTCGGGTCGGATCGACGGTCGGTCCACTTCGCTGTCGTTCTCCGACATCGCGGTGCTGTACCGCACCGACGCGCAGGCCGCACCGATCGTGGACGCTCTGACTCGGGCCAACATTCCGGTACAGAAGCGTTCCCACGACCGGCTGCGGGACCGGCCCGGGGTGGCGGCCATCGCCCGCGAGCTGCGGCACGCCGACGGTCTGGCCGGCTCGCTCGCCGCCCGGGTGCGGCTGGCCGGTCAGGTGGTCGCGGAGCGGTTCGCCGTGCCCACCCTGGACGGCGCCGCCGTGGGCCGTCCCGAGGACGTCCGATCGGCGGTGGATCTGCTGACCCCGCTGGCGCGACGCTGCGGCGACGACCTGGAGACGTTCCTGTCGCAGCTGGCCACCGGCGCGGAGGTGGACGCGCTCGACCCGCGTGCGGAGGCGGTCACCCTGCTCACGCTGCACGCCGCGAAGGGCCTCGAGTTCCCGGTGGTCTTCCTGGTCGGCGCCGAGGACGGGCTGCTGCCGCTGCGCTGGCCGGGCTCGACACCCGACGAGGATGCGGTCGCCGAGGAGCGGCGGCTCTTCTTCGTCGGCCTGACCCGGGCTCAGGACCGGCTGTACGTCACGCACGCCGCCCGCCGTACCCGCCACGGCGTGGAGCGCGACTGCGCACCGTCGCCATTCCTCGGCGCGATCGACCCGGGGCTGTTCGAGCGGTTCGGCGAGACCGAGCCGCGCCGACCGAAGGACCGCCAGCTCCGCCTCATCTGACCCTCTCCGCTCCGTCGTGAGCACTGGCGGTCAGAACGCAGGCGGGTCGTCCGGCCCGCCGCGCCCTGTAGCCGCACCGACCCCATTAGCGGCCGGTCATCCGGCGACGCGGCGACGACGCGCAGCTACAGTGGCGCGCGGCCACCGAACCGTTCGCGACGGGCGCTGAAGCCCAGCCCGGCCCCGTCCCGCGGCGATCCACCCGGCGTCGCCAGCTGATCCGCCCGACGCGGCCACGCGTTCCGTCCGGGGCGGCGTGAGTCCGGCACGGCCACAGTGAGTCCGGCACGACCAGGCGGTGAGTCCGGGGACGATCCGCCGGACGCGGGCCAGGCGGTCCGTCCGGCGACGGGCCGTCTGCCGCGGCCGTGCGTTCCCTCCGGGCGCCAACGCGTTGCGTCCGGGGCGGCCACGCGGTAAGTCCGGCGACACCCGCCGGCCGCGGCCAGGCGGTCGGTCCGATGAGCCTGATACCTCAGAGTCATATTTATGACTCTGAGGTATCAGGCTCTTCAGGGCGAATACCGCTGACGGCATCACACTGAGTGAGATCAGCAGCTCGAAGCGGCCTGGCGACGGTCGACGATCGTTCAGCGGCGGGGCAGCAGCGGGCGGACAGGCAGGCGGGCAGGCGGACCGCCGGGCGGCAGCTGCGGCGGCAGCGGCGGGCGGCAGCGGCAGCGGCGGCGGCGCTGCTGGGTGGCGGATCAGCGGACGACTGGCTGTGGGCCAGTGGGTCGCCAAGGTGGGCCGGATCAGGCGAGGAGCACGGCGAGCCAGGAGCCCGCGAGCAGGGCCGGGCCGAGTGGGAGCAGGGTGTCCCGGCGTACCCGCCGTGTCGCGAGCAGGCCGAGCACGACGCCGCCGTGCAGCAGGTGCGGCAGGAGCAACCCGGCCAGCAGGGCGTCCCGGCCCAGCCAGCCGAGCGGCAGACCGAGGACGGCGACGAGCTTCACGTCCCCGAAGCCCAACCGGGAGCCGGGCAACAGGGCCAGCAGCACGTGCGTACCGCCGGCGACCGCGGCGCCGGCCAGCGCGCCAGGCAGCCGACCGGGGACGCCGGCCAGCAGCGCCGCACCGGACAGGCCACCGAGGGCGAGCAGGGCCGCGGCCAGGACCAGCGGGTCGGGCAGCCGTAGACAGGCCAGGTCGACCACGGCCAGCACGAGCCCCACCGACGCCACCGCGAGGAAGACCGGCAACGCCGGGTCGTCACCCAGTGCCACGGCCAGCCCGACGAACACCACGCCGGTCACCGCCGGGCTGAGCCACACCCACCGGCGGGGCCGGGGTGGTGCCGGGAAGTGCGCCGGTCGAGTGGCGAAGCGCCCGGCCAACGGAGGAACGGCGAAGCCGACCAGCACGCCGAGCAACGCCACTGACACCAGCGCCACGGCCGACATGCGCCGGAGATTACCGCCGGTCGCCCTCCAGCACGGTCCCGGAGCGCGATCCCGCGCTCGGCCGACGGGGGCGTTCGGTGCTCACCACCAGTGCCACCCCGGCGACGATGACCGCTCCGCCGAGCAGCACCTGTGGAGTGATCGGCTCGGCCACCAGCAACGCGCCGAGCGCCACCGCGACCGCCGGGTTGACGTAGGCGTACGTCGAGACCAGCGAGATCGGCGCGTTGTGCAGCAGCCAGACGTACGCGGTAAAGGCCACCAGCGAGCCGGCGACCATGAGGTAGCCCAACGCCAGCCAGGATCGGGTACTGACCTCGGCCGGGTGGAAGTCGCGTAGCTCGCCCCGCCCGGCGGCGACGACGGCCAGCGCCAGCGCGCCGGCCAGCATCTCGTACACCGTGGCGACGAACGGGTCGGCGGGCATCCGGATCCGCCCGGACAGGAACGATCCGACCGACCAGGAGGTGGCCGCCGCCACCACCGTCAACGCCCCGACCAGCGGCACCGCGTCCGCGCTGCCGGCGGGCAGCACCAGCAGGACCAGACCGACGAAGCCGAGGGTGACCCCGGCGAACGTCCAGACCGGAGGCCGGTCCCCGGTGGCGGAGCGCAGCAGCACCACGAGCAACGGCACGGTCGCCACCAGCAGCGCGGCGATCCCGGACGGCACCGCCACCCCGGGCGGCCCGGACTCGGCGAGCACCACCAGACCGTTACCGCCGGCGAGCAGGAGCACCCCGACCAGCGCGGCGGAGCCGAGCTGTCGGCGATCCACCCGCAGCGCGCCCGGCCCTCGGCGCAGGCGCAACACCGCCGCCAGCACCGCACCGGCGACGGCGAACCGCAGAACGGCCGACGTCAACGGAGGCAGCGTCTCCACTGCGATCCGGATGCCCAGATAGGTGGAGCCCCAGAGCAGGTAGACCACGATCAACGCGGTCCAGATCAGGGTCGGCGCGGTGCCGGCGCGGCGACCAGCCAGGGCCGCGGCACTCGGTGGAGGTGAGCTCATCGGTGGACCACGCTACGGTGACCACGGAGTCGGCGTCGCGCATTGGTGGCCGGCCTCTCACCACTTGTGCAGGAGGGCGGCATGACGAACTACGGACCACCGGGTGGCGGCGTCCCGGGACCGTGGCGTGGGCAACGACCTGACGAGACGCCCGGACGGCCGCCCCAGCAGCCCTACC
>NZ_RCVJ01000116.1 GCF_003667505.1 Micromonospora sp. BL4
GTTCAGGCGTGGGCGGGTGTCGGCTCGGGGGAGGTCGAGCCGGTCGTCGCCCGGCCGTCCTGCTCGGCGGTGAGGAGCCGGCGCAGGGAGAGCGCCACCAGCGAGGCGATCAGGCAGCCGCCGACCACGACGGCGACCCACACCATGCCGTTGGCGGCGCCGATGAGCGGGCCGGCGGTCACCGGACCGATCACGCCACTGACCCCGAAGATCATCGAACTCATGGCGTTGTACCGGCCGCGCAGCTCATCGGTGGCCAGGGCGTTGGTCAGCGCCGGCATCACCGGCGACAGCATCGTCTCGCCGAAGCCGAAGATCGCCGAGCAGGCCACCACGCACAGGGCGGCCACCAGGGCGCTTTCGGTGCTGACCAGACCGGCCGCGCCCAGGACCAGCCACGCGGTCGCGAACACCGCGCCGACCAACGCGAGCGCACCGGTGCGGCTGCGCCCCTCGATGCGGCGGATCACCAGCAGCTGGGCGAGCACGATCATCACGGTGTTGGCCGCGAGCGCCCAGGCCACCACCCGGGGGTTGACCTCGGCGACCCGCACGGCGTACGCGGCGAAGCCCACCTCGATCTGGGCGTACCCGCAGGTTGTGAGGACGAGACCGAAGATGACCAGCCGGCGGAACGGACGGTCGCGGAGAACGGTCAGGTAGCCGCCGGGCGACGGCTCGTCGCCGGTCCGACGCTGGCCGAGACGGTGGCCGACGCCCGGCAGGGTGAGCAGGATCAGCGCCGGCATCAGGTAGCTCACCGCGTCCAGCAGATAGATCACCTGGAACGTGGCGGGCCGGGCCGTGTCGATGATCGCGCCGGAGGTCATACCGCCGATGCCGATGCCGAGGTTGAGCAGGGCGAAGTTCAGCCCGAAGACGCGCTGCCGCTCGTCGTCCTCGGTGAGCGAGGCGAGGATCGTGTTCTGCCCGGACCAGATCGCCGAGCTGCCGATGGCGACCACCGTCATCACCAGCAGCGCCGAGCCGGTCGAGTGGACCAGCGCCAGCGAGCCGGTGCCCACCGCCTCGATCAGCAGGCACGGCACCACCACCCGGCGGGCGCCGAACCGGTCGATCAGCGTCCCGCCCAGCGGCGACAGCGCCAGGGTGACCGCGCCGTACCAGCCGATCACCAGGCCGGCGCGGGTGTCGGTGAGCCCGCGCACGTCGGTCAGGTAGATGAACAGGAACGGCAGGGTCAGCCCGCGCCCGATCGCCGACAGCAGGGTGCCGATGAGGAGCCGGCGAGCTTCCGAGCGGCGGGGGAGGGAGCGACGCAGCATGTCCGGCATTCTGTTCGCCGGGTGTGACGATTGGCGAACCGATTACCGCGGCTCCCCGCGCGCCCGCCGGCGGGCCGTGACCGATCCCATCGCTCAGCCCGGTCGGTGCGCGCGCCCGGTGTCGGTGCGCTCTGCCATGCTGGCCCGGTGAGCGTGACCTGGCGACACCTGCCCGCATCGGCCCGTGAGATCGCCGTCGCCGCCGGAGAGGCCGTCGCCGCCGCACAACAGCGCGACGCCACGGCCTACGAGGCGGCCGTGGCGCGCCTCACCGGTGCCGACCGGTCCGGCCTGGTGCTCGGCGCGACGGTCCGGCTGCTGTTGGAGGAGACGCATCCCGACGGGCTGGACGGCGACGACGTCCGCCAGGTGCTGGAGGTCTGCGTTCGCTCGGCCGCCGACTGGCTGCCGGAGGTCGACCCGCACGTGGTGCTGGTGCTGCTCGCCGGGGCGCTCGGTGTGTACGACCCGGGCGACGACGACAACCCGCCGGGCCCGGCGGCGGTCGCCCGGCACGGCCCGCTGCTCGTCGCCGACCTGGTGTCGGCCGCGGGCCGGCCGCTCGACGGTTACCTGGCAACCGCGTTCGCCGAGATCGAGCGCACTGAGCGGCAGGACTGACACCACGCCCGGCGCGCTCCGCCCCGGGTCAGGCCGGCGTCCGCTGCGCCACGACTTCCAGATACTCGGCCGGGATCCGTACCGTGCCGTCGCCGGCGCTGTTGTGCGTCCGGGCCAGCTCCACGAGGTCGGCGTGCAGGTGCGGCCGCCGCTCCTCGGGCAGCGCCTCGAACGCCTTCAACGTCGGTCCGTAGTTGGCCCGGAAGAAGTCGGCGAATTCCTCCGGGGTGCCGAAGCGGAAGACGAACTCACGGCGTACCGCCCGCAGTTCGCCCACGGACCCGCCCAGCAGCTCGCGGAGCCGGCCCTCGTCGCCCCACTGCACCGGCGGGCGTAGTCCGGCCGGCGGCGGCACGTGCCGCCCGACCGTGCGGAACAGGTCGCCGATGAACCCCTGGGGCGTCCACGACGCCAACGCCACCGTGCCGCCGGGTCGGCAGACCCGGAGCAGCTCCGCCGCCGCCCGCTCCTGGTCCGGCGCGAACATCACGCCGACGACGGAGAGCACCGCGTCGAAGGACCCGTCGGGGTACGCCAGCCGCTCCGCGTCGCCGGTCACGAAGGTGACCGGCAGCCGCTCCGCCGCCGCCCGGGCGTGGCCACGCTCCAGCAGTTCGGGTACGTAGTCGACGCCGGTCACCACGCAGCCGCAGCGGGCGGCGGCGATGGCGGCGTTGCCGGTGCCGGTCGCCACGTCCAGCACCCGGGCGGCGGCCGGCAGGTCGGCCGCCGCCACCAGCCACTCGGCGATCGGGTGGATGAGCGCGGCGACCGCGCCGTAGTCGCCGCTGGCCCAGGTCACCTGCTGGCGTGCCTTGACGGCGTTGAGATCGAGTGCGGTGGTCATGTGCGGTTCCCCCCTCGGACGGATCGGTGTGCCACCGACGCTAGGTGGCGCGCTGGCCCGGGGGATCGGCAGAAACACCTATGTTGGGGGTATCAGGCCCCGCCGTCGGGCCGCCGCGGCCGCGTGCCCCCGGCTGGGCACCGCGAGCTTGTCCAGCACCGCCGACACGTGATGGTCGACGGTCCGGGTGGAGAGCGACAGCCGGGCCGCGATCTCGGCGTTGCTCAGCCCCTCGGCGAGCAGCGCGAGCACCTCCCGCTGCCGGGCGGTCAGGCCCGTCGGGTGTGCGGCCGTCGCCGGGCGCGGCCCCCGTGGCACCCGGGCCATCCCGCGTCCGCGCAGCTCGGCCCGGACCCGCCGGGCCACGGCGACGGCACCCAGCCCGTCCAGGATCCGCAGCGCCGCACCGGCCGCCGTGTCGTCGCCGCAGGCCAGGGCCTCCGCCCGGGGGTACGCGCAGCCGAGCTGGCGCCACTCCTCGGCCGCACCGGCCCAGTCACCCTCGATCAACCGCCGGTACGGGGACGCCAGCGCGCCGGTGTCCCCGACCGGCTCGCCGACCCGCCAGAGCCAGTACGCCAGCTCACCGGCGTACCACGGTTGGCCGACGTCGAGAGCGAGCCGGTGGGCGCGGCGCAGCTCGGGGACCGCCGACGCCGGTTCGCCGGCCAGCCAGTGTCGCTCCGCCAGCGCGGCGGCGACCGGTACGACGAACTGAAGTTCGCGGCTCTGCGCCGCCCAGCGCGCCGCCGTGTCCAGATGCTCGCCGGTGGCCGGGCCGCCCCGGCGGGCGTCGAGGCGGCCCAGGGTGACCCGGGCGGGGATCAGGCTTCCGCCGGGCTGCGCGGGACGCCGCCGACCTGACGGGCAACGTCGTGCAGCGGGCCGAGTGCCCGCGGCGTCAGCAGCGGGTCACAGCTGCCCCAGAGGACCCGGGCTCGCGGCGCGGCCGTCGACGCGAACGCGCTGAGCAGGGCGGACTTCCCGGCACCCGCCTCGCCGGCGACGAGCGCGACCGCGCCGCCGGGGGAGGCCAGCAGCCCGTCCAGGGTGGCGAGCGCGTCCGCACGCTCCAGCAGCTCCATCGAGGTCGATGCTAGTCAGCGGGGCGTCCAGTCGTGTGCCGGTGAAGACGACGACGGCCGGGTTGACGCCGGTATCACCGGCTACGGCGGCAGGGTGGCCTCGCTACCCGGAGAACCGAGAGCCGGTGCGCGTTCGAAGATGTAGTAGACGGGGACGGCGGCGATGATGACCAGTGCCACCGGCGGGCTGACGAAGGCGACGGCGATCGCGGCCAGATACAGGATTGACGCCGCCCCGAATCGCAGCCGCGCCTTCCACCGGATCGCCCCCGGCACGGGCTGTGGGAGCCGCCCCGGACGCAGGGTCCATTCGAAGATCCCAGCGAAGCTCAGTCCCATCCCCAGGAAGGCGGCCGCATACAGAATCACCGCCACCTTGGCGTCCTGCCCGCCCAGCGCGAGGTACTTGGCCACCGTCGCCGTGTCCACCGGGATCAGAACCACGAACAGCAGCAGGATGAGGTTGAGGAGGGCCAGGGTCCGGTCGATGACGACGAGGTTGTCGATGAGGGCGTGGTGGTTGACCCAGATCAGCCCGATCGTGCCGAAGCTGATCAGGTAGACGACGAAGGAGGACCAGTGGTCCGCGACCTGATGCAGGAGCGGCCCATGACCCGGGCCGGCGACCGCCAGATTCAGCGCGAGTAGCGTGATCGCGACCGCGAAGACGGCATCGCTGAACACCTCCAGCCGGGTTCGGCTCACCCGACAGTTCTACCGCAGCACCCGGACGCGCCGTGGGCATTCAACCCGGCCCACTACCGCCGGGCCGGCCGCCTCTTCCTTCCTCCAATCCGCAGGTCGCCGGGGCGTTGTCAGCCGAGCACGTCCGAGTAACCCCGTTCCAGGTACACGGTCGACCACGTCACACCGCCGGCAGCGGAGTTGGCGCCGTTACCCCTGGCCAGCAACTCCCCGGTCTGCGGGTCGAAAAGCAGATACTCCCTGCCCCAGTCGCCGGGGCTCGGCCGGGGACCTCGGCCGAAGTCGGCCGACACCACGGTCCCGGTCCGTCCTGCCGGATCGGTCTGCTCACCGCGGCAGGTCACCCCCTCCGTTCCGGCGAGGAACCGCAGCACCGCAGCCCGACGCGCAAAGTCCACGACCCGCTCGTTGTTCAGCTCCCCGACGCTGACAAGGACGTGCGACGGTCCGTTCTCCCGCGCCTGGTACAGCGCCTCACCCATGGCCGCAGGTTGCGGCGCCGGCAGTGGCAGGACGCTGAAGTCTCCCGGGCGCAGGTCGTCCGTGTCGGAACCCTCCTTCGGGATCATTTCTGGGTGCTCGGCGTAGAAGGTCCGCGATGCCTCGTCCGGATAGGTCGTTGCTCCTCGCACGATGCGCAGGCGTCCCGAGCCGTCGGCCGCGAGCCACCGCCACGTCTCCTCGCTGAACAGCACGCTCACCCACTGGGTGCGGCTACCCGGCTGCGCAGTCGAGCTGCTGCTCTGCCCCCTCCGGTGCAGGTATTCATACCGTCCGGCCTGTCCGTCGTACGACGTGGCTCGCATCCGATCCGCGATCGTGCTCAGGCAGTGAGCCGGAACGCCCGCGGCACCCGGAACGGTCGGAGGCTGGGATGATCCGGAGGGTCCGGTGGTGGGCCGGAGGATCGTGACCGTCATCGCCGCGACGGCGACCACGGCGAAGGCCGCTCCGACGGCAACGAGTCGGCGCGCCCGCCGAGCAGGTACCACCCGGTCGTAGGACGTCACGTCGTTGCTGGCGAGCCGCAACACTTCCTCGACGTCACCGGCCCCCACCTCGATCCCACGCGCCGGGTCCGCGGCCTCCAGCAGCTCTCGCACTCGCTTGTTCATCGCGCTCCTCCCAGCTGGCCGTCGAGTGAGAGGATCTGTTCGGGCTGTTCCCGGAGCATCTCGGTCAGTCGCCGTCGAGCCCGGTGCAGCCGTACTTTGGCCGTGGCCGCACCGCAGCCCAGGACCAGCGCCGCCTCGCTCAGCGACGACTGCTCCCAGCCGACCAGCCGCAGGATCTCCTGATCGTCGTCCGACAGCCGGCTGAGCGCCGCGCGCACGTCGACCAGCCGCACGACGCCGTCATGACGGTCCAACGCGGCAGCTTCGGTCAGCTCAACGGACGTCGGTACGGCCCGTTGGGCGCGCCAATGGTTGGCCAACAGCCGACGAGCGACCCCATACAGCCAGGGCAACGTCCGCGCCGGAAGTTCCGACCGGCGCCGCCAGGCCACCAGGAACACCTCCTGGGCAGTTCCTCCGCCGCCGTCAGACCGTCGAGTCGGCGCAGTCCGTAGCGCACGACGTCTGGATAGTGCCGTGCGTAGATCCCGCGGAACCAGTCGGCGCCCCGGGCGTTGACGTCCCTCATACCCCTACTTGTGTCAGTAAGCGGCCGAGGGTTACAGGACAATGCTTCCAGCAGAACAGGAAGGGCCGGAAACGAATCAAGGCCCCTCCGTGGAGGGGCCCCGATCTGCTCTTACCTCTGGTCGGGGTGGCCGGATTCGAACCGACGACCTCTTCGTCCCGAACGAAGCGCGCTACCAAGCTGCGCCACACCCCGAGGCGTGCCGACAAATAGTAGCCCACCCGCCCCGATGGTCAAACTCGGTACCCCCGGGGGTCGGACCGCGCCCGGAGCAGCCAAGATCCGCACAACTTCGGCGATGTTGGTGCCTCAACGCGTCGTGAGGCACCAACATCCCTGATGTTGCGCGGATCTTGAGACGAGGGCGCGCGGGCGAGGGACGAGGGCGCGCGGGCGGGAGAGCGGGCCGCCCGGTCAGCGAGGGATGAGGGTGAGGATGCTCGCTTCCGGGGGGCAGGCGAAGCGGACCGGAGCCGTCGGGTGGGTGCCGAGTCCGGCGGAGACGTGCAGCCACGAGTCCGAGCCCGGCCACCGGTGCAGTCCGCGCGCCATCGAGCGGGGCAGCCCGCAGTTGGTGACCAACGCCCCGACGCCGGGTACGCAGACCTGCCCGCCGTGCGTGTGCCCGGCCAGCAGCAGCCCGAAGCCGTCCGCGGCCATCTGGTCGAGCACCCGCGGTTCGGGGGAGTGCGCCAGCGCGATGGAAAGTTCCGCCGAGGTTGACACCGCGCCGTCCACCGCGCCGTAGTCGTCCCGCTCGATGTGCGGGTCGTCCACGCCCACCAGGTCGATCTGCCGGCCTCCGGCCTTGAGCATGGTGCGGGCGTTGTTCAGGTCCATCCAGCCGGCGCCGGTGAACACCTGCCGCAGCTCCTCGTAGGGCAGGTCGACGCCCTCGGTGTACTCCCGGTCGGGCAGCAGGTAGGTGAACGGGTTCTTCCACACCGGCCCGGTGTAGTCGTTGGAGCCGAACACGAACGCTCCCGGGTAGTCCAGCAGCGGTTGCAGCGCCCGCAGCACCCCGGGGACCGCGCCCGGGTGCGCCATGTTGTCGCCGGTCACCACGACCAGGTCCGGGTCGAGGGCGGCCAGCGACGCCACCCAGTGCTGCTTGCGCGCCTGGTCGGGCATCATGTGCAGGTCCGACAGGTGCAGCACGCGCAACGGCTCCGCGTCGGCCGGCAGCATCGGTACGTCGTACCGCCGCAGGGTGAACATGTTGCGCTCGACGAGTGACGCGTACGCGAGGGTGGCCGCTCCGACCGCGGCGGTTCCGGCGGCGAGCCGGAATAGTGTGCGCTTTCGCATGCCGTTCAGGGTAGTTTGACCGTCCATGAGCACGCTGAAGGACCGCCTCACTGCCGACATGCGTTCCGCGCTCAAGGCGCGCGACGAGCTGACCACCTCCACGCTGCGGATGGCCCTGGCCGCCGTCGGCACCGCCGAGGTCGCCGGCAAGGCCAAGCGCGAGCTCTCCGACGACGAGGTGCTCGCGGTGCTGACCAAGGAGGCGAAGAAGCGCCGGGAGGCGGCCACCGCCTTCGCCGACGCGGGCCGCTCCGAGCAGGCGGCGAAGGAGACCGCCGAGGGCGAGGTGCTGGACCGTTACCTGCCCAAGCAGCTCTCGGACGCCGAGCTGACCGAGCTGGTGTCCGGCGCGCTCGCCGCGGGTGGCTTCACCGGCAAGGCCCAGATGGGCCCGGCGATGAAGGCGGCCCAGGCCGCGGTGGCCGGCCAGGCCGAGGGTGGTCGGGTGGCCGCCGAGGTACGCCGACAGCTCGGCCTCTGACCGGTCCGCGCACGATCTGACGCCCCGACCGCCAGCAGCGCTGGATCGGCCGGCGGCGACAGTCCCGACAGACGAACGGGCGGGCACCCGCAGTGGGTGCCCGCCCGTTCGTACCTCTGCTTCGCTCAGCCGCCGGGGCGGCCCGCACCGGGTCGGCCGGGCGGGTTGCCGGGCTGCCCGGGTCCGCCCGGGTTGGTGGTGCCCGGCGGGGTGCCACCGCCGCTGCTGACCTGGATGGTGACCACGCCGCCCTTGATGGTGCGCCCGTCCGGGCTGGTGCCGGCAGCGGTGCCAGCCGGGCACGTCGACGTCACCTTCGCGCTGGCGACGACCGGATCGAAGCCGGCGTCCTTGAGCCGGGACTTCGCGCTGTCCACCGACGCGCACTTCACGTTGGGGATGCTGCGCTGGTCACCCTCGGAGATCTTCTGACCCGGCGTCTCGAACTGGATCCGCGGTTTCTTCTTCATGGCGTCCCGCAGCGTCTCGTACACCGGCGGGTTGATGCCGTCCTTCTCGCCGTGCTTCATCTCGACGTTGGTCTGCGGCCAGTCCGGGTCGGCCATGATGCCGGCCACCGAGTACTGCTTGGTCATGGCGACCAGGGCGGCGGTCTTCTCCGAGTCGGTGGTGCCGGACTTGCCGGCCACCGGCGCATCGACGATGCCCCGCACGTTGCCGGCGGTGGCTCCCGTGCACTTGGAGGTCGACGACCGGTCACCGACCGGGCAGCGGGCCGCGTCCACCGCGGCGCGGGCGACGTCGGTGCTGAACCGCTTCTCGCAGCGCGGGTTGGCGATGTCCAGCTTGTTGCCGTCCGGGTCCCGGATCTCCTGCACCGGGATCGGCTCGCAGAACTTGCCGTCCGCGGCCAGGGTGGCGTAGGCGTTGGCAAGATCCAGCGGGGTGGTCTGCGAGACGCCCAGGGTGAACGCGCCCCACTGGTGCGCCCCCCGCTCCAGGTCCAGATCCTCCTGGGCCCGGAAGTTGATCCCCAGCCTCTTGGCGGCCTTGACCACGTTCTCCGCGCCGACCTGCTGCTGGAGTGGCACGAAGTAGGTGTTCACCGACCGGCCGAACGCGCCCCACATGTTGTGCACGCCGGCCATGCTGTCGGTCGAGTTGGTGGGGCAGTAGAAGTGTGTGCCCTTGCAGGCCGCCGGGCTGCTGCTGTCGATGATGTAGTCCGACTTGAACTGCTTCGGCGCGTTGATGGTGTGGCTGAGGGGGATGCCCTTCTCCAGCGCCGCCACGATGGTGAACATCTTGAACGTCGAGCCGGCCTGGTAGCCGGTGATGCCGTCGCCGCCGGTGAGCAGCGGGTTGACCGTCGCCGGGTAGTTGCCCCGGATGCCCTTCCTCTTCTTCGCGGGATCGCTGGAGAGCTTGTTCTTCGGGTTCTTCGGGTCGTCCAGCTTGAACTGCCGGTTGACCGCGAGCGCCCGGACCCGCCCGCTGCCCGGCTCCACCACGGCGACCATGGCGGCTTCCTTGCTGTTCTCGCTCTTGGCCTTGCGGACCGCCTTGTCGGCGCCCCTCTGGGCCTGGACCTCGAGCGAGGTCACGATGTTGTAGCCGCCGCTCTTCAGCCGCCGCTCACGGTCGTACGACGTCGAGCCGAACGTCTCCTGCTGCATCCACCAGCGGTAGAAGTAGTCGCAGAAGAAGCCCCAGCTGTTGACGTTGGCGGCGACGCAGCCGTTCGGGGTGCGCTTGTCCTTCACCACCAGCTTGGTCGCCTTGGCCGCGTCGGCTTCCTGCTGGGTGATGGCCTTGGTGTCGACCATGTTCTGGATGACGTAGTTGCGCCGGTCCAGGGCGAGCGGGAAGCCGGCCTTGGTGGTCGGGTCGTTGGTGGTGGGCGCCTTGACCATCCCGGCCAGCAGCGCCGCTTCCTCGATCTTCAGCTTGCTCGGCGGCTTGCCGAAGTAGACCTGGCTGGCGGCGAAGACGCCGTACGCGCCGTTGCCGAACGAGGCGAGGTTGAGGTAGCGGGTGAGGATCTCGTCCTTGGAGAATTCCTTGTCGACCTGGAGGGCCAGCCGCATCTCGCGCAGCTTGCGGGCGCTGGTGTCCTCGGTCGCCGCGACCACGTCGGCCGGGTGGGTGGCCGAGTACGCGATGGCCAGCCGGACGTACTGCATGGTCAGCGTCGAGGCGCCCTGCCGGCCGGCGCCTTCGTTCTGGTTGTTCACGAACGCGCGGGCGACACCGTTGATGTCGACGCCGTTGTGCTTGTAGAAGTCATGGTCCTCGGCCGCGATGATGGCCTTCTGCATGTACGGCGAGATGTCGGCGAGCTTCGCGTCGCGCCGGTTCTCGTCGTACATGATCGCCAGCGGTGTCTTGCCGTCCGAGGCATACAGGTAGCTGGCCTGTGGCGAGCGGGCCACCGTCAGCTCCGTGGGCAGGGCGCCGAAGGTCTCGGCGCCGGCCTTGGCGGCCAGGCCGGACATCGCCACCGCGGGGAAGGCCGCCGCGGCGACCACCACGCCGGCCAACAGGCCGCATACGAGCAGCGATGCGGCGTTGGTCAGCACATTGTGGTCACGTTTCCGCATCCAGGTCACCTCAGCAGGGTACGCGAGTAGGGAACGAGGGGCGCTGGGGCGTTGTTTCCCCATTTCCTGCGCGCGCTGCCCTCGTTGTGCTAAACGCACGACCCCCGGTGCGTGGTTGCGTGTGACCTGGCGGAAGTCTCCTCCGACCCGAGGAGGCGGCGCAGCGTTTTCGCCGACCTCGGCGGGGTAACCGGCGGTCGAGAGCCCGGGAAGCCGGGAGTGTCCGGAATGATGGATTTCGCCGACAACGTTGCGTAATCAGGCGACTACAGAGCATGATGGGGGGCGGCGACAGCGCCACATGTCGCTCGCGCCGCCTTGGGGAAGGCGAGCCGGGCGATCGGGGGGAATTGCCGGCTGACGTGCAACGAGGTCGGTAGGTACTGCAAGGGGGGACGTGTACACATGGGCATGATCACTGACTGGCCGTCGCTGGCGGCGTGTCAGAACGGGGACCCGGACGCGTTGTTCGTACAGGGCGCCGAACAGAACGTGGCGAAGCGGATCTGCCGGAGTTGCCCAGTTCGGTACGAGTGCCTGGCCGACGCGCTGGACAACCGGATCGAGTTCGGTGTGTGGGGTGGCATGACCGAACGCGAACGCCGGGCGTTGCTGCGTCGTCACCCGCAGGTGACGAGCTGGCGCAAGATGTTCGAGGCCGCGATGAAGAAGAACAGCAAGGACAAGGCCGGCAAGGACAAGATCCTCGTCAGCGCGGCCAACTGACCTCGGTCACGGCCGGCTGATCGCCGCGCCGATCGTCCGCAGCCCGTCGACGTCGTGTACGTCGGCGGGCTGCGCCGTCACCGACACCGCCGGCACCGCCGGGAACGCCTCGGTGAACCGCGCGGCCACCTGCTGCTCGCGTACCGCCTGGCGGGCCAGCGCGGCGTGCGCCCGCAGCACGTCGGCGGTGGCCTCGTGCCCACCCAGCTCGGTCAGCCGCTCCGCGGCGGCCCGGCTCCGCTCCGCGTCCAGCTCCGGCACCGCCGGCCGGTGCACCCGGTTGAGCACCAGGCCGGCCAGCGGCATGTTCTCCTCGCCCAACCGGCCGGCGAAGTAGGCGGCCTCGCGGACCGCGTCCGGCTCCGGCGCCGCGACCAGCACGAAGGCCGTCTCCCGCGCCTGGAGGATGCGGTACGTCTGCTCCGCCCGCTGCCGGAAGCCGCCGAACATCGAATCCAGTGCGGCCACGAAGCCGGACAGGTCGGTGAGCAGCTGCGCGCCGAGCACCTTCTGCACCACCTTCGAGAACATCCCGAACGAGGCGGTGACCAGGCTGAACATGCTCCGCCCGCCGCTGCGCGCCGGCGCCAGCAGCAGTCGCAGCATGCGGCCGTCGAGGAAGCGGGAGAGCCGGGCCGGCGCGTCCAGGAAGTCGAGCGCCGAGCGGGACGGCGGAGTGTCCACGACGATCAGGTCCCACTCGCCCCGGGCGTGCAACTGGCCGAGCTTCTCCATCGCCATGTATTCCTGCGTGCCGGCAAAGGTCGAGCTCATCGCCTGGTAGAAGGGATTGGCGAAGATCTCCGCCGCCTTCGCCGGATCGGTGTGCTGGAGCACCACGTCGTCGAAGGTGCGCTTCATGTCCAGCATCATGGCGTGCAGTTCGCCGCCGCTGCTCTCGACGTCGATCCCCTTGACCTGGCGGGGGGTGTTGTCCAGCTCGGTCAGGCCCAGCGACTGGGCCAGCCGGCGGGCCGGGTCGATGGTGAGCACCACCGTGCGCCGGCCGTGGTGCTCGGCGGCCCGCAGCGCCAGCGCGGCGGCCGTGGTCGTCTTTCCCACCCCTCCGGCACCGCAGCACACGACGATCCGCACGCCCGGGTCGGCGAGGATCTTGTCGACGTCCAGCTGCGGCGCCGCGTCTTCGGAAGGCACCAATCGAGCGTATCGGGCCGGGTGGGTCCGTGCGCCCGTGCCGACCTCAGGTGTGAGTCAATCGGCCCGGACGAGAGCCTGGGCCAGGGTCGCGAGCCCCGCCCGGTCCACCCCGTCGGGCAGCAACGGCAGCTCGATCATCGGCAGCCCCAACTCCACCAGCTCGGCGCGGAGCGAATCCTCCAGCTCGCGCCGGATGAGCTGGTCACGCGCCTCGTCGTGCAGGCCGGCGATGGTGTCCCGGTCGGCCGGCAGCCCGGCGGCGACCAGACCGCGCCGCAGCTCGGCCGCGCTGACCGCCCGACCGGCGGGCACCGGTGGCCGCGTGCCGTTGACGATCACCCGTCCGACCCCGAAGCCGAGCGAGGTCAGGTCGGCGATGGCGTCCACCGTCTCCTGCACCGGCATCTCCTCCAGCAGCGTGACCACGTGCACCGCGGTTATCGGGGACCGCAGCAGCGCCGAGACACCCTCGCTCTGGGTCTTGATCGGGCCCACCTTGGCCAGCCGGGCCGTCTCAGCCGTGACGTTGAGGAACCGGCCGATCCGCCCGGTCGGCGGCGCGTCCAGCACCACCGCGTCGTACGCGCGTCGCTGCCCCGAGGTGCGGGTGGTGGCCTCCTTCACCTTGCCGGTGAGCAGCACGTCGCGCAGGCCCGGGGCGATGGTGGTGGCGAAGTCGATCGCGCCGAGTTTGCGGAGCGCCCGACCCGCCGCACCCAGCTTGTAGAACATGTCGAGGTATTCGAGCAACGCCTCCTCGGCGTCCACCGCCAGCGCGCGCACCTCACCGCCGTCCGGGGCGTCCGCGAGGTGCCGTTCCTCGTACGGCAGCGGGTCGATGCCGAAGAGCTGGGCGATGCCCTGCCGCCCCTCGACCTCCACCAGCAGGGTGCGCCGGCCTCCGGCGGCGAGCGCCAGGGCCAGCGCCGCGGCCACGCTGGTCTTGCCGGTGCCGCCCTTGCCGGTCACCACGTGGAGACGGGCCGACCATCCGTTGCCGGCCGGGTCGGTCGGCCGCTCAGCTGCACGCACCCGTCGAGCCTATCCAGGCCGGCCGGTCACGCGACCTCGCAGACCCACCAACCCGACTTCTGCACCACCGTGAAGCGCAGATCCTGGTCCGCCACCTTCTCGTCCGCGGTGGTCATGGTGAGCCGGGTGGAGACGGTGGCCCGGTCCCCCGTCTGGTTGTCCACCTTCGGGCTGGTCCACCGGAAACGGGGGGTCTGGTACTCGGCGGTGTACTTCTGCACCTCCGCGATCTTCGCAGCGATCTTCTCGTCGTCCCGGGAGGCGGCGCAGACGCGGCCGGCCGCCTTGGTCGCGTCGCGATCCTTGTAGACCGCGGTGAGGAACTCGTCGACGGCGACAGTCGGTTCCTTGGCTCCCTGGCCGGTCTCGGCGTCGCGCAGGGTCAGGAACGCCACCACACCGCCGCCCACGCAGAGCACCATGATCACGACGAGCGCGATCGCCGCGATCAGCAGGCCGCGCTTCTTCTTGGGCTCGGCGGTGCCCTGGTACGGGGGGTAGCCGGGCGGAGGTGGCGGGATCGCCGAGGGGTCGGAGGTGCCCGGCGCCGCGGTCGACCCGGCCGGGGACGCCGGGAAGGTCGGCTCGGCCGGCTGTGCCGGGAGCGCCGACCGGTCGGGCTGTGCGGGCAGGGCGAGCGGGCCGGACTGCGCCGCGGGGGCCGGCTGGTCGGGAACGCTCGGGGCGCCGGTCGGGCCGGCGGGATCCGGGTGGGCCGGCGGGAGCGCGGGCTGGTCGCCGCTGGGCGGTTGGGTCATGTCTTTCCCCCGGGGGGTGCGGGCGCCCGCCGCCACCCCTGGCGCCGAGCGTGATCGAGCGGGTGGCCGGCACTGCGCGACCGTCCGACCGGAAGGGTAGCGGTCAATCACCGAACCGGTGTCGCCCCGGCCGGCCGGCAGGGGCCACGGATCCGGCCGGCGGGATCTCCGGTGCGGTGCGCTGTCGGGCCTCTTACCTGCGATCTGTCGCATATGTGACTACGGGTCACCGGCCGTGCGCGTCCTGTTGGCGGGACTGCGGCCACGGACCTACCGTCGATTCCGGGTGCGGGGGCCGGAGCGGACGGATGGTCCGGACCGGAGGCGTGATCCGACAGGTACGACCGGAGGCAGTGCATGCGCGACGTGGACAACATCCCTCGCACCCAGTTCCCGACCAACGACCGGCCGCGCCGGTCCGGGTCCCGGGGCGAGGCCGACGGGCCGATCGGCAGCCTGCCGGTCAACGAGCGGTCGTACCGCCGGGTGCCCGAGCCGCCGCCGGAGGTGGCCGTGGCGTCGAGTCGCCCAACTGAGCGGGGCCGGGACGACGAGGAGCCGGGCTTCGTCATCCATCTGCCGATCCGGGTACCCGACCTCGCGGCGGCGACCGCGCTCGCCGGGCGGGTGGCGGTGTCCCTGGGTTTCCTGCCGGAGCTGGACGCCGGTGAGACCACCGTGTCCAACGCCGACGACCAGAACAACCGGCACCGGGTCTTCTGCGACCTGCTGCTGCCCGACCGCTCCCGCTGCCCCCAGGGGTACGAGCACGAGGGGCCCTGTGGGGAACTGCCGGCGGCGCCGGAGCAGCGTCCCGCACCTCGCCCCGCCAGCGGACCGTAGGCTGTGCCTCGAATACGTCCGCACCGAGAGGGAGCCCTCCAGCGATGCAGAAGTGGGAATACTCCACGGTCCCGCTGCTGGTCCATGCGACCAAGCAGATCCTCGACAACTGGGGCGAGGACGGGTGGGAACTCGTCGCCGTGATCCCCGGGCCGAACCCGGACCAGCTGGTCGCGTACCTGAAGCGGCCCAAGGCATGAGCAACGGTCCGCACGCCAAGCTCGCCGAGCTGGGTCTCGAACTGCCCGAGGTCGTGCCGCCGGTGGCCAGCTACGTGCCGGCCGTGCAGTCCGGGCAGCACGTGTACGTCTCCGGGCAGCTGCCGATCGCCGAGGGCAAGCTGCTGGCCACCGGCAAGGTGGGCGCCGGGATCTCCGGCGAGCAGGCGAAGGATCTGGCGCAGCGGTGCGCGCTCAACGCGCTGGCGGCAGTCGACTCGCTGGTCGGCCTGGAGAACGTGGTCAAGGTGGTCAAGCTGACCGGGTTCGTGGCCTCCGCGCCCGGCTTCATCGGCCAGCCCGCCGTGATCAACGGCGCCTCCGACCTGCTGGGCACCGTCTTCGGTGAGGCCGGCCGCCACGCCCGCAGCGCCGTCGGGGTGGCCGAGCTTCCCCTGGACGCCCCGGTGGAGATCGAACTGATCGTCGAGGTCGCCTGACGCGTCGCCGCCCCCGCGGTCGTGCGCTTCCTGGCCGGATGAAAGCCCTGAACGGGGACGAATCAGGGACCTCAAGTGCAAGATCGCGGGGTGTGGCGGGCGGGGCCGTACGATCGCAGCCATGAGCGGGCACGTGACGGCGCCGGCGGCGGCGCTCGCCGACGAGCTGCCGAGCTGGGTGACGCTGCTGCGCGCGCCGAACCCGGGCCCGATGACCCTCGACGGCACCAACACCTGGGTGCTGCGGGCGGCCCCGGGCGAGCCGGCGGTGGTGATCGACCCCGGCCCGGCCGACGAGGGGCACCTCGCGGCGATCGCCGCGCACGGGCCCGTCGGCGTCGTGTTGATCACCCACGGCCATCCCGACCACACCGAGGGCGCGCCGCGGCTGAGTGAACTGCTCGGCGGCGTGCACGTCCTCGCCGTCGACCCGGCGCACACCATCGGCGGTGAGCCGTTGGCCGGGCCGGGCGCGCACCTCGACGGCCTCGGCCTCACGATCCGTCCGCTGGACACCCCCGGGCACACCGCCGACTCGGTCTGCTTCCTGGTCGAGCGCGGCGACGAGCGGGTGGTGCTGACCGGTGACACCATCCTCGGCCGCGGCACCACCGTCGTGGCGCACCCGGACGGGCACCTCGGCGACTACCTGACCAGCCTGGAGCTGCTCAGCGCGTACCGGGGGATCCCGGCGCTGCCCGGGCACGGCCCGGCGCTGGCCGACTGCGCCGCCGCCGCCGAGTTCTACCTCGCCCACCGCCGGGCCCGGCTCGACCAGGTCCGGGCGGCCGTCGCCGCGGGCGCCCGCACCCCCGGCGAGGTGGTCGCCGTGGTCTACGCGGACGTGGACCGCTCGCTCTGGTGGGCTGCCGAGTGGTCGGTCCGCGCCCAGCTCGAACACCTGGGTGTGGGCACCGGGGAATCTGAGCCCGGGGTCAGCGGGTTGGAGCAGACGTGACCTGCCCCGTGTGTGGAACCGTCGCCGTTCCCGGTGCCCGGTTCTGCCACAACTGCGGGGCCGCGCTACCGGCCGCCGCGACGTTGCCGGCGGCCGAGCGCCGGGTGGTCACCGTGCTCTTCGGCGACCTCTCCGAATTCACCTCGTGGTCGGAGGATCTCGACCCGGAACGCGTCGGAGCGGTCACCGACCGGGTGCTCGCGGCCCTCGCCGGAGCGGTGAAGACCTTCGGCGGGCACGTCGACAAGCTGACCGGTGACGGGATCATGGCCGTCTTCGGCGCTCCGGTGGCGCACGAGGACGACGCCGAGCGGGCCGTCCGGGCCGCCCTGTCCATGCAGCGGGCGGTCCGCCGGGTGCTCGACGACGAGCGGGGTGGCGGCGCGCCGCTCGGGCTGCGGGTCGGGCTGAACACCGGCGACGTCATCGCGGGCATCCAGGCCGCCATCGAGTACACGGTCATCGGAGACACGGTCAACACCGCCGCCCGGCTGGCCGACGCCGCCGCCGTCGGCGCGGTCTATGCCGGCGGCCGGACCTCCGCCGCCACCCGGCACGTGGCCTCGTGGCGGGCGCTGCGCCCGCTGCGGCTCAAGGGCAAGCGCGAACCGGTCGAGGCGTACGAGCTGCTGGGTCTGCTGGACGCGCCGGGCACCCGGTCGGGGCTCGGTGACGAGGCGCCCTACGTGGGCCGGGAGACCGAGATCGGTCGGGTCGCCGGCCGGCTCGCCGAGGTGATCGACCAGGGTGACCCGCGAGTGCTGCTGATGACCGCCGAGGCGGGCATCGGCAAGTCCCGCTTCGCCGCCGAGGTGGAACGGCTCGCCGCCGGATACGACGTGGGCGCCGGCCGGTACGCCGCGCACACCGGCGCCCGGGTGCTCTCGGTGCGCTGCGCCGCCTTCGGTGAGCGGCGTCGGCTCGCGCCGCTGGCCGACCTGGTCCGCGCCGCGGTCGGCCTGCCCGGTGACGCGGCCACCGCGCTGACCCGGCCGGCGGTGGAGGAGCGGTTTCGCCGGCTCGGCCAGCGGCTCGCCCGCGCCGGCGGTGAGACGGCGCCGATCGCCACCGACCAGCTGCTCGCGCTGCTCGGCTACGCCGAGCTTCCCGCCCACGCCGGCACCGACAACGGCGAGTGGGCGGGCGTGCCGGCGGCCGACGCCGAGGCGGTGCCGAACGCGGTCGCCGACCTGCTCAGCGGGCTCGCCGCGGAGGCGCCGCTGGTGATCGTGGTGGACGATCTGCACGACGCCACCGCCGAGACGATCCGTGCGCTGGGGCTGACCCTGTCCCGGCTCACCGGCCCCGTGCTGGTGCTGCTGCTCGGCCGCCCCGAGCTGGTCCGTACCGCCGGTGCGCTGACCCGGGTCGCGGACGCCGAGGTGCACTCGCTGCCGCCGCTGCGCGGCGCCGACGCGGCTCGGCTGCTGACCAGTTACCTAGGTGGCGGCAAGCTGCCGCCGGCCGACGCGGACCGGCTGCTCGCCACCGCCCAGGGCAACCCGTTCTACCTGGCCGAGCTGGTCACCCTGCTGATCGAGCGCGGGGCGCTCACCACGGTGGAGCCGGCACGCGGTGTCCGTGACCCGGTGGAGCCGGCGCGCGGTGTCCGTGCCGCACCCGGCGAGCGGGACCAGGGCTCGACTGCCGGCTGGCGGCTGGTGCCCGGCTCGCTGGGCAGCCGGCTGCTCTCCCGCGACCTCGCCGCGGTGCTCGCCGCCCGGATCGACGCGCTCCCGCCGGACGCCCGCTCGGTGCTGCGCGACGCCGCCGTCATCGGTGACACGGTGCCGACGGGCGCTCTGGAGGCGCTGCGCGAGCAGCACGGCGGCCGCGACGGCCGGCCCTCGGCCGTGGCCGCGGTGGAACTCGATCGGGCCGTCGACGAGCTGCTGCAACGCCGGATGCTGCACCGCACCCGCCTCGGCTACGCGTTCGCCACCCCGCTGATGCGGGAGGCGGCGTACGCGGGGGTGAGCAAGGCGGAGCTGGCCGAGCGGCACGCCGCGCTGGCCCGCTGGGCGGCGCCGCGGGACGAGGCCAGGGCCGGCACGCCGGGCGGGTTCACCGACGAGGCCCGGGACGACTTCGTGGCCACCCACGTCGAGCGGGCCGCCACGCTCGCGGACGCGGTGAAGTTGCGCCCGGACGCGCCGGCCCGCGCGGTGGTTCCGCTCGGGGTCGCCGCGCTGGGCCGGGCCGCCCGCCGGTCGCTGTCGGCCGGCGAGCCGGCGCTGGCCGTGGAGTACGCCGAGCGCGCCACCGAACTGGCCCGCGACGGGGTTCCGGCGGCCGACCGGGTGGTGCACGCCCGGGCGCTGCTCCAGATCGGCCGGGTCGTCGACGCGCTCGCCTACGCCGAGAAGATCGCCGCGAACGCGGGGGACGAGGCCGTTCGGGCCAGTGCCCTGCTCCTCGCCGGGCAGGCTCAGCAGACCCTCGGCGACCAGGGCCGGGCGGTGGCCGCCTGGCAGGAGGCGTTGCAGGTGGCCACGGCCGGCGGGCTGCCCACCCTGCGCGCCTCGGCGATGCGTCGGCTCGGCATGGCGGAATTCGTGACCGGGCGGCTGAGTCAGGCGAGCAGCCGGTTGGCCGCCGCGTACCAGGTCAGCCTCGGCGCGCAGGACCGGCGCGGGCAGGCCTGGTCCCTGCAGAACCTGGCGTGGGTGACCACCACCCGGGGCGACTTCGCCGGCACCGACGCGGTGCTGGGCCGGGCCGCCCGGCTCTTCGCCGAGCTGAAGGACCCGTACGGGCGGGCCTGGCTGCGGGGCACCACGGCGTTCGCCCGCCTGCTCGCCGGCCGGCTGCGCGAGGCGTGCCGGTTGGCGCAGGTCTTCCTGCCCTTCGGCGAGCGGGTCGGTGAGGCGTGGGCGGTGGGCACGCTGCGGGCGGTGGCGGCGTTCGCCACGGCCGAGCTGGGCGAGCTGGCCGAGGCGGACCGGGAGGCCCGGCGGGCGTACCGGGAGTTCGCGGCCGCGTCCGACGACTGGGGGCGCGGGTTCGCGCTGGTGGTCCGCGCCGTGGTGGCGCGCGGGCTGGGAGAGCCGGAGCACGCGGCCGACCTGCTCACCGACGCCCTGGCGTACGCCGAGCGGACCTCGCATCCGCTGCTCACCGGGATGGCGGGCACGCTGCGGGGCTTCGTGGCGATGGACATGGGTGACTGCGAGACCGCCGAGCGGTTTGCCCGTGCGGTGCTGACCGCCGTGGAACCGCACAACCCGCAGGCGCCGGCGCAGGTCGCGCCCCGGGTGCTGCTGGCGACCGCCCGGTTGGCGGCCGGCGACTCGGCGACCGCGGTCGGGCTGCTCGCCCCGGTGGCCACCGCTGCCGCGAACGCGCCGTCGCTGCTCTTCTCCCGCCGCCAGACGATGGCCCGGTACGCGTCGGCGCTGCTCGCCCACGGTCAGCGGGACCAGGCGCTGGACTGGGCGCGGCGGGCGGTCACCGCACCGGCCGAGGACGTGCGCAGCCAGGTGATCGCGGCCAGCGTGCTGGCCGAGGCGTTGGCCGCCTGCGGTCGCCCGGCCGAGGCGCTGTCCTGTGCCGACGAGGCGGTCCGCCTGGCGTACGCCACCGAGCAGCGCAGCGAGCGCGCCGAGGCGGACGCGCTGCGTGCCCGCCTCACCACCACCTCCTGATCCCGCCCTCTCCCGGCCCCGCGCCGATGTCGGGAGGCTGCCGTGGCGTGGGTCGGTTATTGACGGTTTCGGGGATGTGGTGGTCGGGGTGAGCGGCTAGCGTGTCAACACCGTGCGGGGTCCACAGTGGCGACCTTCGCCGTGCCTGGGGAGGCTCTCCATGAAGCTGCCGCGTTCCGTGGCGGGTTGGACCATCGCGGTCTTCGGCGTGCTGGCGCTCTTGATGGGAGCGCTCGGGCTGCTCTGGCCGGAGGCGATGCTGCGCCTGCTCGGGCTGGACGTTCCGGCCACCCGTGCCGTCGGTGACCACACCGGCACCTTTCTGCTGGCGTCCTCGATGGCGTCGTTCAACATGGGCGTCTACTACCTGCTCGCCACGGTGACCGAGTGGCGGGCGTTCTACCGGTTCACGGTGGTCTTCCGGCTGGTCACGTTCACCGTGTTCAGCATCGCCGTGCTGGCCGACATCGCCCCCGACCGGTTCTTCGGGGTGGCCGCCTGGGAGGGCCTGGGCGCGTTGGCCACCGCCGTCGGCCTGCGCGTGGACTCGCGCAGGGGCGCGCCGACCGGCGCCGGCGCGACGCCGGAACGCACCGCTGCGACGGCTGATGGCACCGACGTGGCCGGCGACGTCGGAGAGGGACCGGGCGCGGCCGGTGCCGCTCCGGCGGACGCGGTGCGCTGAGCCACCGGCAGGGTTGGGTATTTTCGAGCAGTGACCGACACCCCGACCGGCGGCTTGCCGGTGCCGAACGTGCCCGGTCTGACCGACTTGCGGGTGTTTGCCCGAGGTGGTTACGCGACCGTCTACCAGGCCACCCAGATCTCGGTGGGCCGTGAGGTCGCCGTCAAGGTGGAGAACCGCACGCTGGACAGCGAGCGCGACCAGGCCCGCTTCCTGCGTGAGGCGCGGGCGGCCGGGCGGATGTCGTCACACCCGCACGTCGTGGACCTCTTCGACGTCGGGGTCACC
Organism: Micromonospora sp. BL4; assembly: GCF_003667505.1. Classification (GTDB taxonomy): domain Bacteria; phylum Actinomycetota; class Actinomycetes; order Mycobacteriales; family Micromonosporaceae; genus Micromonospora. Next base: position 21,289 of record NZ_RCVJ01000116.1, read on the forward strand.
GTCGACCAGCATCCCTACCTGATCATGGAACTCTGCGACGGTTCGTACGCCGAACGGATGCGCACCTCGCCGCTGGGCCCGGTGGAGGCCCGTGACCTCGGCCTGAAGATCGCTGACGCCCTGGCCCACTCGCACGCGGCCGGGGTGCTGCACCGGGACGTGAAGCCCGCGAACATCCTCTACTCGCACTTCAACTCGGCGGTGCTGGCCGACTTCGGGCTGGCCGTGCTGGCCGAGGCCCGGGACGCCTCGGTCACCCTGGAGGTGCTCACCCCGGCGTACGCGCCGCCGGAGATGTTCAACCACAGCCCACCGTCGCCGGCCGTCGACGTGTACGCGCTCTGCGCCACCCTCTACGCGGTGATGCACGGCCGGCCGCCGCGCTGGCAGTCCGAGCGCAACCCCAGCCTCGTCACCGTGCTGGAGATGTTCAACCAGCCGGTTCCCCGCCTGCCCGGCGTACCGGACGAGCTGATCGACGTCCTCCGCGCCGGCATGGCCAACGACCCGGCCGATCGACCTTCCGCTCTCGAACTGCACGACCTGCTCTCCAACCTGCCGCTCGGCCCGCCGTCGGCGCCGGTCAGCGGCGCCCCGGTCAGCGGTGGCACGGTCAGCGGTGGCACGGGCCACGCCGGCCCGTACGTCGCCGGCCAGCCGCTGCCGCGCCCCCCGGTTGAGGACATCCACCCGACGGTCCCCGGTGGCCGGCGCTGGCGGCGCTGGTTCCTCGGTGGCGCCGGAGCGCTCGCGATCGCCGCCTCCGCCAGCGCCGGCGCCTGGATGGCCGGCAGCGGCCCACCACCCGACCCGTCCCCCTCGGTCAGCCGGGTCGCCGCGCCGGCGACCGGGCCGCTTCCCGGCTGCACGACCGGCACCGGCGCGCCCACCGCTCTGCCCTCGGGTGCCCGGTGCCTGCCGGAGTTGGAGTGCTTCGGTCCGGTGCGGATCCGCGGCACCCGCGCCGAGGCGGCCCGGGTCCCCTGCGTCGGCCGGCACACCTGGGAGACGTACGCCGAGGGCATCCTGCCGGTGTCGCTGGTCGGCGCCGAGTATGACGACGTGGTCGCCGCCGAGCCGGTGCGCCAGGTGTGCAGCGCGGCCACCTTCCGACTGACCACGGGAATCACCGAGCCGGTCGGCTGGCACCTGGAGGTGCTGCCGCCGGTGGACGGCAGCCTCGACCGGACCTACCGGTGCCTGGCCGGGCGGGGTGTCGACGCGCTCACCGCGCCCACGCTCACCGGTCGCTGAGCCCGCCCGACCCGCGCCGCCGGTCACGCACCGCACGCAACGCGTCCCGGCTGTCCAGGGCTTCGAGGGTGTCCGCGTCGATCCCGTACGGCATCAACTCCGGTGGCCCGGCGGCGAGCGGACGGTCCACCGGCTCGGGGTCGTCGCCCTGCCGGGCCGCGGACACGGACACCCCCGCCACCATGGTCAGCAGGACGCAGAGCAACGCGAGGACCACGCCGAGGAGATCCTGACGGCGCCAGACGACCAGCATGACCAGCAGCGCAACGGCTCCCAGCGCCGCCACCACCGCTACCGTCCGCGCATCAGGCCTGGACAATCGACTCACCCCTCCAGCATGTCGTCGCAGGACCCGCTGTCAACCGCAGACCTGCCCGGCGTGCCGATCGGCGTCGCCAATCGGACCAGTCGACATGACCGGTCAGCGTCCACACGGAGTGGACGGAAGCCACTACTCTCGGTGTCCCGCAGGCCGGTTCCGTCAGCGAGGTCGCCCATGAACACACGCACCGCACAGTCCCGGCTCCGCGCGATGGCGACGACGCTGGCGGTCGCCCTGACCCTCACCCTCGCCGCCGCCGCCGGCTGCGACAGCCGGCAGCAGCCGGACCTGCCGTCGGTGCAGGAAAAGCTGCGCGAGACGCACATCTACGGCCAGTCGAAGCTGCGCATCGGCGTCGCCACCAACGAGCCACTGATGGGCGAGCTGCGCAACGGCCAGCACGTCGGCTTCGATGTCGAGATCGGCCGGTACGTCGCCGCCTCGCTCGGCTACGAGGGCGACCAACGGCTGGAGTTCGTCTCGGTGTCCACGGAGGACCGGATTCCGGCCCTGCAGGGCGGCACGGTCGACCTGGTGGTGTCGAGCTTCTCCATGACCGAGGACCGCAAGAAGCTGGTCAACTTCGCCGGGCCGTACTTCGTCACCACGCAGGAGGTGATGGTGCCGACCCGGCTCAAGGACCGGATCCGCACCATCGAGGACCTCCGCGACCCGGCCTACAAGGTCTGCACGAGCGGCGGGTCCACGACCGAAGCCGAGCTGGAGAAGCACCAGGTCAAGACGTTCGTGGTGAAGGACGTCGGCGACTGCGTCGACGGCATCCGGAAAGGGCGGTACGACGCCGTCAGCTCCGACGAGGCGATCCTCGCCGGTTTCCTGGCCAGCTTCCCCAAGGAGTTCGAGATCGTCGACATGCCGTTCGGCACCAGCGAGCTGCTGGGCATCGGCGTCCCGATCGGCGACCCCGCGCTGCGCGACCTCGTCGCGTTCTTCCTTCAGAAGAGCTACCAGCAGGGCCGGGACGGGCAGGCGAGCCCCTGGCAGACCGCGTACAACCGGACCTTGGGCCCCTGGCTGAAGGCCGAGAAGCGCCAGCCGCAGCCGCTGGAGGTGCCGAAGCTGGTCGACTTCGACGACAAGGCGCCCGCGAAGTGAGCGCGGCGCCGACCGCCACCGGCGGCGACGGGCCGGTCCCGCCGCCACGCACGTCCGCGCCCGGCGTCGCCACCGACCCACCGACATTCGACGGTACGGCCGCAGCGCCGCCGGCCGGTGCGGTGGGTGACGTTGCCTGGCCAACCGCCGTGCCGGTCGCCGAACCCGCCGCGCCGGTCGTCGCCGAGGTCGAGCCCGGGCGGGTCCGGTGGGATCCGGCGGAGCGGCGCGCCCGCGCCAGCCAGTCGTTCTGGACCGCCGTGGTGGGCGTACCCGCGATCTTCTCGGTGCTCCGCCTCGGCGTGGAGGCCGGCGGTGAACTCCAGACCACGCTGCTGCTGGTGGCCAACGTCGGGCCGGTCAACCTGCTCGCCGGCTTCCTGACCACGGCCGCCCGGCTGCTCTCCACCGGCATGGTCGCCGTCTTCGCGCTCGGGGCGGTGCTGGCCGTCAGCGCGGACCGACTCCCGCCGGGCACCCGTCGCCGCCCGCTCTTCGCCCGCTGGGCCGACATCACCCCGGCCTGGGTGGTGCTGGCCAGCTTCCTGCTCGCCCTGATCACCTGGCCGCTGCTCTACCTTCCGCTGCTGGTGCCGGCGTTCGTGGCCGCATTCCAGTTGCGTCCGGGGCGGTTGCACGAACGGGTCGCGCCTCGGCTGCTGCTGATCGGCGCGCTGCTCGCCGGGTACGGCTGGCTGATGCTGCCCACGCTGCGTGACGCGGTGCAGCAGGGCGATGAGTGGCTGGTGCTGGCGCTCCTCGTGGTGCCTCCGCTGCTAGCCGTGTTCATCGCCGGGCCGCTGCCGGGGCTGGTGATCCGGCCGCTGGCGTCGGTGACCGAGGTGGCGGTGCTGGCCACCCTGGTCTGGGCCGCGGTGCCGGTGATCAGCACACCGGTGTTGCCGCTGACCGTCACCACGGTCGGCCCGGAGAGCGGCCCCACCGAGGACGTACGCGGGCACGTCGTCACCACCGACGACGTCAACATGGTGATCCTTCAGGAACAGGGCGGCGTCCGGTACGTGCCGGTCGATCTGGTCCGCGCCCAGGTGCTCTGCCCGAGCGAGGAGGAGCTGCCCCGCCACCAGCTACGCATTCACGACTTCCATGTCGAGGACTCGCTGTTGGAGGGCATGGGTCGTCGAGTCCGTCCGGTGCACCGCATCGACGCCGCCTGCCGCACCCCGGCCTGACCGTCGGCAGCGCCGCTCGCGGGCGGCACGAACGGGCACCGGCCAGGCGGTCAGTACGACTTCTCCTGACCGAGCACGTGTTGGGCGACGAAGTTCAGGATCATCTCCCGGCTGACCGGGGCGATCCGGCCGGCCCGGACGGCCCCGAGCAGGGTGGCCACCCCGTACTCGGTGGTCATACCGGCCCCGCCGAGCACCTGGACGGCGGTGTCCACGGCGAGCGCGGCGGCCTCCCCGGCGGCGTACTTGGCCATGTTGCCGGCCACCCCGGCCTCCAGGTCGCGGCCGGCGTCGTACAGGGTGGCCGCCTTCTGGATCATCAAGCGGGCCAGCTCGACCTGCACCGCCGCGTGCGCCAGCGGGTGCGACACGCCCTGGTGCGATCCGATGCTCCGGCCGCCCCAGACCTTGCGGGCGGCGGTGTACTCGCTTGCCCGCTCGATGGCGTACCGGCCGGTGCCGGCGCCCATCGCGGCGACGGTGATCCGCTCCGGGTTGAGCCCGGCGAAGAGAGCCGGCAGTCCGGCGTCCAGCGACTCGCCGACCAGCGCGTCGGCCGGCAGGCGTACGTCATCCAGGTAGAGCAGGAACTGGTTCTCCGGCGACAGGATCTCCATGTCCAGCTTGGAGCGGGTCAGCCCGGCCGCGTCGGTCGGCACGAGAAACAGCGCCGGCTTGAGCTTTCCGGTGCCCGCCTCCTCGGTACGGGCCACCACCAGCACGTGGTCGGCCTCGTCGACCCCGGAGATGTAGCACTTGCGGCCGGAGAGCAGCCAGCCGTCGGCGTCCCGGCGGGCCACCGTGCCCAGCCGGTGGAAGTTGGAGCCGGCCTCCGGCTCGGTGATCGCGAAGACGATCTTCTGGGAGCCGTCGGCGAGGCCCGGCAGGTGCCGCTTGCGCTGGTCCTCGGTGCCGTGCCGGTTGATGACGGTGGCGGCGATGGCGGGGGAGACCACCAGCAGCAGCAGCGGGCAGCCGGCCGCCGCCAGCTCCTCGCAGACGATGGCCAGCTCGGTGATGCCGCCGCCCCCGCCGCCGTACTCGGTGGGGATGTTGACGCCCAGGTAGCCCAGCCGGCCCGCCTCGGCCCACAGCTCGGTGGTGTGTTCGTCGGCCTTCGCCTTCTCGACGAAGTAGCCGTGGCCGTACCGGCGGCCCAGCGCCCGCACGGCGTCGCGCAGCTGGTCCTGCTCGGGGGTGAGGTCGAAGGTCATCGGGGATCCTCCTCTGAATGGACCACGGCCAGCACGGCGCCGGTGCGAACCTGGCCGCCGGCCGGCACCGGCAGCTCGGCGACCACGCCGTCGATCGGGGCGAGCACGGGATGTTCCAGCTTCATCGCTTCGAGCGTGAGCAGCGGATCGCCGGCCGCGACCCGCTGGCCGACCTGGACGTGCACCCGGGTCACCGCGCCGGGCAGCGGCGCGAGCAGCGACCCGGCGGCCAGCTCCGCGGTGGGCAGCGGGAACCGCGGCAACTCGACCAGGCTCGCCGCCCCGTCCGGGCCGTCCACGAAGACCGCCGACCCCGCCCGGTGTACGCGGTACGCGAGCCGCACGCCGTCGACGTCGAGCACGACCCGGTCCGGGGCGGCCTCGACCAGCGCCACAGTCGGGTCGGCGGCGCTGGGTTCGGCGGCGGTGGGTTCGGCGGCGGTGGGGTCGACGGACCACTCGGCGAGCCCGCCCGTACGGTCCAGCCGGTAGCGGACCTCGATCTCGCCGTCCGGCCCGGCGAAGCGGGTGACCTGCGGGACGGCGGGCACGTTGCGCCAGCCCGACGGCAGCCCGGCCAGCACCCGGGACCCGACGCGGCGGCCGGCGGCCGCGGCGAGCGCGGCGGCCAACGCGGCCACCGGGAGTTTCGCCGCCGGCAGCAGCGGCGCGAAGACCTCGGGATGCCGGTCCAGGAACCCCGTGTCGATCTCCACCGCGGCGAACGCCGGGCTGCGCAGCACCCGGACCAGCAGGTCCCGGTTGGTGGTCACCCCGTGCAGCTCGGCACGGGCCAGCGCGGTGGCCAGCAGCCGGGTCGCCTCCGCCCGGGTCCGGCCCCAGGCGACCAGCTTCGCCAGCATCGAGTCGTAGTGCACGCCGACCACCGAACCGGTCACCACGCCGGAGTCGAGCCGCAGGCCGGGCCGGGCCAGCGTGCCGAACTCGGCGGCCACCCCGGGGACCGCGAACCGGTGCAGGGTGCCGGTGGCCGGCCGCCAGCTCGCGGCCGCGTCCTCGGCGCAGAGGCGTACCTCGATGGCGTGCCCGGTGCTGTCCGGCAGCGCCGCCGGCAGCGACGCACCCTCGGCGACCAGCAGTTGCAGCCCGACCAGGTCCAGCCCGGTGCACAGCTCGGTGACCGGATGCTCCACCTGGAGCCGGGTGTTCATCTCCAGGAAGAAGAACTCCCCGCTCGGGGCGAGCAGGAACTCCACCGTGCCCGCGCCGAGGTAGTCGACCGCGCGACCAGCGGCCACCGCCGCCTCGTGCAACGCCGTCCGCACCCGCTCCGGCACGACCGCGGGCGCCTCCTCGACGATCTTCTGATGCCGACGTTGGATCGAACACTCCCGGTCGCCGAGGGACACCACCCGGCCCTGGGTGTCGCCGATGATCTGCACCTCGACGTGCCGGCCGCGCTCGACGTACCGCTCGATGAAGACCGTGCCGTCGCCGAACGCCGCGGCCGCCTCGCGGCGCGCCGAGGCGACGGCCTCAGCCAGCCCGGCGGCGTCCCGGACGATCCGCATTCCGCGCCCGCCGCCGCCGGCGGACGCCTTGACCAGCACCGGGAAGTCGGTGATCTCGTCGGTGTCGGTCCAACTGGGCAGCATCGGCACGCCGGCCTCGGCGAGCAGGGCCTTCGCGGCCAGCTTGTCGCCCATCGCGGCGATCACCTTGGCCGGCGGCCCCACCCAGGTCAGCCCGGCGTCGGTCACCGCCGCCGCGAACTCGGCGTTCTCGGCGAGGAAGCCGTAGCCCGGGTGGACGGCGTCCGCTCCGCTGCGGCGGGCCGCGTCCAGGATCAGGTCCACCCGCAGGTACGTCTCGGCCGGCGTGTCCCCGGGCAGCCGGACCGCCTGGTCGGCCTCGGCGACGAACGGCGCGGCGGCGTCCGCGTCCGAGTGCACGGCGACCGTCTCCACGCCGAGCGCCCGGCAGGTCGCGAAGACCCGGCGGGCGATCTCCCCCCGGTTGGCCACCAGAAGTCGAGTAATCACGAGCGCAAGCCCCCTACATCCGGAAGACGCCGAAGCTGTCGGCGCCCTTCACCGGTCCGTTGTGGATCGCCGAGAGGCAGAGCCCGAGGACGGTCCGGGTGTCCCGGGGGTCGATGACCCCGTCGTCGTAGAGCCGACCGGAGAGGAACAGCGCCCCGGACTGCGACTCGATCTGCTGCTCGACCATCATCCGCATCGCCGCGTCGGACTCCTCGTCGTAGTCGCGTCCGCGTGCGGCGGCGGCCTGCCGGGCCACGATGGAGAGCACGCCGGCGAGCTGCGCCGGACCCATCACCGCCGACTTGGCGTTCGGCCAGGTGAACAGGAACCTCGGCTCGTACGCCCGGCCGCACATGCCGTAGTTGCCGGCCCCGTACGAGGCGCCCAGGTTCACCGTCAGGTGCGGCACCGTCGAGTTGGACACCGCGTTGATCATCAGCGCGCCGTGCTTGATGATGCCGCGCTGCTCGTACTCGGTGCCGACCATGTAGCCGGTGGTGTTCTGGAGGAAGATCAGCGGAGTGTCGGCGGCGTTGGCGAGCTGGATGAACTGGGCCGCCTTCTGCGCCTCCTCGCTGAACAACACCCCCCGGGCGTTGGCCAGCACGCCCACCGGATACCCATGCAGCTCGCCCCAGCCGGTGACCAGCGCGTCGCCGTACGCCGGCTTGAACTCGTCGAAGTCGCTGCCGTCCAGGATCCGGGCCAGCACCTCCCGCGGGTCGAACGGCACCTTCAGATCCGCGCTGGCGATGCCGAGCAACTCCTCCGGGTCGTACTTCGGTGGCTGCGGGACGGGCGTACGCGGCGGCGGGCCCTGCTTGCGCCAGTTCAACCGGCGGACGCACTGCCGAGCCAGCCGAATGCCGTCCCGCTCGTCCTCGGCCAGATAGTCGGCGAGCCCGGACGTGCCCGCGTGCATCGCCGCGCCGCCCAGCGACTCGTCGTCGGTGACCTCGCCGGTGGCCATCTTCACCAGCGGCGGCCCGGCCAGGTAGACCTGCGACCGGTCCCGGATCATGATCACGTGGTCGGACATTCCCGGCACGTACGCGCCACCGGCCGTGGCGTTGCCGAAGACCACGCTGACCGTGGGGATACCCGCCGCCGAGAGCCGGGTCAGGTCACGGAACACCCGGCCGCCCGGAATGAAGATCTCCGCCTGCGTGGGCAGGTCCGCCCCGGCCGACTCGACCAGGTTGACCATCGGCAGCCGGTTGGCCAGCGCGATCTCACCGGCCCGCCGGGTCTTCGCGAGGGACCACGGGTTGACCGCGCCGCCGCGGACCGTCGGGTCGTTGGCGACGATCAGGCACTCCACACCCTCGACCACCCCGATGCCGGTGACCACGCTGGCCCCGACCGGGAAGTCCGTCCCGTAGGCGGCGACCGGCGACAGCTCCAGGAACGGGCTGTCGGCGTCCACCAGCAGCTCGATCCGCTCCCGGGGGAGCAGCTTGCCGCGCTTGTGGTGCCGGGTCACGTACTTCTCGCCGCCGCCGGCCCGGGCCTGGTCCAGCGCGGCGTCCAGCTCGGCCAGCCGTTCCAGCAACGCGGCCCGGTTCGCCGTGTACCCGGGCGCGGACGGGTCGATCGCGCTGTCCAGGGTGGTCATAGACCCATGCCTTTCGCGATGATCTCGTTCATGATCTCGGTGGCGCCGCCGCCGATGCCGAGGATCCGGGCGTCGCGGTAGTGCCGCTCCACCTCGGCGTCGCGCATGTAACCGAACCCGCCGTGCAGCTGCAACGCCTGGTCGACGACGTGGTCGCAGGCGGCCACCGCGACGTTCTTGGCCATCGCCACCTCGGTCACCACCGGCTCGCCGGCCGCCACCCGAACCGCGACCTCGTGCACGTACGCCCGGGCCGCCTCCGCCCGGGTGTGCATCTCGGCCAGCCGGTGCCGGACCAGCTGCCGACTGGCCAGTGGACGCCCGAAGGTCTCCCGGTCCCGGCACCAGCGCACCGCCAGCTCGACGCAGCGCTGCGCCGTGGCGTACGCCTGGGTGGCCAGCGAGAGCCGCTCCGCGGCGAAGTTCTGCATGATCGCCAGGAAGCCGGTGTCCTCCGCGCCGATCCGGTTGGCCACCGGCACCCGCACGTCGACGAAGGACAGCTCGGCGGTGTCCGAGCAGTGCCAGCCCAGCTTCTCCAGCCGACGTCCCACCGTGAAGCCGGGGCTGCCCTTGTCGATGACCAGCAGGGTGAGTGAGCCGCTGCCGGGAAAGTCGGTGCAGACCGCGGTGGTCACGAAGTCGGCCCGGTGCCCGCTGGTGATGTAGGTCTTCGACCCGTTCACCACGTAGTGGTCGCCGTCGCGGCGGGCGGTGGTGCGGATGCCGGCCACGTCCGAACCGCCGTCCGGCTCGGTGATCGCCAGGGCGCCGATCATCGTGCCGGCCAGGGTGGGCCGGACGTACCGCTGGATCAGGTCGTCGTCGCCGGGCGTCGAGGTGCCGCCGAACCGGCCGCCCAGCGAGCCGCCGGCGCTCGCGCCCGCCGCGGCGACCATGTGCGGCAGGGCGATGCCGTGCGTGAACAGGGCCGCGACCAGGCCGGACGAGCCGCCGGAGCGGATCAGCTCCTCGGTCACGAGGATCGAGTCGAGCAGGTCGCCGCCGCTCCCACCCACCGACTCGGGGAAGCCGATGCCGAGCAGACCGAGCTTCGCGGCGGTGGCGTGCAGCGCCCGGGGCACCTCGCCGGCCCGTTCCCACTCGTCGAGGTGGGGCAGCACCTCCCGGGTCACGAAGGCCCGGGTCAGCTCGCGCAGCTGCCGCCGCTCCGGGGTGTCCACGATGCTCATGCGGCCACCCCCGGCGCGGCGTCGGACGGCAGGTCGACGACCCGCGAGCGCAGCAGCTCGCCGAGCGCCTTGGCCTGCGGGTCAAACCGGGTGGACGCGGCCACCCCGGCTCCGAGCAGGCCCTCGATCACGAAGTTGACCGCGCGCAGGTTCGGCAGCTCGTACCGTCGTACCACCAGCGGCGCGGTTTCCGGCAGCAGCTCGGCCAGCCGTTCGACGGTCAACCAGCCGCGCAGCCAGGCGTACCCGGCGTCGGAACGCGCCCAGACACCGAGGTTGGCGTCCCCGCCCTTGTCGCCGGAGCGCGCGCCGACCAGCTCGCCGAGCGCACCCCGCCGAGTCCGAGGTGCGGCGGGGCCCCCGGTGACCGGATCCTGTTGTGCGACGGTCTCCGGCGAACCGGTGGTCGACGGCGGGGCGATCGGCACCCGCTCGCCGGAGGGCAGCACCGCGACGTGCGCCACCGCGTCCTGCGGCACCGTGTCGGCGGTGAAGACGCCGTACGGTGACGCGTCGCCCGGCAGGGTGGTCAGGGTGCAGCCCGGGTACGAGGCGAGCGCCAGCTCGACCGCGGCGGCCGAGAAGCCCCGTCCGGCCCGTGTCTTGTCGCTGTCCCGCAGGTGGACGTGGAGCAGGGCGCTGGCCGCCTCGGTGGCGGTGGCGTCCGGATGGTCGGTCCGGGCCAGCACGAACTCCAGCCCGTCCTTGCCGACCGCCTCCTCGATCTGCCCCCGGACCAGGGCCGCCTTCGCCTCGATGTCCAGCCCGCAGAGCACGAACGTCATCGAGTTGCGGAAGCCACCGAGGTTGTTGACGCCGACCTTGAGGGTGGCCGGTGGTGGCGTGCCCCGGACGCCGGAGACCCGGACCCGGTCCGGCCCGTCCGGGCGCAGCGTCACGGTGTCCAAGCGGGTCACCACGTCCGGCCCCAGGTACGCCGGCCCGCCGACCTCGTAGAGCAGCTGGGCGGTGACCGTCTCCACCGTGACCGCACCGCCGGTGCCGGGGTGCTTGGTGAGCACCGTGGAGCCGTCCGGGTGCACCTCGGCGATCGGGAAGCCGGGCCGGTGCCCGCCGTCGGGCAGCTCCGTGAAGAAGCTGAAGTTGCCCCCGGTGACCTGCGCGCCGCACTCGACGAGGTGCCCCGCGACGGTCGCACCGGCGAGTTGGTCCAGGTCGTCGCGGCCCCACCCGTAGCGGGCGATGGCCGGACCGACCACCAGCGACGCGTCGGTGACCCGCCCGGTGACCACCACGTCCGCTCCGCCGTCGAGGCACGCGGCGATCCCGAAGGCGCCCAGGTAGGCGTTCGCCGTCAGCGCGTCCGGTCGCTGGATCGTGTCGCCCTCGACGTACCCGACCCGCACCGGCAGATCGAGCCGGTCGGCGAGCCGCTCGATGGCGGCGGCCAGGCCGGCCGGATTGAGCCCACCGGCGTTCGTCACGATCCGCGTCCCCCGGTCGAGGGCGGTGCCGAGGCAGGTCTCCAGCTGGCGCAGGAAGGTCTTCGCGTAGCCCAGATCGGGGTCGCGCAGCCGGTCCCGGCCGAGGATCAGCATGGTCAGCTCGGCCAGGTAGTCGCCGGTCAGCACGTCCAGCTCGCCGCCGTCGAGCATCTCCCGCCAGGCGGTGAACCGGTCACCGTAGAAGCCGGAGGCGTTGCCGATGCGGATCACTCCCGTACTCCCTGCCCACCGGCCGACGTGGCGGACGGCTCCCGGCCGGTACCCGGCGGGCCGGCGAAGGCCTGTGCCACGTCGAGCCACTCGTCGGCGACCGGCCCGGTCGCCAGCAGGGCGAGGTCCGCGCGGTGCCGACGCTGGGTGACCAGCAGGCAGAAGTCCCGGGCCGGGCCGGTCAGCCGGTCGGCGGCGTCCGCCGGACCCCAGCTCCAGGTGTCGCCGCCGGGCCCGGTCAGCTCGACCCGCACCGGCGCCGTCGGTGCCGGTCGGCCGTGCGCGGCGAAGCCGTGCCCGAGGGTACGCACGCCGAGGTGCGCCACGTGCCGGAGCCGGTTGCTGGCGGGGCGGGCGACGCCGAGCGCGTCGGCCACGTCCTCGCCGTGCGCCCAGGTCTCCATGATCCGGGCGGTCGCCATCGAGGTGGGCGACATCCGGGTGCCGTACCAGGGCAGTTTCTCGCCGGCCGGGACGGCAGCGAGCGCCGCGGTCAGCGCGCCGCGGCCGTCGCGCCACCGGGCCAGCAGCTCCGCCGGCGGGGCGAGGAACTCCTCGGCGCCGAGGTCGACCATTCGGGCCGGATCGGGTGCGGAGGTCACCGTCGCGAAGAACGCCGCCGCGTCGGTGGCGGCCAGCAGCGCCACGTGGTCGGTCCAGGCGAGGTGGGCGATCTGGTGCCCGATGCTCCAGCCCGGCGCGGGGGTCGGCCGTGACCAGTCGGCCGCCGAAAGTGGAGCCACCAGGGCGTCCAGCTGAGCGGACTCGTCGGCCAGGTCCGTGAGCAGGTCGCTGAGGTCGACCATGGTGCCTCCGGTTGGTGCGGGCCGGTGCGACCGGCGGTCAGGGCGTGAGCAGAGTGGCGAGCTGGCGTTTCCAGGTGGTCAACAGGGCGGTACGCCGGGCCGAGTCGTCGTTGAGCAGGTTCGCCACGCCCAGCCCACGAAGCAGGTCGAGGGTGGCCTGCACGGCCTCCCGGACGCCGGGCCGGCGCTCGTCGACGCCGAGCAGGGCGACGGTGAGCCGGTGCATCTCCCGGCCGACCGTCGCCTCCAGAGGGACCAGGGCGTCCCGAAGCTCCCGGTCGGTACGGGCGGCGACCCAGAGTTCGAGCGCGGCCACGAAGAGCGGCCCGGTGAAGGCCGCGCCGAGCAGATCGATGACCCGGTCCAGCCGCTGGGGCCCGGCCGGCAGCGCCCCCGCCTCGGTGCGCAGCTCGTCGGCCCGGCGTTCGGCCAGGTGGGCGACGGCGGCCGTGACCAGCGCGGCCTTGGTGGGGTAGTGGTGCAGCTGGGCGCCCCGCGAGACGCCGGCCCGGGCCGCGACGACGGTCGTGGTGGTGCCGGACCAGCCGTGCTCGACCAGGCAGTCGACAGTCGCCTCCAGCAGCCGGGCCTGGGTGGCCCGGCTGCGCTCCTGCTGAGGGACACGGGTCGATGCGGTGGACACGGGCATAGCCTGCGGCCCAGGAAACAAACAGTCAAGACTGACTTTTTAAGGCTGCCATCGCCTGCTTCAGCGACAGCCGCTGAGGACGCTGGCCATCTTGACCCGGACCCTCGGCTGGGTGGTCAGCGACCGTCGCGGGGGCCGAAGACAGCCAGGGCGTCGGCGTCACTGTGCTGGGAGCGCAGGTACTCGTCGGCCCAGGCGGCGGCGTCGGGGAAGGTGGACTCGGCCGCCACCCGGGCGCACGCCGCATCCACGTCGAAAGCGGTACGCCGCAGCTGGACGCCCGGCCCGAGTAGGGCCCACCATGCGCCCGCGCCCCCGTACGGCATGCCGATGCTGCCCGGGTTGACCACCAGGCGTCGGTCGACCAGCCGGGTGAAGGGCATGTGGGTGTGGCCGCAGACCACCGCCGCGACCTCGGCGGGAAGACCTTCGAAGACCTCCGCCCAGCGCGACATCCGGGAGTCGACGAGCACGAGTTCCTCGTCGTCGCGGGGGGTCGCGTGACAGAACAGCGTCGGACCGAGGCCGTCGATCTTCAGGGTGACCGTCGGCGGCAGCGCGGCGAGTCGGGCTACCTGGTCCTCGCGCAACTGCCCGGCGGCCCAGTTCGACACCTCGATCGAGGCGGGTTGACCGGCGCGGGCCTCGACCAGCTCGCGGTCGGCGTTGCCGCCCACCCAGCACACCCGATCACCGAGATCGGCGAGCACGTCCAGAACCTCGACCGGCTGCGGGCCGGCGGCGATGTCACCGGTGAGCACGATCAGGTCGGCGGCGACGACGTCCGGCTCGGCCAGCACCGCCTCCAGTGCGGGCAGTACCCCGTGGATGTCGGACAGGACAGCTACTCGGCTCAGCATCGCTCCACCCTCGCCGGGCACCCGCACCCCGTCCAGCGCTTCTGCGCCAGGCAGACGGAACGTCCCCGCCTCCGGTCCATGACGGGAGGCGGGGACGGGACGTACCGCTCAGACGCGGGCGCGGCGGGCCAGGCGCTCCGGGTCCAGGATGATGATGCTCTTGCCGTCCAGGCGCAGCCAGCCGCGCGAGGCGAAATCGGCCAGAGCCTTGTTGACCGTCTCCCGGGAGGCGCCGACGAGCTGGGCGATCTCCTCCTGGGTGAGGTCGTGGGTCACCCGCAGCACGCCGCCGTCGCGGGTGCCGAACCGACCGGCCATCTGGAGCAGGTTCTTGGCGACCCGGCCCGGCACGTCCGTGAAGATCAGGTCGGCGAGCGAGTCGTTGGTCCGGCGGAGCCGCCGGGCGAGCACCCGGAGCAGCTGCTCGGCGATCTCCGGGCGGTTGTTCAGCCACGGCCGCAGCGCCTGCTTGCGCAGTCGCACCAGCCGGGTGTCGGTCACCGCGGTGGCGGTCGCCGTACGCGGACCCGGGTCGAAGAGCGACAGCTCACCGACCATGTCCGACGGGCCCATCACCGCGATCAGGTTCTGCCGGCCGTCCGCTGCGCGGCGCCCAACCTTGATCTTTCCAGACAGCAGGATATAGAGGCTGTCACCGGGCTCGCCCTCATTGAAGACGATCTCGCCCTTGCGGACCTCGATCGTCTCCATCTCCTTGGCGAGCGCCTCGGCAGCCTCCGGGTCTACACCCTGGAAGATCCCGCTGCGGGCCAGTACCTCGTCCATCGCGCACCTCCGGTTGCGCGTGCCGTCCGTCGGCCGGGTCCGCCGTCCGCTGATCCCCTCGCGCGTCGCCAAGTCTAGGCGCACGTGAGCTGGAATCAGAGGTCGCCCCTGGAATCTTGATCGGTGGGCGTAACCTGCCCGACGTGCTGAGCGACCCGACTCTGACCAGCCGCACCGAGGACGGGCGGGAGGTCCCGCTGCTCGTCTGGCGCGCGGACGTCCCGCTGCGGGCCGTCAGCAGCGGCCCGCTGGGCGGTGGTATCGGCGTCCGGCGCTGGGTGCTCAACGCCACCGTGCCCATGTCGTACGACCGGGACGACCCCGCCGCGCACCTGGCCGCGCTCGCCGGCGACCTGGCCCTCGACGGGCCCGGGGTGGGTCTGCTGACCGGTGTCGATGTGACCGAGGTGGTGGCCCGGACCGACACCGGCGTCCGTGCCTGGGCGACGGTCGGGCTCGGCATTCCGGTGCCGGCCGCCGCGCCCGCCCCGGCCGCGCTCACCCAGCGGGTCGGCACGGTCAACATCGTGGTGTACGTGCCGGCCCGGCTCGCCGACTCAGCTCTGGTCAACGCGGTGGCCACCGCGACCGAGGCGAAGACCCAGGCGATCAGCGAGCTGGGGCTGCCGGGAACCGGCACGCCGACCGACTCGGTCACCGTGCTCTGCCCGGTGGACGGGCCGGAGGCCGCGTACGGCGGTCCCCGCTCCGCCTGGGGCGCCCCGCTGGCCCGAGCGGTGCACGCCGCGGTGTTCGCTGGCGGCGATCGGCCGGTCGTGCCCTGGTCAGACCGGCTGGCCGGCTGAACTTCCGACCGATCGGCCCTCGTCGGCGCGTTTAACGAACGGTAGGGTCGCGGACGATGTACGCTCCCGAGCCCCTCTCGCCCCGCCCGCGCCGCCGTGTCGCCCTCGGCCTCGCCGCGCTGCTGGCCGCCCTGCTCGTCGCCGGCTGTGCGGACTCCGCGGAGGCGCCCGTCTGGCAGCCGGGCGCCGGCGGCGGTGGCACCGGCGCGCCGGTGACGACGGCCGGCCCGAAGGCCAGCGGCGGCGCCTCGGCCGGCGGGGGCGGCGCGATCTCGCTCTCCGCCACCGGCGACATCATCATGGGCAACGCGCCGAGCCGGCTGCCCGCCGCCGGCGGGAAGGGCTTCTTCACCTCGGTCACCGAGGCGCTCAAGGCCGACCTGGTGATGGGCAACCTGGAGGAGCCGCTGACGGTGGACACCGGCACCGGCAAGTGCGGGGCCAACTCGACCCGCTGCTTCCAGTTCCGGGCCCCACCGGAGTACGCCGCGCACCTGCGGGACGCCGGCTTCGAACTGCTCAACCAGGCCAACAACCACGGCTACGACTACGGCCCGAAGGGTTACCAGAACACCCAGAAGGCGCTGGAGAAGTACGACCTGGCGCACACCGGGGCTCCGAACCAGATCACCGTGGTCGACGTCAAGGGCGTCAAGGTCGCCGTGGCCGGCTTCTCGTCGTACGTGTGGTCCAACAGCCTCGTCGACATCAGCAAGGCGAAGGCGGTGATCGCCAAGGCCGCCACCATGGCCGACGTGGTCGTGGTGCAGGTGCACATGGGCGGCGAGGGCGCGGACAAGACCCGGGTCAAGCCGGGCACCGAGATGTTCCTCGGCGAGAACCGGGGCGACCCGGTCAAGTTCTCGCACGCCATGATCGACGCGGGCGCCGACCTGATCGTCGGGCACGGACCCCACGTGCTGCGCGGTATGGAGTTCTACAAGGGCCGGCTGATCGCGTACAGCCTGGGCAACTTCGCCGGTGGGGGCAACTCGTTGAGCAACACCGGCCGGCTCGGCTGGGGCGGGGTGCTGAAGGTGTCGCTCAAGCCGGACGGCGCCTGGGCCGGCGGCTCGTTCACCTCCACGTACATGAACTCGGCGGGCAAGCCGACGTTGGACCCGGACGACCGGGGCCTGGGCCTGCTCGGCGAGCTGAGCCGCAGTGACTTCCCGAAGGACGGCGCCCGGTTCGACAAGCAGGGCAAGATCTCCCCGCCGAGCGCCGGCTGACCCGACGGGAACGTCCGGGGCGCGACGTAGGCTGACCGTCGTGACCAGTAGCCCTCCCGGTGCCAGCGAGACCGACCTCGGGCGCAAACGCCGTGCCCGCAAGATCGGTCGGGTGCTGGCCGAGACGCACCCCGACGCGCACTGTGAGCTCGACCACTCCTCTCCGCTGGAGCTGGCCGTCGCCACCATCCTCTCCGCGCAGTGCACGGACAAGAAGGTCAACGAGGTCACCCCGAAGCTCTTCGCCCGCTACCCGACCGCCGCGGCGTACGCCAGCGCCGACCGGGGCGAGATGGAGGAGCTGATCCGGCCCACCGGCTTCTACCGCAACAAGACCGACTCCCTGCTCAAGCTCGGTCAGGCCCTCCTCGACCGGTACGACGGCCAGGTCCCCGGCCGGCTCGTCGACCTGGTGACGCTCCCCGGGATCGGCCGCAAGACCGCCAACGTCATCCTGGGCAACGCCTTCGACGTCCCCGGCATCACCGTCGACACGCACTTCCAGCGGCTGGTCCACCGGTGGCGGCTGACCGCCGAGACCGACCCGGTCAAGATCGAGCACGCGGTCGGCGCGCTGTACGACAAGCGGGACTGGACGATGCTGTCGCACCGGATCATCTTCCACGGGCGGCGCGTCTGCCACGCCCGCAAGCCGGCCTGCGGCGCGTGCACGCTGGCGAAGCTCTGCCCCTCGTACGGCACCGGCCCGACCGAGCCGGCCGCCGCCGCCAAGCTGCTCAAGGGGCCCCGGGCCCGTGACCTCGCGGCGGCCGCCGGCGTCGACCCGGAGCTGGTGCCCGCCCAGGCGGTTGCCGCGGAGGTGCCGTGAACCGGCGCCTCGCCCTGCTGGTCCTGCCGCTGCTGCTGCTCGTCGCCGGGTGCACCACCGCCGCGGACGACGCCCCCGCACCCCGCTCGGCCGCCGCTCAGCGCCCGTCGCCGTTCCAGGACTGCTCGAAGCTGAGCACGGCACCCCAGGCCGGTGCGGGCACGGCCGCGCCCGGCACCGGTGGCGAGGCCCTGCCGGAGCTGACCCTGGCCTGCTTCACCGGCGGGGCCCCGGTCGCGCTGCGCGAGGTCGCGGGGCCGGCGGTGATCAACGTGTGGGCGTCCTGGTGTCCGCCGTGCCGTAAGGAGCTGCCCGCCTTCCAGCGGCTCAGCGAGCGGACCGCCGGGCGGCTCCAGGTGGTCGGGGTGAACAACCGGGACAGCCGCGACGGCGCCCAGTCCATCGGCGAGGACTTCGGCGTCCGGTTCCCGATCCTGGTGGATCAGGGCGAGGCGCTGCAACGGGCGCTGAAACGCAACGCCATCCCGCTGACCCTCTTCGTCGACGCCCAGGGCCGGATCCGGCACATCGACACGACCGGGGCGCTCGACGACGCCCGACTCGCCGAGCTGGTCCGTCAGCACCTCGGTCTGGCGGTGCCGGCGTGACCCGCCGCCCACCCGAGTGGATCGAGCCGTTGCTGACCCGGCTGGGCACCGCCAGCGCCGAGGACTTCACCCGACTGGTCACCCCGGCCGAGGGTGGCCGGGAGAGCGCTGTGCTGGTGCTGCTCGGTGAGCAGCCCGGCGTCGGTCCCGACGTGCTCGTCCTGCAGCGCGCCGCCACCCTGCGCAACCACGCCGGTCAGCCGGCCTTTCCCGGCGGCGCGGCCGACCCCGAGGACGCCGACGTCCGCGCCACCGCGCTGCGCGAGGCGAACGAGGAGGTCGGCCTCGACCCGGCGAGCGTGACCGTGCTGGCCGAGCTGCCGAAGCTGTGGATCCCGGTCAGCGACTTCGTGGTCACCCCGGTGCTGGCCTGGTGGCACGACCCGCACCCGGTGCACCCCCGCGAGCCCGCGGAGGTGGCGCACGTGGCCCGGCTGCCGGTGAGCGAGCTGGTGGACCCGGCCAACCGGCTGCGCGTCCGCCACCCCAGCGGCTGGATCGGGCCGGCGTTCTCGGCGCGCGGCATGCTGGTCTGGGGGTTCACCGCCGGGGTGCTGGCCACCCTGCTGGAGATGGGCGGCTGGGCCCGACCGTGGCCGCGTGGCCGCGTGGTTGAGTTGCCGCCGACCGGGGCGACACCGGCGCCCTCGGCCGGCACCGACGACGCCGACGAGACCGCCCTGCGCTGACCGCTCGGTCACCTTCCGGAAGCGATGGTCATCTGCCGGGCGCCCTGCCCGTACGCTGGACCCCGTGTCCGTCGTGGATCTCGTCCTGCTGCTGCTCATGCTCGTGTTCGCGATCAGCGGATACCGTCAGGGCTTCGTCATCGGAATCCTGTCGCTCTCCGGCTTCTTCCTGGGGCTGCTGCTGGGTCTCCAGCTCGGGCCGCTGTTCGCCCGGCAGTTCGTGGACCCCGGCGTCCGGGTGCTGATCTCGCTGGTCGCGGTCTTCGGGCTGGCCGTGGTCGGGCAGGCGCTCGCCGGCTGGCTCGGCTCGCACCTACGCAAGACGATCACCAGTGAGGTGGGCAAGCAGGTCGACGACGTCGGTGGGGCGTTCGTCTCGCTGTTCGCGGTGCTCCTGCTCGCCTGGCTGGTCGCCGTGCCGCTCGGCTCGTCCTCGGTGCCCTGGCTCGCCGCGTCGGTGCGCAACAGCGCGCTGATCACCGTGGTGAACCAGGTCCTGCCGGACCAGGCCCACGAGCTCTCCACCGCGCTCCGGGACACCGTCGACACCGACGGTTTCCCGGACGTCTTCGGTGACCTCGCACCGACCCGGGCCCGGCAGGTCGAGCCTCCCGACCCGGCGCTGGCCGGCTCCCAGGTGGTGGTCAACGGCCAGCGGTCGGTGGTCAAGGTGCTCGGCTCCGCGCCCGGCTGCTCGCGCCGGATCGAGGGCTCCGGCTTCGTGTACGCCGACGACCGGGTGATGACCAACGCGCACGTGGTGGCCGGCACCCGCTCGGTGGCGGTGGAGCTGGGTGGCGACCGGTACGACGGCGAGGTGGTGGTCTACGACCCGAACCGGGACCTGGCCGTGCTGCTCGTACCCGGGCTGCCCGGCCCGTCGCTGCGGTTCGCGGCCGGCAACGCGGGCAGCGGCACGGACGCCATCGTGCTCGGCTTCCCGCTCGACGGCCCGTACAACGCCCAGTCGGCGCGCGTACGCGACGTCGACCGGATCACCGGGCCGGACATCTACGCGTCCGGGGACGTCACCCGGGAGATCTACACGATCCGCGCGTTGGTCCGCAGCGGCAACTCCGGCGGTCCGCTGGTCTCCGCCAACGGCCTGGTGCTCGGCGTCATCTTCGCGGCGGCGGCCGACGACCCGAACACCGGCTTCGCGGTGACCGCCGCCGAGGCGCGCCCGGTGGCGCTGGCCGGCGCGGAACGCAACCGGCGCGTCGGCACCGGCGAGTGCACCTGATCGCCGTCCGGGTCAGCTCCGGGCCGGTTCGGCGGGTCGCCCCGTCGCGGGCAGCTGCGCCCGTCCCCACCGCACCCCGCGGTCCAGCACACTCCGCGCCATGATCGCGACGCAGGTGCCGCCGTTGAGGAAGGACGCGACCACGTCGCTCGGGTGGTGCATCCCCCGGTACATCCGGGTCAGCGCCACGCCCAGCGGCACCACCAGCAGCAGCGTCCACCAGGCCACCTTCGCCCCGGTACGCCGCGACCGCAGCGCCAGCAGCACGGCGATGCCGACGTAGAGCGCCACCGCCGCCGAGGTGTGCCCGGACGGGAAGCTGGACGTGGGCGGAGAGACGTCCATGTGCTCGACCGCCGGCCGGCGCCGGTCGATCGCCAGCGTGGTCAGCAGGAACACCAGCGCCTGGGCGGTCACCGCCGCGCACAGGAAGAGCGGCTCCCGCCAGCGGCCCAGCCAGAGCCGTAGCGCCAGCGCCACCAGCACGGTGACCACGACGATCATCTGGGTGCTGGCGAGCGTGCTGAAGACCAGCGACACGTCGTTCCAGCCGTTGGTGCGGTCGGCGGCGAGTTCCCGGTTCACCCCGTCCTCCACGGTGAACGGCCAGGTCCGGGCGAACACCCGGGTGACCAGGACCCCGAGCAGCACCATGACGCCGAGCAGGAGGGTCACCGGCAGCAGCACCCGCCGGACGATCTGGACCACGGTGTCGGACATGGCCCGGCCAGTACCCGGCGGGCGCCGTACGCACGCCTCAGGTGGCTTCGGGGTGCCGCTCGACCTCCGGCGCGACGCCTTCGGTGGTGGGTTGGACCGGGCGCAGGCCGGTGTGCGCCCGCCAGCTGGTGAACGCGGCCGTGGTCGCGGCGACCACCGCCGTACCGAGCAGCCACCCGCCCAGCACGTCACTGGCCCAGTGCACGCCGAGTGCCACCCGGCTCAGGCCGGTCAGCGCGGCGACCAGCACCGCGGCGACCCAGAGCGCGACCCGCCACCGCCCCCGCCGGGCGTACGGCAGCAACACCAGCAGCAGCACCCCGGCCGTCAGGGTGGCGTTCAGCGCGTGCCCGGAGGGGAACGCGTAGCCGGCGGCCCGGGCGACCGGGTCGAGCAGGTCCGGCCGGTCCCGGCCGACGAGCAGCTTGAGCAGCGGGCCGATCAATCCGCCCACCACCATGGTGGTGGTCACCCACAGGGCGAGCCGCCGGGCTCCCCGGCGCAGCAGCCAGATCACCACGAGCAGGGCGACGGCCCGCAGCGGCATCGGTGCGAACACCTCGGTCCAGATCCGCATCACCGCGACCCAGGCCGGATGGTCGAGCGCGTAGCCGTGCAGCGCGTCGGTGACCGTCGCGTCCAGCCGGTGCAGGGGCGCCCAGCCCCCGAGCACCAGCAGGGCGAGCAGCGCGAACGGCACCAGCACCAGGAATGCCGCCGCCGCGGCCAGGGTAAGCCGCAGGCCCAGCGAATGGTCCGGGTCGAGGCGGCGCCGCCACCACCAGGACGGGTGGTGGGCGCGGTCCAGGGTGCGCGGGCCGGGGGTGTTCATGGGGACGGTTCTACCCCACCGACGGTGCGCTCAGCCCTGCGGCTCCGGCGGCGATTCAGCGGGCCCGCTGGCGGAACCGGCGCACCATCAACGCCGCGCCGGTGATCAGGGCGACGAGGAGCGCGGCGCCGGTCCACAGGCGCTCCGGCGCGGATTCGGCCTGCGCGCCGGCCGCCCGGGCCGTCCACCGGGTCTGCTGCCGGGGTGCGGTGAGGCCGAGCGGGTCGCTGCCGGCGCCGGTCACCGGGTCGTTGTCGGCGGAACCGGGGGCCGGGCCGAAGCCGACCACGCCCGGCGACGTCAGGTCGTCCAACGGGTTGACGGTCACCGGCGGGACCTGCGCGGTCAGCGCGGCCACCGGGTCCACCATCCCGTACCCGAAGCGGTCGTCCCGCCCGGTCGGGCCGAGGTCGCGCGCGGTGGCCAGCAGCCGGTTGACCACCTCGCCGGCGGGCATCCGCGGGTAACGGGACCGCACCAGCGCGGCGGTGGCGGTCACCAGCGGCGCCGCGAAGCTGGTGCCCTGCACCCGCCAGTACCCGCCCGGGGGACGGGCGCCGACCAGGCCGGTGGCGGGAGCGGTGAGCACCGTCGCGCGGCCGGTGATGGAACCGGACCAGAGATTGTCGCTGCTGCGTTCCAGGCCGGCGACCGCGATCACGCCCGGCTCGCGGGCCGGATACCAGACCTTGGAGTTGGTGGAGGTGGCCAGGTTGCCGGTGCAGGCGATGACCACCACGTCCCGGGCGAACGCGTAGTCCAGCGCCGCGGCCAGGGCGGGGCTGTCGCCGCTGCCGCCCAGCGACAGGTTGATCACGCTGGCGCCATGGTCGACCGCCCAACGCACCCCCTGGGCGACGATCAGCGCGTCGTCGTACCGGTTCTCGTCGTCGAGCACGCGTACCGGCAGGATCCGGGCGTCCGGCGCCAGCCCGACCACTCCCCGCTTGTCGTCCTTCCGACCGGCGATCAGGCCCGCGACGGTGGTGCCGTGCCCCACCGGATCCGGGCCGGCGGCGTCGGGGCCGACCAGGTCGGTGCCGGACAGCACCTGCCCGACCAGGTCGGGATGGCTGGCGTCCACTCCGGAGTCGATGACCGCGACGGTCACACCCCGCCCGGTCGAGCTGCGCCAGGCCGTCTCGGCGCGCAGCTCGTCGAGCTGCCACTGCTCGTCACGGACCTGGTCGGTGCGGCTCACGCTGTCACCGGGGGCGAACGCCATCGGCGCGCTGGCGAGCTGACCACCGGTGGCGGGCACGGAAACGGGCGCGACGGCCGCGGCCGGAGCCGCGACGGCGAGCACCGCCACCACACCGAGCAGCATCCGGCCGGTCGCCCGTCGGGCCGCTGCCGGACAGCTGTGCCGAACCCCAGTCACATCCTCAGCCCTCATCCCGACGGAACCATGACGATCGGAGATTACCGGTTTCCCCACCTGTCACGGGAGGAACCGGGGAGACGGGTCACGTCGGTGGCAGCTGAGCGAGCTGGACGAGGCGTACACCGTCCCGCCGGGTGACCAACCGGCCACGGCCGGGTGGCAGCGGCCCGGGCCGGACCGGGCCGACCAGTGCGCCCTCCTCCGGGCTGCCCGCCATCACCAGGCCGGCCGTGGACAGCTCCCGCAGGCGCTGCACGATCGGCTCGTACTGGGCCCGGCCCGCGCCGCCGGACCGGCGGGCCAGCACCAGGTGCAGGCCGACGTCGCGCGCGTGCGGCAGGTGGTCCTCCAGGGCCCGCAACGGGTTCGCCGGACCGGCCGCCACCAGGTCGTAGTCGTCCACCAGCACGAAAAGCTCCGGCCCGGACCACCAGGACCGGTCACGCAACTGCTGGGGGGTGACCTCCGGACCCGGGGCTCGCCGCTCCAGGTAGCCGGCGGCCGACTCGATCAGCTCGGCGGTGCGCGCCGCAGCGGTGCCGTAGCCGATCAGGTGCGGCGCCTCGATGGCGCCGAGCAGGCTGCGCCGGTAGTCGACCAGGATCACCCGGGCCTGCTCCGGGGCGAACCGGGTGATGATCGAGGTGGCCAGCGCACGCAGGAACGACGACTTGCCGCACTCCGCGTCCCCGAAGACCACGAAATGCGGCTCGGTGGCGAAGTCGAGCAGCACCGGGCGCAGGTCCGCCTCGGCGATGCCGATCGGCAGCCGCAACCCGGTCGTCGCCGCGAGGTCCAATTCGGCGTACGGCAGCACCGGCGGCAGCAGCCGCACCCGGGGCGCCGGAGAACCCGCCCAGCTGCCGGCGACCCGCTTGACCAGGTCTGCGGTGTCCCCGCCAGCGGCGGCGAGCTGGGGTAGCGCCGTGAGGAAGTGCAGGCTCTCCGCGGTCACCCCCCGACCCGGCCGCTCGGGCACGTTCGCGGCGGCCCGCCGGGCCACCAGCGAGTCGGCCGGGTCGCCGAGGCGCAGCTCCAGCCGGGAGCCGAACAGGTCCCGGATCGCCGGCCGGAAGTCCAGCCAGCGCAGCGCCGTGGCCACCACGTGCAGCCCGTACGACAGGCCCCGGGTGGCCAGCTCGGTGACCAGTGGCTCCAGGTCGTCGTACTCGCCGCGCACCGTGCTCCAGCCGTCGATCACCAGGAAGACGTCACCGAACGGGTCGGCCCCCGGCTGGCTGGCCGTCCCCGCCGAGGCCCGGCGCTGCCGGTACGCGGCCATCGACTCCACACCCAGCTCGGCGAAGCGGCGTTCCCGGTCGGCCAGCAGGGTGGTCATCTCGCCCACGGTGCGCCGCACCGCCGTCGGGTCGGCGCGGCCCGTCACCCCGCCCACGTGCGGCAGGTCGCGGAGCGCGGCCAGCCCTCCGCCGCCGAAGTCGAGGCAGTAGACCTGCACCTCGGCCGGGGTGTGGGTGAGCGCCAGCGCGCAGATCAACGTGCGCAGCGCGGTGGACTTGCCGCTCTGCGGCGCCCCGACCACCGCGACGTGCCCGGCCGCGCCGTCCAGCGCCAGCCAGAGCAGGTCCCAGCGCTGCTCCAGTGGCTTGTCCACCATGGCCACCGGCACCCCCAGCGCGCCGTGCAGCTCCGGGTTGCCCACGGTGAGACCACGCGCCGGGTCGACCTCGACCGGGCCGAGCAGGTCGTCCAGGGCCGGCGGCTGGCCGAGCGGCGGGAGCCAGACCTGGTGGGCGGGTGGGCCCTGCCCGACGAGCCGGTCGACCAGCAGGTCGAGCAGGGTCTCCCGGCCGATCTCCTCCTCGGCCACCGCGGGCGCGACCGGGCTGGCCGGCTCGGGCACCGGCACGACGTGGGTGGTGAACGTGAGCAGGCGGGCGCCGCCCCCGGCGGTGGCCCCGGCCGGCGCGGTCCGACGGCGGACCGCGCCGGAGACGTACGCGGCCCGGAACCGGGCCAGCGGGTCCGTGCCGGCACGCAGGTAGCCGTGGCCCGGCGAGCGGGGCAGCTCGTGCGCGTCCGGCACCCCGAGCACGGTCCGGGACTCCAGGGCGGAGAAGGTCCGCAACCCGATCCGGTACGACAGGTGGGTGTCGAGCCCCCGTAGGCGCCCCTCCTCCAGGCGCTGGCTGGCCAGCAGCAGATGCACGCCGAGTGACCGGCCCAGGCGGCCGATCTGCACGAACAGGTCGATGAAGTCGGGTTTGGCGGAGAGCAGCTCGGAGAACTCGTCGCAGATCAGCAGCAGGGAGGGCAGCGGCGCCAGCGGGGTGCCGGCCGCGCGGGCCCGCTCGTAGTCGCGCACGCTGGCGAAGTTGCCGGCCCGCCGCAGCAGTTCCTGGCGGCGGATCAGCTCCCCGTTGATCGCGTCCACCATCCGGTCGACCAGGGGTAGCGCGTCGGCCAGGTTGGTGATCACGGCGGCGGTGTGCGGCAGCCGGTCGAACGAGGCGAAGGTGGCGCCGCCCTTGAAGTCGACCAGCACGAAGTTGAGCTGCTCGGAGCTGTGCGTGACCGCCAACCCCAGCACCAGCGTGCGCAGCAGCTCGGACTTGCCGGAGCCGGTGGCTCCGATGAGCAGGCCGTGCGGGCCCATCCCGTCCTGGGCGGACTCCTTGAGGTCCAGCTCGATGGCGCCGCCGTCGACGCCCACCCCGATCGGCACCCGCAGCCGGTCCCGGGCCGAGCGCGGCGCCCAGCCCTGCTCGGCTGTGAAGCTCTCCGGGTCGCCGAGGCCGAGCAGCTCGGGAAGGCCCAGCTCGGCCTGGAGCGGGGCGTCCGGCCCACGCGCCGTGCCGGCCAGCCGCAAGGGCGCCAGCCGTCGGGCGACCGCCTCGGCGTCGGCGGGGTCGAGCTGGTCGGCGGTGCCCACCTCGGCGTGCCCCTCGATCGACCAGGAGTGCAGCCGCCGGCCGCGCAGCTCCAGCAGCAGCGCGTACCGGTCGAGCAGGCGCGGCGGCGGCGTGTCCAGGTCCAGGACGGTGACCGCGTCGATGCCGCCGTCGCCGGTCAGGTCGGTGGCACCGGTCAGGTCGCCGCCGTCGAGGACGACCACCACATGGGGGCCGTCGGTGGCCGGGCCGGCCGGGCTGAACCGGGACCGGCTGGTCAGCACGTCGCCGAGCAGCCGTTCCAGCTCGGCGGCGGAGCTGGTGACCAGCCGGACCGGGCCGAGCGCGTCGGTGCGGCCGGGATGGTGGGCGTGCGGGAGCCACTTCACCCATTCCCAGACGGCCCGGCGTTCCGGCCCGGCGCAGATCGCGACCAGCAGCTCGTCGGGCGCGTGGAACACGGCCAGCTGGGTCAGCACCGCCCGGACCAGCGCCTGCGCGGCCCGGTCGCCGGTGGGCGGCCCGCCGGTGGCCGGGACACCGCCGGAGCGGGGGCCGGTCCGCACGTACACGCGGGCGAAACTGCGCAGCGACAGCGCCACCGGCAGGTCCGGCACCACCGAGTACGCGTCCAGGAAGCGGCGCAGCGCGCCGGCGGTCATCGGCTCCAACTCCTCCAGCGGTCGGGTGACCGGTGGGATGAGCGGGGTGGCCAGCGTCTGCGGGCCGACCGCGACCCGGACCACCGCGAAGTCCGGGTCGGCGGGCCGCCGCTCCCAGACCCGGTGGCTGTCCACCGTCGACCACAGTCGACCCGGGTCCGGGTGTCGGTAGTAGAGCCCGGCCCGCTGCTGCCCGACGGTCCGCCGGACCCGACCGCGCAGCGTGGCGAGGTGGCGCAGGTATTCGCGGCGGGCCGCCATCATCTCGGACTTCTTGGGGGTGCCCGACGCGCTGCCCCAGGAGGTCACCAGCATCGCCAACGAGGAGAGCCCGAACATTCCGCCCACCACGTACGAGTAGGCGCCGCCGCCCCGGCCGAACATCATCGCCATCGCCACCGTGCCGCCGAGCATGGGCAGCAGCATGAGCATCTGCTGCCACCGTCCACCGGTCACCGCCGGGATCTCCGGCGGCGCCTCGACCGGCAGCTCACCGGTCGGGATCTCCGGCGCCGGCCGGCGGGGCGGGCGCTTGATGACGACGGTGGACACTCGGCCTCCTGACAGCGCTGGGTAACCCGAGCCTGGCTCATGGTAGGTAAAGTCCTGTCGTCCGCGCAGCCTCTGATCCCCCTCGATATGGAGACCAGTCGATGACAACCGGGCTGGCCCGCGTCACCATCAGCGCGCCGCAACGACGGGTGGACGTCGCCCTGCCGGAGCAGGTGCCCCTGGCCGAGCTGCTGCCCGACGTGCTCCGGCACGCCGGTGAGGGGCTGGCCGACGACGGCGAACGGCACGGCGGCTGGGTCCTGCGCCGCACCGACGGCGCGCTGCTGGCGACCGCTCAGGCGCTGCTGCCGCAGGGGGTCCGTGACGGTGAGGTGCTCCACCTCGTGCCGGCCCGCGCCCACTGGCCCGAGCTGGAGTACGACGACGTGGTGGAGGCGATCGCCGACGGCGCCCGTCGCCGGGGCGGCGCCTGGTCGCCCACCGCCACCCGGACGGCCGGCCTGGCCGGCGCCGCGGTGCCGCTCGCCGTCGGGCTGCTCGCCCTGCTCGCCGGCGGTCCGGCGCACCGCGGCGGCTGGCTGGCCGCGGCCGTGGTGGCGGTGCTGCTCACGGTGGCTGGCACGGTCGCCTCCCGCGCCAACGGCGACGGTGCCGCCGGGGCGACGCTCGGCGGCTACGCCCTGCCGTACGCGTTCGTGGCCGGCGCCCTCGCGGTCGGCTCGGGCGACCCGGTCGGCCTGTTCGGGCCGGTGCGCTGGGTCGGCGCGCCCGAACTGCTGGCCGGTTCGGCGGCGCTCCTGCTGGTCGCGCTGCTGGGGCTGCTCGGGGTGGCCAGCCGGCTGCGGGTCTTCGTGGCCGGCGTCACGGTGGGGCTGCTCGGGGCCGGGGTGGCGCTCGGCGGGCTGCTGTTGACCCCGGCCGGCACGGCGGCGGTGCTGCTCAGCACGTTGGTCTTCGCCGTGGGGGCGATCCCGCTGCTGGCCATCCGGCTGGGCAAGCTGCCGTTGCCGCCGATCACCCTGCCGGCCGCCGCCCCCGCGGCGGAGCCGGAGCCGGCCCGGGACCTGCCGGACCGGAGCCGGGTCCACGCGGCGGTGACCCGCACCGAGGAGATGCTCACCGGAATGCTGCTCGGGCACGCCCTGCTGGCGGTGGCCGCGGCGGCGGTGCTGGGGGTGGCC
The DNA here is from genome assembly GCF_003667505.1 of Micromonospora sp. BL4. Lineage (GTDB taxonomy): Bacteria > Actinomycetota > Actinomycetes > Mycobacteriales > Micromonosporaceae > Micromonospora. Next base: position 49,527 of record NZ_RCVJ01000116.1, read on the forward strand.
GGCGGGACCGCCGGCCGGGTGCTCGTGGCGGTGACCTCGGCCGTGCTGCTGCTGCGGTCGCGGCTGTTCGTGGCGCTGCGGCACCGGGTGCCGGCGGTACTCGCCGGTCTGGCCGGCTACGCGGTGCTGGGCGCGGTGCTGGTCGGTCGGGCCGACGACGCCGGGCGCCTGGCACTGGTCCTCGGTGGGGCGGCGCTGGCCCTGGTGGCTGTCGCGGCCGGCACCGGGTACGCCCACCGGCCGGTCTCGCCGTACCTGGGCCGGATCGCGGACCTGACCGACACCGCGCTGGTGGTCGCCGTGGTGCCGATCGCCTGCGCGGTGCTCGACCTGTACGACCGGGCCCGGGGGCTGCTCGGTTGAGCGACTCCCGGGCCCGGCACGTCAGCGAACGTCAGTGTGTGGATTCGCCGCGGGCCTCGGCGTCGCGGGCCCGCTGGTAGGAGGCGTGGATCTCGGCCTCGGCCTCGGTGCGGCCGACCCAGGTCGCGCCCTCCACCGACTTGCCGGGCTCCAGGTCCTTGTACACCTCGAAGAAGTGCTGGATCTCCAGCCGGTCGAACTCGCCCAGGTGGTGGATGTCGCGCAGGTGCTCCTGACGGGGGTCCTCGTAGGGCACGCAGAGGACCTTGTCGTCGCCGCCCTTCTCGTCCGTCATCCGGAACATGCCGATGGTGCGGCAGCGGATGAGGCAGCCCGGGAAGGTCGGCTCGGGGACCAGCACCAGGGCGTCCAGCGGGTCGCCGTCCTCGCCCAGCGTGCCCTCAATGAACCCGTAGTCCGCCGGGTACTGGGTGGACGTGAAGAGGGTGCGGTCCAGCCGGATCCGGCCGGTCGCGTGGTCCACCTCGTACTTGTTCCGGTGACCCTTGGGGATCTCAACCGTCACGTCGAAATCCATCTGCACGCTCCCTCGTCTGCCCACGCTGGCTAACGGAAACACTTGGCGGCCCCTCGGACAGGCGAATGCCCACCCGCCGACTCCGACCGCCGCATAGTCTTCGGACCGAAGTAGTGTCACCCAAGCCGATTTTCGCTGGGGGAGGAGGGGGTCGTGGGGAGGGAAGATTCACACTACCGCCCGGACGGGGGCGCCGCGCGCGGTACCGGACGATCCGGCTCCGGTGGTGCCACCGGTAGGGTCCCGGTGCCTGACGCCCACCTTCCCCGGGCGGCGGAGCCGTCGCCTCCGGTGCCGGAGTCGGTTCCCGAACGTCCCCCGCCGCTGCCCTGGCGTCCACCCGGGGGGTCGGCTCCCGTAGGCCCGAACACGGGTCGTTTCCCGGCCCTCGACAGCAACCGGCCCACGAGCGCCCCGCCCAGCGGGAGGGCCGCGATCCCGACCAGCCCGGCCCCGGGCCTCCCGCCGCCCGGCGACGAGTCGACCATCCCGCTCCCGACCGGCGCCCCGCCGCTGGGCCCGCCGATCTCCGCGCTGCCCGCGTCCACCGGTGCCGCGCCGCCTCCCGCGTCCACCGGCGCCGTGCCACCTCCCGCGTCCACCGACGCCGTGCCACCTCCCATGCCCGCCGCGCCGCGCCGGCGGCTGCCGGTGGTCCTGGCCCTGGTGTTGCTGCTGGTGCTCGCCGGCGTCGGGGTCGGCGTGACCCGGCCCGGCCCGGTCGCCGGCTGGCTGGGCGACGACGCCGGGCCCGCGCCGACCGCCGGCGCGTCCGCGGAGCCGGACCCGTCGGACGTGCTCGCCGGCCCGGATCCGAACGCCCCCCTGCCCAGCCCCGACGGGGTACGCGCCGCGCTGGACCCGCTGGTCGGGGTGGCCGACCTGGGTGACCGGGTGAACGTCTCGGTGGCCGACGTGACCTCCGGCCAGACGCTGTTCGCCAAGGGGGCGGACGACGGGACGGTGCCCGCCTCGGTCACCAAGCTGGCGACCGGGGTGACCGTGCTGGCCGCGCGTGGCCCGGGCTACCGGATTCCGACCCGGGCGGTGGCCGGCGCGAAGCCCGGCGAGGTGGTCATCGTCGGTGGCGGCGACACCACCCTCGCGGTCGACAAGAAGGGCTACTACCCGGGTGCCGCGCGCCTCGACGACCTGGCCGCCCAGGTACGTACCGCGCTCGGCGGCGTCGCACCGACCAGCGTCACCGTCGACGGATCGATCTACTCCGGCCCGCGCTACGGCCCCGGCTGGGACGCCGACATCCCCACCGGCGGGTACGGCGGCGCGATCACCGCGCTGATGACCGACGGCGCGCGCCGGGACCCGAGCGTCGGGAGCGGCGGAGCCGAGCGGGTCAGCGAGCCCGACCTGGCCGCCGGCCGGTCGTTCGCGCGCCTGCTCGGCGTACCGGCCGACACGGTCGAGCGCGGCACGGCCCCGCCCACCGCGGCAGCCGGTGGGTCCTCTCCCGCGCCCGGCACCGAGCTGGGAGTGGTGCAGTCCCCGCCGCTGATCCGGCTGGTCGACATCATGATCAGCGAGAGCGACAACATCCTGGCCGAAGCGCTGGCCCGCCAGGTCGCGCTGGCCCGCAACCAGCCGGCCTCGTTCGACGGGGCCGCCGCCGCCATGGACGCGGAGGTGGCCGAGCTGGGCCTGCCCGCCGAGGAGATCAACCTCTCCGACGGCAGTGGGCTGTCCCGCCGCAACCGGATCAGCCCGTCGGTGCTGACCGACCTGGTCCGGCTGGCCGCCAGCCCCGACCATCCGGAGCTGGCGGGCATCTTCGGCGGCCTGCCGGTCGGCGGTTGGTCCGGCACCCTGGACGACCGCTACCGGGGAGCGCCCGGGACCGGTGCGGGCGCGGGCGCCGTACGGGCCAAGACCGGCACGCTGACCGGCGTGCACGCCATCGCGGGCCTGGTCACCACGGCCGACGGCCGGTTGCTCACGTTCGCCGTGCTCACCGACAAGGTGCCCGGTGGCACGGACACCGCCCAACCGGCGCTCGACCGGATCGCCGCCGCGCTGGCCAACTGCGGCTGCCGCTGACCGTCGCCGGCCCGGCTGCCACCGTTGCCGGCCCCGGCTCGCACCGTTGCCGGCCCCGGCTCGCACCGTTGCCGGCCCCGGCTCGCACCGGTGGTGGACGCCTCGACCGCCGTCGCGAGCCCGGGCCAGGGTGTTGCGGCGCGGGTACGGTGGGTCCATGGCGCAGTTCGTGGACTGGGATCTGGCCGCCGCCACAGCGGGGGCGTTGAGCAAGTCGGGCCCCCGGGTGTCGTACACCGAGGCCACCGACGTGGTCGGCGACCTGCGGCGGCTGACCGACGAGGCAGCTGGGCACGTGGCCGACTACACGGGGCTGCGTGCGCAGGTGGCGCATCCGCCGGTGCGGGTGGTCGACCGACGGGACTGGGCCGCCACCAACATCGCCGGGCTACGTGAGGTGATCACCCCGCTGGTCAGCCGGCTCTCCGGCGACAAGCAGCCGGGCGCGCTGACCGAGGCGATCGGGTCCCGGTTGACCGGGGTGCAGGCCGGCACGGTGCTCGCCTACCTGTCCGGCCGGGTGCTCGGCCAGTACGAGGTCTTCTCCGCCGACCCGGGCCAGCTGCTGTTGGTCGCGCCGAACATCGTCGAGGTGGAGCGCAAGCTCGGCGCCGACCCGAGGGACTTCCGGCTCTGGGTGTGCCTGCACGAGGTCACCCACCGGACCCAGTTCACCGCGGTGCCATGGATGCGGGCCTACTTCCTGAGCGAGGTGCAGGCGTTCGTGGACGCCTCGTCCAGCGGCGGCGAGCACCTGGTCGAGCGGCTGCGGCGTGGGGTGGCGACCCTGTCCGATGCGATCCGCGACCCGGAGAGCCGCACCAGCGTGCTGGACATCGTGCAGACCCCGGCGCAGCGGGCGGTGCTGGACCGGCTCACCGCGCTGATGACCCTGCTGGAGGGGCACGCCGAGTTCGTCATGGACGGCGTTGGCCCGCAGGTGATTCCGAGCGTGGAGCGGATCCGGGCGTCGTTCAACCGTCGCCGCGAGGCGGGCAACCCGCTGGAGAAGGCGATCCGCCGGCTGCTCGGTGTGGACGTCAAGATGCGCCAGTACGCCGAGGGGCGCAAGTTCGTGCACGGCGTGGTCGAGCGGGTCGGCATGGACGGCTTCAACTCGATCTTCAACTCGCCACTCACCCTGCCCCGGCTCTCCGAGCTGGGCGATCCGGACGCCTGGGTGGCCCGGGTGCACGGCCCGGCCGGCACCTTCCCGGCCGCCGGCTGACCGTCCGCCGGTGGCCGCGCTCGCCCCGCCCGTGGCCGCGATCCGGGTGGCGGTCCGCCGCGCGCTGACCGGTCTGCCGTCCGGCGGGCCGGTGCTCGTCGCCTGCTCGGGCGGCGCCGATTCGCTCGCCCTTGCCGCGGCCGCCGCGTTCGTGGCGCCCCGGCTGAATCGGACCGCCGGCCTGGTGACCGTCGACCACGGCCTCCAGGCCGGCTCGGCGCAGCGCGCCGGGGAGGTGGCCGCCTGGGCCCGGGAGGCCGGGTTCGCGCCGGTGACGGTGGTCCGGGTGGACGTGGCCGGGCGGCCGGGTGGACCTGAAGCGGCCGCCCGGGAGGCCCGCTACCAGGCGTTGACCGAGGTCGCCGGGGAGCAGGGCGCGGTCGCGGTGCTCACCGGGCACACCCGGGACGATCAGGCGGAGACCGTGCTGCTCGCGCTGGCCCGGGGCGCCGGTCCACGCGGTCTGGCCGGGATGCCCGCCCGGCGGGAGATGTCCGGGGTGCCGCTGCTGCGCCCGCTGCTGGAGATCGGCCGGGAGCAGACCCGCGCCGCGTGTGAGGTGCTCGGGTTGAGCCCGTGGCAGGACCCGCACAACACCGATCCGTCGTACGCCCGGTCCCGGGTGCGGGCGGACGTGCTGCCGGCGCTGGTGCGGGCACTCGGGCCGGGCGTTCTGGACAATCTGGCGCGTACCGCCCGGCTGGTGGCGGCCGACAACGCCGCCCTCGACGACCTGGCGCAGGCGGCGCTGGCGGCGGCCCGGCATCCCGCGGGCGGGCTCTCGGTACCGGCGCTGGCCGATCTGGCCCTCGCGCTACGCGGCCGGGTGCTGCATGCCTGGGCGCGTGAGCTGGGTGCGGTTGCCGGTGCCCTCTCGTACCGGCATGTCGACGCGCTGGACGCCCTGGTCACCCGGTGGCACGGTCAGGGCCCCGCCGATCTGCCGGGTGGTCTGCGCGTGCTGCGCCGTGCCGACCGGCTGGCGCCCGTGGACCCACCTGACTGAGCCCCTCTGCTCTGCTTCAACCGGCGCAACCCAGCGGCCGGCCAGGTGTTGCGTGGAGTGAAGCAGAGCAGAGGCTCTCCGAGTGGTGGCACCGGGCCGGTGTGCCTCAGGCGGTGTGCGTCCGGTCGCGGAAGGTGGTCCGGTAGCCGTGCGGGGTGGCGCCCACCCGGCGACTGAAGTGGTGGCGCAGCGCCGCCGCGTCGCTGAAGCCGGCCTGGTCGGCGACCGCCTCCACGCTCAACGGGGTCTCCTCCAGCAGCCGTCGGGCCAGGAGCACCCGCTGGTTGGTGAGCCAGTCGTGCGGGGTGGTGCCGGTCTCGGCCCGGAACCGGCGGGCGAACGTACGCGGAGCCATGCCGGCCCTGGCAGCCAGCTCCTCAACGGTGATCGTCCGGTCCAGGTGTCCCATCAGCCACTCCAGCACCGGTTCCAGGGTCGGCGCCTCGGGCGCCTTCGGGATGGGTGCCTCGACGTACTGCGACTGGCCGCCGTCGCGGTGCGGCGGGACCACCATCCGTCTGGCCAGCCGGGTGGCGGTGGCCGAGCCGTGCTCCTGACGGACCAGGTGCAGGCAGGCGTCGATGCCGGCCGCCGTGCCGGCGCTGGTGAGCAGCCGACCGTCCTGGACGTACAGCGAGTTGCAGCGCACCCGGGCGGCCGGGTGTCGGCTCTGCAACTCGTCGACGTACCGCCAATGCGTGGTGCACTCCCGGTCGTCGAGCAGCCCGGCCGCGCCGAGCAGGAAGGCGCCGGAGCAGACGCTGAACAGGTGCGCGCCGCGCGCGTCGGCCCGGCGCAGCGCGTCGAGCACCGGGCCGGGAACCTCGGTGCCCTGGCTGTGCGCGGGAACGGCCACCAGGTCGGCCTCCTCCACGGGGCCGAGGTCGGCGTGTGGCGTGAGGTGGAAGCCGGACGAGGTGCGCACGGGCGCGCCGTCCGGGCTGCACACGTGGAAGCGGTAACCGGGGAAGCCGTCGGCCGTGCGGTCGGTGCCGAACACCTCGGCGAGCACGCCGAGCTCGAACGGGGCGACCTGGTCGAGGGCGAGGACGGCCACGGAACGAAGCATGTGACGAGGGTAACCCGATCGATGGCAGAAAATCGATGCCCAGTGGCATCTCTGCCACTGTTCGATCGACGTGAGTCGTCGCAGACTGGTCTCAGTCCGGTGCGCACCGGCGGCGAAACCGACAGCAACCATGCGAAAGCGAGCGCCGCCATGGAGTTCCTGCTCTTCCTCCTGTTCCTCGTCCTGCTCGTCGCCGCCTCGGCGGCCGGCCTCACCGCCGACAGTCACGATTCGGCCGACTGGAAGCCCAGCGAGGACGGCCGCCGCTGGCGGTCCCGTACCAGCTGATGTGTTTGATGGCCTTTGCGAGAAAAATCCAGGGCGGGACCGCGCCAAAAGGTGCGGCCCCGCCGACGGGGGCCATCAGACGTACGGCAGGCTAGGAGTCATGGCTGACGGCTCCTGGTACGACGCCGACATCGACCACGTGATCATTTCCGAGGCGCAGATCCGCGAGAAGACGGCGGAACTGGCCAAACAGGTCTCCGCCGACTACGCCCACGTGGGCGACGGACTGCTGCTGGTCTGCGTGCTCAAGGGCGCGGTGATGTTCATGGCGGACTTCGCCCGGGCGTTGGGTCGCAACGGCCCCCCGGCCGAGCTGGACTTCATGGCCATCTCCTCCTATGGCCAGGGCACCACCTCCTCCGGCGTGGTCCGCATCCTCAAGGACCTCGACCGGGACATCGCCGGGCGGCACGTGGTGGTCGTCGAGGACATCGTCGACTCCGGGCTGACGCTCTCGTGGCTGCTGCGCTACCTGGAGTCCCGCTCCGCGGCGAGCGTCGAGGTGGTCGCGCTGTTCCGCAAGCCCGACGCGGTCCGGGTGCCGGTCCCGGTCAAGTACGTCGGCTTCGACATCCCGACCGAGTTCGTGGTCGGGTACGGCCTGGACTTCGGTGAGCGCTACCGGGAGCTGCCGTACGTCGGGGTGCTCAAGCCCGAGGTCTACGCCCGGTCCTGACGCCGGCCGGCCCACAACCGCCGCCCGGCGGCGGTGTGAGGTCAACTCGCATCGGCATCCGTCAAGCCGACGTTCAGCGCGCTCTCAGCTGTTCCGGCTACCGTGGAGCCCGGTGGCGCGGAGGTTACTTCGCGCCCGACCCCCTCGACCGCGTTACCGGGCGTTCGGGTGGCCGGGCCGGACTCTCCGCCACGCCGGCTTCTGCCCGGACCCGCCGTACGTTCCGGTGAGGGCTGGTGAGCCTGCCCACGGTGCGCGCCGTCGATGCGAAGGTGCGCCGAGTGCGGGGCTCGCAAGCTCACTCCTCGCGTACACGGTGTACCGTCGAATGACCGCGGCGCGGCAGTTTTGCGCCTCGGGGTCGAGGCCGGCCCGCACGGCGGCCCCGGCCGCCGCTCAAAATGCGGCAACACCATCAGACGGTCAGGACGTCGATCAGGAGGATGCGGGCGCTCCGGCGCTCGACAACAGTATGGAACGTACGCGTTTCTTCCGCCGACCGGTGGTCTGGATCATCCTGGTCATCCTCGGCGCCGTTGTGCTCAGTCAGTTGTTCACCGCTGGTCCCAGCTACCACCGCGTGGACACTTCCGTTGCGCTCGACCAGCTCCACACCGCCAAGATCAATAAGGTCGTCTTCCAGGACAAGGAGCAGACGCTCCAGCTGGACCTGGCCCAGAAGACGAAGTTCGGCGAGACCACCACCAACAAGATCGAGGCCCAGTTCCCGTACCAGGTGGGCGACGAGGTCTGGAACGAGGTGCTGGACGCCAAGGCGGCCAACCGGGTCACCGGCCCGGCCGACGCCAAGGTCTCGTCGGACAGCATCTGGGTGAGCTTGCTGGTCAACCTGCTGCCGATCGCGCTGCTCGTGCTCCTGCTGCTGTTCTTCATGTCGCAGATGCAGGGCGGCGGCTCCCGGGTGCTCAACTTCGGCAAGTCCAAGGCGAAGATGATCACCAAGGACACTCCGAAGACGACCTTCGCGGACGTCGCGGGTGCCGAGGAGGCCGTCGAGGAGCTGCACGAGATCAAGGACTTCCTGCAGAACCCGGCGAAGTACCAGGCCCTGGGCGCCAAGATCCCGAAGGGCGTGCTGCTGTTCGGCCCGCCCGGCACCGGCAAGACGCTGCTGGCCCGCGCGGTCGCCGGCGAGGCCGGGGTGCCCTTCTACTCCATCTCCGGCTCCGACTTCGTGGAGATGTTCGTCGGTGTCGGCGCCAGCCGGGTCCGCGACCTGTTCGAGCAGGCCAAGGCGAACGCTCCGGCGATCGTCTTCGTCGACGAGATCGACGCCGTCGGCCGGCACCGCGGCGCCGGCATGGGCGGCGGTCACGACGAGCGCGAGCAGACGCTCAACCAGCTGCTCGTCGAGATGGACGGCTTCGACACCAAGGGCGGGGTCATCCTGATCGCGGCCACCAACCGGCCGGACATCCTCGACCCGGCGCTGCTGCGCCCGGGCCGGTTCGACCGGCAGATCCCGGTGGACGCCCCCGACATGGAGGGCCGCAAGGCCATCCTGCGGGTGCACGCCAAGGGCAAGCCGTTCACCCCCGACGTCGACCTCGACTCGGTGGCCCGGCGTACCCCGGGCTTCAGCGGCGCCGACCTGGCCAACGTGATCAACGAGTCGGCCCTGCTCACCGCCCGCAAGGACCAGCGGGCGATCACCAACGACTCGCTGGAAGAGTCGATCGACCGGGTGATCGCCGGTCCGCAGCGACGGACCCGGGTCATGAGCGACCAGGAAAAGAAGATCACCGCGTACCACGAGGGTGGGCACGCGCTGGTCGCCTGGGCGCTGCCGCACGCCGCGCCGGTGCACAAGGTGACGATCCTGTCCCGTGGCCGCTCGCTGGGCCACACCCTGGTGCTCCCCACCGAGGACAAGTACACCCAGACCCGCGCCGAGATGATCGACACCCTGGCGTACGCGCTGGGTGGTCGGGCCGCCGAGGAGCTGGTCTTCCACGAGCCGACCACCGGCGCCGGGAACGACATCGAGAAGGCCACCCAACTGGCCCGCGCGATGATCACCCAGTACGGCATGAGCTCCAAGCTCGGTGCGATCAAGTACGGCACCAGCGGGGACGAGCCGTTCCTCGGCCGCAACATGGGCCACGAGCGGGACTACTCGGACTCGGTGGCCGCCGAGATCGACGGCGAGATGCGGGCGCTGGTCGAGCTGGCGCACGACGAGGCCTGGGAGATCCTGGTCGAGTACCGGGACGTCCTGGACAACATCGTGCTCGAGCTGATGGAGAAGGAGACCCTCTCCACCGCCGACATGGCCCGGATCTGCGCGCGGGTGGTCAAGCGCCCGCCGCTGGCGCCGTACAACGGCTTCGGCAAGCGCCAGCCCTCCACCGAGCCGCCCGTGCTCACCCCTGCGGAGAAGGACAAGCTCAAGGCGCAGGCCCAGGCCGACGGCGCGCAGGCGTCGGTCGGCGGCGGCGCCTCGTCCAACAACTCGGACGGCACGCACTGAGCAGCGACCCGACGGCCAGCTCCCCTCACCGGGAGCTGGCCGTCTCCGCGACCGAGCCCGACGGCGACGACGGGCTGGACTACGTGGCCGCACGGCTGATCAGCGGCAGGCTGACCGGCCGCCCGGTCGAGGACGCGATCGACCTGGGCCGGATCGAGAAGGCGGTCCGGGAGATCCTGATCGCGGTCGGGGAGGACCCGGACCGCGACGGCCTCCAGCAGACCCCGGCCCGGGTCGCCCGGGCGTACGCCGAGCTCTTCGCCGGCCTGCGGGTCGACCCGGCCCAGGTGCTCAGCACCACCTTCGAGGCCAACCACGAAGAGCTGGTGATCGTCCGGGACATCGACGTGATGAGCCTCTGCGAACACCACCTGCTGCCGTTCCGCGGCAGCGCGCACATCGGCTACATCCCCGGCCCGGACGGACGGATCACCGGCCTGTCCAAGCTGGCCCGGCTGGTCGAGGTCTTCGCCCGCCGGCCGCAGGTGCAGGAGCGGCTCACCTCGCAGGTCGCCGATCTGCTGATGAGCAAACTCTCCCCGCGCGGCGTCGTCGTCGTGCTGGAGTGCGAGCACATGTGCATGGCGATGCGCGGCATCCAGAAGTCGGGTGCCCAGACCATCACGTCGGCCGTGCGCGGCACCCTGCAGCACGACCCGAAGTCGCGGGCCGAGGCGATGGCGTTGATCATCCCTCGCTGACACCCGGACGCGTCAACGGCCGGCCGACCCACCCCGGGACGGCCGGTCGTCGCGTCAGCCGGCCAGCAGGGCCAGTAACAGGCCGGCCGTGACCAGCACCGCCGGCACCAGGCACACCAGCGCGCCGAAACGCACCGTGCGGTCCAGCCGCTCGCCCGGGCCGGCGCGGAACACCCGCCCGATGCCCACCCAGCCGGCGACGAAGGCGACCGCCGGCATCGGCAGCCCACAGATCAGGGCCGCCACACTGGCCGGGCCCGTTCCGGTCGCCACGAACACCACGACCTGGATCATCGGCACCAGCAGCGCCAGAGGCCCGTACATCAGGAGGTTGCGTCCCCGGGCCGGCCAGGACCCCGGGCGGAACCGGCCGCGCGCGGCCAGCGCCGCGTCCGCCGCCTCGGCCCGACCCCGCGCGGTCCGCAGCGCCGCCAGCACCGCCGCCGGGCCGCCGGCCATCGACCGGGCGGCCTCGGTCAGCTCCGGCGGGGACGGCACCAGCGAAATCGCCGGTACGCCCAGCTCACGCAGCCGCTCCTGCTGGCTCGCCAGCCCGGTGCGGACCACCGTCAGCTCCTCCCGGGCGGCCTCGGCCGAACGGGCCTGTTCACCGGCGGCGGCTGCCGCGCTGCGGCGTACCCCGTCCAACTGGCGGGCCGCGGCGAGATACTCCGACCAGGCCGTGGTGGGCTCCGCGCCCGCTGGCGCGAGGTCCCCGTCCGGGTCGCCGGCCCGCTGCCGTCCCGGCCCGGTCACCGTCGCGTTCGGACCCACCCCGACACCCCCCGCGCGCACCACCGGATCACCTGGCCTCATCGGCGAACGGCACCAGCACCGTGCCCCGCTCGTCCGGCCCGTCCCAGAGCACCGCCCGGTCGGGACGGGCCCGCCACTCCACCGGCCGACCGAAGACCGCGGCGAGCTGGGCCGCCGGCACGTCCAGCACGGCCACGGCCGCGAGCTTGTCCACCTCGCCGTCCGGCTCCAGCAACGCGGCGAACGGTGGCACCGCGCGCCACCAGCCCAGCAGGTGCCGACCCGACGGCGGCCCGTCCCGCAGCAGCGCGCGCAGCCGGTCCACCGGCAGCTCGCGGGGCCCCGGCCGGTCCAGGCCGAAAACGACGAGGTAGGTCGGCAGCTCATCGTCCGCGTCCGCGAGCAGCGTCGGCAGGTCCACCATGGTGGCCGGATGGCGGACGGCCAGCTCCGCCGTCAACGCCTCGGCGAGCGGCCGGGAACCCGGGTCGGGCGCCGCCACCAGGAACCGGGCGGTGCCCGGCGAGTGGTGGTCCGCCGTGCTCCGCGCCGCCGTCGCCAGCAGCCCGCCCGCCGCCGGGCCCGATCCCAGCACCGCGAGGTTGCGCCCCGCCGCCGGCCCCAGCGGTACGGCGACCGTCGAGCGAGCCACGTCCACCGCCCGGCCGAGCAGAGCCGCCGGCCCGTGCGCCTGGCCGGCCAACGCCGCCCGGTGTCGCGGGTCGTTGCCCAACGACGGACGGGCGTACCCGGCGAACACCACCGGCGGCAGTGACCCGGCCGGCCGTGCCGTCCACAACTCGTGCCGCAGCCGATCCACCACCTCCGGGTGGTCCTGCGGATCGGGGTGGCGGATCAACCGTTCGTGACCGCGGATCGCGCCCCGCGGGCCGCCGAGCCCGCCAGCGGTGTTCACCACCGCGCTGCCCACCGGCAGGCCGGCGGCCGAGTCGTTGGTCGGTTCCAGCACCGGGCCGCCGCCCGGCAGCGCCACCCGCACCGGGAACTGGCCGAGCACCGGATCCCGATGCCCGGCGTCCGCCCGGCCACTGAGCCCCAGCTCACCCGCGCCGGCCAGCACCAGGTGCACGCCGTACGCCCGGCCGGCGCGGGCCAGCCCGTCCAGCTGGGCGGCCACCTCCGAGGCCAGCCGGTCCCGCTCGGCGAAGATCAGCGGCAGATTGTCCAGCACACACACGATCCGGGGCAGCGGCCGGTGCTGGCGCAGCTCCGCGAAGCGTTGCCCACCGGCGCGCCCGCCAGCCTCGGTCCGACGCTGCACCTCGACCGTCAACTGATCGAGCAGGTCCCGGACGTACTCCCGATCAGCGGCCATCGCGGCCGCCCGCACCTGCGGAATCCAGGACCGGTCCCGCTCGGTCTGGAGGAACTCCACGAAGGACTCACCGTCGCCCAGATCCACCAGGTAGAGCGCCAGGTCGTCCGGGCCGTACCGGGCGGCGAGCCCGAGCAGCGCCGTGGTCAGGAACGCCGCGCGACCCGCACCGGAACGGCCGCTGACCAGCCAGTGCGGGGTCAGCTCCGTGAAGCCCAGCGGCACCGGACGCCCCCCGGCGTCACCGACCGTGGTGGTCAACCCGTCGGCCGGATCCGACTCCCACAGTCGCTCACCCGTCGCCGGCAGCAGATCCGCCAGGGCCAGCCGGGAGCCCGCCTCCACCTGCGCGGCGAGCCGCCGACAGACCGCGTCGACCAGATCGGCCGGCGGATCCGACTCGACGAACACCGGCGAGTTCAACCCGCCCGGGGGATCGGCGCCCGGGCTCGCGAAGGACGCCCCCGGTGGATCCCCGAGCAGCGCGTACGCGTTGCGCAGCACCAGCGGCGTGGCGCGCGGCAGTGGCCCCCGGGCCGCGTACGGGCCGGCGGGCGGCCAGCCGGCCACCACCAGATGCAGCCCGGCCGCCGGCCCCTGCTCGGCCAACGCCTCGATCCGGGCCAGGTCGGTAGGGCCGGTCAGCTCCGGCAGCGCGGCGACCACCAGCAACAACGTCCGGTCGTGCCGGCGTCGACCGCTCGCCCCCGGCGTGACCCACTGCTCCGCCTCGGTCAGCACCGCGCGCAGACCCGCCACGTCCACCGCCGGTGGCGGCAACAGGCCGGCATCCGCCAGCGCCCCGAACGGGGCGAGCACACCCGCCGTGGCGTCCACCGCGCGCACCAGCAGGGCACCCGCCGGTGCCGCCCCCAGCGACCGCAGCAGCACAGCCCGAAGCAACCCGGCCACCCGCGGTTCCCGGGCGTCGGCGTCCACACTCAGGTGCCCGGCGCCGACCAGCGGCACCAGCGCAGGAAAGCGGGCATCGTCCAGGGGCGCCGCGGTGCCGACCCGCACGAAAGCCGGCGGACCGTCGCCGGCCGGCGAATCCACGGTCAGCGAGTCCAGGGCCGCCCCCGACCATCCCGGAGCCAGCCGCGCGGCGACCGCCCGCAGCCGGTCGGCCACCTCGTACTGGCGGCGCTGATCGGCGGGAGCCGGTCGGATCTCGTCGAGGATGCCGGCCGCAGCGGTGGCGACGGCCGCCGCCCGACGGTGCAGGGCTGCGGCGCGGTTCGTGCGTGCCTTCGGACCGGCCACCGCGTCCACCCCCTGTCCGAGGTTGGCAACCCCTCCCTGAGCAGAGACGGTATCCCAGCCGGGGCCGCTCCTCCGGGAGGTGCCACGGCGGTGCGCCGGTGTTGTCGGGGATGTCACCGGTGGGGAGGGGTCCGTCACGATCCGCTGGACTTGAGGCATTGGCTCCGGGGCGTCCAGCCGTTAACTTCAGGGGGTGGAATCAGTGCAGCCCCCCGCCGGTTCCCAGGTCTCCCGCGTACCGGCCCAGCGGACGCCGTCCGAGCAGCTGCCGCCGGCCTCCGCCACGCCGGCGCCGCAGCCGCCACGCCGCCGGGTACGCACTGTGCTCACCGTGGTCGCCGGGGTGCTCGCCCTGCTAGTAGTTAGCGGGATCATTGCGGGAGTGGTGCTTTACAACCGGGCTGCCGCCCCGGACCGGAGCGCGCCCGATGTGGTCGTTGACAACTATCTACGGGCCTTGCTCGTAGATCGGAACGATACGAGAGTCGATCTCTTTACCTGTAAGTCAGGTGCGGAGTTGGAGGCTCTTCGGTCGCTGCGCACTGACCTGGTTGCACGGGAGCAGGAACTAGGAGTCACCATTTTAGTTAGTTGGGGCAGCCTGGACGTCAGCAGGAAGGGGAATACCGCTTCGGTCGTGACGGGGATTCGGCGCAGCGCCACCGTCGATGGCGTTCAGCAAAGCGTCACGGACAAGTGGCAGTTCGACGTCGAGCGGCAGGAAGGTTGGCGGGTTTGCGGTGGCGCCAAGATAGGTTGACGTCATTCAATCCACAGCAGATGGACCGGCACCTCCAGAGTGGTGGGTGACTGGCCGCGCCAGGCCCAGCGGTACCACTCCACCTCGGGCGTGACCCGGACGCAGATGTCCCCCTCGGCGCCCGAGTAGGTCTCGGTCACCGCCCGCAGGTCGCGGTGCTCCTGGCCGCCTTCGATATGCACCACCCGGCGCCCGGTGACGGCATCCGCCTCGAAGACCGGCGTGGGGGACCGGTGGGCCGGGCCGTCCAGCGAGACCAGCCGGATGCCGCTGCCCCGGGTGTCATCCGTCCCCGGCCGGTTGCCGACCGTCTCCACCCAGACCCGATCGACCGGCACCAGCGGCGCGAAGACCTCGACCTGGTCGGCCTCGGCTCGGTACCACTCGTGCTCGGGGATCACGGGCACATAGGTTCGGGCGCCCTGGACCACCCGGTCGTCCGCGCGCAGGTCGCCCCGCCAGCCCAGCCCCGGCAGCCCGACCAGCACCCGTCGCCCGCGCAGCTCCACCCGTTCGGTGGCCGGCACGATCGCCAGTGGCCGGGGTGGCCGGGGCGCCCAGTCGGGCTGGTCAGCGAACGGGTCTGGCAGCGGTCCAGTCATGCCCGTGGTGACCTCACTCCACGCTGCGCAGCGGGGCGCCCCGCTCGCGCATGAACGGCACCGGGTCGATCGCGCCACGGCTGGAGCGGTCGTTGCGCAGGTGCACCTCGAAGTGCAGGTGCGGGCCGGACGAGTTGCCGCTGCTGCCGACCTGCCCGATCACCTCGCCGGCCGGCACGATCTGGTCCGGTGACACCCGTGGACGGACCACCATGTGGCAGTACCGGGTGATGTAACCGCCGGCGTGCAACAGATCGACGAACCAGCCGCAGCCACCCTTGCCGGGGTGCCCGTCCACGTCGCAGTCCTTGCGTCCGCGGTCGTCCGGGTCGCAGCGGGCGACCAGCACCCGGCCGGCGGCGGCGGCACGGATATCGGTGCCCTTGGCCGCCCCGATGTCGACCCCGTTGTGGCTCGGGCGGCTGCTGGTCCGGAAGCCGGAGCCGACGTCGCCCGGAATCGGAGCGGTCCAGCCGGAGGCGGCGATCTGACCGCGTTCGGCCGCGTTGCACACCGCCTTGCCGTTGATCTCGATCGTGCGCGCCGCGCCACCGGCCAGCGCGTCGACGATCCGGCTGGCCGGTTCCTCGTGCTTGGCGTAGGCGTCCGGATAGGCGCTGATCTGGACCTGTTGCGCCACCACCGTCAGCGGCCGGCGCTGCCAGCTCCGCACCTTGACCAGCTTCTCGTAGAACTTGCGGGCCGTGTACGCGGGAGTCATCCGCTCCGTGACGGTGCCCCACCCGGGTCGCTGCTGGAACAGGCCCAACGAGTCATGGTCGGCGCCGACGCCCTCGTGCGGCAGGGCCAGTGACGCGGGCACGCTGCTGTTCGCCAGGTTACGCAGAGCGGACTCCTGCATCGCGGTGGCCAGGGCGATCACCCAGCCCCGCGACGGCACCCCCAGGTCCTGACCGACTTTGATGATGATGGCGGCGTTCCGGACCTGCGCGTCGCCGTACTCGGTGAACCGTGGCAGCTCGCCGGCGATGTCCACTGGGCGGACCGGGCCGCAGCCCCAGCCAGCGAGGGTGTCCCCGTCCTCCGCTTCCCCGCCGAGTCCGCTGAGGAAGAACGCAGCGGTCCCCCCGGCGCAGCAGAGCAGGAGCAGCACCCCGGTGAGGATCGTGGCGATCACACCGACCCGTAGCGGCCGGCGGAATGCTCTGCTGCCGGCGTTCACTGCCGCTCCCAATCCACCACGTCGACCAGCCAGCCGTCATCCGCTGCGACCAACTCCAGCCGGAGCCGGCCGGTGTCGAGGGGCAGCAGCACCTCGACGAACGTCTCGGTACGTGCTCGCACCGACGGGGGGCCGGCGACCTCCTCGGCCGGGACCCCGCCGGGGTCGACACCGGCCAGCTTCTCGGTCAGCGCCGCTGTGGACAACGGTCGCAGACCGGCCTGCCACTGTTCGGCCGTCATCCCAGGGCGACCGAGCCAGGCCACGGTGAACCGGTCCGCGGTCTGTTCGGGCGTGCGGTCGCCCGGTCGGGTCACCGGCGACTGCGGAGCTTCGGTGGCGTTAACGCCATCGTCGCCGGCCGTCGGATCCACGGTGGTGATCGGCCGATCCGGACGGCTGCTCAACCCGTCCGCCGGATCGCCCGGACCGGAGACCAGCCGGGCCGCCCCGAGCACGCCGAAGACGAGCACCGCGATCACCAGCGCCACTCCCATTCGGGACCGCAAGACCCGTGTGAACAGGAACTCCAGAGCCCGTCGCATCGCCGTCACCGTGCCTCGGTGCGCACCCGCGGTCCGGTGCGGTCCGGCGCACGCTCGGCGGAGCCGGGTCGGTAGACCACGAACGACGGGTTCTCAGCCGGCAGGTCCGGCTCGGTCCAGCTCGCTGGCTGTCGGCGACGGGGTTTGGGCGGGACCGGCCGGCTCTGGCCACCGGTCTCCTCCTTCGGCGCGTCATTCGCGCGTTCCTGACCGTCCGGACGCCCGGCGCCGGAACGCCGGCCCTCAACCGGAGCGGTCGGTGCCAGGACCGGGTCTTCGCGCCGCGCCTCCGGGCGCAGCGTGGTCTGCTCCGCCACCGGTGCGCGGCGGCGGCCGCCCACCGGTTCCGCCGTGCCGCCGGGTTCCGCCACGTCCAGCCGCGCTGCCGTCCGCATGTCCCGGAAGAAGCGGCGGTGCCAGGAACCGGCCGAACTGACCGCCTCGCTGCTGTCCTTGCCGCCGAGCTGGGTGATCCGCCGGTACGGCCGCAGCAGCAGCCAGCCGACCACCCCGCAGAGCCAGACCAGCACCACCTGGAGCCAACCGGGCAGGGTGGGTGTGCTCATGATCAGGTCGACCGCGAACAGGTAGATCGCCGCCCCGGTGCCGAAGATGGCGATGTTGAAGACCGCGGCGACGACGGCGTTCGCGAGCCGGCGCAACCCGGCGCTCGCCGGTCGGAGCAGACCGACGGTGCCCAGGATGGGCGCCGCGATCACCGCCCACCGGAAGATCAGGAAGCCGAGCAGGACCAGCAGCGACGCGGTCAGATCGAACATGGCGAACAGCACCGACGCCAGCACCGCGATGAACCCGGCGCCGACCCGGTCCATGTCCCGCACACCCTGGAGGTACTCGTACGCCTCCGGGTCCTCGGTCTGGATCTGCTGAGCCACCCGCGCCCACTGCTGCTGCTTGGCCTTGATCGTCGCCTCCCGGGTGGCCGGGTTGGCGCGCAGCTTCTCGGCCTCCTCCCAGGAGAGCGACTTGGCGTCGTAGAGCGCGGGGCCGTACTTGCGAGCGGTTTCACTGTCCGATGAACCCAAGATTCCGCGGAGCCAGTTGCGATAAAGCATCGTTTCGGTGGCCGTGTCGCTAGCACGAGCGGCGGGAGTGCGTCGATCTTCGCATCGCGCTGGGTCGATACATCGACCGGGCTCTGGCGTCTTTGCTTGAGGTCCGACTGCGTCATGCACGACGCCGAGGGTGGTTATCAGCGTGCTGTCGGCGATGTTCGCCGATTTCACCGGCCAGGCAGCCAACGCGGTGACCGCAACCATCACGAACAGCGCCCAACCGGCGGTGGTCATGGCGTTGCTCATGTCCGACTGGCGTGAGCGCCAGAGCAAGTAGAGCCCGACGACGCAGAGGGTGATGATGCCGAAGACGCTGAACACTTTTTGGTACACAGCTTTGGTCGCCTGCTCGACCAACGGGTCAGCCCACCCCCACATGGAACGTGGGTCCCAAGCCCTTTCTCTCAGCGCGTTGGAGGCCCCGATAATCGCTGTGGCGATCATGAATTCGCCGTTGGCGACGGTCGTGGTGAACTTGTAATCCGGATGCAGCACGCTCGACGCGCAGCCTCCGTCAATGTCGTAGGTGGTATAGCTGTATCCCGCGTAGCCGTAGAGGCTGTAGCGGCCGGCGACTCCGTTCGCCGCCTCTGCCGGTGGCGCTGCCGCGAACCAGCCGGCGAGCCCGGAGTCGGGAGTGCCGGGGGTTGGTGCGTTGCGGCAGGTGACCTCGTCCTCGCTGACCTCCTTGAGCTTCGCCACGCAGGCCCGGAAGTCGGCCTGCCACTCCGGGGTCGTGCAGAGGTCGGCGCGGGCCTGGGCGGCGGGTGGTGCGGCGGCTGCTGCCTCCGCGCCGATCAGCGGCCAGGTGAGGGAGGCCCCGGCCAGTACGCCGAGGGCGAGCAGGAACGCCGCGATCCGTGCCCGGGCCCTCGCCATGTCACGCCTCCAGATCCGGCAGGGGGATGCTCGGCAGCACTCCGGCGGCCGCGGCGATCGCGGCGGGCGTCGTGTCGAGGTGGTCCAGCAGCCCTTCGACGTACGAGACGTCGACGCGAACCTTCTGTACCCGCCCGTCGACGTCGCGCATGACGAACTCGCGGAAGCCGAGACGGTTGGCCGAACTGGTGTCGGCGGCGGAGAGCGAGGCCAGGGTGGCCTCGTACCCGTCGTTGACCGGCACCCGCAGCAGCCGCAGCGCTTCGGAGGCGATCTCGGCGTCCTCGGCGATGCGGCCGACGAAGACGGTGGAGACGAGGTTCTGCACGTCGAGGCCGAGGATGTCGCGTGGGTTCTGGGAGGCGACGAGGGCGGCAAGGTTCCACTTGCGGGAGTCCCGGGCGAGCCGGACGAGGAACGACCGCCCGGATCGCCAGCCCTCCATGAAGTGCGCCTCGTCCAGGCCGACCAGCTTCCGGGACGACATCGACCCGCCGTAGCAGCGGCGCACGGCGAGCCGGTGCGCGGTGTGCAGCATCGGCAGGGCGAGCGCCTCCTCGGCGGACCAGTACTCGCGCTCGATTTTGAGGTCGGGCAGCCGCAGCCCGGCCATGGTGATGACGGTGAGCGCCGCGTCCGCACCAAGCAGCCCTTCCGGCGGTCGGCCGAAGAAGAGCATGGCCAGGGGCATCTCGGCGGTGTCCAGCAGGAGGTTGGCCAGCTCCTTGCCGGCGTCGTCGTCGAGTCGCCCGAGGCAGCTCACCACGTCGTCCAGGGTGGACGTCTCCTCGGCGGGGACCTGGCGGACCGCGTGCCGGAACAGGGTGGCCGTGGACGCCTCCCGAGCCACCTGCGGCGGTACGAGCATCATGCAGATGTCCTGGACCAGCATCCGGCGCTCGGCCCGGGCGTTGGAAACCGCGATCTCGAACTCCCGGTCACCGGAGGCGCCGGCGCCGAACTCACTGCGCAGCGGCGTCGGGATGAGCGAGTAGGGCGCCAGGGTGCCGTGCTCCGAGCCGGTCAGGTTCAGCACCCGGGAGTACGGACGCAGCTCCGGCATGGCGCAGAGCCGGGCCAGCGGCCCGGACGGGTCGAGCAGGGTCACCTGGACCCCCCGCCGTGCGGCCAGGTAGCCCAGCGCGCCGAGCAGGGTCGACTTGCCACCGCCCGGCTCCGCCACGAAGACCGCGAGCCCGGAGCGTTCCCGTACCTCCATGGGGAAGTGCAGGTCGAGGAAGACCGGGCGGCGGCAGGTGCCCGCGGTGCGGCCGATCAGGTCGCCCCGCCGGTCGCCCACGTTGGAGGCGGCCTGGGGGAGCGCGGCGGCGAGCAACGGCACCGGCATCCGACGGACGTAGCCGGTGTTGGCGATCGGCTCGCCGGGGATGAACTCGCGGGCCAGCCAGTCCTGGTTCTTGGGGTGTTGGAGCGAGATGCGCAGCTCCCGGGAGTAGAGCTGGATGAGCCGGCGGGCCCGTTCCAGGCATTCCTCCCGGGTCCGGCCGCCGACGGCGATCCGGTGCCAGCCGTGCGCGCGGGCCGAGTCGACCGGCAGCCCGGTGGTCATCTCGTCGCCGATCACCAGCGCCCGCTTGGCCAGCCGCTCCAACTCGGGTGGCGCGTCGATGCCGTGCTCGGCGTAGTCGAGTTGCTGTGAGCGGATCATCCGCAGCCGGTGTTCGAGATTGCGGAACGAGTCGCCGGAGCCGAGGATGTCGACCCGGGTGGAGATCTCCATCGGCCAGGGCAGCCGCTCGTGGAAGTGCAGCCACGGCTCGTGCCGTTCCGGGATCTCCAGGGGCTCCATCCGGCCGACGGCGAGCACGGCGACGTGCCGTTCCTCGCCGGTCATCCGGTTGACCAGCTTCACCGTCGAGCCGTACGGGGTGCGGTAACGCTCGACCTGCTCGGTCAGGGCGAGCAGGTCACCGCGCTCCCAGCGACCGTTGGTCACCGGGGAGAGTGTGCCCGGAGGCGCCATGCACAGGGCGACCGAGCGGTAGAGCAACCACTCCAGCTCCTGGGCGGTGACCCGCCGGCCGCGCATGCCGAACGCGCCGAGCACCTCGTCGAACTGCTCCACGGTGCGGCCCAGTTTGCGTCGTTCGCCCTCGGCGGTGCCCCGCCCGAAGGTGCGCAGCAACCGTTCGGTGAGCGAGTCGCCGAGCGATCGGCGGGCGAAGGTGACACCCAGGTAGGTCTGCCCCTCGGCGTGGTTGACGGCCATCAGGTGCCGCTGGGCGGCGACCAGGTGGTCGGCCCAGCCGGTGGTGCCGGGGACGTCGGGCAGCGGCGCCAGGGTGTGTGCGTCGATGGTGCGGGCCCACTCGTCGGCGGGGAACGGCCGGGTGGTGCGCCGCAGGTGCAGCCGGAAACCGGCCAGGCCGGCGTACTGCTCGGAGATCGCCGAGAGCAGCGCCTCGCGTTCGGCGTCGGGCCGGAAGGCCCAGCGCACCTCGGGCAGCCAGTACCAGGCCGTGACCGTGTTCGGAGTGAAGGTCAGGTGGCCGGCGATCTCGGTGATGGCCAGTTCGACCGACGGGTCCCGGTCCCCAAATTTGATCTTCGGGGCGCGGACCCGGGCCGGCCGGGTCGGCCGGTCCTGCCGGCTCACGGCTCGCTGCCGGGGCGCGGCGACCTCCCGCTCGGTCGGCTCCTCGTCGCCCGGACCCGGCCGTGCCCGGTCGGCTCCGTTGGCGCGGCGGGGCGCGCGCTCCAGGGCCGGTCGGTCCGCCGGGGCGGCGCTCGCCGGCCCGGCCGCCGGTGTCGTCGGGCGGCCCGCTGGCGCCGCGCTGGACGGTCGGGTCGTCGCGCCGGCGGTCGACGGCGTCGGCGCGCCCTCGGCGATCGGGTCGGCCTCGCTCGGTGGCCGGAGCATCGGCAGCCGGTCGCCGGCCTGGTGCGGCACCCGGGCCTCACCGGCCGGGTTGCCGCCGCCACGCCGCGGCTCGATGGTCCGCCCGCTGCTGGTGGGCGCATCCCCGGGGGTCCAGGGCGGTTCCAGGTCGGGTGCCCGGTCCGGCGCCCGGTGCGCCGGCCGGGTCGGTTCGGTGGCGGCCGGTTGCTGCTGTGGGATCGCCGGCTGCTCCCGGGGCGCCGGGGCGGCCGGCACGGCACGCGCCGAGCCCGGCCGGGACGCGCCGAAGAGATCGAGGAACGGGGAGTCGATGTCGGCGTTCTCGCCGGCCGACACCGCGCTGGGCTCGGCGGGCGGTGTCCGGCGGGGCACCGGCCGGGGAGCCTGGAAGACTCCGACCGCGCCGTGCCCGGGCGAGGTCACCAGCGCGGGATCGAGCGCGACCTCGTCCTCGCCTTCGGTGTAGTCAAATGACTGCGCACGGTGACCTGCCGGCACGGCCGGACGGCCGGCCGGGGGACCCGGCGTGGAAGAGCGACTCATTCGACCGCCTCACCCGCGTCGTGCGACGGACCGCTCGGCGTACGCCCGGTCATGCCAGCTCCTCCCGGATCCTGATCCGGCTGCCGACCAGGCGCGGGTCGCGCTGCTCGACCGCCGGCTCCCGGGTGCGTCGCCAGTCGGTCAGCGCGGTGCGGATGACCACCCGCGCCGGCCGGTCCGGGTCGACGTGCCGGAAGATGAACGACGTGGTCACGATGGCGAGCGCGATCTCCCAGGCCGGAAAGAGCTCGACCGTCAGCGTGAACAGCCAGTGGATGAACATGTAGAGGGGGACGAGCAGCATGAAGAGCCCGTACTGGGCGTACGGCAGGTGGACCGGAAGGGTGTAGCCGGGCGGCCCGAGGTAGACCAGGCGGGCCCGGTAGATGTCGTCGTCGGTGCGCAGCCGCATCTGGGAACGCGCCTATTCGAAGATCAGGTCGATCAGGTAATCGCCGACGAAGAAGAGTGTGGCCGCGCCGGCGATGAAGGCCAGCCCGACGATCGCGATCGCGGAGCTGGTCAGCACCTTGGAGATCTCGCCCCGGCTGGCGCGCCCGATGAAGATGACGCCCAGGACGGCGAGCAGGATTGGCGCGATCTTGCTGGCGAAGAAGGTGACCACACTGTTGGTGTCGATCCCCTTCGGTGCCGGCTCGGCGAGCGGAGCTGACGCCAGGGTGGAGAGCGCGTGGGCGACGCCGGACGACGCCGTCTCCATGAGCTCGAAGGCGATCACTGGAACCTCCCCATAGCGCGGCCGGCGGTGCCGCGGCGGTGCAATAGGCAAGCCTGGCGGGAAAAGTGCTCACAGGGCGCAGCGTTCTCGACCCTGCGTTCGTTACTCACCACGGAGAGTGGTGAGCTTTGGGCGGTTTTTCCCCGCTTCGGCCCTCCCTCCAGGCTTCGCCATCTCGATGCTGGCCAATTCCAAAGCGTACGGGCCGCCCCGGATTGCGACAAGCCGCGAAGGGACTGCCTGATACTGCCCGGACGACCGATCGTACACCTGTTCCAATGCGCACGTCAGGGATGGTGGTTCGGGGGTCGACCCGGGTTGGTCGGGTGCACCGACACCACCGGTACCGTCTACCCGTGACCGATCTGGTGCGGGCCCCGGGCCCGGTGGTGATGGGCGTCCTCAACGTCACACCGGACTCCTTCTCCGACGGCGGACGGTACGCCGACCTCGACGCGGCCGTCGGACATGGCGTCCGTCTGCGCGCGGCCGGGGCGCACCTGGTCGACATCGGCGGCGAGTCGACCCGCCCAGGCGCCGAGCGGATCGACGCGGCGACCGAGGCCGACCGGGTCCTGCCGGTCATCCGCGAGCTGACCGCCGCCGGCGTGCCGGTCAGCATCGACACCAGCCGCGCCCGGGTCGCCGAGGCCGCGCTGGGTGCTGGCGCGGTCGTCGTCAACGACGTCTCCGGCGGGCTGGCCGACCCGGACATGGCCCGGGTGGTCCGGGACGCCGGCTGCCCCTGGGTGCTGATGCACTGGCGTGGCCACTCGCGGGAGATGCGCGAGCTGGCCAGCTACACGGACGTGGTGGCCGATGTCCGGACCGAGCTGACCCAGCGGATCGACGCGGCGCTGGCCGCCGGCGTGGCCGCCGACCGCATCGTCATCGACCCCGGCCTCGGTTTCGCCAAGACGGCC
This sequence comes from Micromonospora sp. BL4, assembly GCF_003667505.1. Lineage (GTDB taxonomy): Bacteria > Actinomycetota > Actinomycetes > Mycobacteriales > Micromonosporaceae > Micromonospora. The sequence goes on from NZ_RCVJ01000116.1 coordinate 73,404, forward strand.
GCGCACAACTGGGAGCTGAGCGCCCGCCTGCCGGAGCTGCTCGACCTCGGATACCCGCTGCTCTTCGGCGCCAGCCGCAAGTCCTACCTCGGCCGACTGCTCGCCGCCCCGGACGGGACACCGCGACCCACCGCGCAGCGGGAGGCGGCCACCGTCGCCACCAGCGTGCTGGCGGTCGCGACGGGCGCCTGGGGGGTACGCGTACACGACGTCCGCGCCACCGCCGACGCGCTGGCCGTCTGGGTCGCCACCGGCCGTCCGCGGATGGTCCCCGCCCCTGCCGGCCACGAGCGAGAGGGACAGCGATGACCGACCGGATCCAGCTGACCGGCCTGCGGGCCCGGGGCCGGCACGGCGTGTACGACTTCGAACGGGTCCAGGGGCAGGACTTCGTCGTCGACGCCGTACTGGAACTGGACCTCGCCCCGGCCGCCGCCAGCGACGACGTCACCGCCACCGTCCACTACGGCGAGCTGGCCGAACGTCTGGTCGCCGTGGTGACCGGCGAGCCGGTCAACCTGATCGAGACCCTCGCCGACCGGCTGCTCACGATCTGCCTGGCCGACGAGCGGGTCGCCAGCGCCACCGTCACCGTGCACAAGCCGGAGGCGCCGGTGCCGCACATCTTCACCGACGTGGCCGTCACCATGACCCGGACGCGTGCCCGGTGACCCGGGCCGTGCTCTCGCTCGGCAGCAACCTGGGCGACCGGCTGGGCCACCTGCGTACGGCTGTCGCCACGCTCGGCGACACCGTGCTGGTGCTCTCCGGCGTGTACGAGACTCCACCGTGGGGCGACGCCGATCAGCCGGCGTACCTCAACGCGGTGCTGCTGGCCCAGGACGACGCCGCGACCCCACGCGACTGGCTGGAGCGGGCGTGGGCCGCGGAGCGCGCGGCCGGCCGGGTCCGTGACCCGCAGCGGCGGTTCGGGCCGCGCACCCTCGACGTGGACGTGATCGCGGTCTGGGGCGACGACGACGAGCCGGTGCTCAGCGACGACCCCGAGCTGACCCTGCCGCATCCCCGGGCGCACCTGCGCGCCTTCGTGCTGCGACCGTGGATCGACATCCAGCCGTACGGGCGGCTGCCCGGTCACGGGTGGCTGACCGACCTGCTCACCGCCGGCCCGGCCGCCGACGACGCGCTGGATCTGCGCCCGCGACCGGACTTGGCGTTAGAGTCGACGGCATGACCGAGCGGAGCCGGCCGGCATGACGCAGGCGAAGTCCCCACCACCGGGCGGGCCGGGCCCGGACCGGTCGCGGATGGGCCCCACCCGGATCTCCACCCTGGTCGTGGCCGCCCTGGCCGCGGCGGCGGTGGCCTGGCTGCTGATCAGCACCCTCTACTACAGCGGCATCCCCCGGCTGCCCTGGCTGCCGGTGGTGACACTGGCCGCGCTCGCCGTGCTGGAGGCGTACGCCGCGATCAACACCCGGGGCCGGATCGAGCGCAAGCCCGGCCGCGATCCGGTCAACCCGCTGATGGTCGCCCGGTTCGTGGTGCTGGCCAAGGCGTCGGCGCTCGCCGCGGCCATTTTCGCCGGCTTCTACGCCGGGCTGGCCGGCTGGCTCTTCGTCGAGACCACGCGGGCCGCCACGGAGGACCGACCTGCCGCCGGGGGTGGCCTGCTCGCCTCGCTGGCGCTGGTGGGCGCCGCGCTCTGGCTCGAGCGCTCCTGCCGGGTGCCGGAGCGTCCGGACGACGAGCGTGAGCCCGACCAGCGGGAGAGCCGCCCCGGCCAGCGTTGAGAGGCTGTGGGGTCTCCCGACAGCCTCTGACAGGGGGTTACGCCCGGCTCCGGGCGCGGGTACGGTGCCTGCGATCGGAGAGCAACGGCCGCCCCGGTCCGTCCGCCAACCGGACCGGAAACGGCCGGTCACTGGGGAGGCGGCGTAATGGGGTACGAAGAAGCGGGCCGAGAAGGGTCGGTCGAGCCCTCGTCCGGGGTGCCCGCCGCCGTTCTGGAGAACGTCTTCGACGACCCCGGTCAAGGTGAGCCCGGTCAGGACCGGATCGGCGTGCACCTGGTGTGGGAGATCCTGCTGCTGGCCGGTCTCGCCACTCTGGGCTGGCTGCTCTGGCGGGCCGACTCGGACGCGCTGCGCGGCGACAACCTGCGCACCCTGTTGGTCGGCCTGGTCGGGCTCGGGCTGCTCGCGCTCGCCGCCGGGCTGAGCCTGCGGACCGCCGCCCCGAACCTGGCCGTCGGTCCGATCGCGGTCGCCGCCGCGCTGCACTACGCGGAGCAGGGTGACCAGGGTCTGGCGGCGTCCGTCGGCCCGGCGGTCGCGGTCGCCGCGCTCGGCGGGCTGGCGCTGGCGCTGGCCGTGGTGGTGCTGCACGTGCCGGGTTGGGCGGCCAGTCTCGCCGGTGCGGCCGGGGTGGTGGTGTACATCGAACGCCGGTCGGCGCCCGTGCTGGTGCAGGGCGACTACGACCCTGCGCGCACCTCCGGCTACCTGTTCGCCGGCTTCGCCGCGTTGGCGGTCCTCGGTGGGCTGTTCGGCGCCATCCGGGCGATCCGCCGGCTGGTCGGCCGGTACCGCCCAGTCACCGATCCGGCCCGTCGCCGGGGGGTGGTGGCTGCCGTGGTCACGGCGCTCGCCCTGGTCTGCTCCTCCGTGCTCGCCGCCCTCGCCGGTGTGCTGCTCGCCGCCAACGACCCCGGGCCGGTCACGCCCGACCCCGGGCTGGACTGGACCGTGCTGGCGATCGGGGTGGCCCTGCTCGGTGGCACCAGCGCGTACGGCCGTCGGGGCGGCCTGTTCGGCACCCTGCTGGCGGTGGGACTGGTCACCGTCTTTCAGGCCTACGCGCCGGCGCGCGGCTGGACGGTCGACCACTGGACGGTCGGCGGCGTCGCGCTCGGCGTCGGACTGCTGGTCACCCGCCTGGTCGAGACGTACGGACGGCCCCGGCCGGGCAGCCCCGACCGGCCCGAGCCGGTCGGCGACGGCACGATCAGCACGGGCTGGACGACGCCGTCGTCGCAGCCGGTCGGCAACTGGCCCCCCACCCTGCCGACGCCCGCCGAGCCGGAGCCGATCGACCCGTGGCGCGATCCGCGCTGGGAGGACAGCCCGCGCCGGTGGGACGCCGGTGAGCGGTGAGCCGTGCCGCGTCCGCCGAGCCGGAGCTGATCTCGACCGTTAGGCTCGGCGGCATGACCGACACACCTGCCGCCACCCCCGGCGGAGCCTCGTTCGAGGAACTCGACGCGTTGTCCACCGAGGAACTGCGGGAGCGGGCGTTCGCCCTGGCCCGGGAGAACCGTGACGTCGGTTTCTACTTCTCGGTGCTGCGGCACCTGCCGAACGCGGACGAGGCGACGATCCTGGACGGCGCGCCGAACTCGATCGGCCCGATCATCGACGAGGCCAACGCGCTGTGGCGGGAGCTGACCGGTCACGGGTACGAGGAGACGGAGCCGCTGCTGCGGGCCGCCTTCATCGACTACCTGCAGAAGCACTGAGCCGGTCCGGGCAGTCCAGGTCCGCCCGGTCGGTCGGCACGGGCCCTGGACGGATGAGAGGGCTCTTTCACCGCAGCGGCCCGGTCAGCCGCTACGGGACGGCCGCCGGCACCGGCGCGCTCGCCGTGCTGCTGCTGGTCGGCATCTGCGGGAGTCCGGCGTACACCGGATGGGCCGGCACGCGGACCGACCCGGCGTCGGCCGGCGACTACTACCTGCGCCTGCTCGCCTGGCCTGCCTGGCGGCTGGACGCGGACGGGCAGCCCGGCGGGTTGCTCGCCGCCGACCTGCGGGCCGTCCTGCTGGTGGTCGTCGCGGTGGCCCTGCTCTATCTGCTGCCCGCCGCCCAGGTGGCCCGGGTGCCCGGCTCGGTGAGCCAGTTCTTCTCCGGCTGGGCCGCGTACGTGCTGGCCGGTGGGCTCGCCGCCGTGCTGGCGACGCCGTTCGGCCCGGACCCGTCGCTGCTGGGCGCGTTGCAGGACGCCAGCGCGGGTGCCGGCTACGGCTTCCTCTCCGGTTGGATCATCGGCACCGCCAGCCTCGGCGGCCGGGCCTGACCCGACCGGCCGAGCCGGGGCGGGTCAGCCCGCCACGCGGCCGAGGTCGAGCAGGCGCTGCCGACTGAGCGCGCCCACCGGGCGGCCGCCGTCGGTCACCACGAGCCGGTCCCGTCCAGAGGTGAGCAGCACCGCCAGCGCGTCGTACGCGGAGCCGTCCAGCGGCACGGTGGGCAGGTCCGCCTCGGCGTCGCCGGGCACCGGCTCCAGCGCGTCCCGGTCGAGCTGGGTGACCGCCAGCCGGCGGATGCCCCGGTCGGCCCCGACGAACTCGCGCACGAACGGCGTGGCGGGCGCGCCCAGCAGGGCGGCCGGCGTGTCGTACTGCTCCAGGTGCCCGCCCTGGGAGAGCACCGCGATCCGGTCGCCCAGCCGGACCGCCTCGTCGAGGTCGTGGGTGACCAGCAGGATCGTCTTGCGGACCTCGGCCTGGAGCCGGAGGAACTCCTCCTGGAGGCGGGCCCGGACGATCGGGTCGACGGCCGAGAACGGCTCGTCCATCAGGAGCACCACGGGGTCCGCGGCGAGCGCGCGAGCCACCCCGACCCGCTGCCGCTGCCCGCCCGACAGTTCGTGCGGATAGCGGCGACCGAACTGGGCCGGGTCCAATCCGACCAGGTCGAGCAGCTCGTCGACCCGGGCCCGGGTCTGGTCGCGGGACCAGCCCAGCAGCCCGGGCACGGTGGCGACGTTCGCCCGGACCGTCTGGTGTGGAAACAGCCCGACGTTCTGGATCACGTAGCCGATCCGGCGGCGCAACCGCACCGGGTCGACGTCGGTGACGTCCTCGTCGCCGAGCATGATCCGCCCGGCGGTCGGCTCGATCAGCCGGTTGACCATGCGGAGCACCGTCGACTTGCCGCAGCCGGACGGGCCGATCAGCACCACCAGTTCGCCGGCCTTGACCTCCAGGCTGAGTTCCCGGACGGCCTCGGTGCCGTTCGGGTAGCGCTTCTGGATGCCCTGCAGGGAGATCGACGCCGCGCGAGGGGACTCGGCCCCACCGGCAGCCTCCGGGGTAACGTCCACGTATGTCCTTCCGCCTGAGCTACCTGGCCGACCCGGGTAACCCCTGGTTCTCCTGGCAGTACGTGCGGGACAACTCTGACACGATCCTCGCGGCGTTGGGTGAACACGCCTCGCTCACCGGGCGCGCGGTGCTGTTCGCGGTGCTGATCGCCCTGCCGTTGTCCGTGGTCGCGTACTGGTTCCGCCCGCTGGCCGGGCCGATCCTCGGCGTCACCGGCGTGATCTACACCATTCCGTCACTGGCGCTGTTCGCGTTCATCGCGCCCTACCTGGGCACCGGCGCCGCCACCGTGCTGGTCGGTCTGGTCCTGTACGCGCTGCTGCTGATCGTCCGCAACGTGGTGGCGGGGCTCAACCAGGTGCCGCCCGAGGTTCGCGAGGCCGCCGAGGGCATGGGCTACGGCCGGTGGGGCCGGCTGTTCCGGATCGACCTGCCGCTGGCGGTCCCGGGCATCATGACCGGGCTGCGGCTGGCCACCGTGTCGACGGTCGCGCTGGTCACCGTGGGGGTACTGGTCGGGCACGGCGGGCTCGGTCAGCTGATCTTCGCGGGCTTCCAGAACAACCTCTACAAGGCCGAGATCATGACCGGCACGGTGCTCTGCGTGGCGCTGGCGGTGCTGCTGGACCTGCTGCTGGTCCTCGTCGGCCGGCTGGTCACCCCCTGGTCCGCCCGGGGCGTCCGGTGAGTGTCGCGGCGAGCCCGGTGCAGCAGGCGGTGCTGTGGCTCAACGACCCCCTGAACTGGACCAATCCCGGCGGCATCCTGCAGCGGCTCGGCGAGCATCTGGAGATCTCCGCGGCTGCGGTGGCGCTCGGCTGCCTGGTGGCCTGGCCGCTCGGACTCTGGCTGGGCCACACCGGGCGGGGTGGTGGCCTGGTCGTGCTGGTGTCCAACGCCACCCTGGCCATCCCCACCCTCGCGCTGCTGACCATCCTGCCGCTGACCTTCCTCGGCTTCGGCCGCACGCCGGTGGTGGTGGCGCTGGCCGTCTTCGCCGTTCCGCCGCTGCTGGCCAACGCGTACACCGGCGTACGCCAGGCCGACGTGGAGGCGCTCGACGCGGCCCGCGGGATGGGCCTGTCCGGGGGGCAGGTGCTGCGGCGGGTGGAGCTGCCGCTCGCGGTGCCCTACCTGGCCGCCGGGTTCCGGACCGCCGCCGTGCAGGTGATCGCCACCACCGCGTTGGCCTCGTTCGTCAACGGGGGCGGCCTCGGCGAGATCATCCGGACCGGCTTCGGTCTGAGCATCGCGGCAGGCGGGGGTCAGATCCTGGCCGGCGGCGTGCTCGTGGCCGGGCTCGCCCTGCTGGCCGAGGTCGTCCTGGGCGGCGTTGAACGGCTGGTCACCCCCCGTCCGCTGCGGCGTGACCGGCAACGCTCGGGTCGGCCCCGGCCCGCCGACGCGACCGGCCGCGCCTGATCTGCCCCGGCCCGTCCGACGGACGCATCGTTTGGGTGAGTGGTCTCCCGGCCGGCGACCGGCAGCGAGTCGGGCGGTGACGAAGCGGTGACGAAGTCCACCTCAGGTTGTCGGTCGGTCGCGGAGGATGTTGGGTGGACATTCGCGGGCGGCCGTCAGTCAGGATCGCCCGTCGGACACGCGGCCGGCCCGGGACGGGTCGCGCCGGGACACGGAAGGCGGGCACATGCGCGCACGTACACGTCTGGCGATCGGCGCGGTCGGCGCTGTCGCTGCGGCAGGGCTTCTGACCGGGTGTGGTGGCGCCGGCTCGTCCGGCACCGACGCGCCCCAGCAGAGCGCCTCCGGTGCCGGGTGCGCCCCGGTCGCCGGGCAGCAGCTCATCGCACTGCAGGACGACAAGAAGCTCCAGAACTCCGACAACGTCATTCCGGCGGTCAACAGCAAGGCGGCCAACCCGCAGTTGATCGCCGCGCTGGACAAGGTCTCGGCCGCGCTCGACACGCCGAAGCTGATCCAGCTCAACAAGGCCGTCAACGACGACCGCAAGACCCCCAAGGTGGCGGCCGAGGAGTTCGCCTCCGCCAACAACGTCACCGCGGGCATCGCCAAGGGCCCGGGCGGCGAGATCGTGGTGGGAGCGGGCAACTTCGCCGAGAGCCAGACCCTGGGCGAGCTGTACCGGATCGCGCTCACCGCCGCCGGCTACCAGGTCAAGGTGCAGCAGATCGGCAACCGGGAGCTCTACGAGCCGGCGCTGGAGAAGGGCGAGGTCCAGGTCGTCCCGGAGTACGCGGCGACCATGGCGGAGTTCCTCAACATCAAGGCCAACGGCCCCAACGCCCAGCCGGTCTCCTCGCCCGACATCAACAACACCGTGACCGCGCTGAAGGCCGAAGGCGACAAGGTGGGCATCACCTTCGGCGCGCCGGCCGCCGCACAGGACCAGAACGCCTTCGCGGTCACGCAGGCGTTCGCCGACAAGTACGGCGTGCGGACCCTGTCCGAGCTGGCCGCGAAGTGCTCGGGCAACGCGACCGTGCTGGGTGGCCCGCCGGAGTGCCAGCAGCGCCCGTTCTGCAAGCCGGGCCTGGAGAAGACGTACGGGCTGTCCGTGGGCTCCTTCTCCTCGCTCGACCAGGGCGGGCCGCTGACCAAGAACGGGCTGCGTACGGGCGCCATCAGCGTGGGCCTGATCTTCTCGTCGGACGGCGCCTTCGCCACCAGCTGAGCACCTCCTGAGGCGTCGACGACGCCCCCGACCGCACCAGGTCGGGGGCGTCGTCACGTCAGTACGCCCGCGCCCAGCCGGTGCGCCTCACCGGTCCGTTCCCCTGAGCGGGGATCCTCGGTAGGCTGCACAGCCATGCCAGCCCCGGTCGCCCCCGATGCCCGGCGTCAACCGCCGCTGCTGACCATGCTCTTCTGGGCCGGCGTGGCCCTCGCTCCGGTGGCGGCGCTGATTCTGCTGGTCGCCGACGGCAACGGCCCGCTGCGCTTCGCGGCGGTGCTCGCCATCCTGGCGGTGGTGCTGATCGGTCTCTCCATCGCGCTGCGACCCGACGGCGAGGACGCCTCGGCGCGAGCCGACGAGCTGCTGGACGAGATCGAGGAGCTCCGCCGGGAGTTGCGCGCCGAGATCGTCGCCGCCGCGCAACGCGGTAACCAGGCGCTCGACCAGGCACAGCGGGCCCAGGAGGGCGTCATCGCCGTCCGCCGCCGCCTCGACGCCAGCGGTGCCGCGCTCGCCGGCGCCGCTCCCGCCGAACCGGCGGGTGCCGGTCGGGCCCGGGTCCCGGTCGGCGAGCCGGTGGACGAAGTTCCGGTCGCCCGCAGCCGCGTGTCGGTGCCCGGCGACGCCCCGGCCGGTCGCGGCCGGGTGTCGCCTCCGGAGCACGCCGGTGCTCGCCGGGGCCACCCCGAGCGCGCGGACGATGACGAGCCGCCGTATCAGGCGGCCCCCGACGCCGAGCCGCCGGTCAGCGGCGGGTTCTACGGCGCCGAGCAGCCGGCCGCCGGGTACGGCACTGAGCGACCGGCCGCCGCGTACGGCACTGAGCGACCAGCCGCCGCGTACGGCGCGGCGCGACCGGCCGCCGGGTACGGCTCCGTGCCCCGACCTCGGGAGCACGACCGCCCCGAGGCGGCGCACCGCCAGGTCGGCGTGGTGCGGCACACCGAGACCGTCCACGTCACCACCCGACACACCGTCGTCGACGGCGGCCCGGCCGAGCCGGGCGGGCGGTACGGCGGCGGGTACGCCGGCCAGTGGTCCCCACCGGCGCAGGAGTGGACCCGGGGCGGCGCGGAGGAGCGTTCCCGGGGCGCGCAGGCGGCGACCCGGGATGAGCCCGGCTGGACGGCCCGCCGCGACGAGCCGGAGTGGGATGATCCACGCGACGCGTACGCGCAGCCCGACGACCGCGGCTGGTCGAAGCAGCGCGAGCCTGACCTAGCGACCGCCGAGTCGCAGCCCGGACCGGCCCTGCGGGCTGACGACACCGGTGAGTACTGGTCGCAGCTGCGCGCCGGTGACCGGTGGGCCGCCGTGCGGGACGACGACAACGGTCGTGAGATGCGGGTCGGGGAGCGCCACGCCGAGGTGCACGCCGACGCCACGGGCACCGAGTACCGGATGGCCGACCGCTGGGCCTCCGTCCGCCACGAGGACCCCCGCCGGCACGAGGACGCGCGCCGCTACGACGAGCCGCGCCGGTACGACGAGCGCGAGCCGTACCACCGGGACGAGCCGGCGCGCCGGCACGACCGCGGCGGCGGTTGGCGGGACGAGCCGGCGGACCGGCCGGCGCTGCCGGTGGGCGGTGTGCCGGTGCCGGACGAGTGGCGCCCGCCGCGCCAGCGCGGCCACCAGGCGGAGCCCGTACCGGAGCGGGCCGGGCGGCGCCGGGTCGACGAGCGGTACGGCTACCCGCCGCAGGACGACGTGCCGCGTGCCGGGGGCGCCCCGGCCGACGACCGCTGGCGCTGACCGCCGGCCCGGCACTACTTGTCGATGTCCCCGACCACGAAGAACATCGAACCGAGGATGGCGATCAGGTCCGGCACCAGGCAGCCGGGGAGCAGGGTGGCCAGCGCCTGCACGTTGGCGTACGACGCGGTGCGCAGCTTCAACCGCCAGGGCGTCTTCTCGCCCCGCGACACCAGGTAGTAGCCGTTGATGCCGAGCGGGTTCTCGGTCCAGGCGTAGGTGTGTCCCTCCGGCGCCTTGAGCACCTTCGGCAGGCGGGTGTTGATGGGTCCGGTCAGTTGGTCCACCCGCTCGAGGCACTGCTCGGCGAGGTCCAGCGAGGCGTACACCTGGTCGAGCAGCACCTCGAACCGGGCGTGGCAGTCCCCGGCGGTCTTCGTCACCACCGGCACGTCCAGCTCGCCGTAGGCCAGGTAGGGATCGTCGCGGCGCAGGTCCAGGTCGAGCCCGGAGGCCCGGGCCACCGGCCCGGACGCGCCGAACGCGGCGGCGTCCGCTGCGGACAGCACCCCGACGCCCACCGTCCGGGCCAGGAAGATCTCGTTGCGCCGGATCAGGTGGTCCAGGTCGGGCAGCCGCCGGCGTACCTCGCCGATCGCGGCGCGGGCCCGGCCGGTCCAGCCGTACGGCACCTCCTCCTTGAGGCCGCCCACCCGGTTGAACATGTAGTGGATCCGGCCCCCGGACACCTCCTCCATGACCGCCTGGATGGTCTCCCGCTCCCGGAAGGCGTAGAAGACCGGCGTGATCGCGCCGATCTCCAGCGGGTAGGAGCCGAGGAACATCAGGTGGTTGAGCACCCGGTTCAGCTCCGCGAGGGCCATCCGCAGCCAGGTGGCACGCTCGGGCACCTCCATGCCCATCAGCCGCTCCACCGCGAGCACCACACCCAGCTCGTTGGAGAACGCCGACAGCCAGTCGTGCCGGTTGGCCAGCACAATGATCTGCCGGTAGTCGCGTACCTCGAAGAGCTTCTCCGCGCCCCGGTGCATGTAGCCGACGATCGGTTCGCAGGCGATCACCCGCTCGCCGTCGAGCACCAGCTTCAGCCGCAGCACGCCATGGGTGGAAGGGTGCTGCGGGCCGATGTTCAGCACCATGTCGGTGCCGAGCTGCTGATCGCCGGTGCCGGCGACCAGGCCGGCACCGGTGCCGACGGTCAGTTCACGGAGGGCCCCGGCGTCGGTGGTCATGCCCGTCATCGTGCCACGGCCGGACCGAGCGGGATGCCGACCGGTTGGCGCAGCCACCAGTGTCCGCCGAGCCCGGCCGGGTCGGTCAGCTCGGCCACCGCCGACGCGGCGGCCAGCGCCCGCACGTAGCCGGCCGGGTCGGTGCCGGCCAGGCTCAGCGGCGGTCGGCCGCCCTCGGCCCCGAGCGCCCGCAGCGCCTCGGACTGCGAGACCAGGGAGTACGCGCACCGGGCGACCGCCGCACCGGCGGAGGCGACCGAGTCCATGGCCACGTGCGCGGTCACGTCCGTCGTTCCGTCCGGCACCGGAGGCACCTGCCGCCCAGCCCGGTACCCGGTCAGCGTCCCGTCGACCGGCCTGCTCTCCCGCAGGTGCCCGTAGTCGACAGCGACGGCCAACCCGCGTTCGATCTTTTTCACGGCGTTCGCCCAGGCCTCGTCCCTGGTCCGGCCGATCTCGGCCCGTCTGTGGTTGCTGTGGGGGGTTTCCGGGCAGCCCGGCCGGCTCCGGGCGGTCAGGCTTGATCCCTGCGCCGGCCGGGCTGCCCGGAAACCCGACTCGCTTGTGCTGGTCGCGTCCGTCGAGGTCGGATCACGGTCTGCGGTGGGCGGGCTCGTGGGCCACCACCTCTTGAGCCAGGCAAGATCAGCGGGAGTGACCAAGTCACCAACCGTCTCGGCACCACTGCCGGGGTCGACCAGCAGGTATCGCCAGCCGTCCTCGGTGTGCACCGCGACGTCCAGTGGGACGTTGTCCAACCACTCGGTTGCCAGCAACACCCCCTTGATCTCATCCGGGATCTCGGACACCCAGTTGATCTCTTGCGGGAGGTCTTTGGGCCTGGTTGCGTACTCGACTGCTGTGAAGCGCACTCGTTCCGCGAGCGACGGACGGACGGCGACCGACGACGGCTCGTCGCCGGACGGACGGGCGGAGGCCGTGGGAGTCAGGGTTTCCGGGGAGCCCGCCCGCGGAGGGATCAAGCCTGACCGCCCGGAGCGGGTGGGCTCCCCGGAAACCCCCACCGCGAGCCCGACGGTGCCCTCGATGGATCGCAACAGCTCATGCAACAGTTCTCCCCGCCCTGCCCCGACGTCGACCACGTTCAGCCGCGACGGGTGACCCAGGGCTGTGTCCACCTCTGCGATCAGGCGCAGCAGGGCGGTGGCGAAGGCTGGCGAGGCGTGGACGCTGGTCCGGAAGTGGTCGGCCGGCCCGGCGCCGGAGACGAAGAAGCCGTCCGGCCCGTAGAGGGCGTCGCTCATCGCGTCCCGCCACCGGATCGACATCGTTCTCCTCGGGTTCAGCATGTGTCGCCGTGCCGACCCTACGGTCACCGGCTGAGGGGCCCTTCCTTCGGTGGTGAAGGTTTTCACACATGCTTGTCCCGGTTCGGCGGGCCGGGCGCATACTTGCGATCGACCGGTACCCCTTCTCGAGGACTGGATCGTCGTCATGAGCGCACCGCTGCGCCCGCGTCCGGCCGCCCCGCACGGGCCTGCCGCATCGCGGGATCGCGCCGTTCCCGGCGCCCGCGCCACCTCCCGTCTGCTCACCGTCGGTGTCGTCGGCGCCGGCCGCGTCGGAGCCGTGCTGGGCGCCGCACTCGCCGCCGCCGGGCACCACGTGGTCGCCGTCACCGGCGAATCCGGGGCCAGCCGAGCGCGCCTCGCCCTGCTGCTGCCCGAGGTGCCCCGCCGGCCGGTCTCCGCCGTCGCCCACGCGGCCGCCGACCTGCTGCTGATCGCGGTACCGGACGACGCGCTGGCCGGGGTGGTCGCCGACCTCGCCGAGCGGGGCGCGCTGCACCCGGGTCAGGTGGTCGCGCACACCTCCGGCGCGCACGGGCTGGCCGTGCTGGCGCCGGCGGTCGCGGTGGGCGCCCGGCCGCTCGCCCTGCACCCGGCCATGACCTTCACCGGTACGCCGGACGACCTGGCACGCCTCGACGGCATCTCGTACGGGGTGACCGCCCCGGCGGAGCTGCGCCCGCTGGCCGCCCGGCTGGTCGCCGACCTGGGTGGCGTGCCCGAGTGGGTGGGCGAGACCGACCGTCCGCTGTACCACGCCGCGCTGGCGCACGGCGCGAACCATCTGGTGACCCTGGTGAACGAGGCGACCGACCGGCTGCGGGACGCCGGGGTGGCCCGTCCGGAGAAGGTGCTCGCCCCGTTGCTGCGGGCGGCCCTGGAGAACGCGCTGCGCCTCGGCGACGACGCGCTCACCGGCCCCGTCTCCCGCGGCGACGCGGGCACCGTCCAGCGGCATCTGTCCCGGCTGGCCGCGACCGCCCCGGAGTCCGTTCCCGCCTACCTGGCACTGGCCCGGCGCACCGCCGACCGGGCGATCGCCGCCGGCCGGCTGCGGCCGGTGGACGCGCAGTCGCTGCTCGGCGTGCTCGCCGATTCTGGTCGGGAGGTGGCCGCGTGACGCTGCTCGTACACACTCGTGCCGAGCTGGCCGAGGCCCGGGCCGGGCTGAAGGGCACGGTCGGTGTGGTGATGACCATGGGTGCCCTGCACTCCGGGCACGAGACCCTGCTGCGTGCGGCGCGGGAGCAGGCCGACCACGTGCTGGTGACGATCTTCGTGAACCCGTTGCAGTTCGGGCCGAACGAGGACTTCGACCGCTATCCCCGGACCCTGGACGCGGACCTGGAGGCGTGCCGGCGTGCCGGTGTCGACGTGGTCTTCGCCCCGTCGGTGTCCGACATGTACCCCGACGGCCAGCCGCGGGTGCGACTCGACCCCGGTCCGCTCGGCGCGGAGCTGGAGGGCGCGAGCCGCCCCGGCTTCTTCCACGGTGTGCTCACCGTGGTGCTGAAGCTGCTCCAGCTCACCCGGCCGGACCTGACGTTCTTCGGCGAGAAGGACTACCAGCAGCTCACCCTGGTCCGGCGGATGGTCCGGGACCTGGACGTGCCGGTCGAGGTGGTCGGCGTGCCGACGGTTCGGGAGCCGGACGGGCTGGCGCTGTCCAGCCGTAACCGCTACCTGAACGAGCCCGAGCGGGCCGCCGCGCTGAGCCTGTCCGCCGCGCTGCGGGCCGGTGCGCAGGCCGCCGACTACGGCCGGGACGCGGGTGCGGTGCTGACCGCCGCGCACGCCGCGTTCGGCGCCGGTACGCCGGGCGCCCGGCTCGACTATCTGGTGCTCACCGATCCCGAGCTGGAGCCGGGACCGGTCTCGGGGCCGGCACGGCTGGTGATCGCCGCGTGGGTGGGCGCCACCCGCCTGATCGACAACGCGGCGATCCACCTCGCGCCCCGCCCCTGACCCGGCCGCACCCCCACCACTTTCGCGAAAGGCCATCCCGATGCTGCGGACCATGCTCAAGTCGAAGATCCACCGGGCCACGGTGACCCAGGCCGACCTGCACTACGTCGGTTCGGTGACGGTGGACGAGGACCTGCTCGACGCCGCCGACCTGCTCCCCGGCGAGCAGGTGGCGATCGTGGACATCACCAACGGCGCCCGGCTGGAGACGTACGTCATTCCGGGCCGGCGGGGCAGCGGCGTGATCGGCATCAACGGCGCGGCCGCGCACCTGGTGCACCCCGGTGACCTGGTCATCCTCATCTCGTACGGGCAGATGGACGACGCCGAGGCCCGGTCGTACCGGCCGCGGGTGGTGCACGTGGACGCCGACAACCGGGTGGTCGAGCTGGGCGCCGACCCGGCCGCCGCGTCGCCCGGTACGGCCGGCGACCCGGTGCCCAGCCCGCTGGCCGTGGCGAGCGCCTGATCCCGCGCACGGCGATTCCGGTCTGTCACCGGAAGGTCATTTCCGGTTACCCTTGGCACGCCGTCGGAAGCTGGTCGGTGGCTGGGGGAGGCCGCGATGCGCCGTGCGATGACGACCCTGCTCGCCACTGCCGTCACGGCAGTTCTGCTGGTCGGCTGCGCCGGGCCCGGCGGCCTTGACGGTGATCTGACCGACGACTGGGCGGCGCTGCCGCCGGCGGCGGCGTTCACCCCGGTCGCCGGTGTGTGTCAGGCCGCCGACTTCACCGACGTGGTCACCCTGGCCAGCTACCAGCCGATGGACTGCGCCGGCCCGCACCGGGTGGAGACCGTGCACGTGGGCGCCTTCCCGGTCGAGCGGGCCACCGCCCCGGCCGGCGGCTCGGCAGAGCTGCGCGGCGCGTTCGCCGAGTGCGACAACCGCGCCACCGGGTACGTGGGCGACGACTGGCGGGCCGGCCGGCTGCGGCTGTCGGTGGCGCTGCCCTCGACGTCCGGCTGGGCGGCCGGGTCCCGCTGGTACCGGTGCGACCTCAGCGAGCTGACCACGGTGGAGGCGGCGGCCACGGTGGTGGTCCGGTCCGGCAGCCTGCGGGACGCGTTGAAGGGGCCCTCCGGGCTGCGGCTGGGCTGCCAGCAGACCCGCGGCGGCGCCGGCCGGGGCGTGCAGACGCTGGTGCCGGTGGAGTGCGGCGGTCGGCACGACGCCGAGTTCGTCGGGGTCTGGAAGGCGCCGGACCGGCCGTATCCGACCCGGGATGCCGACTGGGCTCCGCTCTACACCGGGTGTCGCAGCGTCCTCGGCCGGTACGTCGGGGTCCCGGACGACGCCAAGCTCCGGTTCCGCAGCGGGGTGGTGGTCCGCCCGCCCGGTGCGGGGCGCTGGAGGGTCGGTGACCGGGGGGTCCGCTGCTACCTGTGGCTCAGCGACCGTACGGTGACCGCCTCGCTGCGGGGCGCGGGCCCGGCGGGGCTGCCGGTCCGGACGAAGTGACGACGGCCCGCCGGTTGGCGCGGTGCGGTGGGAGCGGGACGGGGTAGCCCATACCACTCGTCCCGCCCCCGCCGCCCCGGACGAGACCGGTTCGGGTTGACTGGGGGGATGGACCTTCCGACCGTCGACCTGCCGGCCCTGCCCTCGTTGCTGGCCGCGCCCGCCCCCGGCTGGGTGGAGACCACCGACGTGATCGTGGTGGGTTCCGGGGTGGCCGGGTTGACCGCGGCGCTGCACCTGCGCGAGGCGGGCCTGCACGTCACGGTGGTCACCAAGGTCAACATCGATGACGGCTCGACCCGGTGGGCGCAGGGTGGCATCGCGGCGGTGCTCGATCCACGCGACACTCCGGCGGCGCACGCCTCGGACACCGAGATCGCCGGCGTCGGGCTCTGCGACCCGGCGGCGGTCCAGGTGCTGGTCGAGGAGGGCCCGATCCGGCTGCGGGAGCTGATGCGGATCGGCGCCGAGTTCGACCGCCACCCGGACGGCTCGCTGATGCTGACGCGTGAGGGCGGGCACCGGGCGGACCGGATCGTGCACGCCGGCGGGGACGCCACCGGGGCCGAGGTGCAGCGGGCACTGCACGAGGCGGTGCGGCGGGACCCGTGGATCCGGCTGGTCGAGCACGCCCTGGTTCTGGATCTGCTGCGGGCGCCCGGCGACGGCCCCGACGGGCTCGGCCCGGCCTGCGGGATCACCCTGCACGTGCTCGGCGAGGGCAGTGAGGACGGTGTCGGCGCGCTGCTGGCCCGAGCGGTGGTGCTGGCCACCGGCGGGATGGGCCAGATCTTCGCGGCCACCACCAACCCGGCGGTCTCCACCGGGGACGGGGTGGCGCTGGCGATGCGCGCCGGCGCGGCGGTGACCGACGTGGAGTTCGTCCAGTTCCATCCGACCGCCCTGATCACGCCGGCCGGCGCCGGTGTTCCCGGCGCGGGGCACGCGCAGCAGCCGCTGGTCTCCGAGGCGCTGCGCGGCGAGGGCGCGTACCTGGTGGACGCGGACGGCAAGCGGTTCATGGTGGGCCAGCACGAGTTGGCCGAGCTGGCTCCCCGGGACGTGGTGGCCAAGGGCATCCACCGGGTGCTGCTCGCCACCGGCGCGGACCATGTCTTCCTCGACGCCCGGCACCTGGGCGGGGCCTTCCTCGCCGGTAGGTTCCCCACCATCGTGGCGTCCTGCCTCGCGATCGGCGTGGACCCGGCCACCGACCTGATCCCGGTCGCTCCGGCCGCGCACTACGCCTCCGGTGGCGTCCGGACCGATCTGCGCGGCCGCACCTCCATCCCCGGCCTGTACGCGTGCGGTGAGGTCGCCTGCACGGGCGTGCACGGCGCGAACCGCCTGGCCAGCAACTCGCTGCTGGAGGGCTTGGTCTTCTCCCGGCGGATCGCCGACGACATCGCGGCGGGCCTGCCCGAGCAGGTCCGGCCGGCGGACACCGGCGCGTGGCGCGGCGGTACGGGCTGGGTGCTGCCGGCCGAGGTGACGCCGGCCCTGCAACGGGCGATGACCCGCGGCGCCGGGGTGCTCCGCTCGGCCGCCACGCTGGCCGAGACGGCCGGGACGCTGACCGAGCTGGGCACCGCCCGAGGCCGGCCGCGGACGGCCGACTGGGAGGCGACGAACCTGCTCACCGTGGCGTCGACGCTGGTGGCCGCCGCGTACACGCGCGGTGAGACCCGGGGTTGCCACTGGCGGGAGGACTTCCCGACGGCCGACGAACGGTGGCTGGGCCACCTGGTCGGGTCGGTCGGGGCGCAGGGCCGGTTGACGCAGCAGTGGGAGGGACGGCAACAGTGAGCGCGAGGAGTGAGCCGGTGTTGCGAGCCCCGCAGTCGCGAACGGAGATGGCCCAGTGAGCGCGAGGAGTGAGCCGGTGTTGCGAGCCCCGCAGTCGCGAACGGAGATGGCCCAGTGAGCGCGAGGAGTGAGCCGGTGTTGCGAGCCCCGCAGTCGCGAACGGAGATGGCGATGACGGAGTCGACGCAGCGGGCGTTGCGGGCGGACGGCCTGGACCCGGCGCAGGTGCGGCGGGTGATCGAGAACGCGCTGGTCGAGGATCTGGGGCCAGACTTCCTCGACGTCACCAGCGTCGCCACCATCCCGGCGGAGCAGACCGACACCGCCGACCTGGTGGCCCGCGCGGACGGGGTGGTGGCCGGGCTGGCCGTGGCCGCCGCCGTGTTCGAGCTGGTCGGCGAGGTGACCGGGTTCGGTCGTACCGTCGAGGTGTCGCTGGTGGCCCGCGACGGCGGGCGGGTGGCCCGCGGCGACGTGCTGGCGACGGTGACCGGGCCGACCCGGCTGCTGCTCACCGCCGAGCGGACGGCGCTCAACCTGCTCTGCCGGATGTCCGGCGTGGCAACCCACACCCGTGCCTGGGCGGACGCGCTGACCGGCACGAAGGCGATGGTGCTGGACACCCGCAAGACCACCCCGGGCCTGCGGGCGCTGGAGAAGTACGCGGTGCGGGCGGGCGGCGGCACCAACAAGCGGATGGGCCTCTACGACGTGGCCATGATCAAGGACAACCACAAGCTCGCGGCCGGCGGCATCACCGCGGCGTACCGGCGGGTCCGGGAGGCGTTCCCGGAGGTGCCGGTGCAGGTCGAGGTGACCACGGTCGACGAGGCGGTGGAGGCGGTGGGCGCCGGCGCGGACTTCCTGCTCTGCGACAACATGACCCCGGAGACGCTGGCCGAGGCGGTGGCCGCGGTGGGTGACCGGGCGGAGTTGGAGGCGACCGGCGGGCTCACCCTGGAGGTGGCGGCCCGGTACGCCGCCACGGGGGTGGACTTCCTCTCGGTGGGCGCGCTGACCCACTCGTCGCCCATCCTGGACATCGCGATGGACCTGCGCGTCGAATAGGGGATGCCTGGCCGTGCCTCAGACGGTGGTCAGCGAGGTGGCGGCCAGATTGAAGATCACCCGGTTCTCGGTGTCCTGCCGGCCGTCCAGGCCGTACTTGGCCCGGAAGAGCTCCAGCACCCGGTTGTAGACCTCGGGCGCCAGCTCGTCGGCCTCGCCGATGGCGAAGACCTCACCGGCCGCCTCCGGCCGGTCCAGCACCACGCTCAGTCCGGTCAGGCCGTGTCGGGCCACGTTGCGCACCAGGTCGGTGCCGGCGATGTACCAGTCGCCGTCGGAGCGTACGTAGAGCGCCTCGCAGGTCTCCAGGTCCCGCCCGGCCTGGCGCAGGCAGAGTCGCAGGCTGAGGCAGGCCTCCAGGTCCTCCAGGGGCGCGGTGTCCCACAGCTCGGCGAACCGGTCGTCGACGAACTCGCCCAGCGGGGTGGAGACGAACGCCTCGATCTGCTGGGTGTCGAAGGTGCTGCCCTGCACCGGGAAGAACGAGATGAACGCCTTGCCGTCCCAGCGGTACATCTGCACCGAAGGGGCGGCGCTGTAGACCCGTACCTGGAGCCGGGCCCGGGCCGCCTCCGGCAGCTCCTCGCGGAGCCGGGCGAGGTGCCACAGGTTGTTGAGGATGGCCACCGAGGCGTCCCGTCGGCGCAGCTCCTCGCCGCGGAGCCGGACGGCCGGTGAGTCCGGGTCCAGCAGCAGCACCTTGACGGTGGCGCCGTTGGCGAGCGCGGAGCGCAGCGCGGCCACGAACCGGGCCGCGTACGGGCCCTCGAGCATGCTCGTCCAGGTTTCCAGGATCGCCACGATCTCGCGGCACTGGGCGACCCGTTCGATCAGCGCGTCCCGGTCCAACCGGGGATGCTCGATGATGCTGACCGTCTGGAGTTCGCGAAAGAGCGGGTTGAGCACCACATAGGTCAGCAGCGTCATGATCAGCGCGGCGCCGATGTTGAGGTAGAGGTCGCCGGCGAAGCTGCCGTTCTCCCGCAGGGACGCCCGCCACGCCTGCACGATCATCCAGATCGCGCCGCCGGCCAGCGCGACCAGCACCAGCACGTGCCGCCGGCGCCGGCGCAGGGTGTTGCGCCCGCGCGCCCACCACGTCCCCGACATGTCCGCTCCCCGTCCGGCCGCGCCGTGGATTGACCTATGTTCATGTCGTGATGGGACCAGGATACGGTCCGCCGGCCGGTCCGCGCCCGTCCGTACGGTCGTTGTCTAGGCTTCGTGCGTGCTGCTCTGCATCGACATCGGAAACACCAACACCGTGCTGGCGACCTTCGACGGCGACAAGCTGGTGCACTCCTGGCGGATCAAGACCGATGCCCGCTCGACGGCGGACGAGCTGGGTCTGATGTTCCGGGGTCTGCTCGCCGGGGACAACGTCGAGATCACCGGCGTGGCCGCCTGCTCCACCGTGCCGGCCGCGCTGCGCTCGCTGCGCACCATGCTCGGCCGCTACTACGCCGACCTGCCGAGCGTGATCGTCGAGCCCGGCGTGCGGACCGGGGTTCAGCTGGCGATCGACAACCCGAAGGAGGTGGGCGCCGACCGGGTGGTGAACACCCTGGCCGCGTACACGCTCTACGGCGGGCCGTCGATCGTCGTGGACTTCGGTACCACCACCAACTTCGACGTGATCAGCGGTCGGGGTGAGTTCCTCGGCGGGGCGTTCGCCCCGGGCATCGAGATCTCCTTCGACGCGCTGGCCGCCAGGGCCGCCCAGCTGCGCAAGGTCGAGGCCACCAAGCCCCGCTCGGTGATCGGCAAGAACACCGTGGAGTGCCTCCAGGCCGGCCTGTACTTCGGCTTCGCCGGGCAGGTGGACCGGATCGTCGAGCGGATGACCGAGGAGTTGGGCGAGGTGAAGGCGGTGATCGCCACCGGCGGCCTCGCCTCGCTGGTGCTCAACGAGTGCCACAGCATCACCCACCACGAGCCGATGATCACGTTGATCGGCCTGCGGATGGTCTACGACCGCAACCTGTGACCCCGGTGGTTCAGCGCCGCCGGGCGCGCAGCACCAATGTCCGGTACGGCAGCTCGACGGTTTCCCGGCCGACCAGGGCGGGGTGGGTGTCCAGGAGGTCGGTCAGCTCCCGCTGGACCCGCTGCTGATCCTCGGCGGAGGCGGTGAGCCAGTACGAGCGGGTGCGGACCATGCCGAACAACTCGTCCGGGGTGAGGGTGACGCGGTGCGCGAACTCGTCCACCTCGATCGCGTCGAACGCGGGGCCGAAGTCCGCGTACTCGCCGAACAGGCTGGCGGACTTGTCACCGAAATGGGCGATCCGTCCCAGGTCGTCCACCCAGTCCACGCGGTCGTCGCGGATGTTCCAGATGGGGGCGAAGGTGCCGCCGGGCCGGAGCACGCGGGCGATCTCGGCGTGCGCGGGCTCCCGGTCGAACCAGTGGTACGCCGTTCCAGCCAGCACCGCGTCCGCCGCGCCGTCGGGCAGCGGAACGGCCTCGGCGCTGCCCGCGAGCGCCGTCGTGCCCGGGGTGCTGGCGGCGAGCTGCGCCCGCATCCCCGGATCGGGCTCGACGGGTACGACCTCGTGGCCCAGCGCCAGCAGAGCGCGGGTCAGGATGCCGGTGCCCGCCGCGAGATCGACGACACGGGCGTCGCTCAGCCCGTCGAGTGCCCACCGGACAGCGGCATGCGGGTAGCGGGGTCGAAAACGGTCGTAATCGCTCGCGGCGGCGCCGAAGGAGAGGGCGGGAGTGTGATCGACCATGACGCGCAGGTTATCCGCTAACGACCCCCAGGGCGCTTGAGTACGCTCGGGCCTGACCCCCCGTATCTCCGTGACGAGGAAGCGTGCCGTGAGCGAGCAGAACGCCGTGCCAGTGGACCCCGCCGACGACCTTCCCGAGCAGATGAAGGTCCGCCGGGAGAAGCGGGACCGGATGATCGCCGACGGCATCGAGGCCTACCCGGTCGGATTCCCCCGCACCACCACCCTGTCGCAGGTCCGGGAGCGCTACGCCGACCTGCCCACCGACACCGCCACCGGCGACCAGGTCTCGGTCACCGGCCGGGTGATCTTCGTACGCAACACGGGCAAGCTCTGCTTCGCGACCCTGCGCGACGGCGACGGCACCGAGTTGCAGGCGATGCTGTCGCTCGACCGGGTCGGGCCGGAGCGGCTGGAGGCCTGGAAGCGGCTGGTGGACCTCGGCGACCACGTCGGCGTCACCGGCGAGGTGATCACCAGCCGTCGGGGCGAGCTGTCCGTGCTGGCCGAGCGCTGGGAGATGACCGCCAAGGCGCTGCGGCCGTTGCCGGTGGCGCACAAGCCGCTCTCCGAGGAGGCGCGGGTCCGGCAGCGCTACGTCGACCTGATCGTCCGGCCGCAGGCCCGGCAGATGGTCCGTACCCGGGCCGCGGCGGTGCGCAGCCTTCGCGATTCGCTGCACGGGCAGGGCTTCATCGAGGTGGAAACTCCGATGTTGCAACTGCTGCACGGTGGCGCGGCGGCCCGACCGTTCGTGACCCACAGCAATGCGTTGAACACCGATCTGTATCTGCGAATCGCTCCGGAACTGTTTCTCAAGCGCGCGGTGGTCGGCGGTGTGGACCGAGTCTTCGAGATCAACCGCAACTTCCGTAATGAGGGTGTCGACTCTTCGCACTCACCGGAGTTCGCGATGCTGGAGACGTACGAGGCGTACGGCGACTACGACACGATGGCCGAGTTGACCCGCAATCTCGTGCAACAGGCTGCGATCGCGGTCAGCGGCTCGACCGTGGTGACGCACGCCGACGGTCGGGAGTTCGACCTGGGTGGTGAGTGGCGGTCGGTGACCCTGTTCGGGGTGCTTTCCGAGGCGCTCGGCGAGGAGGTCACGGTCCGCACCGAACGGTCCCGCCTGGTTGAGTACGCCGACAAGGTGGGATTGGCCGTGGACCCGAAGTGGGGCCCCGGCAAGCTGGTCGAGGAACTGTTCGAGGAGCTGGTCGTCCCCGGTCTGGTGGCACCCACCTTCGTCCGCGACTACCCGGAGGAGACCAGCCCGCTCACCCGGGCGCACCGCAGCGAGCCGGGGCTGGCCGAGAAGTGGGACCTCTACGTGCTCGGGTTCGAGCTGGGCACCGCGTACTCCGAGCTGGTCGACCCGGTGGTGCAGCGGGAGCGGCTGGTGGCCCAGGCGCAACTCGGCGCTCGTGGCGACGACGAGGCGATGCGTCTCGACGAGGACTTTCTCCGGGCGATGGAGTACGGAATGCCTCCGGCCGGCGGTATGGGAATGGGAATCGACCGGCTGTTGATGGCCCTGACCGGGCTCGGAATTCGGGAAACGATCCTCTTCCCGTTGGTCCGCCCCGAGTAGTCCGGCTCGGCTCGTGCCGCGTCGATACCGCATCCTATTGACGGGGCGAGCGGCGCGCGGGTTATTGTGCTCTCGTTAGCAGGAGCACCCTGCTCGAAAGGATTGTGGGACGTGGCCAAGCAGATCATTCACAAGCTGGTCGATGACCTGGACGGCGGGGACGCGGACGAGACCGTCAAGTTCGCCCTCGACGGCGTTCAGTACGAGATCGACCTGTCGAGTTCCAACGCCGCGAAATTGCGCGACGTATTCGCTCCATACGTGGGCGCCGGCACCAAGGTGGGCCGGGGCGGCGTGGTCATCGGTGGACGGGCCGCCCGCGGCCGGGGCGGCGCGACCGCCGACCGGGAGCAGAACAAGGCGATCCGGGAGTGGGCCAAGAAGGCCGGCAAGGACATCTCGGACCGGGGGCGCATCCCGCAGGAGATCGTCGACGAGTACCACGCGAAGCGCTGATCAGTCAGCAGTCTGGTGGCCAGCGGCCGCCGCAGGGCGACACCGACGCCGGGCCGGAGCATTCTCCGGGCCGGCGTCGCCTGTATTCCCGCCGGCCGCCGGCGGGGTGCCGGAGGCCGATCCGGGGATCGGGGAAGCATTCCCCGGCGACCGACGTTGTCCACAACCAGTGGAGCAGCTGTCCACAGCCTGTGGACAACCTTCCCAAGGCCGGGCGCGGCGTTCGTCGCCAGCGCCGGTCCCCCTTCCCGGAGCCTTCCGGAGCCGGGAGAGGGCTTCCGTCGCGCCAGTCGGATTTCGCTCTGCGCGTAGCGACAGGGGTACCGGAACACCTCCTGAGCGCGGACGGTTGTGCAAAACGACGTGGAACCGACCCGTACCCGAGACACACGACCTCAGCTGAGTCGGTCAGCGACGATAGAGTAAGGAGGCACGGACGCCCGTCCCGGACGTTCGTGCACCGGCCCCGCCAAGATCTTGACCATCAAGGCGCACGGCACGTGAGGAGCACGAGGGCATGTTCGAGCGGTTCACCGACCGAGCGCGACGGGTTGTCGTCCTGGCCCAAGAAGAGGCCCGGATGCTCAACCACAACTACATCGGTACGGAACACATCCTGCTGGGCCTGATCCACGAAGGTGAAGGCGTCGCGGCAAAGGCCCTGGAGAGCCTCGGCATCTCCCTGGAGGGCGTCCGTCAGCAGGTCGAGGAGATCATCGGCCAGGGCCAGCAGGCGCCGAGCGGGCACATCCCGTTCACGCCGCGGGCCAAGAAGGTGCTGGAGCTGTCGCTGCGCGAGGCGCTGCAGCTCGGCCACAACTACATCGGCACGGAGCACATTCTGCTCGGTCTGATCCGCGAGGGTGAGGGCGTCGCCGCCCAGGTGCTGGTCAAGCTCGGCGCCGACCTCAACCGGGTCCGCCAGCAGGTGATCCAGCTGCTCTCCGGCTACCAGGGCAAGGAGCCGGCCGCGGCGGGCGCCGCGCCGGGTGAGGCTGCGCCGTCGACCAGCCTCGTGCTGGACCAGTTCGGCCGCAACCTGACCCAGGCCGCCCGCGAGGGCAAGCTCGACCCGGTCATCGGGCGCGAGAAGGAAATCGAGCGGGTCATGCAGGTGCTCTCCCGCCGTACCAAGAACAACCCGGTCCTGATCGGTGAGCCCGGCGTCGGTAAGACCGCCGTGGTGGAGGGCCTGTCCCAGAAGATCATCAAGGGCGAGGTGCCCGAGACGCTCAAGGACAAGCAGCTCTACACGCTCGACCTCGGTGCGCTGGTCGCCGGTTCCCGCTACCGCGGTGACTTCGAGGAGCGCCTCAAGAAGGTGCTCAAGGAGATCCGCACCCGCGGCGACATCATCCTGTTCATCGACGAGATCCACACCCTGGTGGGTGCGGGTGCCGCCGAGGGCGCGATCGACGCGGCGAGCATCCTCAAGCCGATGCTGGCCCGTGGTGAGCTGCAGACCATCGGCGCCACCACGCTCGACGAGTACCGCAAGCACCTGGAGAAGGACGCCGCCCTCGAGCGCCGGTTCCAGCCGATCCAGGTGGGTGAGCCGTCGCTGGCGCACACCATCGAGATCCTCAAGGGCCTGCGCGACCGCTACGAGGCGCACCACCGCGTGAGCATCACCGACGCGGCTCTCGTGGCTGCCGCAACTCTGGCCGACCGGTACATCTCCGACCGCTTCCTGCCGGACAAGGCGATCGACCTGATCGACGAAGCCGGTGCCCGGATGCGGATCCGCCGGATGACCGCGCCGCCAGACCTGCGCGACTTCGACGAGCGCATCGCCCAGGTGCGTCGCGACAAGGAGTCCGCGATCGACGCGCAGGACTTCGAGCGCGCCGCCCAGCTGCGCGACAAGGAGAAGCAGCTCCTCGGCCAGAAGGCGCAGCGGGAGAAGGAGTGGAAGGCCGGTGACCTGGACGTCGTCAGCGAGGTTGACGACGAGCAGATCGCCGAGGTGCTCGGCAACTGGACCGGCATCCCGGTCTACAAGCTGACCGAGGAGGAGACCTCGCGCCTGCTGCGCATGGAGGACGAGCTGCACAAGCGCGTCATCGGCCAGGAGGACGCGGTCAAGGCGGTCTCGAAGGCGATCCGGCGTACCCGGGCCGGCCTGAAGGACCCGAAGCGCCCGTCGGGCTCGTTCATCTTCGCCGGGCCGTCCGGTGTCGGTAAGACCGAGCTGTCCAAGGCGCTCGCCGAGTTCCTCTTCGGCAGCGAGGATGCCCTCATCCAGCTGGACATGTCCGAGTTCCACGACCGCTACACGGTCTCCCGGCTCGTGGGTGCCCCTCCCGGCTACGTCGGCTACGACGAGGGCGGGCAGCTGACCGAGAAGGTGCGGCGTCGGCCGTTCTCGGTGGTTCTCTTCGACGAGATCGAGAAGGCCCACCCGGACGTGTTCAACACGCTGCTGCAGATCCTGGAGGACGGTCGGCTCACCGACGGTCAGGGTCGGATCGTGGACTTCAAGAACACGGTCATCATCCTGACCACCAACCTGGGCACCAGGGACGTCGCCAAGGCGGTGTCGCTCGGCTTCCAGGCGTCGGAGGACTCCGAGTCCAACTACGACCGGATGAAGCAGAAGGTCAACGACGAGCTCAAGCAGCACTTCCGGCCTGAGTTCCTCAACCGGATCGACGACACCATCGTCTTCCACCAGCTGCGCCAGAACGAGATCCTCTCGATCGTGGACATCATGATCCAGCGGATCGAGACGCAGCTGCGCAACAAGGACATGGGTCTGGAGCTGACCGACAACGCCAAGAAGTACCTGGCGGTGAAGGGCTTCGACCCGGTGCTCGGTGCCCGTCCTCTGCGTCGCACGATCCAGCGCGACATCGAGGACAACCTCTCCGAGCGGATCCTGTTCAACGAGCTGACCCCGGGCCAGATCGTTGTGGTGGACTGCGAGGGCGACCCGAACGACATCGACAAGTCCAAGCTCGTGTTCCACGGCGCGGACAAGCCGGTGGAGGTTCCGGACGCCGTTCCGGCCGACCTCGGCGGCACCGCCGCCGCGGGCGCGGACGAGTAGCACAAGCAGCAGCAAGAGGCGGGGCCTCGGTGGCGCAAGCCACCGGGGCCCCGCCTTTTCCGCTGTCCGTCCGCCCCGCCGAGCGCGCGGCTTTCGCCCGCGGCGGTCGTCACGCCCCTGCCCTCGTCCTCGGATTGATCGACTCGATGTCGGCGATGTCGGGGTGTCCCCGCATCGGGATACCGCGATGTCGGCGGTATGGAGTCGATCACCGCCTCGCGCGGCCGAGCCCGCCCTCGCGGGCCGAGCCCCGCCCTCGCGGGCCGAGCCCTCGCGGGCCGAGCCCTCGCGGGCCGACCGCCGGGGCGAGGCGGGGCGCCGGAGGGGAGCCGCGGGTCAGGTCGTGAGGTTGGCGGCGGGCAGGGACGGACCGTCGCCGGTGAGGCGGAAGGAATCGGTGCCGACCGGCTCCACGAGCCCGTCCTGCACCAGGCCGGCCAGGGCCCGGGCACGCTGCACGTCGTCGGTCCAGACCTGGTCCAGCCGTTGGTGCGGGACCGGTCCGGTGGTCTCCCGGAGCACCCCGAGCAGCAGTCCGCGTACCTGCCGGTCGGTGCCCGCGTACCGCTGGGGGCGGCGGGTGGGTCCGGCCGGCGTCTCCTGCCCGGAGGCCCGCCAGGCGCAGACCGACTCGACCGGGCAGGACGCGCAGCGCGGTGAGCGGGCCGTGCAGATCACGGCGCCCAGCTCCATGAACGCGGCGCTGGCCAGCGCCGCCGCGGCCGGCTCCGTGGGCAGCAGTTCCTCGGTCGCGACCAGGTCGGCCGGCCGGGTGACGGCTCCGGCGTCCGGTTCGCCGGCCACCGCCCGGCTGACCACCCGGCGCACGTTCGTGTCGACCACCGGGTGCCGCTGCCCGTACGCGAACGCGGCCACCGCCCGCGCCGTGTACGTCCCGACCCCGGGCAGGGCCAGCAGCTGCTCCAGCCGGTCCGGCACCTGACCGCCGTGCCGCTCCACGATCGCGACCGCGCACTCCCGCAGCCGGACCGCCCGCCGGGGGTAGCCGAGGCGCCCCCACATCCGAATCGCCTCAGCCGGGCTGTCCGCCGCCAGCGCGGCCGGGTCCGGCCAGCGGGCCAACCACGCCTGCCAGGCGGGGACGACCCGGACCACCGGCGTCTGCTGGAGCATGACCTCGCTGACCAGGATGGCCCACGGGCTGACCCCGGGCCCGCGCCACGGCAGGTCACGGGCGTGCTGTCGGTACCACTGGCTGACCAGGGTGGCGAAATCGGATTGAGTCATCGCGCCGTCGATGATGTCACGTGGTGCGGTCCCGCTGGATGGGCGGCTCGGGCGGGGTGTCACGGCGGCGGCCGGCGGATCGGGCAGAATGCCCGGATGAACGAGCTCGCGATCACCGTCATCGGTCGGGACCGGCCGGGCATCGTGGCCGATGTCGCCGAGGTGCTGGCCCGGCTGGGTGCCAATCTCACCGACAGCACGATGACCCGGTTGCGGGGGCATTTCGCGATGACCCTCATCTGCACCGGTCCGGCCGCCGCCGAGGTCGAGGCCGCGTTGGCGCCGCTGGCCGCCGAGGGCCAGCTTCTGGCGACGGTACGCGCGGTCACCCCGGACGGCGAGGTGGCCCCGGTGGGCGAGCCGTACGTGCTGGCGGTGCACGGGTCGGACCGGATGGGCATCGTCGCGGCGATGACCCGGGTGCTGGTGGACGCCGGCGGGAACGTCACCGACCTGAGTACGCGGTTGGCCGGCTCGCTCTACGTGGTGCTGGCTGAGGTGGAGTTGCCGGCCGGCGTCGCCGACGCGCTGACCGACCGGTTGCACCGGGCGGCCGCGGAGCTGGGTGTCGAGGTGACCCTCCGGCCGGCGGATCCGGACCTGTTGTGACCGGCGAGGGGAGCGGCCCGGACACCGGCCGGAGCGTCGGGACGTACGTGGGGCTGGGCGGGTGGACGCCGGAGTCGCTGGGCGTGCGGGGTGAGGTGCGTGCGGTGGTGTCTGCCCCGCACCCGGTGTTGAGCCGGGCCGGCGGCGAGGTCGATCCGGCTGCGACGGAGATCGTCCGGCTGGCCGCCGACCTGGTCGCCACGATGCGGGTGTCGCCGGGTTGCGTCGGTCTGGCCGCGCCGCAGATCGGGGTGGCCGCCCGGGTGTTCGCCGTCGACGTGACCGGGCATCCGAAGGCGGTCACCGTGCACGGCACCTTCGTGCTCTGCAACGCCCGGGTGGTCGAGGCGACCCGGTGGAAACCGGGCCGGGAGGGGTGCATGTCGGTGCCGGACCTGACCGGGGACGTGAAGCGGGCCAGCCGGTTGGTGGTGGAGGGCGACCTGCCGGGGAGCGGGGAGCCGGTCCGCCTGGTGACTGACGGCTTCGAGGCGCGGGCGTTGCAGCACGAGATCGACCACTGCGCCGGGTTGCTCTTCCTCGACCGGGTGGCTGGCGCACACGCCGTCTATCAGCGCAAGGTCTACCTGTGACGGTGCGCCGGACGATCGCTCCAATCCTCCTCAGTGGACGGTCTGTGGGTCGTGTGGGCGGCGCTCCGGCGCGTCGCGCCGGGCTGGGGCTGCGGCGCGGCTACGGTGGGAGGCATCATGCGTCTGACGGTCGGCCCCCTGCCACCCGCCGTGTACTGGCGGCGTCGCGTCGTCGTACTCGGAGCGGGGCTTCTCTTCCTGATTGTCCTGCTCTACTCCTGCACCGGCTCGGGTCGCTCCGACGGTCGACCGCAGGCGGGGGCGACGCCGACATCGGCTCCGACGTCCGCCGCGAGCCCGGGTGCCGGCGGGCCGGTGTTGACCCCGCAGACCGGCGCTCCGCCGGCGTCCGAGGATCCTGACACCGGGAGTCCGAGCCCGGAGACCACCAGCAACGACCCGCCGCCGGGCTCGGCCGCCGGGTCGGTGGACGACGGCACCTGCACCGACGCGGAGATCAGCGTGACCTCGGTGGCACGGCCGACCTCGGTTCAACGCGGCGCGGTGGTCGACCTGCAGCTCAAGATCAAGAACACCTCGGACCGGACGTGCAGCCGGAACGTCGGCGCCGACCTCCAGGAGATCTTCATCAAGTCCGGGGCCGAGAAGGTGTGGTCGTCAGACACCTGCGGCAAGGTCCAGGGGTCGGACCCGCAGTCGTTCACCCCGAACTTCGAGCGTGCCTACGAGGTGGGCTGGAACGGGCGGGACAGCAGCCGCTGCGACGGCAGTGGGCTGGCCGCCGGCCCCTTCCCCCCGGTCGGGACGTACCAGGTGTTCGCCCGGGTCGGCACCAAGCTCAGCGCGCCGGTGAAGCTCACCGTCACCGGCTGAGCCGGGTCAGACGTACCGCTCCAGGATGGACGCCTCGGCGAGCCGGGACAACCCTTCGCGGACGCCGCGGGCCCGGGCGTCGCCGACCCCCTCGACGGCCTGCAGGTCCTCCACGGTGGCGCCCAGCAGCCGCTGGAGGCTGCCGAAGTGCACCACCAGCCGGTCGACCACCGGCACCGGCAGCCGGGGCACCTTGGCCAGCAGTCGGAAGCCCCGAGGGCTGACCGCCGCGTCCAGCGCGTCCGTTGCGGCCGGGTAACCGATCGCCTTGGCCACCGACACCAGGTCGATCAGCTCGGTGGCACCGAGCAGGTCCAGCTCGACCAGCGCCTCGTCCAGAGTGCGGGACTTGCGGCCGACCGGCAGGTAGTCCCGGATGACCAGCGTCCGGTCGGCGTCCACGCCGGCCATCAGCTCGTCGAGCTGGAGGGCGAGGAGGCGGCCGTCGGTGCCCAGCTCGACCACGTAGCCGGCGATCTCGTCGGCGATCCGACGGACCATCTCCAGCCGCTGCACCACCGCCACCGCGTCCCGCACGGTGACCAGATCCTCGATCTCCAGAGCGGAGAGCGTCCCGGAGACCTCGTCCAGCCGGAGCTTGTAGCGCTCCAGGGTGGCCAGCGCCTGGTTGGCCCTGGAGAGGATGGCCGCCGAGTCGTCGAGCACGTGCCGCTGACCGTTGACGTAGAGGCTGATGATCCGCATCGACTGGCTGACCGAGATGACCGGGTAGCCGGTCTGCCGGGCCACCCGCTCGGCCGTGCGGTGCCGGGTGCCGGACTCCTCCGTCGGGATGGACGGGTCGGGCATCAGGTGCACCGCCGCCCGGACGATCCGGGTGCCGTCGCTGGAGAGCACGACGGCGCCGTCCATCTTGCAGAGCTCCCGCACCCGCGTCGCGGAGAACTCCACGTCCAGGGGGAAGCCGCCGGTGCACAGGCCCTCGACGACCTTGTCGTAGCCGAGCACGATGAGCGCGCCGGTGCGGCCACGCAAAATGCGCTCCAACCCGTCCCGCAGCGCGGTGCCGGGCGCCATCAGGGCGAGGTTCGCCCGCAGCGGGTCGCCGGCGCTCCCGGCGGCTCCCGCGGTCACGTTCACGCTGATCGGGCGGGCGGGCGAGCCCACGCCGCCGGTGCGGGCGTGAGGCGGCGCGCCGGCAGGCTTGGTGGTATCGCGGTCGATCGGCACGGGCACAGTCTACGGACTGCCGTGCGGTGGGTGCTGTCGTGGTTACTGTGATGTGTCACGATGCCGCCCCTTCAGCCGTTTCCCGCTTGCGGCATGCTGTCCGGTATCGCCGTCCCCGTCGCCACGGTGGGTCACTCGGCGGACGCGCGGGCCGCATGGTGCAGGGCCGAGCGTACGTCTGTGACCTCGGTCACCTGCATCTGCTCGGGACCGGCGCCGGTGCTGGCCGGGCCGCAGCCGGGCGGAACCAGGGCAACCTTGAACCCCAGCCGGGCCGCCTCGGCCAGCCGGCGGGGCACCGCCCCGACCCGGCGCACCTCGCCGGTCAGCCCCACCTCGCCGATCGCCACCAGGTGCGGCGCGATGGCCAGGTTGAGCCCGCCGGAGGCAACCGCCAGCGCGACCGCCAGGTCGGCGGCCGGCTCCACCACGCGAATGCCGCCCACGGTGGCGGCGAAGACCTCCCGGTCGTGCAGGGTGAGCCGCTCGGTGCGGCGTTGCAGCACCGCGAGCACCATTGCCAGCCGGGCCGAGTCGAGGCCGGAGACGGTACGCCGGGGAGAGCCGGCGACCGTCGCTCCGATCAGCGCCTGCACCTCGGTGACCAGCGCCCGGCGCCCCTCCATCGCCACCGTCACGCAGGTGCCCGGCACCGGCTCGGAGTAGCGGGTCAGGAACAGCCCGGACGGGTCGGCCAGGCTGCTGATGCCGCCCTCGTGCATCTCGAAGCAGCCGACCTCGTCGGCCGCACCGAACCGGTTCTTGACGCCGCGCACGAGCCGCAGCGAGGAGTGCTTGTCGCCCTCGAAGTGCAGCACCACGTCGACCAGGTGCTCCAGCACCCGGGGCCCGGCCACCTGGCCGTCCTTGGTGACGTGCCCCACCAGCACCGTGGCGATGCCCCGTTCCTTGGCGACCGAGACCAGCGCCGCCGTGACCGCCCGGACCTGGGTCACCCCACCGGGCACCCCCTCGGTGCCGGTGGTCGAGATGGTCTGCACCGAGTCGAGCACCAGCAGGCCCGGCTTGACCGCGTCGAGGTGCCCGAGCACCGCCGCCAGGTCGCTCTCCGCCGCGAGGTAGAGCTGGTCGTGCAGGGTGCCCATCCGCTCGGCGCGGAGCCGGACCTGGCTGACCGACTCTTCTCCGCTGACCACCAGCGAGGGACTGCCGGCGCCGACGGCCCACTGCTGTGCCACGTCCAGCAGCAGGGTGGACTTGCCCACGCCGGGCTCGCCGGCGAGCAGCACCACCGCGCCCGGGACCAGGCCGCCGCCGAGCACCCGGTCGAGCTCGCTCACGCCGGTGGGCCGGGCGCGGGCCGGCGCGGCGCTGATGGTGGCGATCGGCCGGGCGGGCTCCGCCGGCATCCGGGAGCTGACCACCCGACCGGAGACGGTCGGCCCGGTCACCGTGGACTCGACCACCGAGCCCCACTCGCCGCACTCCGGGCAGCGCCCCACCCACTTGGGCGGCTGGTGACCGCAGGCGTCGCACTCGTAGGCCGGACGTGGCTCTCGGGCGGTGGCCCGACCACGGGCGCCGCCGGCCGTGCCGCCGCGCGGAGAGGTCGATCGGGGAGTGGTCACATCAGGACGCTAGCCCCCGCGTACGACGAAAACACCCCGGCGTGGTGGGCACCACGCCGGGGTGTTTGTCGATGTCGGGTCGGGTCAGCCGTGGGTCGTGCCGCCCTCGTCACCCTCGTAGCCGCCCTCGCGCTCGATGATCGGCGACGGGGGAGCAGCCGGGGTGAGCGGCACCGCGATCGGCGCGGGGCCGGTGACCGTGTTGCCGTTGCCGAAGTCGAAGGTCACGAAGACGTTCTGCCCGGAGCGCAGCTCCTCGGTCAGGCCGATCAGCCGGAGCTGCTGGGTGGCCTCGGAGTTGAGCTGGAGGTAGCTCAGCGGAGCCAGCTCGATCCGGGCGGGCTGGCCCGGAGCGGAGGGGCTGGCCGAGCCCGACGCCCGCGCCGACTCCGGGGCGGACGGGGTGGCCGAGGACGAACCGGTCTCGGACGGGGTCGCCGACGGGCTGGCCGAGCCGGACTCGGAGGCGGACGGGCTGGCGGAGGCCGACTCCGAGGCGGACGCCGACGGGCTCGCCGAGCCGCCGGTGATCACCACCTCGCGGGCGCTCTCGGTGGTGACGGTGACCGTCACCGTGTCCTTCGAGTCGTTGTAGATCACGGCGTTGAGCGCCGCGTCCTGCCCCGCTCGGTAGCCCTCGGTGCCCGGGAAGTCGACCAGCAGGCCGCGCACCGCGAAGGCGCCGTTTCCAGCCGTGAGGTTGACGCCCTGGACCGACGGCTCCTTGTTGGCGGTCTCGGCGATCTGGCCGGTGCCGCACCCGGACGCCAGCAGGCTGGTCGCCGTCGCAATCCCGGACAGCAGCAGGGCCGCCCGCCGGGATCCCCTGATCGAGCGCGTCACGTCGGTCCTCCTCGTCACGATCCGCAACCGGCCGCACGCCGGGCACGGTGGCCATACCCGCGCAGACCGCGCTCCAGGGTAGTTGGAGCTGATCGAGGCCCGCACGCGGACCCGGGCAATGCCACCTTCCCGGGTGCCGGTCACACCACCCGACCGCTCGCCACCAGCAGGACCACGTCGATGAGGGCCACCAGCATCACCGCCCGGAAGGCGGCCACCGGTCGCCGGCCGGCCCGGACCGCCGAGCGCCCGGCGTACCAGCTCAGCGCCGGCACGGCGGCGGCCGCGCCGACCGCCGTCAACCCGATGGCCGACGGCGGCCCGGGCGGCCCGAGGACCAGGGCCGCGGTCGCCGCGAGGAGCAACCCGGCCGCGGCGGCCCGGCTGCCGGCCGCGCCCAGCCGGTGCGGCAGGCCCCGCACGCCGGTGCGGGCGTCGTCGGCGAGGTCGGGCAGGACGTTGGCGAAGTGCGCCCCGGCGCCCAGGCAGGCGGCCGCCGTCAGCAGCCAGGCCGGCGGGGTCGGCTCGCCGGGCAGCCCCAACACCACGAAGGCGGGTAGCGCACCGAAGGAGATCGCGTACGGCAGCACCGAGAACACGGTGGCCTTGAGCGGCCAGTCGTAGAGCAGTGCGGAGACCAGGGCGACGGTCAGCCAGAACGCCGCCGTGGGGTTCGTGGTGAGCGCCAGCAGCGGGCAGGCCACCGCGGCCGCCGCCGCGGCCCAGGCCGTGGTGCGCCGGCCGACCGCGCCGGCGGCGACCGGCTTGTCGGTACGCCCCACCGTGGCATCCCGCTCCGCGTCCAGCGCGTCGTTGGTCCAGCCCACGGCGAGTTGGCTGGCCAGCACCGCGAGCACCACGGACGCGACTCCGGCTGGCCGGTGCCCCACTCCCCAGGCCAGCAGACCCGCCACTGTGGTCACCGCTGCGGCCGGTTCCGGATGGCTCGCCCTGACCAGCCCTAACACCCTCGACGACATAAGGGAAGTCTGGTCGTTACCGAGCAGTCGTGCCACGCTCGGAACCATGCGAGACGTGGCTGCGGCCGCGGCGTCCACCGGCCCCCGGGTGCTGCCGCGCAACGATCCGCGCCAGTACGACGATCTGGCCGACGAGTGGTGGCGGCCGGATGGCGCGTTCGCGATGCTGCACTGGCTCGCCGAGGCCCGCGCGGCGCTGGTGCCGCCGGCTTCCCGCCCCGACGCGCTCCTGGTCGACCTGGGCTGCGGCGCCGGGCTGCTCGCGCCGCACCTGGCCGGAAAGGGATACCGGCACGTCGGGGTCGACCTGACCCGCTCGGCGCTGGTCCAGGCCGCCGGGCACGGGGTACGCGTCATCCAGGGTGATGCCACCGCGGTCCCGCTGCCCGACGGCTGTGCCGACGTGGTTTCAGCGGGTGAGCTGCTGGAACATGTGCCGGCGTGGCCGCGCGCGGTGGCGGAGGCGTGCCGGCTGCTGCGTCCGGGCGGCCTGCTGGTGCTGGACACCCTGAACGACACCGCGCTGGCCCGGCTGGTCGCGGTGCGGATCGCCGAGCGACTGCCGACCGTGCCGCGTGGCATTCACGATCCACGGTTGTTCGTGGACGCCCGGGAGTTGGTGGCCGAGTGCTCCCGGCACGGCGTCGAGTTGCGCCTGCGTGGCATCCGACCGCAGGTCGGTGGCCTGGTCACCTGGCTGTTGCGACGGGCCCGCGCGGCCCGGACGCCCGGCGCGGCGCCCGCCGGCCGTGCGCCGCGCATCGTGCCGACCCGGTCGACCGCTGTGTTGTACCAGGGCCGGGGAGTCCGAAACGGATAGTCCGGCCGTGGCGGGGGTAAGGGACGCCGAGAAGGGGGCAATATGACGGTGCACGCGCTGGAGGCGGCCCGCCGGTTGGCGCCGCGGTTCGCCGCGCGGGCGGCGGAGCATGACCGGGACGGCTCCTTTCCGGTCGAGGACTTCCGTGACCTGCGGGAGGCCGGCCTGTTCGGGTTGATGGTGCCCCGGTCGCTGGGTGGCCTGGGGGCCAGCTTCGCCGAGTACGCCGCGGTGGCAACCGAACTTGCCCGAGGCAACGGCGCGACCGCCCTGGTGTTCAACATGCACGCCTCGGTGACCGGCGCGTTGGGCGCGGTCACCGAGGAGTTGGCCGAGGCGCTGGGCGTGCCGGACGAGGCGCTGGCCGCTCGGGACCGGCTGCTCACCGCCGCGGCGCAGGGCTCCTGGTACGCGGTGGCGATGAGTGAGCGCGGCGCCGGCGCCCGGCTCTCCCAGTTGAGCACGGTCTACGAGGCGACCGACGCGGGCTGGCACCTCAAGGGGAGCAAGACGTTCTGCTCCGGCGCCGGGCACGCCGACGGTTACCTGGTGGCCGCCCGCAGCACCGCCGACCAGTCGGTGGTCTCCCAGTTCCTGGTGCCGGCCGGTGACGGGTTGACCGTCGAGCCGACCTGGGACGCGCTCGGCATGCGTGCCACCTCCTCGCATGACCTGCACCTGGACGTCACCGTGCCGGCCGACCGGCTGCTGGGCGGGGTGGAGGGGTTGGCCCTGGTGGTCGCGCAGCTGATGCCGCACTGGTTGGTGGCCAGCTACGCGGCGGTCTACGTGGGGGTGGCCCGCGCCTCGATCGACGCGGCGGCCGAGCACCTCAACGCCCGCAACCTGGCCGGCCTGCCGGCGGTGCGCGCCCGGCTGGGGCGGGCGGACGCGGCCACGGCCGCGGCCCAGCTGGTGGTGGCCGAGGCGGCCCGCCGGGTGGACGAGGCGCCCGGTGACGCGGAGACCAACCGCTGGGTGTGGCGGGCGAAGCTGCTCGCCGGCACCACGGCCGCCGAGGTGGCGGCGTCGATGCTGGAGGCGGCGGGCACCTCGGCGACCCGGCGCGGCCATCCGTTGGAGCGGCTCTACCGGGACGCCCGCTGCGGCTCGCTGCACCCGGCCACGTCGGACGTCTGCGCCGACTGGCTCGGCATCGCGGCACTGGGCGGTGACCCGGACCGTGACGGATGGGCCCCGCGTTGGTGAGCCGGCGCGGCCGGGCCGGCGTGGAGGAACGACCGGCCGAGGTGGCCGGGGGGAGGAAC